>CACYZM010000034.1 GCA_902778855.1 uncultured Bacteroidia bacterium
TGCCCGATTACGGGCCAGCCCGATTTTGCGGAAATCCGCATTTCCTACATTCCCGACCAGAAGATGGTGGAGAGCAAATCCCTGAAACTCTATCTGGGCAGCTTCCGCAACCACGGCGGCTTCCACGAAGATACGGTCAACACGATCATGAAGGACCTGATCGCCCTGATGGACCCCAAGTACATCGAGGTCACGGGTTTCTTCACGCCGCGCGGCGGCATCTCCATCTACCCGTATGCCAATTACGGCCGTCCCGGCACCCGCTACGAGGCCCTGGCCCTGCAGCGTTTTTCCACCCACGAATAAACCTAGGTAATTATGAAAAATACCGTATGGCGCGTTTTCGCGCTCCTGTGCCTGACCGTCCTCTGCGTGACGGGGTGTGAATGGTTCAATGCCGTGGACAACGGCAAGATTCCGCAGGGAGTGATCTTCTATGCGGGCTGTCCGGTCGATTTCTATTTCATCGATGAGGACGGCAACGATCTGATCGATCCCCAGCAGGCAAAGACCTATCCGCTGGTTTTCCATTTCGAGGCCAACCAGGACGCCCGGATGAATGCCATCACGCAGATCCAATCGTACACGCAGACGATCCACGGCGTTTCCACCGAGCTTTCCGTCTACAACGGCGGCAGCAACTGGATCTGGAACGATCCCAAAGAGGGCCTTCACGCCTTCCAGTCGTATATGTGGGGGCACACGCCGGATTCCGAATTCACGATGCTCGTCTTTGCCGGCCAGAACGCCGCGCCGGATTCCCTGAAGGTCAAGTACAAGTACGTGACGGGGAAGGACGATCCCAATCTGGAAGGAACTTGGGGCGTCAACGTCACTTCCCTTCGTTACGGGGACGTCGAGGTGCTCGAGGGCAATGAAAATGGGAAGGTTTTCATTGTGAAACCTTCCCATGGTGAAACGACTGTCAAGGTAGGCAGCCGGTAGCGGATTCCGTTCAGCGGACTTTGACCACGGCTTCCATGCCGGCCGTGATGGCCTGCTCATTCATCGGAATGAGGTTGTGGCGGCGCGGCGGCAGGGATTTCTTGAGGCCTTTGAGGACGTTTTCCATCGTGACGATGGGTTTCATCTTCAGGAAGGCGCCCAGTACCACCATATTGTAGGCTTTTGCGTTGCCCATCTTGGCCGCTTCCTCTACCGCGTCGATGCGACAGATGGTGATGTCAGTGCGTTCCGGGTGGCGCGTGATGCCGTTGGTGTCGTACAGGAGCAGTCCGCCCGGCTTGACCTGTTTCTCGAATTTGTCCATCGACTGCTGGTTGAGGATGATGGCCGTGTCGAAACGGCTCAGGACGGGAGAGCTGATCTTGTTGTCGCTCAGCACGACGCTCACGTTGCAGGTGCCGCCGCGCATTTCCGGGCCGTAGGAGGGGAGCCAGGAGACTTCCTGGTCCTGCATGATGCCGCCGTAGGCGAGGATCTTGCCCATCGAGAGGACGCCCTGTCCTCCGAATCCGGCTATGATGATTTCTTCTTTCATAATGTTCGCTGGTTTATCTGTCTTTCATGTCACCGAGCGGATAGAACGGGAACATGTTCTCTTCCATCCATTTGTTGGCTTCCACCGGCGGAATCTTCCAGCCGGAGTTGCAGGTGCTCACCACCTCGACGAACGAGGTGCCTTTCTTCATCATGGAGTTCTGGAACGCCTTCTTGATGGCGGCGCGGGTCTTGCGGACGGCGGCCGGGTTCTGGACGCTCTGGCGCGTGACGTAGCAGGTGCCTTCGAGCTGGGCGAGCAGTTCCGTGATCTTGAGGGGATAACCGTTGAGTTCCGCCTTGCGGCCGTACGGCGTGGTGGCCGTGACCTGGCCCAGCAGGGTGGTCGGGGCCATCTGGCCGCCGGTCATGCCGTAGATCGCGTTGTTGATGAAGATGATGACGATGTTCTCGCCGCGGTTGCAGGCGTGCATCGTCTCGGCGGTGCCGATGGAGGCGAGGTCGCCGTCGCCCTGGTACGTGAACACGTATTTGTCGGGGTTGAGGCGCTTGATGGCCGTGGCCAGGGCCGGTGCGCGGCCGTGGGCGGCTTCCTGCCAGTCGATGTCAAGATAGTTGTAGGCGAACACCGAGCAGCCGACGGGGCTGACGCCGATGGTCTTGTCCTGGATGTCGAGTTCCTCGATCACCTCGGCGACGAGTTTGTGGACCACGCCGTGGGAGCAACCAGGACAGTAGTGCATGATGTTGTCGGTCAGAACCGACGATTTGCCGTAAACTTTGTTTTCGGGCTTGATGATGTCATTGATATCCATAGTCGTCCTGGTTATTTGATGAATTTGAGGAATGCTTCGTAGATTTCGTCGGGGGTCGGGACGACGCCGCCCTGGCGGCCGTAGAAGCCCACGGGGACGCGGCCGTTCGACACGAGGCGGACATCTTCGACCATCTGGCCGGAGTTCAGTTCGACCGACATGATGCTCTTGAGCTGGGGCACGAGGGCGTCGATGGGTTTCTTCGGGAACGGGAAGAGGGTGATCGGGCGGAGCATGCCGAGTTTGATGCCGTTTTCGCGGGCCATGTCGACCACGTTTTCACAGATGCGGGACATGCAGCCGAAGGCGACGATCAGGTGTTCGGCGTCTTCCGTCTTGTAGGTGCTGTAGCGGACTTCCTTCTCTTCGATTTCCGCGTATTTCTTCTGGAGCTTGATGTTGAAGTTCTCCATCACCACCGGGTCGAGGGCGAGCGAGGTAATGACGTTGCGTTCGCGGGTCTTGGGCTTGCCGAGGGTGGCCCAGCTGTCGCATTGGGCGCGGACCTCTTCCGGCGTACGGCGGGGTTTGGTCGGACGGAATTCGAGTTTTTCCATCATCTGGCCGATGACGCCGTCGGCCAGGATCATGGCCGGGTTGCGGTATTTGAACGCCAGCTCGAAGGCCAGGTCCACGAAGTCATACATATCCTGCACCGAAGCGGGGGCGAGCACGATCAGGCGGTAGTCGCCGTGGCCGCCGCCCTTGGTGGCCTGGAAATAGTCGCCCTGGCTGGGCTGGATGGTGCCCAGGCCCGGGCCGCCGCGCATCACGTTGACCACGAGGCAGGGGAGTTCCGCGCCTGCCAGATAGGTGAGGCCTTCGCACATCAGGCTGATGCCCGGACTCGAAGAGGAGGTCATGACCTTCTTGCCGCAGGCCGCGCCGCCGTATACCATGTTGATGGAAGCCGTTTCGCTTTCGGCCTGGAGGACGACCATGCCGGTGGTCTCCCACGGCTTCTCCTTCATGAGGGTCTCCATCACCTCCGATTGCGGAGTGATCGGGTAGCCGAAGTAGCCGTCGGCGCCGCAGTTGATCGCGGCGTAGGCGATGGCCTCGTTGCCCTTCATCAATACTTTTTCTGCCATATTGTCGATTGTTTAGATTTTAACGCGATAGACGGTGATTACGGAATCGGGACAGACGGTGGCGCAGCTGGTGCAGCCGGTGCACTTGTCCGGGGATACCATGTGTAGAAAGTTGTAGCCCTTGCTGTTGACCTCGTGGGAGAGGGCAATCACACCGAAGGGACAGTTGACCACGCAGACGCCGCATCCTTTGCACTTCTCCGTGTCAACGACGATTGTTCCTTTTACTGCCATAGTGTTATCAATTATTGTTTGGATTTGAAATTTGCTAACCGTATTTTGCAAAGATATTAAAAAATTGAAACAATATCAATGTTTTCGTGCATTATCTTTACGCCACATCTGCCAGCTGTTGAAGACGTTCTGCCAGATGGAATACAGGGCGGGAAATACCGCTGCCAGCGGCAGGAGATAGGTGTTGGCGATCCAGATGCCCATCGCGCTGTTCTTCTGGCCCAGGAGCTGTCCGCCGGCCATGCGGTCGCCGTATTTTCCGCCCAGTTTCTTGCCGACGGCGAACTGGAGGGCGCAATAGACGATCGAGAAGACGCCCATCCACAGGATGGCGGAGCGCTGCTCGCGGCCGTGCAGGAACATGAAGTCGATGGTCTGTCCCAGGGTGATGGTCAGCGCCGCGGCCCACAGATAAAACGAAAGGCCTTTGTAGCGGCAGAGGAAGGCGTTGACGCGGGGCGCGACTTTCTGCAGGAACAGCGCCACGAAGAAAGGCAGGGCGATGGTCGGGGCGATGCGCCGGAAGATGAGCCATACGGATTCGAGGAAAGGAATCTCCTGCAGCTGCCCGATGAATGAGAAATAGATGGGGGCGACGATCGACACCATCAGGTTGCCCACGATGGTGTAGGTGGTCACGGTTTCCCGGTTGGCCCCGAGGATCGTGGCGATTACGACCGAAGAGGCGGCGACCGGGCACAGGACGCCGATCAGCACGCCCTGTGCGACCAGTTCGCTGGCCCCGAAGGCCTTGAAGAGGAGATAGCTTCCCAGCGACACGACGACCTGGAAAACCATCAGCCACACGTCCAGCATCGTGACTTTCAGTTTCCTCATATCGACCGCCACGTTGTTGAGCAGCAGGATCGAGAAGATCAGGTACGGCGTCAGTTCCCGCACATACACGAGCCAGTGATGGAAGATGAGCCCGATGAGGATGGCGAACGGGAGGACGTAACTGCGGAGTTTGTGCATAGCCTCCTAAAGGATCAGGTCGTCGGCCGTGATTTTGGGTACGTAGTGCACGCCGTTTTCCCGATAATATTTCAGCGGCTCACCCGCGCGGACCGGAACAAGTTCGATCTTTTCGGCGGGCTTGCCGATGGCCAGGATGAGCACCGGCTCGCAAGGCAGGCCGAAGGTTTCGGTGACCTTTTCCTTGTTGAAGGCGCCGATGCAGATGCCGCCCAGGCCCATTTCAACGGCTTTGAGCAGCATGCTCTGCGCCGCGATGCCCACGTCCATATGCACCCACTTGTCGGGCGTCACCATACTGCAGATGATGATGAAGGCCTCGGGCTCCGTGCCGGGGAAAGGCAGATGCAACTCCGGCAGCGCGCCGCCCAGCTTGTAGAGCCCCTGCATCGCTTCCGATCCGCTGTCGCGGGTCAGCAACTTGAAGCGGAGAACCTGCTGGTTCCGCCCGGAAGGCACTTTCGTGCAGACTTCCTCCATGCGCCGCAGCTGCGCCTGCGTCACGACACAAGACTTGTCATATCCGCGATAACTGCGGTTCTGACGCAGCAGCGTGCCCAAAGAAACGGAAGCCTTCTTTTTCACAGGCTTGTTTTTCAATTCTTCGAACTTGTTTTCCAAATAATTATCAGCCATGGTAAGGTAATATTATCTTTTTTGGGATATCATGTCTCTCTTTCAAGACTACGGCCCCTTTGGGGCCTATCCCTCCCAAGCAAGCTTGGGCCCCTCCCACTCACGGCTGCGTGGGCGCAGACGGTCTTGAAAGAGAGACATGATAGCCCACATAGTAAACATAATATTAAACATATAATAGGATGCCGGCGACGGCCGACAGACAGATCATCAGGATGGAATCGACCTTGAACCAGGTGGCCAGGAAGCAGACCAGGAAGATGACGTAGCTCTTCCAGTCGATGAAGGTGGTTCCGTTGACGAACAGCAGGGCGGCAGCGCCGATCATGCCGCAGATCATAGGCTTCATCCATTTCATCGCACCCTGCATATAGCGGTTGTTCTTCAGGCGGGTGTAGAACAGGGTAATGAGCACCATCAGCGTGAGGGGCGGCAGACTCACGGCCAGCGTGGTCAGCATCGAGCCCCAGACCGTGCCGGTGACGGTGTAGCCCACGTAGGTGGCGCAGTTGATGGCGATGGGGCCGGGCGTCATCTGCGACACGGCGACGATGTCCGCCAGCTCGGTGGCGGTCATCCAGCCGTGGCGCGTCACGATCTCGTTCTGGATGAGCGAAAGCATGGCATAACCGCCGCCGAAACCGAAGAATCCGATTTTCAGATACGAGAGGAAGAGCTGCAGGTAGATCATCGCTTGCCTCCTTTTTCTTCGACCCCGGGTTTCGCCCGCCACGTCAGCACCAGCCCGATGGCGGCGCCGGCCAGGATGAACCAGATGGGGGAGACCCCGAGATAGCAGATCACGGCCGCCACGGCCGCGCCCAGCAGCATAAAGTACCAGGGCAGCTTTTTGAGCATATTGATGAACGGCACGGCGATCAGGGCGATGACGGCGGGCCGGATGCCTTTGAAGGCGGCTTCCACGTAGCGGTTGTCGCGGAAGTCGGTCAGGTACATGGCGATGGCCAGGATGATGAGGAAAGAGGGCAGCACGACGCCGCAGACAGCGGCCAGGGAGCCCCACCAGCCCTTGAGTTTGTAGCCCACGAAGACGGCCGTGTTGAGGGCGAAGGGGCCGGGCGCGGAGGAGGCAAGGGCGAACTGGTCGTAGAATTCGTCCTTCTCAAACCATTTCCGTTTGTCCACGACCTCCTTTTCGATCATCGGAATCATGGCGTAGCCGCTCCCGAAGGTGAACGCCCCGATCTTAAAGAAGGCCCAGAACAGTTGTAATAATGTTTTCATTCAGTCTATCGCTGCGTTTCGCTCTGGTTTCATCTTCGTTAGCCGTATTTCTTCTTGCCATATTTCTTCAAGTAGGGCGTCCATCGTTTTTGTGTCGGCCATCATGGCGCGGAGTTGGGCGAGTTTGCGAGCGTTGTCGGATTCGGGGAACCAGAGTTTCAGGTAGCCGCCTTCGCCGTATTTTTCCGCGAGATGGGCTTTGGCGCGGGCCAGGTGGCCCGCTTTGTCGAGTTCGGGGTAGTGTTCGAGGCCGTATTGGACGGTGCGGACGACGATGGTCCGGGGATCGATCTGCCGGTCGGCTTCGGCGACGATGCGGCCGTAGAGCGAACGGGGGGCGTGCTTCGAAGATGCGCGGTGGTCTTCCACCGCTTCTTTCATCGTTTCGAGTTGCTCGGGCGTGAAGAAGTCCTTCAGGAAGGGATCGGCCATCAGGATCTTGCCCGAATCGATGTGGTGGTTGTCGCGGCCGTTCACGATGCCCAGGTCGTGATAGGCGGCGATGATATAGACCATATCGGGATCCACGGCGACGCCCTGGGCCGCCAGCATGTCGGCGAGTTTGGCGCTCTGACGGATCACGGTCTCGATATGATCGAGCTGATGGGCCTTGTCGAAATGGGTATAGCGGGGCAGGATCTCCGCTTCGACATAGGCGGTTAATTTCTCGTTGGGTGTCATGAATACAAAGATACTTGTTTTTTTGCATGCCGCTTGCTAACTTTGCACAAATGAAGCGCCTGTTAAGCCTGTTTGTCTGGATCGGGCTGGCCGTTTCCGTTTTCCCGCCCGTCACCGCCCGCGCCCAGCAGGCGGCCAGACCCGTTCACGTCGGCCTGGGCGTTTCGGCCGGTACGGTCGGCGTCGGCGGTGAACTCGCCGTCCAGTTCGGCCGGCAGCTCGCCTTGCGGGGCGGCTATTCCTTCTTCCCGGTCGATCACTACACATTCTCCTTTACCCTTCCCGAAAGCTACGGCGGCGACGGAACGCCTTCGCAGATCGATGCCCGGCTGTCGATGAACCACGCCTATTTCCTGTCGGATTTCTACGTCTTCCCGAACAGCAATTTCCGGCTGTCGGCCGGCCTTTGGGCCGGTCGCCCTGATTTCCTGACGATCCAGAACCTGACGCCGCTGCCCGAGGCCTTCAATTCCATCGGCATCGACGTCGACGGCTACTCGGTCCATGCGAAGGACGGCGACATCACCATCGGGATGAAAGTCAACGGTTTCAAACCCTATCTGGGCTTCGGCTTCGGCCGTATGCGCGACGACCGCCGCGTGGGCGTATCCTGCGACCTGGGCGTTCTCGGCACCTTCGGCCAGGGCCTGCGGGCGATGGGCTACGGCCTTTTCGATGAGAAAGAAGTCCAACTGACGAGCGCCGTGGCCGACGGCAAGGACAAGGGTCTGCTTGACCTGGTCGGCGGCCTCAAGATCTATCCCGTGATCCGGGTCAATCTGTTTTTCAAAATCTTATAGGAGATGCGGTCGATGAAACGAATGATATGGCTTGTGGCGGCTATCCTGCCGTGCCTGCTGATCCTTCCGGTCCTGCCTTCCGGATGCGTGTATCCGCTGGAGCCCCGCGAAGTGGAGCCCGAACCGGAACCCGAACCCGAGCCGGAGCCGCCGACTCCCAGCACGCCTTCCACACCCTCGACGCCTTCCAACCCGCCGGCCCCTTCGCGCAAGACATACTCGGCCGAATACGTTTTCAGTGATCCCGACTTCCTGCTCGAATGTCTCGAGTTGAGTTCTGCCGGCCGCTACATTATCCGTGAGCGGACCTCCGGCGGCAAAACCAAGGTCCTGACCGGTACCTATATGACCGATACTACGACCGCCGTCATCCTTTCGGGTTACGGCTCGGTCGACGTGGTGCCCAGCGGCAGCAAGGCATCCGTCGCCGTGCGTCGTCCCGGAGAAACGGATCTGACCGGCTCCGCCGCCATCAAGCGGGCGCCGTCGAAGACCCTGATCAACAAGTTTGCGCGCAGCTGGGTCCTCGACAAGACCCGCATCAGCCTGTCGGAAGGCCTGAAGATCAACGCCGATCTCAATGGCGGCGACCTCGGCGCCCTGGCCGAGATGCTCGCCAAGATGAACGTGAAGGTCGATGACCTCGTGGGCCTGAAGATTCTCGACATCATCGTCACACGCTCCGGTTCGCTGATGCTTCGTTGCTCCGACGGCAGCGTCTATCTGATGAGCTGCGATTTTACCGATTTCGAGGAAACCCAGTCTTTCCCCTTCGCGCTCACCGACTTCCTGACCGGCTATTCCGGCGGGACGGGAACCGGAAAGGTCACGTTCCAGCCCGATTCCGACATCTGCGTGCTGGTTCTGGAACTGAGCTTCTCCCGCAAGGACAAGACCTACAAGGGCAGTTTGACGTTCGTAATGAAACCTGCCTCCGGGGTGGGGCTCAAAGGCTTCACCTTTACTCCGGAACGCCTCTCGATGAAAACCGGTGAAATCCGTCAGCTGCAGATGAACGCCAACCCGGCCGACGGCGTCTGTACGGCGCTCCTCCAGTGGGAAGTGTCCGATTCGACCGTCGTGGCCGTGTCGCGGGCCGGCGTGGTAACCGCCCTGGCCGCCGGCGAGGCCACCATCTCGGTCAACGACGGGAAAAAGCACGCGGGAACCTGTACGGTCACAGTTGCAACCCCTTGATTCCAAATAACTATGTTCGTCCGCAGAAAAAACAACCCTTCCGGTTCCATCAGCGTCTATGTCATCGACAAGAGCGGGGGCCGCTACTCGGTCGTCCGTTCTTTCGGCACGACGAAAAATGTCGCAGAAGCCGATTTGCTGGAAAACAAGGCGCGGGAGTTTGTCCGCGAGCAGACGCAGGAGTCCGAGATGCTCTTTGCGCGGATGGACGAGGCCCAGCTCCGCGAGTACGCCCGCACGCTCGACCAGGGGCGCATCGAACTGGCCGGCCCGGAACTGGTCTACGGCACCCTGTTCGACCGGCTCGGGCTTGGCGCGGGGCGTGACCCTCTCTTCCGCCATATGGTCATCTGCCGGCTCTTCGATCCGGGCAACAAACTCCGCACGATCAACTATCTGCGCCGCTATCTGGGCAAAACCTGCGAACCCGCGGAAGTCTATGCGCTGGTCGACAGCCTCCGGCTCACGGAGATGCGCGTCTCATCCGCTGCGCCGGCCACGGCATTCCTGATTTCCACCCCGCTCGCTCGCGTCCCGCTCTGTCTGCTGGTCGATGCGGATGGCCGTCCTGTCGCCGGCCGGCTCCTGGACCGCGCTGTCGGCGGCGGCGCCAAGAAGGAAAAAGCCATCCAGCGCCTGGCGCGGAAATATGGCGCCACCGACCCGGTGGGCATCTTCAAGGGCGAAGAAGCGGCCAAAGCCTGGGCCAATCCTTTCCGGATGAGTCAAAAAGACCTGACAGTCAAGCCGATGCGACGCCGCAAGAAAGGTCGCGTCGAAGGCCATCTCTGCGTCTGTCTGGCCGCCTCCGCCGTCCAGCACGAACTGGAGCGGCAGCTCTCCGCCACCGCTCCCGATCTTACGCTTGCCCAAGTCCGTCAAGCCGTCTCCACCATGTTCCGCCTGAACTACATCTCCCCCTACACCCACCGCCCCAAATCCGTCCTTCTCCCGATGGACCCCCTCCAGAAGCAGATCTTCGATCTGATTCACACAATCTAGCGCGCATTCCCGGAAAAGGGATATGTCTTTCAGACCTGTAGCCACCCTCGGCTAACGTGTCTTCTGGGCGCTGCCCAAACCTGCCGCTCCGGCCTGCTATCCCCAAGGCCCCCGCAACGGCCTCCGCTAGCGGCTGATGCCGCATTGGATATAGAGGGAGGGGTCGCGCTTGCGCGACGGTCTGAAAGACATATCCCTTTGGAGGGAATGATTCAAGGGAGTGATTCAAGGATTTGTTTCAAAGGATTGTTTCGGGCTGTGGCAGTAAAGTCGTTGATATTCAGGTGATTATAGAAAATCGTGTGCGTAAAAATGCGCACACGATTTCTTGTAAAGCGTTGATTGTCAGCTATGTATCTGCCACGCCGGGGCGGGGCGATTCTTTATCAGAAGTACTGATAGAACAGGGCGATGGATTCCATGCCCTTGAAGAGCTGGTCGAGGAGGTAGCTTTCGTTGGGGGAGTGGATCGAGTCGCGCTCGAGACCGAAGCCCATCAGGAGCGGGTCGGCGTGGAGGGCGCGCTGCATCTCGGCCAGGATGGCGATGCTGCCGCCGCCGCGGCTGGGAACGGGCTCGATGCCGTAGACTTGCCCCACGGCCTTCGACGCGGCCTTGTAGGCCTTCGACGAGATGGGGATCAGGAAGCCGTCGCCGCCGTGCTTCTCTTCGACTTCGACCGTCACGCCCTTGGGCGCGAGCGACTTGAAATGCTTCGCAAACAGCTTGGCGATGGTCTTCGAATCCTGGTTCGGGACCAGACGCATCGAAATCTTCGCGTGGGCCGTGCTCGGGATCACCGTCTTCGAGCCTTCGCCGATGTAGCCGCCCCAGATGCCGTTCACGTCGAGGCAGGGCCGGATGCCGACGCGTTCCAGCGTCGTATAACCTTTCTCACCCGTGAGCGCCTTCACGCCGATGCTGTCCATATACTCCTTGGCGTCGTAGGGGGCGCGGCCGAGCATCTTGCGGTCTTTGCGGCTGAGCTCGATCACGTCGTCGTAGAAGCCCTTGATAGTGATGTGGCCGTCTTCGTCGATGAGCGAGGCGATCATCTTGCAGAGCGTGTTGATGGGGTTGAACACGCCGCCGCCGTAGTGGCCGGAGTGCAGGTCCTTCTTCGGGCCGGTGACCTTCACTTCCATATAGGTGATGCCGCGCATGCCGCAGTTGATGGAAGGAATCTTCTCGTTGAGCATCGTGGTATCGGAAACGAGGATGATGTCGCAGGCCAGGAGTTTCTTGTGCGTCTTGATCCACTGGGAGAGCGCGGCGGAACCCATTTCCTCTTCGCCTTCGAAGATGAACTTGATGTTGTGGCGGAGCTTCTTCTTGGCTACCAGGTATTCGAATGCCTTGATGTGCATGAAGGTCTGGCCCTTGTCGTCGTTGGCGCCGCGGGCGTAGATGGCGCCGTCGCGGATTTCGGGCTCGAAGGGCGGGGAGACCCAGAGGCCGACCGGATCGACCGGCATCACGTCGTAGTGTCCGTAGACCAGGACCGTGGGCTTCTTCGGGTCGATGATCTTCTCGCCGTAGACCACGGGATGGCCGGTCGTCTCGTAAACGTCGGCCTTGTCGGCGCCGGCCGCGAGCAGGAGCTCGGTGAGCCGTTCGGCGCAGCGGTACATGTCGGACTTGTGGGCTTCTTCGGAACTGATGGAAGGAATGCGGAGAATCGAGAACAGTTCTTCGAAAAACCGTTCCTTGTTCTGTTCAATGTATTGTTTCATAGTGAGAAATTGTTTCAGATTCTACAAATATAGTCATTTTTTGTTAACTTTGCACCCTTTAATAGCCTACAAGACAATCAAGAAAACAGAATCCTACATATGAAAGTTACCAAGAATCAGGTGGACGATCTCAACATGAACGTCACCATCGCCCTCGACAAGAACGACTGGGCCGAACCCAGAAAGAAGAAACTCAATGAATTCCGCCGTACGGCCGATATCCGCGGCTTCCGTCGCGGCATGGCCCCGATGGGCCTGATCGAGAAGCTCCACGGCGGCCAGGCCCTTGCCGAGGCGGTCAACACGCTGGTGACCGACGCCCTCAACGGTTTCATCGAAGAGAACAAGCTCAACGTGCTGGGTGAACCCCTCCCGAGCGAGAAACAGTCCGACAACAACTGGGACAACCCCGACGTATTCACCTTCGACTTCGACCTCGCCGTCGCTCCGGAACTGAACCTCACCGTCACCGCCGACGACAAGATCCCGTACTATACCGTCACCGTCACCAAGGCAGCCCTCGAGGACTATCGCCACGGCCTGCTCAAGCAGTTCGGCCAGCTCGAAAGCGGCGAAGCCGCGAAGGAAGACGACTTCGTGATCGCCGACTTCGTGAGCGGCGACCAGAAGATCGAAGGCTCCTACGTGTCGCTCCGCAGTATGGCCGACGACGTGAAGAAGGAATTCGTGGGCCTCAAGAAGGGTGACACCCGTCCGGTGGACATCGTCAAATCGTTCCCCAACGAAGCCGACCGTGCCGCCATGTTCCACGTGAAGAAGGAAGAACTCGAAACCCTTCCCACCGAGTGGACGATGACCGTGAACGACGTGAAGACCTTCGTCGACGCCCCGCTTACCCAGCAGACTTTCGACCAGATCTTCGGTGAAGGCGCCTGCAAGGATGAAGCCGAGTTCGACGCCAAGGTGAAGGAACGCCTCCAGGAAGAATACGCCCGCGAGAGCGACTACCGCTTCATGATCGACGCCAAGGAATATCTCATCGACAAGGCCGCCATCCAGCTCCCCGACGCCTTTATGAAACGCTGGATCAAGTTCGCCAACGACGACAAGTTCACGATGGAGCAGATCGAGGCCGAGTACGACCTCTTCGCCAAGGACTTCCGCTGGAACATGATCCGCACCAAGATCATGAAGGACAACGACCTGAAGGTCGGCAAGGACGAGGTCATGAAGCAGGCCATGTCGATGGCCGCCTACCAGTTCGCGATGTACGGCATGAACAACGTGCCCGAGGAACACCTCACCAAATATGCCGAGCAGCTGCTTGCCGACCGCCAGCAGGCGGAGCGTATCGTCGAGAAGGTCGAGGACGACATGGCCCTCACCTGGGTGCGCAAGACCGCGACCCTCGAGAAGAAGAAGATCTCGCTCGAGAAGATGCGCGAACTCACGAAATAAACCAACCTTCAACCGATAGCCGATATGACCGAATTCGAGAAATACGCCGTCCGCGGCCGCGGCATCAGCTCCCTCAGCCTGCATCGGTTCAACTCGCTTTACGCGAGCTATATGAACCCGATGATCATCGAGGAGCGCCAGCTCAATGTCGCCCAGATGGACGTCTTCAGCCGCTTGATGATGGACCGCATCATCTTCCTGGGCTGCCCCATCAACGACGATGTGGCCAACATCATCCAGGCACAGCTCCTCTTCCTGGAGAGCAGTGACCCGAAGGCCGACATCATGCTCTATATCAACTCGCCCGGCGGCGTGGTGTATTCCGGTCTCGGCATCTACGACACGATGCAGACCATCCAGCCCGACGTGGCCACCATCTGCACCGGCATGGCCGCCTCGATGGCTTCCATCCTGCTGGCCGCAGGCGCCAAGGGCAAGCGCTCTCTGCTCCCGCACTCGCGCGTGATGATCCACCAGCCAATGGGCGGCGCCGAAGGCCAGGCCTCCGAAATGGAGATCACGGTCCGGGAGATCCTCAAACTCAAGCAGGAACTCTATCAGATCCTGTGCGACCACACCGGCAAACCGATGGACCAGATCGTCAAGGACGCCGACCGCGACTTCTGGATGACGGCCCCGGAAGCGGTGTCCTACGGAATGGCCGACCGGATCGTTGAAAAGAACAAAAATGGCAAAGAAGACCGATAACCACGAGCACGGCGGGAACGGCAACGACCATTGCGCTTTCTGCGGCAGGAGCCAGAACGAAGTCGAGCTGCTGATCTCGACCGAGAACGTGGCCATCTGCTCCGACTGCGCGATGATGGCGTATGAGTACGCCAAGGAAGCCTTGAACCCCAAGGAAGACCACATCCGCACCAACGGCAAGATCGTCGGCGAGACCAAACTCTTCAAGCCTGCCGAGATTAAAGCTTTCCTCGACGAATACGTCATCGGCCAGGACGAAGCCAAGCGCTTCCTGGCCGTCGCCGTATACAACCACTACAAGCGCATCAACCTCAAGGACGACCTGGTCGAAAAGTCCAACATCCTGATGGTTGGCCCCACCGGTACCGGCAAGACCCTGTTGGCGCGCACCATCGCCAAGATGCTCAACGTGCCCTTCGCCATCGTCGACGCCACGGTCCTGACCGAGGCCGGCTACGTGGGCGAAGACGTGGAGAGCATCCTCACGCGACTGCTGCAGGATGCCGACTACGACGTGTCCAAGGCCGAGAAAGGCATCGTCTTCATCGACGAGATCGACAAGATCGCCCGCAAGAGTGACAACCCGTCCATCACCCGCGACGTGTCGGGCGAGGGCGTGCAGCAGGCCCTCCTGAAGATCCTCGAAGGCAGCATCGTGAATGTGCCGCCGCAGGGCGGCCGCAAGCACCCCGAGCAGCGGATGATCGCCGTCAACACCGAGAACATCCTGTTCATCTGCGGCGGCGCGTTCGAAGGCATCGACCGCTACATCGCCCAGCGCCTCAACACCCAGGTCATCGGCTATGGCGCCCGCAAGAAACACGAGACCATCGACACCGACAACCTCGTGCAGTACGTCGCCCCGCAGGACCTGCGCGCTTACGGCCTGATCCCCGAGATCATCGGCCGTCTTCCGGTGCTCTGCCACCTCGATCCGCTCGACCGGCCCACGCTCCTGGCCATCCTGACCCGGCCGAAGAACGCCCTGGTCAAACAGTACCAGGAACTTTTCGCCCTCGACGGCATCAAGCTCCGCATCAAGCCTGAAGTCCTGGAATTCATCGTCGATACGTCGATCCAGTACAAACTCGGCGCCCGCGGCCTCCGTTCCATCTGCGAAGCCATCATGACCGACGCGATGTTCGAAGCGCCGACCAGCCGGAAGAAGCAGTTGACCATTACCCTCGACTACGCGAAAGAAAAAGTCGAAAAGTTCGCCGGCAAGATGATCGGCCTCAACTAAACAAAAAAGCCGCTGAATTTTCAGCGGCTTTTTTCATGCAGTAAACAGACTTACGAGACGTCGGCGCGGGCCATGGCGTCTTTATAGTACTTCTGGTTGATGAAGACGTCCTGCTTGTACGGGTTGATGTGACGCTTCTTCGAGACGGCGATGATGTAGCCGAGGGCGATGGCGTTGGTGATCAGGGCGAGGGCGCTGATGAAGATCATCATCGAAGGGTTCGCGGCAACCACGGAAGGATCGACGGTCGTGCCCACGATCTCGGGCGTGACAGTGCTGGCGGTGAGGCCTGCGGTCTCGTAGAGCTGGCTGATGGTTTCAACTCCCTGCGGATACAGCACGGGAAGCGTAGCCCAGCTGAACCACTGCTTACCGTTCATGAAGGTTTCCTGGAAGAGCGGGAACACCTGGGCGAACATGCACCAGATGGCCAGGGTGTTGGCGCGGTTCTGGATCCAGCCGCCGCGGTTCCAGCAGAGGGCCGCGATGGTCGGGGCGAGCAGCAGCGCGATACCGCAGTACCAGGAGTGCGTAGGCAGGCAGTTGTAGGTGTAGGCGAAGTTCCAGATGTCGTAGATCACGATGTAGACCCAGGTCATGTCGGCCCAGATCATATCTTTCTTGTCCTTCGACGCATAGACGCTCCACCAGGCGGTCATACAGAAGATGTTGAGCAGACCGGCCACGCCGTTCATCACGTTGTGCCAGCCGCCGTACTGCCAGACGCCTTCGGAGGTGAGCCACCACTTGTTCCAGCCCATCACGGCGGATTCGAAGTCGGAAACGCAGGCGATCAGGATGTTGATGGCCACGATGATGAACGGGAAGGGTTTGAACCAGTGCTTGGCGCCGATGCCCCATTTGTATTTGATCATCATGAAGCCGATGCAGCCCGCCGTGGCGGCGTAGAGCTTGGCATAGTGGAACCAGCCCTGCATATAGACGTGGGTCTGGTTGTTGAGCGCCCACTCCTTGCCGGTACGGACACCGATCCAGATGGCGAGGAAGTAGACCGTGAGGATCAAAGGAATGGCCAGGAAGGTGATGATGCCGCCTGCCTTGGTGCGGCGGGCGAACTCATTGAAGAGGATGAGTCCGATCAGGACTACCAGGAGCATGCCCCATTGTGCGAGGGCGTGTGCTCCATAGACTTGGAAAAACATAGTTGTTGGTTTTAGTTATTTGATAGTTGCAGTTTTCACTTTGCGGCGGTGCTCCACGATCAGGGCGTATCCGATCCAGACGGCCGTGAGGACCGCGGCCATCGGGACGCCGACGGTGAGGATGTCTCCCCAGGAAAAGGCGGTGAGCTCTCCGTTGACGGCATGGTCGACGACCAGCATCACGGAGCCGCCCCAGAGCATTTTCTCAAGCGTCGGGAGATGGCGCAGCAGCGGACGGGCGTTCTCGCTGCGGACCTTTTGATCGTTGCCTTTGCGGATCGCGCTGACGACGACCGCTTCGGCCAGAGGGACTAAAAAACAAGACATATTCGTTGGGATTTAAGTTACTTCGATTTGTTTGATTTCCACTTCATTGCCCCGAAGCAGCCAGGTGTTTTCACTCTGGCAGTGCGGGCAGGTCTTTCCATAGGACACCGTCTCGTATTCGCGTCCGCAGCCGTCGCAATGCGTCACGGCGGGGATGAGGTTGACCTTCAGCTCGCATCCTTTCAGCAGGTCTTCCTTGTCGGCGGCCCAGCGCCAGCAGTCGGACAGCAGATGCGGCACGACGGTCGATACCTCGCCGATGTCCATCACCACCGCGGAGACGTGCTGCACGTGGTTTTCTTCGGCCACCTGCTTCACGTCGCGGATGATGTAGAATACGATGCCCAGTTCGTGCACGGCGGAGCTTATTTCTTCTTGAACAGGATTTTGCCGGTCCGTTTGACCATATACGGCAGGATGCCGCTGAACTTGTCTTCGGAGGTGACGAAGTGGCTGGCTTCGGGATGCACGCGGTGCAGGTGGATGGCGTCGAAGCCGCACTTGGTGGTGCAGATGCCGCAGCCGATGCAGCGGTTCTCGTCGACGACCGAGGCGCCGCACTTGAGGCAGCGGGCGGTTTCCTTGCGGACCTGCTCTTCCGTCAGGGCGAGGGTGTATTCGCGGAACGGCGCCGTGCCTTCGGCGCGGCCTTCCATCTGGCGGGAGCCGTTGTCATAGGATTCCACCACGATGTCGTCCTTGTTGAGCTCGATGAAGTCGCGGCGGTTGCGGCCGATGGTCATATGGCCGTGCTGGACGAAGCGGTGCAGCGATTCGGCGGCCTCCTTGCCGGCGGCGATGGCGTCGATGGCGAATTTCGGGCCGGTGAAGACGTCGCCGCCCACGAAGATGTCGGGCTCGGCCGTCTGGTAGGTGAGTTTGTCGGCCACCGGGTAGACGCCGCGGAAGAACTCGACCTTGGTATCCTTGAGCAGATCCTTGAGGACCACGGTCTGGCCGATGGCGAAGATGACCTGGTCGGCCTCGAGGGTGATGCATTCGTTCTCGTCGTATTCGGGTGCGAACTTGTGTTCCGCATTGAAGACGGAGGTGCATTTCTTGAAGACGATGCCCGTGACCTTGCCGTCGCCGAGCACTTCCTTCGGGCCCCAGCCGGGATTGATGACCACGCCGTCCTCGCGCGCTTCGCGGCGCTCTTCCGGCGAGGCGGGCATGATGTCCTCGGTTTCGAGCGACAGCATCGTCACGGACGAGGCGCCGCTGCGCAGCGCCACGCGGGCCGCGTCGATGGCGACGTTGCCGCCGCCCACGACCACCACCTTGCCCGACACCGGCACTTGGCCGGTATTGGCGTCGTGGAGGAAGTCGATGGCCGTCGTGGTGCCCGGGAGGGTCTCGCCGGGGATGCCCGGCAGGCGGCCGCCCTGGCAGCCGATGGCCACGTAGAAGCCCTTGTAGCCCTGCTCGCGCAGCTGGGCGATGGTCACGTCCTTGCCGACTTCCACGCCGCAGCGGATATCCACGCCGATTTCGCGCATGATGTCGATTTCGGCGGCGATGACGTCTTTCTCCAGTTTATAGGAAGGAATGCCGTAGCGGAGCATGCCGCCCGGTTCGGGATTCTTTTCGAAGACGGTGGGCTTGTAGCCGGCCGTGGCCAGGTAGTAGGCGCAGCTCAGGCCGGCCGGGCCGCCGCCGATGACGGCGATCTTCTCGGGCCACTGCTTCAGCACGCTGGAGGCGATGTTGATCTCCGGTACGAAACGCGTTTCGGCCTTGAGGTCCTGGTCGGCGATGAACTTCTTGACGGCGTCGATGGCAACGGCCTGGTCGATGGTCCCGCGGGTGCAGGCGTCTTCGCAGCGGCGGTTGCAGATGCGGCCGCAGACGGCCGGGAACGGATTCTCGCGCTTGATGAGTTCCAGCGCTTCGGTATATTTGCCTTCGGCGGCCTTCTTCAGGTAGCCCTGGACGGCGATGTGTGCCGGGCAGGCCGTCTTGCACGGCGAGGTGCCGGTGGGGTAGCAGTTGATGCGGTTCTTGTCGCGGTAGTCTTCCGTCCATTTGTGCGGGCCCCATTTCACGGCGTCGGGGAGTTCCTGCTTCGGATATTCGATTTCGCCGTGCTTGGTGCAGAGTTTCTGGCCGAGCTTCACGGCGCCGGCCGGGCAGTATTCCACGCAGCGGCCGCAGGCCACGCAATTCTCCGCCTCGACCCGCGCCACGTAGGCGCTGCGCGACATATTGGGCGTATTGAACAGCTGCGAGGTGCGCAGGGCGTTGCAGATCTTGACGTTGCAGTTGCAGATGGCGAAGATTTTCCCCTCGCCGTCGATGTTCGTGATCTGGTGGACGAAGCCGTTGTCCTCGGCCTTCTTGAGGATGGCCATGCACTCGTCGTAGGTGATGTAGTGGCCGCGGCCGGTTTCGGCCAGGTAGTCGGCCATGTCGCCCACGCCGATGCACCAGTCGCGGTAGTCGTCGGCGCAGCCTTCGTCGAGCTTCTTGCGGCCGTAGCGGCAGGAGCAGATGCCCACGCCGAGGTGGCCCTCATAGCGTTTGAGCCAGTAGGAGATATGCTCGATGTCGATGGACTGGTTTTCCATCGAGATGGCCTTTTCCACGGGAATCACGTGCATGCCGATGCCGGAACCGCCCATCGGGACCATCGGGGTGATCTTCTCCAGGGGGAGGAAGGTCATCCGCTCGAAGAACATGGCCAGCTCGGGATGGCGGTCCATCAGGTCGGTGTTCATATTGGTGTATTCGGCGCTGCCCGGGACGAACATCGGCACCCAGTAGACGCGGTCCTCGCGCTTGTAGGTCGTGCAGGGAATCGGGCCGTCGTCGGTGTATCTGTCGCCGTAGTCGTATTCCAGCATCCCGAAATAGGCGAGTTTGTCGAGCAGTTCGTCGAACGAAGCGTCGTCCGGCGTGTAGTGCTTCTCCTTGTTCCAGTGGTGGAGCAGGTGATAGTCGCGGTGCTCGCGCACTTTGAGGAAATTCTTCGGGAGCATGTCCAGCAGCAGATCGAGGGACGCTTCGCGGGTGGCGGCGTCCATTTCATCCTCGAAGATGCAGGCGAGGCCCCAGTATTCGGGGTCGTCGGTCGTCATCTTGATTTTGCCGGGGACGCGGTCGGTGACGTGGCGGACAAACTTGATCAGCTTGGGATTCGGATTCTTGTCGCCCTTGTGTTTCGGGACGAACTTGGTGGACATTTCAGGCATAGGGTCGGAGGGTTTTATTTCTTTTTCCAGTCGGTGACTTCCTGCAGCAGCCAGTCGGCGAAGTCCTGCACGCCTTCGCCGGTCTTGGCGCAGATGGGGATGACGCGGGCCTTGGGATTGCGCAGGCGGACGTTCGCGCGACACCGGTCGAGGTCGAAATCAAAGTAGGGGAGCACGTCGGTCTTGTTGACGACCACGGTGTCGCAGACCGTGAACATCAGCGGGTATTTGAGCGGCTTGTCGTCGCCTTCGGGAACCGACAGGATCATCGCGTTGCGCACGGCGCCCGTGTCGAATTCGGCCGGGCACACCAGGTTGCCCACGTTTTCCAGAATGACCAGATCGACGTCCTGCAAGGCCAGGTTGTCGAGGCCTTGCTGCGTCATCTCGGCGTCGAGATGGCACATGCCGCCGGTATGCAGCTGGATGGAGGGAACGCCCGTCGCCTCCCGGATCTTCACGGCGTCGACGTCGCTGTCGATGTCGGCTTCCATCACCGCGATGCGGAGCTTGTCCTTGAGCAGGTTGATGGTGCGGATCAGGGTGGTGGTCTTTCCGCTGCCGGGGGCGGACATCAGGTTGAGGAGATAGACTCCTTTCTGTTTGAGGGATTTCCGGAGATGGTCGGCGTCTTCCTGGTTGTCGGCAAAGACGCTCTTTTTGATTTCGATGATCTTGATTTCGTCCATATTGTGCTAAGTTACGCAAATAAATCGGATTTTTCGTGGTTTTTGGAAAAAATGAAACTAAATTTGTAGATTCAATATCTAAAAATCATCATTGCTAA
>CACYZM010000035.1 GCA_902778855.1 uncultured Bacteroidia bacterium
TTGGCGAAAAAGGGACGTGGGAAGGCCTGTGCAGGGAGCGGTGGCCGTAGGAAAGGGGCTGGGGCCTTGGCCCCGGGCCCTGACGAAGCCATGACGGCGCTTTGTTCGACGAACGTTCCGGGCCCTCGCGGCCCGGATAAGGAGGAGTTCGCCGTCAAGCTCCCGGTGCCGCTCCCTTTTTCGCCAGCCTGAGCGGAGGAATCGCCCCTTCCCGACAGGGCTTCACACATAGTTAATGCAACCCGAAAATCACAGAGCGCAGGAATCGATGATATATGGCGTAAGATGACCATTTGCGCGCTTTGCGAGCCCATTTGGCCTCACGGAGCGCATGAGTCTGCCTGAGAAAGGCCTATGACTAGGGAGTCCGCGCTCCGTGATTTTCGGGTTGCATTAAAGTGCCAGTAGGATGACTGCTGTGCGGCCTGATCAGTGGCTGCAAAGAAATAGGTAGTCCGATTGCGGACGCAACATTTTGGGTTTATTTGCATCTATTAGATAGTTTGTGTAATTTTATAACAAATTTTCACGATTATGGAATTGAAGGCTTTCTTTCGAAATTGGGTACTGCCGGTGATGATGGCGACCGTTTTGGTCTTTTTGCCGGTGGCTTGTGAAGGTTTGGAGCAGCAGGAGGGGAATGATGAGTACGAGCCGATTGTGCTGACCAAGAGCCAGCAGGAAGTTGCGTACCAGGGCGATGTCTTTGCGCTCGATTTCATTAAGACGGTTGCCAAGTCTTTCCCTGAAACGAACTTCTTCGTTTCGCCGATGAGCGTTTCGATGCTCACATCGATGCTGGCCAACGGCGCCGAGGGTGAGACCTATTCCGAGATTGTCAAGGCCATCGGAATGGACAAGTTCACCGTCGACCAGGTCAACGATTGCTATACCACGCTCGTTTCCGCCTTGTTGAAGGCCGACAAGTCCGTGTCGCTTTCCCTGGCCAATTCCATCTGGGCCGCCCAGGGCCTGAATGTCCTTTCCTCGTTCAAGAAACAGATGACCTCGGTCTATCAGGCCGATACCTACGTGGTCGATTTCGCCAAACCTGGCACGCTGACCACCATCAATGAATGGTGCAGCAAGAAGACCCAGGGCCTGGTTCCCAAAATGTTCGAGGACATCGATCCACAGGTGATGATGATCCTGATCAACGCCCTCTATTTCAAGGGCAACTGGAGTGTACAGTTCGACCCGGAACTGACGAAGAAAGGCTATTTCACCACGCTGAGCGGTTCGACCGTCCAGATGGACTTTATGAATGCCACCGGTGATTTCGCGGGCGCCTGTGTCGATGACGCGATGTATGTCCGAATGCCTTATGGAAACGGTGCCTTTGAGATGTGGGCGATTTTGCCGTACGGAAAGGACTTCTATGGCTACCTGGACCGTATCTCCGAACATGACCTTCATAGATGGAAAAGCGCTACGCTTCGCCCACAGAAAATCAAACTGAGCTTCCCCAAGTTCAAGGCGGAATTCGACACCGACAAACAGCTGGTTCCGATCATGCAGAAGCTTGGCATGAACAAGGCTTTCACCTCTTCGGCTGAATTCGGCAAGATGTCGGATGCCGGGCTCTATGTCAGCGACATGCGCCAGAAAGCTTTCGTTTCCATCGATGAAAAGGGCACCGAGGCCGCGGCCGTGACCGTTGCGGAAATGCGCAAGAATGCGAGTGGTGTCACTACGATGGCCTTCGACCGCCCGTTCCTCTATCTCATCCGCGAGAAGAGCACCGGCGTCATCCTTTTTGCCGGCGTGAAAGTAAAATAATCAGGACCGACCCCAGGATTCCGGAACAGAGCGAACCCATCAGGACCGCGACTTTGCCCATATCGCGGAGCATCTCCGTGATTTCTTCGGCCTGACCGCCGAAAGACAGGGTATCTACGAAAATAGACATCGTGAAGCCGATGCCGCCCAGACAGGCGACGGCCAGCAGTTTTTTCCAATCCGCCCCGGCGGGCATCTGGCCGATCTTTGTCGTCGGTAATCCGCACCCCGGCATTGGCCAGGGCGAAAATCGGCATGATCACGAAGCTGACCCACGGCGCGAGCGTGTGCTCCAGGCGGTAACTCAGGCCGATACTCTCCCGGGCATTGCGGCTGAGTTGCCGCAGAATGATGCGTTGAATGGGATCCGGAAAATCCTTGCCTTCGGGGTTCGCGTCGGTTTCGGTGAGTTTTGTCTCGAGAAACGCCCTTTTCCGGAGATAATACGCTTTCGAATAGCGCGGCCGCATCGGAATGAGCAACGCCATCACGACGCCCGACATCGTGGCGTGGATGCCGGAATAATAGAACAGGATCCACACGAATACGGCCGGAATGAAATAAATCCACGGCCTTTTCTCGCCGCTGATGTTCAGCCAGGCCAGGACGGCCACTACGACGGCGGCCAGTCCCAGGAACAGGAAGTTGATGGTCCCGCCATAGAACAGGGCGACCACCAGGATGGCGATCAGGTCATCGGCAATGGCCAGGGCCGTCAGGAATACCTTGAGCGAGACGGGAACCCGGTCGCCCAGGACGGCAAGAATGCCGACGGCGAACGCGATATCGGTGGCCGTGGGGATTCCCCATCCCGATGCGGCGGGCGTTCCGTGGTTGATGAACGTAAAGATCAGGGCCGGAAACACCACGCCGCCGAATGCGGCGATGACCGGCATCATCGCCCGCTTGGGCGAGCTGAGTTCTCCGCATACGATTTCCCGCTTGATTTCCAGGCCGACCGTGAAGAAGAAGATGACCATCAGGATGTCGTTGATGAACTTCTCGACGGTCATGCCGACCGGGAACATCAGCGAAGCCCCGTCCGGCGTCCGGAGGGAAATGCCCAGATCCATCTCGAGGACGTCGAAATAGATGTCGCGGGTGGCAGGCAGGTTGGCCAGCAGCATGGCGATGACCACGCAAGCCAGCAGGATGACGCCCTGGAACCAGGGGAGATTGAACAATTTCTTCCGGTGGGTGGAGAGGCGGGCCACCATCTTGTTCCAGGAAGTGAACGAGCGAGCCATGGCTGCGGAGTTTGTTTAGACGTTTTCAGTGGCGGCATTGATGCGCTTCAGCAGCGCGAACATCGCACCGCCGGCGAGGGCGCAGAGGGCTGCCAGAATGGCCCAGTTGGCCCAGAGCGGTACTTTCATCCAGAGAGCGCCCGGAATGGAGCTCAGGTAGTTGCCGATGGCTGAGGCGGCGAACCAGAGGCCCATCATGAGGCCTTTCATATTGGGCGGCGCCACCTTGGTAACGAACGAGATGCCCATCGGGCTGAGCAGCAGCTCGGCGAAGGTAAGGACGAGATAGGTTCCCATCAGATAGGTCGGGACGACGGGATCGGGCGATACCGTGCCGGCGAGAGCGGCGGGGGAGGCCTGACCAGCCGAGGCGAAAATCATCACCACATAGCCCAGGGCTGCCACCAGCATACCCAGCCCGATCTTCATCGGCGCCGAAGGCTCGCGTCCATTGGGGTGCCGGTCGTCCTTGGCCGAAGCCAGGGCGTTGAAAATGGCCATGATGATCGGGGTCAGCATCACCACGAAGAACGGATTGAACTGCTGGAAGAGCTGCGGCTGGATGTCGAGGATTTCGGGCATGCCTTTGTAGAGATAGATGGCGGTGCCCCAGAGGGCTGCCGTGATGACGCCGCTGATCCACCGGGTTGTGCGCCGCTCGGCCTGGAAGGCGGCGAACAGCGTATAGATCGAGATGCAGAGCAGGGCGAGGATCCACACATTGAATCCAGCCCTGGGCCAGCCGGTTGCGACGGACTGCGTGTAATCGCGGGCAAACCAGGTAAGCGACTGTCCGTTCTGGTTGAAGGCCATCCAGAAGAAGATGACCACGGCGAAAACCAGGCAGAGCGCCACGACGCGCTCGCGCGTCTGCTTCTTCGTGAGCGTGACTGCCGCCGGCCCGTTTTCAGCCGAAGCTGCGTGACGGGCGTTGACGTCGGCGTGTTTGAACCAACTGCGGCAGGCGAAATAGATGCCGATGGAAACCACCAGCGAGATGCACGCCACCGCAAAGCCCATATGATAGGAATCGGACAATTTTGCAATGTAATAATCACTGAAAGCCGGCAGATCCATGGCTGCCACGGACGAACCGGGCATCTGGCCCTGCAATTCGGCCAGGCGCGACGTATTCTCCGGCGTAATGGTGCCGCCCAGCAGCTGGTGCGCCAGGGCGGGGATGTCCGCTTTGTAAACCAGTCCGGCCTTGGCCAGGAAGCGGTTCGTGATGGCCGTTGCGGCAAACGGTGCGAACATCGCGCCGATGTTGATGGCCATATAGAAAAGGCTGAACGCCGAGTCGCGTTTGGCCGCATATTTCGGATCATCGTACAGATTGCCGATGAGCACCTGCAGATTGCCCTTGAAGAGGCCCGTTCCCAGCGCGATGAGCAGCAGGGCGCCGATCATCAGCACGATGCCGAAGGTGTTGGCGCCCGTCGGGACTGTCAGCAGCGCATAGCCCAGGAACATCACGCAGATGCCCGCCACCACGCACCGGCCGTAGCCGATCCGGTCGGCGAGCCAGCCGCCCACGACCGGCAGGAAATAGACAATGGCCAGGAAAATGGCGTACAGCTGGCTGGCCGCCGCCTGCTCCCACCCGAACTTCGCCTGCAGGAACAGCATGAAAATGGCCAGCATCGTATAATAGCCGAACCGCTCGCCCGTATTGGCCAGCGCCAGCGCATAAAGACCTTTCGGTTGACCTTTGAACATATCGATGCAGGAGTTTTATCGGACTTTCAGCAAAGCGCCGTTGTCGTTGACGATGGCGCGTTTGAATTTTTCGGTGTAGCCGGGCCAGTCGGGGGAGACGGGGATGTAGTCCACGCTGCCGTTGGTCTTGAACGAACCGTCGGGGTTCTGGAACTTGACGGTGCCGTCCATATATTTGATGAGCAGGTACTGGTCGAGGAGGGCCCATTTGTCGAAGAGGGCGTCGGCTTCGGCGACCGAGAACTGCGTGAGGTATTTCAGCTGCTTTTTCGGGTTCTTGATGGCCAGGGCGGCGGCGTCGCAGGCGGCCACCTTGTCGACCATCTGGCGCTCGTGTTCGGCAATGCGCTCCTGCACTTCCAGCCCCACGGGATTGTAGCGCAGATAGGCGAACTGGGCGATGCGGTTGTTGAGCCAGAACATCGAGGTGGGGGAATACTCCACCATCGAGCCGTTGCCGAGGGCGTAGTGCCACGACACGGCGCGGGACGCGGAGTAGACGGGCGTCAGGGCCGAGGTGCCGGCATCGTCCACGGCGAACCAGAAGAGGCCGCCGACGGCGTCGGGCAGCCAGCCGCGGCACTGGGCCACGAACCAGAAGCCGGTCTGCTGGGTGCAGATGGGGCGGGCGTTGGAGTATTTCACGCCGTCGACCGTCCAGTCGTTCTGCTTCCAGCGGTAGGGCGTCTCATTGCTGCCGGCCCCGATGTCCTTCGTCATGTCGAAGGGCGTGCCTTCGTAGTGGTCGCGCATCATCGTGGCCAGGTCGAGCACCGAGAGTTTGGCCTTGGGCTTGACGTAAAGGGGCATCCGGTTCTTCGGATTGTCGGCCATCACGAAGTCGAGGTACTGGTTCATGTCGAGGTCGCCCCAGCGGTTGAAAAAGCTCCACACGCGGCATTCGCAGTTGCGGATCAGGCCGAAGGCCAGGGGGCAATAGGTGTCGGCGAAACTGAAATCTTCGTCGGAACCCGAGTAGATGCCGATTTCGCGGGCGTGGGAGATCACGTCGGGCGCATAGATGCAGTTCTCGGGATCGTTTTTCGGGAAAGTGGTGATGCGGGCGCAGTTGGCGTGGGCGGCGATGTAGCCGTCAGGGATGCGGACCGCCACCCAGACGACGCCCTTGTTGCGGTTAACCCCGTCGACCACGTCGGGTTTCTTGGCGATGACTTCCAGGATCCAGGCCTCTTCCGTATCGGCGAAGCTCAGCGACTCGCCGGAAGAGGCGTAGCCGAATTCATTGGCCAGCTTGACGAACAGTTCGATGGCCTCGCGGGCCTTCGTGCAGCGCTGCAGGCAGATGTATTCCAGCGAGCCGTAGTCCACGATGCCCTGCGGATCGCGCAGCTCCGGCCGGCCGCCCCACGTGGTCTCGCCGATGACGAGCTGGTGCTCGTTCATATTGCCGATCACATTGTAGGTATAGGGCGCTTCGGGAATCTCGCCGAGATAGTGGTCCTGGCCCCATTGCAGGATGCGGCGCATCTCGCCGGCCTTGTGCTTGCCGGCCGGATAGTGGACCAGGGTGCCGTAGCGGGTGTAGGAATCGGCCGCATAGGTCACCATCACGGAGCCGTCGACCGACGCTCCCTTGGTCACGATGAGGTTGGTACAGGCATAACCCGCCGTCACCGACAGTGCCAGCAGAAAGGTCAGGAATAGTCGTCGCATACTTCTATCGATTTAATTCGATAAAGTTAGCAAAAAAAAAGAAAAACGCCTTGCAATCGGCAAGACGTCTTTCTCAAAGTTTCAGCCGCTGGGGCAGAGCCCCGATTAAATAATGAACGAGGCGGCGAAGGCCAGAATGGCGTAGAACTCAGGAAGGGCGGCGTAGATCATCGTCTTGGTCTGGACGTCGTGGCCCTGGCTCATACCGATGATACCGTTGGCGCAGACCTGACCCTGACGGATGGCCGAGAACAGGAAGATCACACCGGCGGCCAAACCGACGGCGAAATACACGAGACCCTTGTCCATCATCATTTCCATCGTTTTGGGCCAAACCAGGAAAGCGACGAAGCCATAAAGACCCTGCGTGGCGGGCATAGCCGAAAGAATCATATATCCGGTCGCTTTTTCCGGATTCTTTTTCAACGCGCCTTCCGCAGCGTTGCCGGCGATGGTGGTTCCGATGACGGATCCGATACCGGAAAGACAGAGCACGAGTGCCAGACCGATATAACCGAGAATAACAGTTAACATAGTGTAAGATTTTTGATTTTTATTTGTTTTCTATTATGATATCATTAGTTAAAGGCTTGTAGTCCACGCCTTTGCCCTCATAGCCGCTGTTCTTGAAGTACTCCACGAAGGTCAGACGGAGCGGGTGGACGAAAGCGCCCAGACAACTCATCGCGAAATTGAGCGCGTGTCCGATCAGGATAATCAGCAAGAACGGCAGCCACTGCCAGGTAGGGCTGCTGCCCAGCGTCATCGCCGCGATGTCGTTGAAGGCGCCGCCCAGCATGCCGCCGGCCAGGCCGAGGGCGTAGAGACGGATGTAGCTCAGCACGTCGCCCAGCAGGCCGGTCGCCGTCTGATAGGTGTCCCAGAGTCCGGATCCGATGTTGAGCAGGGGATTGCGCCCCGGCTTGTTGAAGATGAAGATGCCGAGGACCGACAGCACGCCGATCGCGATGATGGCGATCTTCGTAGCCAGGGCGTTGAGTACGTGGGTCAGCGCCAGACCGGCCACGATGAGGCCGCCGACGATCAGTACGACCCATCCCCAGGTGGAGATGGCCTCCTTGAAGCCGGCGCGCTTCGTGATGCTGATGGCCTTGATGACCTGGGCCAGGCAGATGTGGAAGATACCGATGATGATGGCGGCGATCATGGCGATGTCGTAACCCGTACCGTTCAGTTCCACCTTGCCCACCAGCATCAGTTTGCGCAGGCCCTCCGGAATCCAGCTGATCTCTTTCAGGTTGATGCCGAAGAACGTGCCCAGGAACAGGCCGATGACGAAAGTGCCCACGCCCAGCGTGGTGACCAGCCGCCAGTTCTTCTTCAGACCGAGCAGGTCGAAGTTGGTCTTGTGCAGCAGGATGCCCAGGGCGATGAGGAGCAGGCCGTAGCCCGCGTCGCCCATACAGAACGACCAGAACAGCAGGAAGAACGGCGCCAGGACCGGGGTGGGGTCGAACTCGTCGTAGACGGGCATGCCGTACATCCCGGTGAGGGTTTCGAAATTGCGGGCGAACCAGTTGTTCTGGAGCTTCACCGGCGGATTGTCGGCAGCCGTAGCGGGTTCGCTGAGGTAGTAGATATGTTTGCTGTCGAGTTCCGCTTTCAGGCGCGCATCATCGTCGGTCGGCGCGAAACCGGTCAGCACGGTGATGTAATCCTCTGCGGCCTTTTCGGAACCGGCGTCGGCCAGATAGCGCTGCAGCGCCTGCACCTTCTCGGCGTAGGCGCGCTCCAGGGTCGGGATGTCCTGCTTGCGGTATTCCATTTCGGATTCCCGATCGGCGAGCGCCTCTTTCAGCGAGGCCACTTGCCCGGCCAGCTCCTTGAGCGATTCCACGGCTACGGGCGTCTCGGGCGCCTGGAAATTGTTGGCGCCTTCCGAAGCCCGGTCGATGAGGACGAAGCGGATGAATTTCTCGTCACGATCGATCTCGGCGATGGGATACTCTTCCAGCCAGGAAGCTTTGAATTTCTTGAGGGGGAGGGTATAGAAATGGAGCTGGCAGCCCGCCTCGCGCAGGGCTTTCACCTTGGCGGGGTCGAGGTCGCCCCAGTGCTTTTTCTCGGCATAGGCCGCCTCGGCGGCATCCAGCTTGCCCTGGATGGCGCTGTGGCGTTCGTCGCGCGCATAGTCGCACTTCTCGATGGTCTCGATTTCCTTGAGGATGGCTTCCGCCTCGCGGTACAACTGCCCTGAAGCCGCGTCTGTCGGCTTGCGGGAGCGGTTGATATCGAGCAGTCCCAGCTCCTGGATCTCGCGCAGGAAGGCTTCCGTGTCGCGGCTCAGGAGCAGGAAGGTGTATTTGGTCATTTTCGTGATCATGCTTCTTCCTCCTCTTCTTCTTGCTGGTGGCGGTTCTTCACGATCTTTTGCGAGGCCTTGGAGAGATTCTCCTCGTCCTCCATGAAGCGCTTGATCTTGCGGATGGCCTCCTGATACCCCGGAATCTGCACCTTTCCAGGATGCGGCTCTTCTCGAGGAGCACTTCGCTCTCGATGCCGAGCTGCGCGAGCTTCTTGAGGATGGCCACGCCTTCTCCGTACCACATCGGCATGGCAAAGGCATTGAAAGGCTTGACCTCGTAGAGGACCTCGCGGAGCTGGGGCGTGCGGACGCCTGCCACTTTCACGGTGTCGAGTACTACGTCCTTCACGGAGATCAGCCCGGGCTCGAATTCGGTCCAGAGGCCGGCCATGTAGTCGTAGGTCTTGAGGGCCTCGTCGAGTTCGTGCAACAGGCGCTCCGATTCGGCCTTGGCCTGGATCACGCTCACGCGCAGGGCCGACTCCTTGTTCTTGAGGGTCGGGAGCGCCCGCTGGCGGACCTTCAGCTGCTTGCCGAGGTTGGTCAGGGATGTCTTGTTATATTGGAACTTGATCGCCATACGTCTTGCGCTTAGGCGGCCGGCCAGTATTTGTCGATCATCGCCTGCTTGATGCCGGTCTCGGACTGGCTGAAGTAGCGGGCGAAGAGTTTCCAGCAGGTGTCGAGCATCTCCGTCAGGCCGATGTTCACGTCGATCGAGAGGATCTCGATGGCGTAGGCCTTGGCGTATTCGAGGCAGCGCCGGTCGTAGTCGGACAGGTCGAAACCGTTCTCCAGCTTGGTCTTGGCGTTCTGCGCATCGGCGTACAGACGCACTGAGGCGTTCATCACCTGGGAGTGGTCCTCGCGGGTCTGCTTGCCCTGCACGAGCTGTTTCAGACGCGAAAGCGAGCGGAACGGGTCGATGATGACCTTGCCCGTATCGGTGTCGGCGCGCAGGTAGAGCTGGCCTTCGGTGATGTAACCGGTGTTGTCGGGGATGGCGTGGGTGATGTCGCCGTCGTTGAGGGTGGTCACGGCGATGATCGTGATGGAGCCGCCGCTGGGCAGCTGCACTGCTTTCTCATAGATCTTGGCCAGGTCGGAGTAGAGGGAGCCAGGCATCGAGTCTTTCGACGGGATCTGGTCCATACGGTTGCTCACGATGGAGAGGGCGTCGGCATAGAGGGTCATGTCGGTCAGCAGGACCAGCACTTTCTCGTTCTTGTCGACGGCGAAGTACTCCGCCGCGGTCAGGGCCATGTCGGGGATCAGCAGACGCTCCACCGGCGGCTGGTCGGTGGTGTTGACGAAGCTGATGATCTTGTTGAGGGCGCCGGCGCTCTCGAATTCGTGACGGAAATACAGGTAGTCGTCGTTCGAGAGGCCCATGCCGCCGAGGATGATCTTGTCCACGTCGGCGCGGAGGGCCACCTGGGCCATCACGGCGTTATAGGGCTGGTCGGGGTCGGCGAAGAACGGGATCTTCTGGCCGGAGACCAGGGTGTTGTTCAGGTCGATGCCGGCGATGCCGGTCGGAATCAGCTGGGAAGGCTGCTTGCGTTTGTAGGGGTTGACCGAGGGGCCGCCGATCTGGCGGCGTTCGCCTTCCACCTTCGGGCCGCCGTCGATCGGGTCGCCGTAGGCGTTGAAGAAGCGGCCGGAGAGTTCCTCGCTCACTTCGAGCGTCGGCGGTTCGCCGTGGAAGAGCACTTCGGCATTGGTCGGAATACCCTCCGTGCCCGCGAATACCTGCAGCGTGATCAGGTCGCCCTTGATCTTCACGACCTGGGCCAGGCGGCCGGCCACCGTGGCCAGCTCGTCGTTGCTGACGCCCTGCGCGTGGAGCGTCACCGTCGCCTTGGTGATGGCTTCGAGCCGGGTGTAGGTTCTCTGGAATGCTTTACTGCTCATGGTTCAGAAGGGTATTAAGCTGTTCAAGATACTGGTTGAACTTGTCGCTCTTGAACTCGGAATAGTTCATCTGGCGGAGAATGTTGATGATCTCCTTGTATTTGGCGGCGCACTGCTCGTAGTCGTCGAACTCGAACGGGACGTCGCAGACCTTAAGCACCAGCGAGAGCATATACTCCTGGCGGTCCATCGGGCAGAGGGAGTCGATCGGGTCGAAGGCGTCCTGCTGCAGGATTACGAAGTCGATGAGCTCGCTCTTCCAGAACTGCTCGTGGTAGCTGATGGGCACGCCGTCGTCGCCGAGGATGTTGATCTGTTCGGCGATTTCCTTACCGCGGCGGATGAGGTTCTTGGCGCGGTTCACTTTCTCGACCCAGTCCTTGCCCACGCGCTCCTTGAGGTATTCCACCACTTCGGGGTACTCGAGATATTTGGAGTAGGAGTCGATCGGGTCGACGGCGGGGTAGCGCTTCTTGTCGGCGCGGGCCTGGGCCAGCGAGTAGAAGCAGCGGGCCGCTTTCTTGGTCGATTCGGTCACAGGCTCCTTGAGGTTACCGCCGGCCGGGGAGACGGTGCCGATGAAGGTCACGGCGCCGGTCTGGCCGTTGCGCAGCTTCACGATGCCGGCACGGGCGTAGAAGTTCGAGATGATGGCGGACAGGTCGACCGGGAACGCGTCGGCGCCCGGGAGCTCTTCCATACGGTTCGACATTTCGCGGAGGGCCTGCGCCCAGCGGGAAGTCGAGTCGGCCAGCAGCAGGGCTTTCATACCCATCGCACGGTAGTATTCGCAGATGGTCATCGCGGTGTAGACCGAGGCCTCACGCGCGGCGACCGGCATGTTCGACGTGTTGCAGATGATGGTCGTACGTTCCATCAGGTGACGGCCCGTGTGCGGGTCGATTAGCTCGGGGAACTCGGCGAAGATCTCCACCACCTCGTTGGCGCGCTCGCCGCAGGCGGCCATCACGATCACCTCGGCGTCGCCCTGCTTGGCGATGGCGTGCTGAAGCACGGTCTTGCCGCAGCCGAACGGGCCCGGGATGAAGCCCGTACCGCCTTCGGCGATCGGGTTGAGGGTATCCATGCAGCGGACGCCCGTTTCCATGATGCGGTAGGGGCGGGGCTTTTCGACGTAGCCGCCGACGGCCACCTTGACGGGCCATTTCTGGACCATCGTCACCTTGTGCTCTTCGCCCTGCGGGTCGGTGAGCACGGCCATGGTGTCGTCGATCTTGTAGTCACCTTCCGGCGCGATGGATTTGAGGGTATATTCATCCTTGAAGGAGAAGGGGACCATGATCTTGTGGGGCAGCCAGCCTTCCTTTACTTCGCCCAGCCAGTCGGCAGCATAGACGGTGTCGCCGGGTTTGGCGATCGGGGTGAAATGCCAGATCTTGTCGTGGTCCAGCGGTGCGGTATATTCTCCGCGTTTGAGGAATACATCCTCCATGGTGGCGAGGTTGTTCTGCAGGCCGTCGTAGCTGCTCGAGAGCAGACCCGGGCCGAGCTGCACTTCGAGCATATGGCCGTCGAATTCGACCTTGTCGCCCTGGCGCAGGCCGCGGGTGCTTTCATACACCTGCACGAAAGCGTTCCGGCCCGACACCTTGATGACCTCGGCCATCATTTTCGTGCCGCCCAGGTCGATGTGGCAGATCTCGTTCTGCGCCACGTCGCCTTCGAAACGCACCGTCACCAGGTTGGAAATGATACCGGTAACAATACCTGTTGCTTTCATTCTGTATTTCGTACTTTATATATTTTCTTCGTTGATTCCCTGGAAAGTGCCCCGGACTTCATCGACCAGCCGGCGGAACATCGCGGCGCCGGTCTGCGGATCGAGCCGGTTCCAGCGCGCGAGGATGTGGAGCCGGGTGATCAGCGAGAGGATCGTGTCGATCGTGAAGATGTCGAAGTCCACCAGTTCGGCCGCTTTGTTCCAGCAAAGACGGTCGAGCAGCTTCTCGCGCTGAAGGATGTCCTCGACCTTGAAGATGATCTCCGCCTTGTCGAGTTCCGGAAATTCTTCCTGCACCGGCTTGCCTTCCAGGTGGGCGACCTTGGCGAGCCGGAGTTTGCGGTCGAAGTCGAACCATTCGGTAAGGAACGGGTTGCCGGTCTGCCGGACGTTCCGGTAGAAGTGCGGGTTCAGATGGCTCCCATCGAGGCCGAATTCCAGCCAGTCCACCAGTTTGCCGTCCTTTTCGGAGAGCAGCCCCTTCACCTCGGCGACCGTGGCGGATGCGTCGAGCGGATGCTGTTCAAAGTCGAGCAGCAGGTCGGGGAAGCTGGCGATGATATACGGGTAATTGGCCATTATTTGCCGAAGAGGATCTTCTTGGTCGCCGGACGGAGATATTCACCGACCAGGCCGGTGAAGTCGTCGGCGGTGAAGCTCAGCTGGTAGCCGCCGTCTTTCGGCCCGATCTTGAAGCCATTGGCCAGGCCTTTCACGTTCTTGACGTCGATGCCGGCCGACAACTGTTTGACGGCTTCGTTGGTAAATGCCTGTTCCAGTTCGTTCTGGGCTTGGGCCGGGAGGATGACGTCGAGTCCCACGCCGTCGGGGTTGGCGGCATTGAACGACTTGACGACGGTCTCGAGGAGACTCTGGACGAATTTGCCGTCCGACAGGGCGGCGCCGACGGGCTTGGCTACGGCTTTCGTGATGACCATGTTCTCCACCTGCTGCCGGAGCGCGGCGATGGTCTGCGTGGAAGCCATCTTGAGGTCGCCCTCGACCATCGTGCGGGTCTCGGCCGCCTCTTTCTCGGCGGCGGCGTGGATCGCCTCGGCTTCTTCGCGCGCCTTCGCTACGATTTCCTGCGCCTCCTTGCGTGCCTTGGCCAGCAACTGCTCTGCTTCCTGCCTGCCTTTCGACAGACCTTCCTCATACAGCCGGTCCGTCAATTCTTGCAACTTGTTCTGCATAATTATCTTTCGTATTTCCTTTCGATTTTATCCAGCAAAAATACGAAGAAAAACCGGCTTTGGCAATAGATTAGCATTATTCGGCAGTCTTCCTTCTGTCTTTCTTCTGCGAGCCTTTCCGTCAAAGTGTATTCAACCCAATGGCGTTTGTGCGCATTTATTCCTATCTGCCCTGAGGACACTACCCTTTATAGATGGGGGTGTCTTCAGCGTAAGACCTCGTTGTGTGTCTCCGTGACCTTTTCGTTGTGCACACTCTGGCGGATGAGGCGGAAGATCAAATATACTTGCAGATTTCTGCGTAGGGGAGGCGGACCAGGGTGGCGAGTTGCCTTTTGTTCAGGTGGAACTGTTTCCAAAGTTGTTGGGCAAGCCGGACTCTTTGGGGTGGTGTCAGCCGTCGGACGTCTTTGAATCCATATAGTGCCTGCATCAGACTGTGGCACTTGGACCGCGCTTCAGCATCGTCTATTGATAGGCCTCGTGCCATGGCCAGTTTTTCTTTGACGATCTGGTCTCGACTGCGGTTGCTCGCCAAAAAAACGCGATAACGGTTGGCTGTTCGGTAAATCCGTTCAAAATGAGCGACATCTACATAGTTTTCCGGAAGAAGGATTCCGTTGCACAACTTCCAGTGACCAGGTACTCTGCGATAGGTGTTGAGGATAATCCGTTGCTCGTGGACACTCAGGTCGCCGACATATGTGGGTTTCAGTATTTCACCGGAATCGGCTCTGCACCAGAGGGACTGATGCCCTTTGCTGCGAAAATACATCGAGCCCGTTCCCCAGGGGTAATCGTAAGGCATTACCTGTTTGCCGTCTTTCGTCGGTTGAACGATCGAATAGGTCCCGACGCTCAGAAGGTATTCTTCGGAGTCGATATATAGAATTTCCAAATCGAGTTCGGCATCCTTCCGCGTCCCCCGTGTACGACCGACATGATGCGCCCAACTGTCCTCATACATCAGTTTGAAAGCCGTACACGCAGGTTTCGTCCCATAGAGAAGAGAATGCGGGTGGGTGTCTTCAATGGAGAAAGACAGAACGACGACATCGCAGTTGGCGGCACAAACGCCAATCAGATTGAAGGCAACCCGATAGTCGTCATCATCAGCGATGAAAAGTGGGGAGAGATCTCCGTCCGAGCAGAGATGGTAATAGCCGGGCTGATCCGGATAGGGGGGATTGTTCGTCATCATATCTAATCTCGCTCCTCAATCGTTTGCCACCGACGTGATGACCCGACGAGTCGTCGCTACAAACAAAGATACGCCATTTTTTCGGAGATTGTCTGCTTGCTTGTTCTTTTTGGGCTTTTCGTCAAAGTGTATTCACTGCTCTGCCTTCCAGCTATGTTTTTGACAAGGCAAACTGAAGACACAGCCCTTGGCAAGGGGGGTGTCCGCAATGCAGGACCTCACGATAACGATAATAATATGCTTGTGTGATTACACGATGGCGGAACCGGTACCGCCAAGCTCCCACTGGTAGTCCAGTTCTTTCTTGAGTTTGCGGCACATAGGCTTGAACGTGAAGTAGGTAATGCCGGCCGAGATGGGGGCGCCGGCGAGCGGAATGACTTTTCCGACGGCTTTTGCGAAGCCGTCTTCGGAGAGTTTGACGCCGATCCACTTGCAGACCTGCTGGACCATGCTGTAGACCCAGGCTTTGTTGAGCGCGGCCTCCAGGAGACGCCTTTCGACCTGAACCCGGAGGGCATCGAGCAGCGTACGGACGGCGGCCTGGGCACCCTGGGCGCCCATCATCACGCCAATCCAGAGAATCATCAGGTGAGCGGTCTGGTCGTTGATTTCGCCCGTGTCATCGCGCATGTCCGGCCAACCGTACAGGTATAGCATTTTTTCAACCAAGGCGATGGCGTTGCCGTAGAACTGCGCGACATCGGCCGGGATGGTTCCAGCCATCGCCCAGCCGCCCGGAAGGCCGGCCAGCGCCGAGACCGAGCAGACGGCCGTCGTCTGATAGCGGATGCAACCGTTGGCGATCTGATCGATCAACTTCTTGTCGACCAGCCCTTTCGGCCCGTAAAGAATGACCTTGTCGATCGTTTCGCGATCCAGATACGGAGCCAGTTCCTTCCGAAGGAAAGGCTCTCTGTCGACCGTCACCACCGGCAGCTTCATCGCCGCCTTGATGACCTTGTTGAAATTCACTGCCATAATACAAAGATAGCAAAAACCTTGGAGACTTTGCGGCTTTCCCGTCAGCGTGTATTCAGCCGGGCAGCTTTTGCGGGTTGTGAAATAGGGTGCTGCTGAATACACCCACCTTGCAGAGGGCGGTGTCCGCAGGTTGGGCCATATAGAGGTTACTTATGGGCACTTGAATGAATACACTCTGGCGAAAGTGAATGTGCTGGTAAAGTGAATGTTCTAGCGAGAGTGAATGATCTAGCGAGAGTGAATGATCTAGCGAGAGTGAATGATCTGGCGAGAGTGAATGATCTGGCGAGAGTGAATATGCTGGCGAATGTAAACGTGCTGGCGAAAGTGAACGCCCAACCGCGATTTTTCGTAGCTTTGTTATATGATGGAAAACAAACGTATTTATAACGGTATCGAACGGCCGGCTTTCACGCCGGAGATGATTCAGGAGTTGCGGCCCGATGAGGTGTTTGTGTTCGGTTCAAACCTGGCGGAAATTCGGCGCGGTAATAGGGCAGGGCGTCGGCCTGCAGGGCCAGAGCTATGCGATCCCGACGATGCAGGGCGGAGTCGAGACCATCAAACCCTATGTCGATGAGTTCATTGCCTTTGCGAAGGCGCACCCCGAACTGTTCTTCTATGTGACACGCATCGGTTGCGGAATCGCCGGGTTTGTCGACGCGGAAATCGCCCCGCTTTTCGCAGAGGCTGTCGGCTGCGACAACATCTGTCTGCCTGCGACTTTTCTTCGTTAGTCGAGAGGGTCTGTCCCGTTAGAAAGCAAAGCCGAGGCCGAAGGTGGCGGCGACCTGGCGGGCGGGGTGAAGCCAGGAAATCCCGGCGGATAGGGCAATGTGGCGCCAGGAGGCGATGGCCCCGGCTTCGAGGGTCAATCCGCGGAAGGAGAGATCCGAGACTTCGGCCCAACTGCCGGTAATGTCGTGCCAGTAGTGCTTTTCAGCGCCTATGCCGCCGGTGGCGAAAACCGAAAGGTGTTCGCCGAAGCGGAAAACTGGACCGGCATTGACCATCCATGCCGTGCAGGCTGTCGAGCCATCTCCCCAGAAGCGCCCGCCGCCTTCGATGGCGCCGTCGGAGGTGCATCGATAACTGGCCGAGACCGACTGAAAGTTGCTCCTGCCGGAAACAACCATGCCCAGACGCCGCCCCGCGAGTCCGGCCATGCCTCCATAAGTATATGCTTTCGGTACGGAAACGCTGGCCAGCACGAACCCATGCAGGCCTTGCGGTTGCCGTGTGTAAGCTTGATATTGCAGCGGAACCCGGTGGATTTCAGGTTCGGGTTGCCGACGCTCCGGCAGAGAAATCGCCTTGGGAGATAGGGAAGGGGCGCTGCAGCGCAAGGCTAAATGCTGGACCTCATTCAGCGCCAGGCGTCGGTTCGGAATGAATGTGTTCTGGCGCGGAACTCGAGTCACTGGGTCTGGTTGTATGGTTTCCGTTTTCGGTTTTCCGGTTTCCGGCTTTGATTTCTGTTGGGGCGCATAGCCGCCAACGGTCCTCGCGTATTCGTCGCGGATGCGGGCGAAGCGCTTGCGCTGGGCGGGACTCATCTTGCCGGAAGCGCCTTGCAGCGTGCTTTTCAACTGCGAAAGTTCCTGCAGCAAGCCGGCGAGCGAACGGTCGGCCACGGCAGCGCCGGAGACGACTTTCGCGCGCAATTCCAGGCATTGCTCCGAGATGTGCTCGTAACGGTCGAGCACTGCGTCCCAGTCGGTTTGCCCGAAAGCGGTGGCACGTCCCAGTATCAGACAAATCGCCGCGACCAGCAGATATCTTACGATTTGAACCATTTTTGAGCCGTAAAAGTAACAAAATAATCAGTATCTTTACAAAATCAAGCAAAGCGATGGACGAAGATTCCGGATTTTTCGACGCCCACGGACAGTTGGTCGAAAACCATACTTCCGCACCCGAATTGATACATCAATCAGCGGGCGGCTGGAGTCTGCTCTATCGCTTCGATAAGGGTGGCCGCTTCCGCGTTTACAAGGCGCTCAAACCTGAATTTCGTGGCAAGCAACCCTACGAAAGTCTCTTGCGCAAGGAGTTCGAAATCGGTTACGCCCTCTCGCATCCGAATATCTGCGAGGTGTATGGCTTCTGCTTTTTGCCGGAACTGGGCAACGCCATTGAAATGGAATGGATTGACGGCCGGACGCTCACTTCGCTGCTGGAACAGGGTGTTCCTGCACCGGACCTGTCCGAAAAACTGATCGGCCAGCTCTGCGACGCTCTGGAATATCTGCACAACCGGCAGGTGATCCATCGCGACATCAAGCCCTCGAACATCCTGGTCACCAACAACGGCAACAATGTTAAACTCATTGACTTCGGTCTTTCGGACACCGACAGCCATCGCATCTTCAAGAACCCGGCCGGCACCGAATCGTTCGCCGCTCCGGAACTCCTCGACGGCCGTCCCGTGGATTGCCGGGCCGACATCTTCTCCTTGGGCAAGGTGATTGCCCTGCTGGCGCCGCGCAATGCCGCCGTGGTGCGCAAATGCACGCAATTGGATCCGAATCTTCGCTACAAAGATATCGTCTCGCTTCGCAAAGCCCTGCAGCGCAAGTCAAAACAGTGGATTTGGGGCTTGCTTTCCGTGATTGTGGTCGGCCTGGCCGCCATCCTGCTCCTCTATTCGGAAAAGCATCCCGCACCTGAGCCGGACCCGCTCCCGCCCGCCGATACCCTCGCCGGGGAGACGCTGATCACCGACCCTTCGACCATCGATGACCTCTTCCGGCAGGCCACCGATCTTTTCGACAAGAATCAGTAGGTTTCCAACAACGTGAGCCCGCGCGAGCGCCCCGCTACGTAGGCGGGCAGCATCGTTCCGTCCCGCTCCACGCCCGGCAGGTAAAGCGGCTGGTCGCGCAGGAAAGCTGTGGCCTCGAAGCGGTCGCCTCGCCGCAGTTTCGAAGTGCCGGCATCGCGGACTTCAAACTGCATGTTGCCCAGATAAACAAGTTCCACGCGCCGGTCCGGCATCCAGCCCAGGATGACGACGTCCCCCTCATTGAGATCGGCGCTCCGCACCGATTCTGCCGCGAAAAACGCGGATGTCTCCTGCAATTCCAGGCACAGGCGCCGGAAATTCTCCCGCCCCGTGTAGCGGGCCAGGATGTCGAGGGTCGATGCGCGCGGCTTGGGGTTGAGGCTCACATAACCCCAAATGCGCTTGAGCGTCGATTCGGAAAGGCGCTCGCCTGTGCGCGCTTCCACATCCAGCGCCAGGTGCTCAAAGGCCGACGACGTGTTGACGGGTTTGCCGAATTGCCGGGATACTTCGCTCAGCAGGAATTCGATTTCGGGCGTTTGTTTCATAGATAGACGATATTGACGGATTGGCTGCACCGCAACACCCCGATTTGACAAGATAGATGGTCTTCAGGTAGGGGCATTCGGAGCAGTCTACCGTGTTGATCTTGGGACATTTGGTCAGGTTGAGGGTGCTGAGGTGGGTCCGGTTGCAGTCGAGGTAGACCAGCTCCGGATTGTCGAGGGTGAGGGTTTCAAGCGGCTGCGATTCGCAGTGGGCTTCGACAAGCAGGGGGAGTCCGCTGAAATCAAGCGTCTTGATCTGATTGTACGATACGTTGAGCAGATAAACGCGTTTCTGCATCGACAAGTCGATGCTCCGCAGTTTGTTGACGGCGCAATCCACGATCTCCAGTTTGACGGCGCTGCGCAGATTCAAGGTATCGATCTGGTTGTGTTGGATAAAGATGGACCGAAGCTCGGGATTGCCCGAGACGTCCACGGTGGTGAGCTGCCCCAGACCACTGTTATTGACCCGGGTTCCTTCCGCGTGCAGCTTTTTCAGCGAGGGGAACATTTGGATGCCTTCCACTGAAGCCGTTTCGTCGGTATTCAGTTCCACGGTCTCATCGTAACGTACTCGGGGTCCGGGTCTGGATCCGGATCGGATGAAAGGGTCTCAAAATGTTTGATGTCGGAGAAGAAACGGTCGTGGCCGGCGCAATCCGCGAAGGCTTGAAAAACGTATTTCGTGCCGGGCTTCAGCCCGCTGACCTCCCGGATGAAGAGGCGGTTCTCTTTGTCAAGCGAGGTTGTCAGTAGGAATTCTTCCTCTTCTTCCGCCGGCCGAATCAGGAATCCCACGGAGGTGGGGGACTGGGCATAACTGAGCGATGCGATCAGCAGAGCGCCATCCTGAGCGATCTGGGTGGCCTTTACGCTGATAAATTGAATCGGATCTACTTCATCGGCCGTCGTGAACGTTTGCTCTTCCGATTCGACGCGGATGCCCGATTCTGATTCCACAAAGGCTGTATAATAGTAGACGCGACTATTCTCAAGATCGGTTAATGTGCAAGTGAAACCGTGCCCTTCCAGTTCAGCCACGATGGTTGTGGTCCTGTCGGCCCCCTGCGCTCGGACGATGAACCCAACTTGGCTGATTGGATCATCGTAGTTCACGGCGGCAATCAGCCGGGCTCCGGAAGAGGTAATTTCCGAAACAGTCACATAGGCGATTTCCGGAACCGGCACAACCGGTGCCGCGGCCGTTGTGAATTCCTTCTGTGGTGATGTGATGCGAAGATTCCGTCCGTTCTCCACGAATGCCTGGAACCGGTAGAGACTCTCGCTTTTCAGGCTGTCAAGCTTGGCCGTAAATGAATCGTTCTGAGACACTACACCCGGAATCTGATAGGTCTTGCCATCCGCCGCAAACAGCAGGAAACCGCACCGTTCGACACTCCCGCCACCATTGACGGTGGCCGTCAACACCGCCGAATCAAAACCCACATCCGAAACTTCGACCGCCATAATCTCCGGCGCCGTCGTCGGCTCCGGCCCCGCCTCCCGGCAAGAAACCGCCCCCATAATCGTCGCCAATAGGACCACGGCCAGCCAAACCAGCCGCCCAATCGCCCTAAAAGTAACTTTTCCGAGGCACCCAAACATTCCCATCCTGATTTTTCGCGAAAATACAAATTATTCCCGTGCCATGAAACGCCTTTCCCGCCGTGATCCGCCCCGCTTTCAGCTTCAGTGAAAAATGAACCATTTATGACCCGGCGGAAGAGCGGGGGATTGGCGAAATTTGTATAGATGATTTAAGCCGCTTTTATATGGCAATCTATAAAGTAACCACTAAACTTCGCAAATACTGCAACGGAGTTCTTTTGGAACCGGGCATGAGCGTCCAAGTCGTCACGCTAGCTGGCAACCTCTTCTCCGGAGCCGGTGGAGATGCCACTGAAGCTGCATTCCAGCGCGTTTACGGAATTTCATTACGCCAGGCAAGTGCCTTGAATTCGGGGTGGTTGAAAGTGGAAGTAATTGGATAAAAGATAAAGTGATAATAATGATGAAATAACTATGGCGGCGGCAGAGGTTATTAAGGTGATTGGATTATATGGTCTTTTATTGACTTCAGTGATTGTTAGCATCTTGCTAATTAGGTATTTGGCGTTATCTTGGAAAACGATGTCCAAATCAAAAAAGATGCTCTTGCTAGTACTTGTTATTCTTTTAATTTGTATCGCTGTTATTTGCCTTATCGGGATAATAAAAACGGAGTCTTTTATAACAACAATGTCGGAAAAGAAGGGGTTGAGATGGATAATAGAAATCGTGTTTGCTATAGTGATTATTTTTTTTGTTAAAAACTAAATCAATATGTTATGAAAAAAACACTAATTAATGGCGCTAACTCGGATCTTATGCCGAATGCTGATTCTTTCATTCCCGATTATATTGAGAAGAATCTCAAAGACATTGGAACAAAAGGGGGACAAAGGTATTCTGACTTCATTGATAAAATTGTAGATGCGATTTTTAAACGGTAAAACTATGGCAGGGAATAGTTCTGATATGATTAAAGCTGTTATCAAAATAGGTACAGCCATCGTTTCTTTAGCCTTTGGAAAAAAAGTTGCTGAAGAAGGATACAAGAATGCTAAAAACTGGAAAGAATCTAGAAATCAGAATACGAATAAGTAAGGGATAGTTATAGGAATCCGCCTTTATCATTTTCTGAATGCCGCTTTTACTCATGCGGTGGTAAAGATTGTATTGAGGGACATAAACAATAATACAAGTGAACGAGTCGGCATAGGTAAGTGGCTTGTCTGCGTTGATTAAAGAAATAATCGATGAGTCATACAGTATTTATCGGAACACGTGACGCTATTTGGCTCATTCTAGAATATGTGATATTCATTAAAAATTATATTATGAACAAAAAAATAGATCAGATTAAGCCACATATGAGAGAGATTAAGGTCACTCGTAATCCGGATGGTTCTAAAACAACAGAAGTGAATCCTGATGATATTAGGGAGATTGGAAGGGCTATAGTAAATATCCTTAGGTTGTTTATTAAGAAGTAGGGAACTGTGAATTAGTCGGATACAGTTTTTATGTTACGTGGTTACATCCATTCAATATGCCCTAATTGTGGACATAGATTTGCTGCCTTAGACATTGAGGACGGCGCGACAGTGCGCTCAATGCCTGTCCGTTGTCCGGCGTGCGGGCATTCTTTCCGGCCAAGTCACTATTCTCCTTTGCTAGAGTCTTTGTCCGAATTGTTCAAACATTTGAAGCGTAAGTAATAATCATTATGTCTCTTATGTCGATAGAAAAACAATCGCTCCGCAGCCGCACCGGCTGGTCGGATGCCATTTTGGACAACATCGCCTCTCGAGAGGAGGCGGAGATTTATATCAAAGCGGGCCTTCGGGAGGCACGGATCGGTGGCCGGCCGGCGCTGATTCGTGATGATATTGATTGGTCGGACTACAGTATTCGGCGGAATACCTGGCTTAAGGAGTATTTGGCCGATTACGACAAGGCGGCGGAGTATAACAATGCTGATTTGATCGGGGAGGGGTATCCGCCGCGCGACAAGGGCGGGGATCCTTACGAGTTGCATCATATCGGCCAGCATCCGGATTCGCCGTTGGCGGAGTTGACGGTGTTTGAGCATCGCGAAAACGAGGGCAACTACGCCGTTCTCCATGCGGCGGGGAAGGATTCGGAGATTGACCGGCCGCAGTTCGAGCATGAGAAGACAGCGTACTGGCGGGCACGGTATAAGGCTTTTACGCCGGCTGAGATTGAGGCTATCTATCGGAGACGGTATTAATCGTTTCGCTTTGTGTCATTTCGTCAAAGTGGGCGCACCTAATGGGCCTTTCAGAGCGTGAATCGCTGATTGCCTGCGCGCACCGGCCTTGAAAAGGCCGGTGCGCGCGTTGCGGAAGCTTCTCATGCCCTATATCGGTTTTTATCCGCGCGCACTTTGGCGGGGTAACTGGTAGGTGCGTATCAATTTTGAATAATCATTGCTGAATAATCCTACAAAAAGGCTATCTTTGCCGAAACAAACTGACTCTAATCAATAAAACTTAAGAATATGAAAAAAGTATTGTTCAGTTTCGCCGTCGTAGCCGCCTGCCTGTTCGTGACGGCTTGTGGCAGCAAGAAAGCGCAGCAGGAAAATTCAGAAAACGAGGCCGTTGAGCAGGTCGCCGAGGAGGCTTCCAATGAGGCCGAGGCCCAGGAGCCGAAACTGCCGGTGGGACCTTGCACCATCGAAATGGATCTGATGAGCGTCGATATCCCCGAGGGATGGGAAGTGCTGAATCAGGATCGTCATGAGGTCAAAATCTATCCGGGAACCGGTGATCAGTTTACTGAATCGATCCTGATTCAGGAACAGCCTTACCGGGCATTGGCCGATGCGGTGAAGACGATGAAAGGTCTGGAGCAGACCAAGGATCTGGGCACCCTGCCGTTCGGAGACAACAAATTCCTTGCTTACGAGATGCCGGGCGGACTGACTGTGTTGATGCGGGCCAATGACAAGGACGAGTATGTGCAGGCCGAAGTCCGCAGCGAAGCCTACAAGAAAGATGGCTACAAGCAGGTCCTTGCCGGAATTAAGCTGAAATAAGCGCTGAAACGGGCTTAGATCTATGGATACACCGCTCTCAAATGAGAGCGGTGTATCTTTTTTCGTACCTTTGTGACAGGATTCAAATGTCGATGACGCCGGAAGAGAAATATGTGCGGATGACCACGCGCCCGGTCGGGCAGCTGGTGACGAAGCTGGCAGTCCCGTCGATCGTCAGTATGCTCGTGTCGGGCATCTATAACCTGGCGGATACCTTCTTCATCGGGCAGATCAACACGCAGTCGGTGGCGGCGCTGGGCATCGTATTCTCCTATATGGTGCTCATCCAGTCGGTCGCCATTTTCTTCGGGCAGGGGTCGGGCAATTATATCTCCCGGGCACTGGGCCGGCGGGAGAAGGCCGACGCCGAGGAGATGGCCGCGGTGGGGCTGGTTTCTTCCGTGCTGACGGGCGTCGTGCTGGCTGCGCTCAGTTTCCTGCTGATGCGGCCGATTCTCTCGTTGCTCGGTTCGACGGAGACCATTCTGCCGTATGCCTGCGACTATTTCCGCTTCATCCTGATAGGCACGCCTTTCATTATGGGCACCTTCACGCTCAACAACCAGATGCGTCACCAGGGCAATGCGATGCTTTCGATGATCGGCATCGTCTCGGGCGCGGCGCTCAACATTGCGCTCGACCCGATCCTGATTTTCGGGTTCGGCCTAGGCATCCGCGGTGCGGGCATGGCCACGGCCATCTCGCAGGCCGTGGGCTTTCTGGTAATCCTGAGCATGGTAGGGAAGCGGGGGACGCTCCATATCAAGCTTTCCCATTTCAAACCCACTTGGCGGCGGTATCACGACATTTCCGCGGGCGGCCTGCCCTCGCTGGCCCGGCAGGGGCTGATGAGCCTGTCGGCCATCTGCCTCAATCAGTTGGCCTCGCACTACGGCGACTCAGCCATCGCTGCGTTTTCGGTGGTGAGTCGCATTATGATGCTGGCCTGCGCCGCGATGATCGGTTACGGGCAGGGATTCCAGCCTGTGTGCGGGTTCAATTACGGGGCCGGACTCTTCGACCGGGTTCGGAAAGCGTTCTGGCACAGTTGCAGCGTGTCGACAGTCTATTGCACGGTGCTGGCCCTGTTGGGATGGGTCTTTGCGAGCCCGCTGGTCGCCCTGTTCCGGGCCGACGATCCCGAGGTGATCCGGATCGGCAGCGAAGTGCTTCGCTACCAGTGCTACAGCTTCCCGTTGGTGGGCTTTATCACCCTGGCCAATATGTATCTCCAGAACATCCGCAAGACGATACCTGCCATCATCATGGCTTCGGCCCGTCAGGGAATCTTCTTCTTACCGGCGCTCTTCGCAGGTCACGCCCTCTGGGGCTTCTTTGGCGTCGAAATCGCTCAGATGCTCGCCGACATCGGCTCCTTCCTGTTCGCCGTCCCCTTCGTCCTTTATGCCCTGAAGGAGATGGACCGTCAACCGATTGCGCGATGAACCCCGTCCGTCCCATCGATTCGCCTGAGGCCATGGTCGCGGCCATCCGCCACTTCGGCATCCTGCCGTTCTTCCGTTGCGGCGTGCTGGGCTGGTCGGTCGAAGAATTGACCGCGCCGGGCTGCTGGTTCAGCGATGAAGAAGATACCTTTCTCGGCCCCTGGGACTGGAAGATCGATGCGGTCCGTGAAGGCGACATCGCCTACGGCAAGTACCTCGGCGGCAAGGCGGCCTTCGCGACGGTTGAATGGTATCGCGAACTGATGAACTGGCGTCGCAGCCAGCCCCGCTACAAGATGGCGGAGGGCGGCCGCTACCGCGCTACGACCGCGCACGACAAACTGATGAAGCGGCTCGCCCCTGTCGCCCTGGGCGCCATCCGTGAGGCCGGCGCTCTCGAGGCCCGCGAGCTACGCCTCATCTGCTCGGCCAACGAGAAGGCCCCTGTCAAGAAAAATGTGATGGACAGCGTCATCCAGTTCCTCCAGATGGGCACCTGGACCGTCATCGGCGACTTCGAACGTGTCTATCGCGGTCCGGAGCTGACCTACCGTGGCTGGCAGCGCGCCTCCAACACCACCCCTGACGAACTCTTCGCCGTTCCCATCCTTCCCACCGCCACTTCACTCTCCAACACCGATCCGCTCGCCACGGCCCTGACGCCCGCTGCCTCTCGCGCTAAACTTATCGACCACATCCGGGAATTCTTCCCGGAGGCCGATTCGAAAGTACTCGAGAGACTCTTCTAGCGATTTTTCGCCCTGCTACAGTTTCCGGACCGGGAAGGTGAAGTAGGTGTCGGGGTAGGGTTCGTCCCGGAGGATGAAGTGCCACCACTCTTCGGTGATGGGTTTGAAGCCATGTTTGAGCATCAGGGTGCGGAGGAGCATCCGGTTGGCGTATTGCTCTTCGGTGATGGTTGCCTTGTGGTCGGGATGGGATTCTTCGCCGAACCAGTCGAAGCCGTAGCCCATGTCGATGTCGCGGCCGGTTTTCATGTCCACGAGCGTGAGGTCGACGACCGAGCCGCGGGAGTGGCCGCTGCGGCGGGCGATGTAGCCGCGGTCGAAGACGACGTCTTTGTCGAGATAGGGATAGAAATAGCGCTTGGTCAGGGTATCAGTGACGTTTTCACCCCAGCGGCAGAAATGGTCCACGGCCATCTGCGGGCGGTAGGTGTCCCAGATCTTGAGGCGGTAGCCGAGCGACATCGCTTCGTCGCTCACGGCCTTGAGCGCCTGCGCGGCCTCGCGCGTTGACAGCGCGATCGGTTCCTCGTATCCGTCTACGCGCGTGCCCACGAAATTGAAGGTGCTGTAGTAGCGGATTTCCAGGATGACATCCGGCACGACGTCGGTCAGCACGACGAACCCGCTGGGATCGTCCGGCCCCGTCGACCGGCCATCGCTTTTGGCGACCTTTTGCTGCGCCCCGCAGGAAACGAGGAAGATTGTCAGAATGATCAGGGAGAGAAAACGTTTCATCGTACAAGTCGTTTTCGCAAATTTACAAAAAAAAGGAACCGGAAGGATCCGGTTCCTTTTTTTTGCGAGGGGCGGAGCCCCAACTAACCGAGGAAGCCGAGCAGCATACCAGCGGCAACGGCGGAGCCGATGACACCGGCCACGTTCGGGCCCATGGCATGCATCAGAAGGTAGTTCTTCGGGTCGTATTCCAGACCGACGTTGTTCGACACGCGGGCGGCATCGGGCACAGCCGATACGCCGGAGTTGCCGATGAGCGGGTTGATCTTGTTGCCTTCCTTGAGGAAGAGGTTGAAGAACTTCACGAAGAGCACGCCGGCGAAGGTGGCGATCACGAACGACAGGGCGCCGATGATGAAGATCTTCACGGACTCCCAGCGGAGGAACTGGCTGGCCTGCGTGGAGGCACCGACGGTGACACCGATCAGGATGGTGACGATGTCCACCAGCGGGCCGCTGGCCGTGTTGGCCAGACGCTTGGTCACGCCGCTTTCCTTCAGCAGGTTGCCGAAGAACAGCATACCGAGCAGCGGAATACCCGAGGGAACGATGAAGGCCGTGAGCAGGAAGCCGATGATCGGGAAGAGTTTCTTCTCGGTCGGGGAGACCGGACGCGGCGGTTTCATGCGGATGAGGCGCTCCTTCTTGGTGGTGAGCAGGCGCATGATCGGCGGCTGGATCACCGGCACGAGGGCCATGTAGGAGTAAGCGGAGACCGCGATGGCACCCATCAGGGTCGGAGCCAGACGGGACGACAGGAAGATGGCCGTCGGGCCGTCCGCACCGCCGATGATACCGATGGCACCGGCCTGCGCGGCGTCAAAGCCGAGGGCCAGCGAGATGGCGTAGGCACCGAAGATACCGAACTGGGCGGCGGCGCCGATCAGCAGCAGCTTCGGATTCGCGATCAGGGAGGAGAAGTCTGTCATGGCCCCGATGCCCAGGAAGATCAGCGGCGGGTAGAAACCGCGCTGCACGCCCTGGTACAGGATGTTGAGCACTGACCCCTCCTCGTACACGCCGACATTCAGGCCGGCGAAGAGGGGGATGTTGCCGATCAGGATACCGAATCCGATCGGAACCAGCAGCATGGGCTCCCACTCATACTTGATCGCCATGAAGATGAATGCACATCCGATGATGATCATGATGAGGTAGCCCCACTCGAAGTTCGCAAACCCGGTGAACTGCCAGAACGCTTTCAGGTTGTCTAGGATATGTCCCATAATGTGTCGGGGTTATGCGATTACTGCGAGCGTAGCGCCTTCGAGGACGGAGTCACCCTTCTGGGCCTTGACGGTGATGGTACCTTCGCAAGGAGCCTCGATGGCGTTCTCCATCTTCATGGCTTCAAGCACCATGATGACCTGTCCCTTCGTCACTTTGTCGCCGTCCTTGACCTTGATCTCGAGCACGACGCCCGGGAGCGGGGAGTTGACGGTGGCACCACCGGCAGCAGCGGGAGCTGCGGCGGGCTTGTTGGCAGGGGCCGGGCCGGCGGACGGAGCCGCGGCGGGCTTGTTGACCACGCTGATGGTCTTGGGTTTCGAGATCGGTTTTTCGAATTCGACGTTGTAAGGCGTGCCGTTCACTTCGACCTTGGCCATGTTGTCCTCAACCTCGTCGATGGTAACGTTGTAGTTGTTACCGTTGATCTTGATTTTATATTCTTTCATTGTCTTTTCTGGGTTAGGAGGTTATCTTCTTTTGTTGACTTGCGGCGTCTGGCGGAGCGTGTAGATCTTCGAGCTCCACGGCGAGTAGGTCCGGTCGGTGTGATGGAGCGTCACCACGAAGCTTTCTTCGTCGTGGTTCTCATCGTCCTGCTGATACAGGTGCATGGCCGTCGCGATGGCGGCGTAGACTTCACCGGGGACTTCACCGTAGGCGGATTCCTTCACGTCGGTACCGGCCGAGGCGGCGGAGCGCTTCTTGCCGGCCTTGATGTTGGCGTTGCCAATGGCCTTGAAGATGAAGTAGAGGAGGATCAGTGCCAGGAACACCACCGACATGGCGGTCAGGGCGAGGATCCAGCCGTAAGGATCGATTTCCTTCATACGGTCGGGCTTCGCGGCCTTGTCGACGAGGGTGTTGTTGGTGCTCGGCGAGGTGCGGTCCATTACGGCCCAGCCGTCGCCGCTGCCGTCGGTGGAACCGATGCCGTCTTCCAGGCGACCGAAGGCGACGTTTTCGCCCAGGTCGTGACGGACGGGGATGCGGTCGATGATGGTCTTGCCGTCACCTTTGGTAAAGATGATCTCCTTGGCGTTCGCCAGGTCGAAGGAGACGTGGAACGTACCGCGGTAAGGCTTGTTGTCCGCCCAGAAAAGAATGTGCTGGCGGGGCTTGACCTTGGTCATCAAGTCGCCGCCGGGGATGGCGTATTTCTTCAGATTGGCGGGATCGTCGGAGAGGAAGCATCCTGCGATGTCCACCGTGCCGTAGGAGGAGTTGAAGAGCTCGATCCAGGCGTTCTGCTGTCCGAAGTCGTCCTGGAAGTCGTCGGTATTGACCACCAGGTACTCGTTCAGGCGCATGGCGTCCTGGCTCTGGGCTCCCGCCGTCAGGCACAGGGTCAAACCGGCAATCGCCAAAAACAGTTTGAGATGTTTCATACGTTGCGGGTTTGATTACAGAGGCAGGTTGTCGTGTTTCTTGGCCGGGTTCGAGAGCTTCTTGGTGGAGAGCTGCTCGAGGGCGCGGATGATGCGGAAACGGGTGTTGCGCGGTTCGATCACATCGTCGATGTAACCGTACTTCGCCGCATTGTACGGGTTGCAGAAGAGGTCGTTGTACTCCTTCTTGCGGGCCTCGGCGATCTCTTTCTTCTTCTCGGGATCCTCTTCAGCCTTGATTTCCTTGGCATAGAGCACGGCCACGGCGCCTTCGGCACCCATCACCGCGATGTTGGCGGTCGGCCAGGCGTAGTTGATGTCACCGCGCAGCTGCTTGCAGCTCATCACGATGTGCGATCCGCCGTAGGACTTGCGGAGGGTGATGGTCACCTTCGGGATGGTGGCTTCGCCGTAGGCGTAGAGGAGTTTCGCACCGTGGACGATGATGCCGCCGTATTCCTGCTGCGTGCCCGGGAGGAAGCCCGGCACGTCGACGAGCGTCACGACAGGGATGTTGAAGGCGTCGCAGAAGCGGACGAAACGGGCACCCTTGCGGGAAGAGTTGATATCGAGCACACCGGCCAGGTATTTGGGCTGGTTAGCCACGATACCGACGGCCGTGCCGCCGAAGCGGGCGAAGCCCACGATGAGGTTCTTCGCATAGTCCTTGTGGACCTCGAGGAACTTGCCGTCGTCCACGATGGCGCCGATGACTTCGTACATGTCGTACGGGGCGTTCGGGCTGTCGGGGATGATCTCGTTGAGGGAGTCTTCCTTGCGGTCGATCGGGTCCTCGGTCGGAACATACGGCGGTTCTTCCATATTGTTCTGCGGGAGATAGCTCAGCAGGTCACGGATGGTGGCGATGGCATCCTCTTCGGTCTGGGCACGGAACTGGGCCACACCGCTCTTGGAGGCGTGGACGGCGGCGCCGCCGAGTTCTTCCTGCGTCACGTTCTCGCCAAGCACCTGCTTGACGACGGCCGGACCGGTCAGGAACATATAAGAGGTGCCTTCCGACATGATGATGAAGTCGGTCAGGGCAGGGGAGTACACGGCACCACCGGCGCAAGGGCCGAGGATGGCGGAAATCTGCGGGATCACACCGGAAGCGAGGATGTTGCGCTCGAAGATCTCGGAGTAGCCGGCCAGGGCGTTCACGCCTTCCTGGATACGGGCACCGCCCGAGTCGTTGAGGCCGATGCACGGGGCACCGTTCTTCATGGCCATGTCCATTACCTTGCAGATCTTCTGGGCCAGGGTCTCGGAGAGCGAGCCGCCGATCACGGTGAAGTCCTGCGCGAAGACATAGACCAGACGGCCGGCGATCGTACCGTAACCGGTCACGACACCGTCGCCCAGATACGTCTTCTTCTCCATGCCGAAGTTGTAGCACCGGTGGGTCATGAACATGTCGAATTCTTCGAAGCTGCCCTCGTCGAGGAGCATGTTGATGCGTTCACGCGCGGTGTATTTGCCTTTGGCGTGCTGGCTGTCAATGCCTTTCTGGCCGCCGCCCATGCGAGCTTTCTCTCTCAGTTCGATAAGCTCCTTTACTTTTTCAAGCTGTTGGCTCATATTGGTCTGGTTTAGATATTAGTCTTCTTTCTTCTTCATGCAGAATTCGGTTAGCACACCCTTGGTGGACTTCGGGTGGATGAAGGCGATCATCATCTGTTCGGCACCCGGACGCGGGGCTTTGTCGATCAGGCGGACGCCTTTCTCTTCAGCCTCGGCGAGGCAGGCGGCCACATCGTCGGTCGCGAATGCGAGGTGATGGATGCCCTCGCCGCGTTTCTCGATGAAACCGGCGATGGTGCTCTCCGGGCAGGTGGGCTCGAGGAGCTCGAGTTTGGTCTGGCCGATCTTGAAGAAGGCGGTCTTCACTTTCTGGTCGGCGACTTCCTCAATGGCGTAGCATTTCAGACCGAGTACATTCTCATAATAAGGGATCGCCTCTTCAAGGCTCTTGACGGCGATGCCCAGGTGTTCGATGTGTGTAAGGTTCATGACAGAGTATTGGATTTAAAATTGTATTATTCTTCAGCCAGGTTGTGGAAGACGTTCTGGACGTCGTCGTCCTCCTCGAGTTTCTCGAGCAGTTTGTCAAGATCCACGCGGTCTTCGGCGGAGAGGTGTTTCATCTCGCCGTTGGGGAAGCGGTCGAAGCCGGCGGACACGAGTTCGAAGCCCTTGTCCTCGATGTATTTCTGGATGTTGTTGAAAGCGGTGTATTCGCCGTAGATGTTGATCACTTCTTCGGTGTCGCCGTCCTTGTTCTCGAATTCGTCGACGAAGACTTCCTCGGCGCCGAAGTCGATGAGTTCGAGTTCGAGCTCCTCGATGTCGATGTCGGGGTTGTTCTTGATCTTGAACACGCATTTGTGGTCGAACATGAAGGCGACGCTGCCGGAGGTGCCGAGGCTGCCGCCGAACTTGTTGAAGTAGCTGCGGACGTTGGCGACGGTACGGTTCGTGTTGTCGGTTGCGGTCTCGACGAGGATGGCCACGCCGTGGGGGCCGTAGCCCTCGTACACCACTTCCTTGTAGTCTGCCTGGTCCTTGTCGGTGGCCTTCTTGATGGCGCGTTCGATGTTCTCTTTCGGCATGTTCTCGCTGCGGGCGGTCTGCAGCAGGGCGCGGAGGCGCGGGTTGCCGGTCACGTCCGGGCCGCCGTTCTTGACGGCGATGGTGATTTCCTTGCCAATCTTGGTAAACGTCTTGGCCATGTGGCCCCAACGTTTGAATTTTCTCTCCTTGCGGAATTCAAAGGCTCTTCCCATGGGTGTTTCCTTTATTTGTTTTCAATGCGGGAAATATATTTCTGGACGTCGACACCTTCCAGCGTCTGCGGGTATTTGGCCTCGATTTCCTTGTAGAGTTTCAGGGCGGCGTCGGTGTCACCGGTCTCCTCGCACACGAGGGCGGCCTTCAGCAGATAGTTGGCATTGTAGGGGTTCGTCGCATCGAAGGTCGCTGCTTTCTTGTAGGAAGCAAGCGCGTTGGCGTAGTCCTTCAGGTTGGAGTAGGCATCGCCGAGGGCGCAGCAGGCGCGGCCCATCATGACGTTGTCCTTGACGTTGTATTTCTTGAGCTGGGCGACGGCTTCCTCGTTGTTGCCGAGATTGAGGTTGCAAAGACCGGCGTACAGATACACGCTCTTGCCGGCTTTCTTGCCGTAGTTGCTGATGATGTCGTTAAAGCCGAGGACGTTGCCGTCACCGTTGAGGGCGGCCTCGAAATTGCCTTCGTCGAACTGCCGTTCGGCCTGGAACATCTGGCCCTGGGCTTCGGCCCGGGCGGGGGCGACGACCCAGCGGTTGACGGCGAAAATGCCGAAGATGACGACGAGGAGGGCGATCAGTACCCATTCAATCCATTTCTGGTTTTTCTTGAAAAATTCTTCAACGCCCGACACGGCCGTGGTGACCTGCTCGTTCTGCGTTTCCTGTTGATTGTTTTTTGCCATTGTTTTTTAGTATTTTTTTTGTTTTTTCTTTTTTTCAAACCCCGCCCCGAGCGGCCTCAGGGGGCATTTTTAGCGAGTTTAACGCAATCCGCAAATTTACAACAAAAATGGGAATCCCCAAGATTTTTCCGTACATTTGTAGCAGAAGATTTTAACATGTTTTTAACCAGGATTATACTGCACGATTTCAAGAATATCGCGGAGGCGGAAGTGACCTTCTCGCCGAAGGTCAATTACATCTACGGCAGCAACGGTGCGGGCAAGACCAACCTGCTCGACGCGATCTATTACCTGTCGATGACCAAGAGTTATTTCTCCGCTTCCGACCAGTATGTATATGCCTACGGGGCGCCCGAAGCGACCCTCTGCGGTTTCTACCGGATGGACGGCGGGACCGAGGAGAAAATCGCCGCGTCGATCCGCCGGGGCGGGGAGAAGGTGTTCCGCCGGGGCGCCAAGACCTACGCCCGTTTTTCGGAACACGTCGGCCTGCTGCCGGTCGTCATGGTCTCGCCGCTCGACACGGCCCTGATCCACGACTCCGGCGACGAGCGCCGCAAATACATGAATTTCATCCTGTCCCAGATCGACCGGTCGTACCTGGCCCACATCCAGGCCTATAACCAGCTGCTCCTGCAGCGCAACCGCCTGCTGAAGGACGACCGGCCTTCCGATCTCCTGCTGGAGACCTTCTCGGAAAGGATGGAACCCCACGCCGCCTATGTGCACCAGGCCCGCCGCAACCTGTGCGAGCAGCTCCGGCCCCTGATCCGGGAGTTCTACGCCACGCTCTCCCGCGGCAAGGAAGAGGTGGACCTGGCCTATCGCTCCGACCTCGACGAAGCCCCGCTTGGCGAGCTCTTCGCCCGGGAGGCGGAACGGGAGCGCGTACTCCGCTACACGACGGCCGGCATCCAGCGCGACGACCTGTCGTTCCGCCTCGACGGCCATTCGCTGCGCCGCAGCGGCTCGCAGGGGCAGCAGAAGAGTTTCCTGCTGGCCACCAAGCTCGCGCAGTTCCGCTTCGTGCGTGACGTCTACGGGCAGACGCCCATCCTTTTGCTCGACGACGTGTTCGACAAGCTCGACATGCAGCGGGTTGAAGACCTGCTCGCGCTGGTCTCCACGCTCGATTTCGGGCAGATTTTCCTGACCGACAGCAACAAGGTCCGCCTGGAGGACGTCTCCCGCCGGATCGACGCACCGTGCCGGAGCTACCGGGTCGATGCGGGAAACATCACCGCCGAATGAAACGCGAAGCCACCCGCAGTCTCGGCGAGGTCATCGCCGATTTCGTCCAGGAATCCCACCTGACGGAAGGCCTGCGCAACACCCGCATTTATGCAGCGTGGGACGCCCTTTCGATGGGGCGGTTCCGCCTCGGCGAATATACCACGCGCCACACGTTCCGCGACGGTGTGCTGACCTGTCGGATCAGTTCGTCCGTGGTACGCGCACACCTGCAGATGCAGGCGGAGAATCTGCGGATCCGGCTTAATGCGGCGCTTCAGGAAGAAGTGGTCAAACAGGTGAAACTGACGTAAATGAAACGGGGACTCATCATCGTCGACCGCGACATCCCCTTTCTGGCGGGTGTGCTGGAAAACTGGTTCGATGTACAGTATCTGCCGGGGCGCGAAATCGGTCCGGACGCGGTTCGCAACGCCGTCGCGCTTCTTATCCGCACGCGCACCCGTTGCAACGCTTCGCTGCTGGATGGATCGTCGGTGCGGCTGATCGCCACGGCGACCATCGGAACCGACCATATCGATCTGGATTACTGCGCCGTCCGCGGCATTGCCGTGGCAAGCGCGCCCGGCTGCAATGCCGACGCCGTCGCCCAGTACATTGCCGTGGCCCTGCGGACGCTGGGCCTCGACCGTCCCGGCGCGACGCTGGGCGTGATCGGGGTAGGGCACGTCGGCTCGAAAGTGGCCGCCCGGGCCCGCGAAGCCGGGATGCAGGTGCTGCTGAGCGACCCGCCGCGTGAGGCTGTGGAAGGTCCGGCCGGCTTCACGCCGTTGTCCGATCTGCTGGCCCAGTCCGACATCGTCACGCTGCACATTCCGCTCTGGCCCGAGAACCGGGATTTCGCCGATGCGGCCTTCTTCGCCGCGATGAAAGAAGGTGCCGCTTTTTTCAACGCCTCCCGCGGGGAAGTGGTCGATGAATCGGCCCTCCTGGCCGCCCGGCCCCGGCTCGGCCGGCTCGTGGTCGACGTCTGGAAGCACGAACCCGATATCAACCGCGACCTTCTCGCCGTCGCCGACATCGCCACGCCCCACATCGCCGGCTATTCCATTCAGGGAAAAATCAACGGTACCCAAGCCGTCGTCCGCGCCGTCGGCGATTTCTTCGATATCCCCCAACTGCGCAGTTTCCTCGTCCGTGACATCGAGCTGCCCCGGGAACCCTACGACATCCTCGCCGATGATACGGCGCTGCGCAGACATCCCGAAAACTTCGAACGACTGCGCAGCAACTATCGTTATCGGAACGATCAGTTGTAATAGGGGGAACTGCCCACCGGCATCGCCAATCTGTTTGTTGCGGGGGAAGGCCCCTTCACATCCGCTACGGCTGGGTCGCACAAACCTCCCCGCAAAAACTCCGTGAAGGGGCCTTCCCCCGCAACCATCGGTACGCTCGATGAAGCTATTTCCGTTTCTTTTTCTTTAAGAGACGTGCGGCCATCGGGTTTTGGGTGGTCATGGTCTTCATGGTCTTGCGGGTGGTCTCGAACTGCTTGAGGAGACGGTTGACGTCGGCGAGGGTGGTGCCGCTGCCGGCGGCGATGCGCTTGCGGCGGGAGCCGTTGATGAAGGTCGGATTTTCCTTCTCGTAAGGAGTCATCGAGAGAATGATGGCCTCGGTCTGCTTGAACGAACTGTTGTCGATGTCCACGTCCTTGAGGGCGCGGCCGACGCCGGGGATCATCGAAGCCAGGTCCTTGATGTTGCCCATCTTCTTGATCTGCTGGATCTGGTCGTAGAAATCCTGCAGGGTGAACTGGTCGCGGGCGATCTTCTTGTGCAGCTTGCGGGCTTCCTCTTCGTCGAACTGCTCCTGCGCCTTCTCAACGAGGGTGACCACGTCGCCCATGCCGAGAATGCGGTCGGCGATACGCTTCGGATAGAAGATGTCGAGGGCTTCCATCTTTTCGCCCGAGGAGACGAACTTGATGGGCTTGCCCACCACGGCCTTGATCGAGAGGGCCGCACCGCCGCGGGTGTCGCCGTCCATCTTGGTCAGGACCACGCCGTCGAAGTCGAGGCGGTCGTTGAAGGCCTTGGCCGTCTCCACGGCATCCTGGCCGGTCATCGCGTCGACCACGAACAGGGTCTCCGTAGGCTTCACGGCCTGGTGGAGGGCGGAGATTTCATCCATCAGCGCCTGGTCCACGGCCAGACGGCCGGCGGTATCGATCACCACCACGGCGTAGCTTTCGCGCCGGGCTTTCTCGATGGCGTGCTGCGCGATCTGGATCGGATCCTTCACCCCGTCTTCGGAGTAGCAGTCCACCTGGATCTGGCCGCAGAGCGTCTTCAACTGCTCGATGGCGGCCGGGCGGAACGTGTCGCAGGCGGCGACCAGCACCTTCATGCCGCGCTTGCTCTTGAGGTTGAGTGCCAGCTTGCCGCAGAAAGTGGTTTTACCGGAACCGTTGAGGCCGGCCACCAGCACGATGCCGGGATGGCCCTTGACGTTGATCTCGCTGTGCTCGCTGCCCATCAGTTCGGCCAGCTGGTCGTGCACGATCTTGATCATCATCTGCTCGGGACGGACGGCCTTGAGCACGTCCTGACCGAGCGCTTTCTGCTTGACGTCGTCGCAGAAGGATTTGGCTATTTTATAACTGACATCGGCGTCGAGGAGTGCCTTGCGCACGTCCTTCATGGTTTCGGAGATGTTGACCTCCGTGATCCTGCCTTGTCCCTTGATGAGCCGGAACGATCTTTCCAGCCGGTCGGTTAAATTTTCAAACATGGTTCGTTACTTCTTCAAATCGTCGGAATACACGGCTTTCGCCAGATCGCGCTGGTTGTAGCGCATCGCCATCACCTGGCCGTAGGCGCCGGCGGAATGGATGGCCACCAGGTCGCCACGCTTGCAAGTGTTCAGCATCCGCTTCTGGCCCCAGCAGTCGCTCGATTCGCACACGGGACCCACCACGTCGTAGCGGAGTTTCCGCCCCGTGGAACTCAGGTTCTCGATGTCGTGCCAGGCCTGGTACAGGGCCGGACGGATGAGGTCGTTCATGCCTGCGTCGAGGATGGCGAACTTCTTCTCCTTGCCCACCTTCACATAAAGCACGCGGCTGATCAGATGGCCGCACTGGGCCACCAGCGCACGACCCGGCTCGAAATGGACGTTCTGGCCGGGACGGACCACGAGGTTGCGGCGGATCACGTCGAAATAGTCTTCGAAGTGCGCGATCGGGTCGCCGTTCGGATCCTGGTAGTTCACGCCGAGGCCGCCACCCAGGTTGAGGTTACGGATAGGAATCTCGCGCTGGATGAACCACTGCTGCAGTTCCTCGATGCGGCGGCAGAGGAGGGCGAAGACGGGCATCTCGGTAATCTGGGAGCCCACGTGGAAATGCAGGCCGATCAGTTCGACGTGCGGGCACTGCGGCAGCAGGTCCGCCACATCCTGGAAGGCCCAGGGGCTGATGCCGAATTTGTTCTCCTTGAGGCCGGTGCTGATGTATTTATGGGTATGGGCGTCGATGTCGGGATTCACGCGGATCGAGATCCGGGCCTTTCGCCCCATCGCGGCCGCCAGGTCGTTGATGATCCGGATTTCCGGCACGCTCTCGCAGTTGAAGCTGAAGATGCCGGCCCGCAGGGCGGCCTTGATTTCCTTGTCGGACTTGCCGACGCCGGCATAGACTACTTTCTGGGGATCGAAGCCCGCCTTGACGGCGAGTTTCACCTCGTTGCCGCTCACGCAGTCGGCACCCAGGCCGTGGTCCCGGATGATGTCGAGGATCGGACCGTTGGCGTTGGCCTTCAGGGCGTAATGGGCGTTCCAGCCGTATTTGTCGATTTGCTGCCTGTAGGTGTCCAGCGTCTGGCGCAGGAGGTCCAGGTCGTAGAAATAGAAAGGCGTTTCGATCGTTTCGAAAGCTTCGATCTGCTTCTTCGTTATCATAGCCGTTTTTTAGATTCCGATATATCCTGCAAAGATATAAGGAAAACCTGAAAAACGCAAGAAGGTCAAGGCTTCTTCCGAACGATGATGTCGGGTGCGTCGATCTCGGCATGGCCGGCGTACCAGCCTTTCCCGTCCTTGTATTCGATATCCCGGATGATCAGGCCCGCATCCTGGAATTCGCCGCCGCCCGCGGGCCCGTCGATGTCCTGGACGCGGATTTCCAACCGGTCGATCGGGAAATCCGTCCGCTTGACGGAATACGTGCCGTCGGCTGCCGTGTACAGGGTGTCGAGCGGCCGGTAGTTCTCGTCATAAATGACGTCGGGGGTGTTTTCAAACCGATTGCCCAGCGCGACTTGCAGGCCGGCTACGGGCTTGTATTCCTCGTCGACGACTTTTCCTTTGACGGACCAGTCGGCGTGGGGCGTGCCGTACATGGCGGGAATTTCGCAGGCTGACGTGCCCAGGCCCAGCAGGGCTGCCAGGATGGAACGGAAAAACTTGTGGAAAGATCGTTTCATGGTCAATGAAGACTTCTGTAATTGAATTTTTCGACGATGGCCCCGTCGTGCATCACCAGGATCAGGGGCATCGAACCGTTGGTGATATGCAAAAAGTCGGCCGGCTCGATGAAATGGATCTCGTCGGGACGGAATCCCGTCTCTTCCAGGAACGGATTGGGATCGGTGTCCTCGCCTCGGCCGATGATGGCGATGATCGGAGCGCCCGAGAAATCCCCGCGCTCGCGGAGCATCATCAGTTTCCGGGCCGACATCCGGCAGAAATTGCATTTGAGGCTGTAGAAGCAGACCACGTGGTCGCCTTCCACCACGGAGTGGGGAAGCATCCCGCTCTCGACCGCTTCACGGAACACGGGTTCGTTGACCATGTCGCGGGACGTGTAGGAATCGTAACGCCAGTTATCAGGCGGCGAAGCGATCAGTACGGCCGCCAGCGGCACGACGATCGCTGCGGCGAGCCACCAAGGTTTGCGGCGGATGCGGAAAGGCTTGATTCCGGCTCCCGGGATTAACAGCGCCAGCAAAACCGCGTTTTTCAGCAGCGACTGGCCGGGGCTGAGATCCACCCATTCGCCGAAACAGTGGCAGTTGTCGTGATTCCCGGCCAGCAGAAGCCACGCCAGGAAAACCGAGAACCCGCCCAGCATCGCCACGCTGCCCCAAAACGACAGTTTCGGGTAGAAATTGGCGATGAGCAGGATGCCCAGCGTATATTCCGCCGCGATGACGAGCCGGGCCAGCAGATAGGATGTGCCGAGCGGGAACCATCCGAAGCTGAACAGATACAGTTCAAATGCGTCGATTCCCGCCAGCTTGGCCGTGGCCGAAATCAAAAAAAGTATTCCGGGCAGAACCCGGAATACATACTTGATCAAGTCGTTTTTTTTCAAAGCGGAGACTAGAAGAGCTTCGGCGTGCAACGAATTTCACCGGTCACACCCAGAAGGCTGCCTTTGCCGGAGTAATCCGAGCACTTCTCGCCCTGATCCAGCGTAATCGAACTTTCAGCCAGGACCGTACCGTTGAGTTTGACCGTGCAGTTGCACTCTTTCGAGCAGCTCGACATGGCGAAAATACCGCCAATCAGAACCAATGCAAATAAGACCTTTTTCATAAGTAGATATTTTTTGATTTGGTTTTCTCCTACAAAAGTAAACATTTTTTTTAGAAGAATCGCGAAAATATCTATATTTGCAGTCCCAAAAAAACTGGGAGAGATGCTCGAGTGGCTTAAGAGGCACGCCTGGAAAGCGTGTATACGCCAAAAGCGTATCTCGGGTTCGAATCCCGATCTCTCCGCAAGGACCTGAGGCCCTTGGGCCGAAAGCCGCGACCATCGGGAGCGAATGCGCAGGCATCTCTGATGCCGAGCACAATCCCAATCCCAATCCTAAGCACAATCCTCCCCTAAAACCCATTCAACGGCACCATAACCGTGACCAGCAGGAACGCCAGGCCGAGAACCATAAAGCAGAGGAGGATCTTCCACCACCACTTGAACCAGATGTCGTAAGGGACCTTCGCAATGCCGAGGGCGCCCATAAGCACGGCCGAGGTGGGCGTGATCATGTTCGTGAAGCCGTCGCCCAGCTGGTAGGCCAGCACCGTGGTCTGACGGGACAGTTCCACGATGTCGGAGAACGGGGCCATGATGGGCATCGTCAACGCAGCCTTGGCGGTGCCGGACGGGATGAAGAGGTTCAGACAGGTCTGGATGAGGTACATCAGCGAAGCTGTCGTACCCTTGCCGCTTCCTTCCATCGTGCCCGCGAGGGCGTAGAGGATCGTGTCCATGATGTGGCCGTCCTGCAGGACGATGATAATGCCGCCGGCTAGGCCGACGATGATCGCCGCCGTGATGATGTCCTTGGCGCCGGCGATGAATTCCAGCGCGACCTTGCTCGCATTCGCACCCATCGCAAATCCCGAAATGATGCCCATCGCCAGGAACAGGGCGGAAATCTCCATCACGTACCAGCCGTGGCCCAGTACGCCGACTACCAGGAAGAGGATGGTAAACAGGAGGATTTCGAGCACATAGTAGAGACACGATTTCCGGAGTAGGAAAAAGCCGAGCAGCGCGTGGAGCGCGGTCAGCACAGGTACCCAGGGGAAGGTGAAACTCGATTCGCCCACCGTCATCGTCGTCATCGGATAGAAGACGGAGAAGAGGATGAGCACGATGTTTACCAACGCGAAGGTAATCCAGGCCGCACGCGGCGTCTCATAGTCGAAATGGGCCTCCGCGGCCTCTTCGGTGCGGTTGCGCCAGAAGGCGTCCAGCTCGTACATCGGCGAAGCCTTCGGATTCTTCTTGACCTTGGCCGCATAGAAGAGCGCAAAGGCGATGATCAGGATGGTCAGGATCATCCAGATAAACGCCCTGTACTCGAAGCCTGAAAAGAGCGGAATGCCCGACAGGCCTTGCGCGATGCCGATCGTGAAGGGATTGAAGATGGCTCCGGAAAGGCCGATGTGGGCCGACACGTAAACCATCAGCAGGCCCGTGATGGAGTCGTATCCCATTGAGATGGCCAGCGGTACGAAGATGATGACGAAGGCCAGCGTCTCCTCGCTCATCCCGAAGATCGCCCCGAAGAGGCTGAAGATGATCATGGTAATCGTGATGACGATGGGCCCGACGCCGATCTTGCGCACCAGCCCCTTCGACTCCCACTGTTTCGACTTGCGCAGGAAGGTCATGATGCCGAAGTCGATGGCCTTGCTGCTGTTCATGATCTGGAACGCTCCGCCGATGATCAACACGAAGGCGATGATGGCCGCCTGCATCTGGAACCCTTTCAGGAAGGCTCCGAAAATCTGCCAGGTCTGGGGCGCCTGTTCCACGTGGTGATAGGACCCCGGCACGATGATGTCCCGGGAGGAGCCGTTGACGACCACCTGCTGGTGGTCGAACTGCCCGGCCGGGACGAACCAGGTCATCACCCCGCACAGCAGGATCATCGAGCAGATGATGACGAACGTGTGCGGGATTTTGACCTTGCCTTTTTTACGTCTTTGCGCGTTCATAAAGGATTAGAGTTTACGGCTCTCCCCGGCCGAAAGGACCGTCAACTTGTAGGAGTTCTGGCCGACCGGTTCGTACATCAGGACTTTGCTGGCTCCCACGACGGTCATCGTGTTGTCGGGCTTGACGACGATGGCCGTGGCCTCGTCAATGCCGATTCCGCGATAGCCGGGGTTGTCCAGGAGCACGTTCATCAGACGCACCTGCCGCTTGCGGGCGACGAAATGCTGGTCGACGATGATGCTCTTGAGGAAACCGAAGCCCTTGGACGTTTCCACCGCACCTGCCTTGAAGTAATTGAAGTCGTCGGAATTGCCCGCGGTGGCGTTGCCCGTCAGCATGATGTCGCTCATCACGGCCGCGCCGGCGCTGGTGCCCGCCACCACGGCACCTGCGGCATAGAGGCGGCGGATCGCTTCCAGGAAATTGGTGCCTTCCAGATAGGCGACGAGGCGGTTCTGGTCGCCGCCGGAAAAGAAGATGCCGGTCACGCCCCGGAGTTTTTCCATATTCTCGGGTTTGTCCAGATCTTCTTTGGCGCAGAGGATATAGTCGGCAGAAGGACAGCCGGCGTCGGCGAATTCCTTCGCCTGTTCCGGACCGACTTCATCGGCGTAGCCGCTGGCGAACGGGACCACGAGGATCTTGGAATCCTTGCCGCCCGCATTGTCGATGATGGCCTTCACGATGTCGGGGTGACGGTCGCCGCCGCCCTGGATGACGAGGGTTCCCTGCCCGTCGACTTCTTCGGGCATATAGGCATAACTGTTCGTGCAGCCGGAGAACAGGACTCCGAGCGCGAAGAGAAGGAATAGGTTCAGCGTTTTCATAATTTTTCGGTAAGTAGGTAATAGGCGATGTCGGAGGCCTTCTGCAGGTCTTCGTACAGGATGAATTCGTCGTTGCCGTGCGGGTTCTGGGCGCCAACCCCGAGGTTGATGGCCTTGAGCCCCGTGTGGTTGTAGGTATTGGCGTCGCTTCCGCCCATGGTGGGCTGGGGGACGGCTTCGAGCCCGCAGGCCGCAGCCGCCTTGGCGAAGCGCTTGTAGGGAATGTCGTCTTCGAGGATCTCATAGGGACGGAAATCCCACTCCCAGTCCGCCTCGAGGGTGCCGCCGTACTTCTCGCAGGTCTGCCGGAAGTCGGCGAGGATGCTGTTCAGGCAGGCTTCGCCCTCTTCGCGGGTGGCACTGCGGATTTCACCTTTGAGGAAGACGTCGTCGCAGACCACGTTTGTGCCGGTGCCGCCGCAGACGACGCCGATGTTCGCGTTCGCCATGTTCCCGCGCCATCCGAAGGGGAAGCGGGAAATGGCTTCGCCCGCGATGCGGATGGCGTTGACCCCGTTTTCGGGCGCGATGCCGGCGTGGGCACTCTTGCCCTTTACGTGGAACGTGAACTGGATCATGCCGCAGGTGGCCTGGACGAAGTTGCCCGGGCGCATGAAGGAGTCGAAGACGAACCCATAGCGGATGCCGGGCGCGGGCTTGTAGGAGAGCGACCCGGCCATGGTGGTTTCCTCGCACACGGAGAACAGCAGCGTGGCGGGCTGCAGCGTGCCGGCCTTCGCCGCCTTTTCGACGGCATACAGGATCTCGGACACGCCGCCCCGGTCGTCCACGCCGAGCGGGGTGGTGCCGTCCGAGGTGATGCGATCGGCCAGGAAGCGATGCTTCAGCCCGGCGGTGGAGCGGGGCGTGTCCATATGGGCGGCGAGGAAGAATTCCCCGCCACCCAGGATGGGCACGATGACATTGCCGGCATTGCCGCCCGAAAGCTTCGCGGCGTCGTCCATATGGGCCTCGAGGCCCAGTTTGCCGACAAAGTCCCGGATGTACTCCGCCACAGGCAATTCCTGCGATGAGACGGCATCTATGCTCGTCAGCTCCAGAAAGATCTGCTGCAGACGGGCGTCGAGTTTACATTCCATAGACGACCAGGTTATAGAGCCAGAGGAACTTCTGGTCGGTGCAGTTGCCGTGGACGATGCCGATGTATATCTCCTTGCCGGCATAGGCCGAGAGGTCGACCTGGTCGGTCACACCGTCGTAGTAGGAACTGTCGAGGGTCTTCCAGTCCTGCACGATGTCCGCGTCACGGCAGTTGTCGATCGTGATGGGTGATTCGGAGGCGATGACGCGATAGCTTTCCTCGGAATAGCTCTTGGAGCCCGTTTCGAGGGTGAATTCGAGCACGACCTGTGCCCGTTTTCCAATCGCGATCTTGGGCGAGATCAGATAGTTCTCGGGGCTGAGGGCGCCGGCTGCACTGAGGTAGGAGTCGGAGCATGCCCCGCGTTTGTAGAACTCCCAGCAATAACCGTCGCCGTCCTTGTCGATGATCTGCCAGGTCGACGGGATGCTCTGCAGGAAGGACTCTTCAAAGTAGAAGACCTTGTCGGGCGCAAGCGTATACCGGAGGATGGACGTGGGCTTGTTGGCCCGGCAGTCCGGGGAGTCCTCCAGGACCATATAGAACGAGGCACCCGCCTTGACTTTCATATTGAGGTTGATCCGTCCGAAATACTCGCCGGCTGGAATGACGATGGAGCCGGTCATGGAATTCGGGTCGAACCCGGACGAGAGGATCTCGTACTCCTCTCCGTACACGGCTTCGGTCCGGAGAGTGTCCACGGTGGCGGGGTCCGTCCCGGCGGGAACGGCGGTCACGTAGGCGCTTTCATTCCGCAGGTAGAAGACCTGTTCGGCGATGCGGTATCTGACGGTCACGGCGGCCGTGGAATGCGCGATGAGCTGCACGCAGATGGCGTCCTCGCCCACGACGGCGTTTTCTTTGGAGAACAGGCCTCCGCTGAAACTCTGTCCGTTTTCGTAGGGGCTGTATTCAAAGAACTGTTCTCCCTGATAGGTCCAGTCCTGTTCCTGGCAGGCCGTCAAGACTGCCAGCGCGGCTGCGAAAAGTAAGATTATCTTGTGTTTCATGGTAGTTGTCTGTTAATAGCCCGGGTTGTTTACGAGAAGGGTGTTCACGTCCAGCTCGGAAGTTCCGATGCTGGCCACGACACGGTAGTCGTCGTAGGGGATCGTAGGCATGCCGGCGGGCCGGGCGATGTCTTTGCCGAGACGCTTGAGGTCGAAGAAGCGGTGTCCTTCGAAGGCGAGTTCGATGCGGCGCTGAAGGAGGACTTCCTCCAGGACGCCGGAGTCGGGCACATCGGTGTCGGTCAGTCCGCGTTTGTTGCGGAGGAGATTGACGTCGGCGCGCGCCTTGCTGATATCGTTCAGATGGGCATAGGCTTCGGCCCGGTTGAGGTAGATCTCCGAGATCCGGATGAGGGGAATGTCGTCGAGGCCGAACTGTCCGCCCCAGCTGTTGAACTTGGTGGACCACCACAGGTTCTGCCCGTTGAAGTGCACCTTGCGCAGGGCGCCGGCCCGGGTGTCCTGGTCCATGTCGATCAAAGCCATGAAGTCGGGCGTGACGGAAAGCTGGGCGTCGCCGGCTCCCTTGCCGTCGCCGTAGCCTTCCGCATCGCGGTTGCCGTTGTCGACGGTGCCGTACATTGAGTGCAGCGACGAGGAAGCGAGGCTCTCCGTTTCGGTGAAGTGGAGCTGCCAGAGGGATTCCCGTCCCTTGGAGAAGACGTCGGTGTAGGTGCCGGCATAGATGTCGACGCCGGAGTTCTTGATGACGAAGTCTGCCGCGTCGATCGCGTCACGCCATTCGCCCATATAGAGATATACTCTCGACTGGAGCGCTTTGACGGTCATGGCCGAAACCCGGTAGACCGAGCCTGTGGGCTTGGTGTTGGCCAGGCACTCGTAGGCCTCGTTCAGGTCGTCGGAAATCGCTTTCCAGACGGTCTCCACATTGGCGCGGGCCACCATCGAACTTTCGGCCACATTGTCCGAATCGTTGAAGAAAGGCTTGGTGATGAGCGGGACGCAGAGGTTGAAGTTCTGCACTTCGTGCCCCGGCATCCGGCCGTAGATGGCGGCGAGGTAGAAGTAGTTGTAGGCTCTCAGGAACAGGGCTTCGCCGCGGATGGCCTTGGCCTTGTCGGTGGTCGGGAGCGTGTTGAGGATTTCCAGGGCTTCGTTGAGCGATTCGATCAACTCGTAGGCCGAACCCCAGATGTCCATATGGTAGCGCGGGATGAAGTTGTACTGCCTGTTATACCGGCTGGCGCCCGGAGTGGGCTGCAGGTTGTCGCCCATTACATCGGGCAGGCAGATGAGGTCGCGGGCCGTGTAGGTCGGACTCTGCATCAGGTCGTAGACGCCCACGATGAGGCCTTCGCAACCTTCTTCCGTCCGGATCTTGCTTTCGTCGAGCGCGTGCTTCGTGTTGATATCGAGCAGACTGTTGCAGGAGGCGGCAAGCAGCGCCGCCATCAGGCATGCAGCAAGGGTATAGATATGTTTCTTCATGGTCGTGTGTCTTTAGAAGTTAAGCTTTAAGCCTGCGCTGACGCTCTTGGACTGCGGGTAGAGACCCCGGTCGTTGCCGATGGATTCGGGATCGTAGCCGCCGTAGTTCGTGAGGGTGTAGATGTTGTACGCGTCGACAAAAATCTGAAGGCCGCTCAGCCGGATCTTCTTGAGCATCGTGGCGGGGAAGTCGTAGCTGAAGGTGACGTTCTTGAGCTTCAGGAAATCGGTGGATTC
>CACYZM010000036.1 GCA_902778855.1 uncultured Bacteroidia bacterium
TTCGGATCGACGTCGCCCAGATACGGCATGGCCAGCAGGCTGGGCACGTTGGCGTCGTCCATCATCAGTTTGTTGCCGAAGCCGTCGACTTCAAAAGCATAGATCGTCCCGTACTTGGGATGTTCCACCGTCGCATATTCGAGCAAGGCCTTCTCCACCTCGTCGGCCAGGGCGCGGCATTCGCCGGCCAGGGCTTTCTCGCCATTGACGGTTTCGAGGATCTCGGCCGCCTTGCGCAGCGAAGTCACCGCGAAGAAGTTGGAGGGGACCAGGAAGAGGAAGGTCGTGGCATCGTCGGACGGCCGGAAGGCCGAGGCGATGAGCCCCACCGGACGGACGGGGTTGCCCCATCCGTACCCGGCCTGGGTGTCGGTCGGGACGTGCGAATTGCGCTGGAACTTGTAGGATCCGCGCCCTTCCTTGCGCTGCTGCTCCCGGAGCGTGGCGAGTACCTTGCGCATGGCTTCGAGCCAAGTGTCGCCGAAGACCGAGGTATCGCCCGTGGTTTTCCAATAATGATAGGCCAGCCGGATGGGATAGCACTCGGAGTCGATCTCCCACTTGCGCTCGTGCAGGTTGGGGTCCATCTTCGTGTAGTCGGTCTGCCAGCCGCCGCCGGTCGGTCCGTCGTTGAAGGCATTGGCGAAGGGATCGATGCAGAGCAGGCTGAACTGGCAGTTGATCACGCCGGCGAGCATGTTCTGCAGATGCGCGTCGCCGCGGGCCAGCTGCACATAGGGCCAGACCTGCGCCCCGGAGTCGCGGAGCCACATGGCGTGGATGTCGCCCGTATAGACGAAGGTCCGCCAGCGGCCTTCCGCGTCCTTGCCGAAGTGGACGGTCGTATCGAGGGTGTTCGGGAAACAGTTGGCGAACATCCAGGCCAGGCGCGGATTGGTGAGCAGCTGCGTGACCTCGGCGATCTTGTTTTCCACGGCCTGGCTCACGAAGAGCCGGTCTGCAGGCGCGGGGCGCTGCGAGACAAAAGGCTGGGCCTTCCCCGCGAAAGCGGTCGCGAGGAAGGCCAGAGTCAGCAGGAGGCGCCTCATTTCAGGCCGCGGTTTTCCAGCAGACCGTCCACCTGCGGCTGACGGCCCCGGAAGTTCTGGTACATGACGGTGCCCTTGTCGATACCGCCCGGCGTGAGGACATATTTGCGGAAGCGCTCTGCCACATCCTGGTTGAAGATGTCGCCCGTCTCCTTGAAGGCCTGGAAGGCGTCGCAGTCGAGCACTTCGGCCCAGATGTAGCTGTAGTAGCCGGCGCTGTAGCCGCCGCCGATGGAGTGGCTGAAGTTGGTCACGCTGTAGCGCGGGAGGATCTGCTTGGGAATGCCGCGCTCGGCAAGTTTCTTCGCCTGGAATTCCATCACGTCGAAGTTGGCGGGAACCGCGGTCAGCACGTGGAGGTCCATATCCACATAGGAGGCGGCGAGATACTCGACCGTGGCGAAGCCCTGGCCGTACTTGCCGCTGGCTTCGATCTTGTCGATGAGTTCCTGCGGGATCACTTCACCCGTCTTGTAGTGCTTCGCATAGACCTTCAGCACCTCGGGTTCGAAGGCCCAGTGCTCGTTGATCTGGGAAGGCAGCTCCACGAAGTCGCGCTCGGTGCCCGAGACGCCGCTGTAGTGGACGTTGCGGAAGAAGGAGTGGAGGGCGTGGCCGAACTCGTGGAACATGGTTTCCACGTTGTCGAGGGTCTGGAGAGCCGGTTTGTCGCCGGAAGGCAGGGTCATGTTGCAGACGTTCGTCACGATGGGCTGCACGCGCTGCGCACCGTCGTAGGTCTGGCCGCGGAAACCGCCGCACCAGGCGCCGGCGCCCTTGCCGTCACGCGGGAAGTAGTCGCTGTAGAAGATGGCGATCACGTTGCCGTCGCGATCGATGACGTCCCACGACTTGGCGGTCTTCTCGTACTGCGGATAGTCTTCGGTCCGCTCGTTGAAGGAGAGGCCGTAGAGCTTGTTGGCCACGTAGAAGATGCCCTGCTGCACCTGGTTGATCTCCAGATATTCGGAGACGAGGGCCTCGTCGATGTCGAACTTGGCTTTCTTGGCCTTGTCGAGATAGTACATATAGTCCCACGGCTGGGGTTCGCCCTTGACGCGGTCTTTCTTCATCATGGCCTTGATGTCGGCGATCTCTTCGCCAGCCTTCTTCACGGCCGGGGCCCAGATCTGGTCGAGCAGCGCATAGACGTTGGCGGCGTTGCCGGCCATGCGGTCCTTGAGCGACATGGCGGCGTAGTCGGTGTAGCCCATGATGTTGGCCCGTTTCAGGCGGAGCTCGATGATGCGGGCGGCGAGGGCCTTGTTGTCGTACTCGTCGTTGTGGTTGCAACGGTTGTTGTACATCTCATAGACCTGTTTGCGCAGGTTGCGGTTCTTGCAGTACTGCAGTACGGGGTTGCAGCTGGGACGCTGCATGTTGAAGGCGTACTTGCCCTTCTGGCCGATGCGCTCCGCCAGGGCGGCGGCACGGTCGATGTTGTCCTGCGACAGGCCTTCCAGTTCCTTCACGGTGTCGACGATCACATAGGTGTTGTTGGTGTCGTGCATCAGGTTCTGGCTGAACTGGAGCTGGAGTTTGGAAAGTTCGAGGTTGATCTTGGCGATCTCGGCCTGCTTCGCGGCATCGAGCAGGGCGCCGCCGTTGACATAGCCGTCGTAGGTTTTCTGCAGGAGGCGTTTCTGCTCTTTGTTCAGGTTATACTTGTCCTGATGGTCGTAGACATACTTGACTTTCTCGAAGAGTTTCTTGTTCATCCGCATCTCGTTGCTGTGGGCGGCGGTGAGCGGGTTCATCTCGCGGGCGAAAGCCTGGAGCTCGGGGGTGGAACTGGCGCTGTTGAGCGAACCCCACACGGAGCTGGTCTTGGACATCAGCTTGCCGCTCTTTTCGAGGGCCACGATGACGTTCTCGAAGCTCGGCTCTTCCGGGTTGTCCACAATGGCCTGAATTTCCTGCTTGTGCTGCTCCATACCCTTGAGCATGCCTTCGCGGAAATTGTCGATGGTCAGGATCTCGAACGGAGGAATCTCGTACGGGGTTTTGTACCTCTTTTGCAAAAGCGGGTTCTGCGCATCGACGGGGCTCCAGGCGACCAAGGCGAGCGCTGCGATCAGGATCAGTTTTTTCATATTGGGAATAATTAATGATGAGTCTTCCTACAAAGATAATTATTATATTTGTATTATGATGACACTCGAACAACAAATCCAGGAAGACATCAAGGCCGCGATGAAGGCCCACGATGCCGTGGCAATGGCCGCCGTACGCGCCGTCAAGAACGAAATCCTCCTTTTCAAGACCGCCGAGGGCGGTTCGAAGGAAGTCACCGACGCCGACGTGCTGAAAATGATCCAGAAACTCATCAAGCAGCGCAAGGAAACCGCCCAGGTCTATGTCGACAACGGCCGGCAGGAACTGGCCGACAACGAACTGGCCGAAGCGGCCGTGATGGAACGCTACCTGCCCAAGCAGCTCTCCCCCGAAGAACTGGAAGCCAAAGTCCGCGAGATCGTGGCCGAAGTCGGCGCCACCTCCATCCGCGACATGGGCAAGGTGATGGGCGTCGCCTCCAAGCGCCTGGCCGGCGTGGCCGACGGCCGCGCCATCTCCGCCGCCGTGAAAGCGCTGCTCGGTTGATGAAACGCTTCCTGTCTCTCGCCCTGCTGCTGGCGGTCCTGTTTTCCGCAGCAGGATGCCACGACAATTCGGCCGACCTGCGCCACCAGGCCCAGGTCGACGCGCTGATGGAGCAGCTTTCCATCCGCGAAAAAGTGGCCCAGCTTTTCGTCATCGAGATCAGCCGCGAACCGAGCGACGCCACCCGCGCCCTGCAGGATTCCCTCATCCGGGACTATGGCGTGGGCTGCCTGATTCTTATGCGCGGGCCCATCGGTCCCTTCATCGAGCGAACCAACGAACTGCAGTCTCTGGCAAAACTGCCGCTGCTGGTGGCCACCGACGCCGAATGGGGCGCCGCCATGCGCTTCGCGGAATATCTCCCCTATCCCCGCCAGCGGATCCTCGGCCGGCTCGAAGGGCGCCGGAGCGAACGGCTGCTCTACCAGATGGGCCGCAATGTGGGCCGCGAACTCCGCGACCTGAACATCTATGTGAACTACGCCCCCGTGGCTGACGTCTGTCCCGATCCGTACGACGCGTCCGACGGTCAACGCTCCTTCGACAGCGATCCGCAACTGGTGGGCGCCTACGCCACCGCCTATATGCACGGCATGCAGGACGAAGGCATCTACGCCTGCGGCAAGCATTATCCCGGACACGGCGCCACCACGGTGGACTCCCACTACGAGATGCCCGTCGTGCTCTACGACCGTGACTGGTTCGACTGCGTCGCACTGAAGCCGTTCCAGATGCTGATCGACAGCGGCGTCGAGATGATTATGGTGGCCCATATGAGCATTCCGTCCATCGATTCCACCGGCATTCCGATGTCGATCTCGGCCCCGTGTATGAAAGACCTGCTCTGCGGCGAACAGGGTTTCCGCGGCACGGTCATCACCGACGCCGTCGGGATGCAGGGCGTGGCAGCCGGTCGTTCGCCGCTCGAAGTCAACACGGCCGTTTATCGCGCCGGCAGCGACATGATCCTGATGCCCGACGATGTGAAGCTTTCGATCGACGCCATCGCCGATTCCGTCGAAACGGGCGTCTGGCCCCTGGAAGAACTCGATGCCAAGGTCCGCAAGGTCCTGGAGCTCAAAGCCCGCGCCGGTTTCTTCGACGAAGGCTTCGATCCGCAGGTCCGCGACCTCGACCGCAAGATAGCCGAAGCGCGCGAGCGCGATTCGACCTTGCTGGTCCAAATCGCCCGCGCGCTCAGGAAATCGTCCAAGCCCGAAATCGTTCCCGTGGGCGGCGACGCCACCCTGGTCCTGGACAAGGCCGGGAAATAAACGTTATTTCTGCACTTTCTGTCCGATCAGGAAGCAGATGGCGGCGACGACCATACCGTTGATGGCGGGGAAGCCCCACTTCACCAGGTTGGCGACCACCGCGCCGATCACCACTCCCGCGATGGCCCACCAGTTGACCGTCTTTTCCGGAACGGTGCCTTCGGCGTACGCCTTGCGGTTCATGAAGTAGTGGAGAATCAGAATGATGCCCACCGGCGGAAGCGTGCAGTTGAGCACGTTGAGCCAGCCGCAGAAGTTCCAGTAGAGCCACACGGCCGCCACGGTGCCGATGATGCCCGAGATGATGACCATCGTCTTCTTGGTCAGGCCGGTGATGTTCGACAGGCCGAGGCCGCCCGAATACAGGGCGTTGTCGTTGGTCGTCCAGATGTTGAGACCGAGGACCAGCAGGGCGAAATAGAAGAGGTTCAGGTTGATCATCACGTCGAAGATGTCGTTGCCGCCGGCGTAGATGCTGGACACGGCGCCGAAGAGGAACATCAGCGAGTTGCCGATGAAGAAGGCGACCACGGTGGTCCAGAGGCCCACTTTGGCACTCTTGGCGAAGCGGGTGAAGTTCGGCGTCGCGGTACCGCCCGACACGAAGCTGCCCACCACCAGGCCGGCGCCGGCGATGACGCCGAGCGTCTTGGTACCCTGGGCGAACTGCTCGATCAGACCCACTTCGCCCTGACGGACGGCCATGATCATGGCCGTGGTGCCGAGGATGGCGACCAGCGGAACGGCGATGTAGCTGATGATCGTCAGGCTTTTGATGCCGAAGTAGGCGCTCGCGGTCATCAGGATGCCGGCGATGGCCACCAGCAGGTAACCCTGCCAGGGCATATGGTCGGGCGTCACTTCCAGGCCCAGGATCTGCTTGGCCACCGGGATGGCGAACATCGCCAGACCCACGCCGAACCAGCCGATCTGCGTGAAACTGATCATCGCGCTGGGAAGCCAGCTGCCTTTCGTTCCGAAGCTCCGGCGGGCGAGCATGTCGAGCGACAGGCCGCTCTCGGCGCCGATGAAGCCCAGGGAGCCGGTGTAGGCGGCCAGGATGAGGCCACCGATGAGGAGGGCCCACACAAAGTCCCACCAGTCGAGGCCGGCGGCCAACTGCTGGCCCACCCACATGCTGGCGGAGAAGAAGGTGAAGCCGAGCATCACCATGAACATGCTCAGGTTCGATTTCCGTCCGGCACGGTCCACCGCGCGGTCGGTGTAGTCAACGTCAGTCTTTTTCATATTGCTGTTTGAGATGGTTGATCGATGCGATGCGGCGGTCGGCCAGCGCTTTCAGGTCGAGCGGGCGCCCGAAGAGGGCCTGTTCGGCTGTCCAGAGGTCTTCCAGGCCGGGCAGCCCTTTCAGGTGCGTGACGGCCAGCCAGTCTTCGAATTCCAGGGGACCGACGTACCCGAGTTTCTCCTCGATCAGGGCGTGCGCGTCGATGCGGTCGGCCCGGTCCCGGATGCCTTCCCAGTATTCAAGCACTTCTTCGAAGTGGACGGGAAGCTGGTATCGGCGGGCGCCGCCGTCGTAGATGATGCATTTCTCCAGCAGGGCGTCGGGATGCTCCTGGACGATATGACGGCGGAATTCCGGCGTCACGACACCGCCCTTCCAGCCGAAATCGATGTCGGGGTGGTTGATGCCGCTCACGCCGTGGTCTTCATAGACGGTGAAGGCGCCTTCGAAGAAGAAGCAGTCGATGCCTTCGAAACCGGCGAAGATGGCGCGGAGTTTCGCGGAAAGGTCTTCCATCAGCCGGAAAGCGCGCGTTCCGCCGATCGTGAAGAAGACGATCCGGCGGATGCTGCCGCCTTCCTGCAGGAACTTCCGCATCAGGTGCTCGAAGCAGTAGCGGAACGTGTCGCCGGTTGCCAGGATGTCGCCGACGGCCAGCACGCGGTCGCGCGAGGTGTAGATCTTGTCGTATTTGATTTTGAGCCCCTTGATGACGTGGTTCTCGGCCACGCGCTCACAGGAGACGAAATGCATGTCGCGCACGCGGAGCCCGCAGCGGTAGGCCGCCTCTTCGAGCGGATAGTTGAGGCCGCCGCGAAGGATGGTGAAAATGTCGAGGTCTTCGCCCAATCCGTTGTCGATCAGGTAGCGGAGCGCGGAGATGGTTTCATCGAGGAGCGCGGTGTAGCAGGGATAGCCGACGATTTCCGGGAAAGCTTCCAGGTCGCGGCTGCCGGGGCCGCTCAACAGATAATACCGGTTGCGGAACTGCGGCACGCGCAGCTCATAAATGCTCGTAGCTCCCTGCAGGCCTGCAAACCGCAGGCTTGAGCCATCTAAAACTGTGATCATTGAAATCCCGATTAGATTAAACCGGGATACAAAGTTAGGCATTTTTCGCCGTCAGGCAAGAAAGAGATATCCCCAAGATTTCCACACCCGGCGCCGGGGCGAAAAAAATGATTATCTTTGTAGCATGGCATTTGGATTCAAATTCTGGCACATACCCGAACACCGGGTATACCACTACGAACCGCGCTACTACGACGAGCGCAAGGAAAAGCTCGAGGAGCTCTACAAGAAGTACGGCAAGATCATGCCGGGCGAAGAAATCGACGCCCTGGCCAAACAGCAGGGTCTGACCGACGAGACGGGCAAGCGCTACATCCCCGGCATGCACATCCGCGGATCGTTCCGCCGGACGTATGAGGAAAAGCGTCTCTCCCAGGAGAAGGAGAACACCCCGATGTCGATCGTCAAGAAACTGATCCTGGTCCTGACGATCGCCGCCATCGCCTTTGCGGCCTATTACCTGTCGAAAGGATTCATCCTGATGCTGGTAAGCTGATGCTGCAAGTCCTTCCCCAGAGCCTTTCGAACCTGATCGCCGCAGGCGAGGTGGTCTCCCGCCCCGCATCGGTGGTCAAGGAGTTGATGGAAAACGCCGTCGACGCCGGCGCCAAAAGCATCCTGGTGACCGTCACCGACGCCGGCAAGACCCTCATCCAGGTCATCGACGACGGCTGCGGCATGACGCCCGACGAAGCCGTGCTCTGCTTCGCCCGCCACGCCACCAGCAAGATCGCCGCGGCGGAAGACCTCCAGCACATCCTAACCTACGGTTTCCGCGGCGAGGCCCTCGCCTCAATCGCCGCCGTGGCCGAGGTTACGCTCAAGACCCGCCGCCCCGAAGACGAAACCGGCACGCTCGTCGAAACGAGCCCCGTCAAACCGGCCGCCGCACAGCCCGTCGCCGCACCTTCCGGCAGCAACTTCGCCATCCGCAACCTCTTTTACAACGTACCCGCCCGGCGCAAGTTCCTCAAGTCGGACAACGCCGAGCTCCGGGCCATCATCCAGGAATTCCAGCGCGTCGCCCTCATCCGGCCGGAGATCGCTTTCAAGCTTACCTCCAACGGCAAGGAACTCCACCATCTGCGGCCCGCCGCTTCACACAAGAAGCGCATTCTGGACATTTTCGGCATGAACCTCGCCCAGGAACTGGTGGAGGTGAAGGTCGACACGAGCCTGGTGCGGATCCGCGGCTACATCGGCAACCCCGAAGACGCCCGCAAGAGCACCGGCAACCAGTTCCTCTTCGTCAACAACCGCTATTTCCGGTCGCCCTTCCTCCACAAGGCCGTCTGCAAGCCCTACGAGAAGCTGGTGCCCGAAGACTATACGCCCGCCTATTTCCTGTTCCTGGAGACGGAACCCGACCGCGTGGACGTCAACATCCATCCCGCCAAGACCGAGGTGAAGTTCGAGGACGAAGGCCTGATCTTCGAAATCCTCACGGCCGCCGTGCGGGAGGCCCTGGGAAAGAACGACTTTACCCCGAGCATCGATTTCGATATGCGCGGCGCGCCCGACATTCCGGTTTTCGGGCCGTCCGACAAGGGATCCGGCGGATCCGGTTCCTGGCACCGCCCGCCCCGCATCGATTACGACCCGCTCTTCAACCCGTTCGATGAAACGCCCGGCTGGACGCCCGGTCTCCAGACGGAGCCCCGCCCGGCCGCCGATCCGGCGCCTGCGCCGACGCCCGGCCTGCTCTTCGACGAGCCGGCCGCACCCGCAGCTTCCGTACTCGTGCTCCAGCGGCGCTATCTCATCACGCCCGTCAAATCGGGCATGATGGTCATCGACATCCGGCGGGCCCGGCAGCGCATCTTCTACGAACGCTATCTGGAGAAACTCGCGGAGAAGCAGCCGGTCCGGCAGCAGACGCTCTTCCCCGTGACGCTCACCCTCAACGCCGAAGACTATCTGACCCTGCTCGAGCAGCCCGACCTGACCGCCTCGCTGGGTTTCGACATCCAGGAATTCGGCGGAAACACCGTGGTCGTGAACGCACTTCCGGAAGGGTACCCGGTCGATGAAGCGCAGGTCCGCCAGGCCATCGACGGGCTGATCGCCGCCCTGCGGGACGACACCTCCCTGGAAGACTCCCGCCACCTGATGGCTGCAAAAATGGCAGAATCCGCCGCCGCAGGCGACCCGGGCAGCCTCCGCGGCCCCGAGGCACAATTGTTGGTGGACCAGCTGTTTGCCTGCCGGGAGCCCAACCTCACGCCCGACGGGCGCAAATGCCTGACCATCCTTACTTTTGAAGATTTGGAGAAGAAATTATGAGAATGCTCCCTCCGGCAGTCAAGAATCTGCTGATCGTCAATATCATCGTTTTCCTGGGTACGCTCCTCATCGGGGATCCGATGTACCAGTATTTCGCCCTGTTCCCCGTCGGTTCGCACTATTTCCGCTGGTGGCAGTTCGTGACCCATATGTTCATGCACGGCAATTTCGCCCACATCTTCTTCAATATGTGGTCGCTCATCGTCTTCGGTCCCGTCCTGGAGCGGATGTGGGGCAGCAAGAAATTCCTGCTCTACTACTTCGTGTGCGGACTCGGCGCGGCCGCCTGCCACGAGCTGGTGCTTTCCATGCAGCCGCTGTCCAACATTCCGACCGTGGGCGCCTCGGGCGCCATCTACGGTCTGCTGCTGGGTTTCGGCATGCTCTATCCCAACTACACGCTGACCCTGGTGTTCCCGCCCGTTTCGCTCAAGGCCAAATGGTTCGTCATCATCTTCGCCGCCATTGAAATGCTGACCGGCATCCTGGGGACGAGCGACGGCGTGGCCCACTTCGCCCACCTGGGCGGCATGCTCTTCGGCCTGATCCTGATTCTCTTCTGGAAGAAGAAAGGGCAAATGTATTCGGAATGGGAATGAAAGTAGTCGAACGGCGCGGTCCCAAAAACAAGAGAAGCCCGAAACGGCGCGAGCGGAAGCATTCCTTCGGCTCGGTGTTGTTCACGCTGCTGGCCGCAGTGGCCGGGTGCGGACTGCTCCTGTCGTATCTCGCCCTGTTCTTCAATCCCACGCAGCACCCGGTCCCGATGTTTTTCGGGCTCTATTATATCCCGATCCTCCTGCTCAACCTGCTGCTCCTGCTGATCGCCCTGTTCCGGCATCCCCGGACCCTGCTCATCCCGGTCATCGCCCTGCTGCCGACCCTGCTGCTGGCCGACCGGTTCGTCAAGTTCGGCCGCGAGGAGCAGCAACTCGAAGGCAGCCACATCAAAGTGCTCTCCTACAACCTCGGCCGCTATGACGCCGGCGGGAAGCGTGTGACCGCGACCGAATCGGTCTCCGGCATCAAGCGCTATCTGGCGGAGCAGAATGCCGACGTGGTGTGTCTGCAGGAATTCGCCGTGAAGGACACTACGACGCTGAGCGTCTATCTGCCCGATTACCCGTACCGGGCCCGGCACCTGTTCAAGGGCGACCGCTATTTCGGCAACCTGACCCTGAGCAAGTACCCCATCCGCGAGGTCTCCTCGCTCACGTTCCCGGACAGCCGCAACCTGAGCCTGGTGACCGACATCGACGTGAACGGCCGTACCGTCCGGGTGTACAACTGCCACCTGGAGAGCTACAGCCTCTCGTTCACCTCGCTCATCAAACGGCTCTTCCACAAGGAGTCCTTCACCGACGAAGTGGTGCAGGTCCACGAGCGGGTGCACGAGGCGACGCGCCGCCGCTCGGCCCAGGTGGACGCCCTGCTTCAGCGCGAAGCGGAGAGCCCCTACCCGAACCTGGTGTGCGGCGATTTCAACGACACGCCGGTCTCCTACACCTACCACCGGCTTACCAAAACCAAGAAAGACAGTTTCGTGGAAGCGGGGAAAGGATTCAGCGGCACCTACTCCGTGCTCTGGCCGATGCTGCGCATCGACTACATCCTGCTGCCGCAGGAATATACGGCCGACCGGCACCAGACCGACCGCATCCCCTGGTCCGACCACTACCCCGTGACGACGTACATTTATTTTTAGACATGGAAAAAGACATCGACCTCGAAGAAGTGAAAGCCGCCGTCGATACGCTCAAGGCGGGCGGTATCATCCTCTATCCCACCGATACCGTGTGGGGCATCGGCTGCGACGCCACCAACGAAGCCGCCGTGGCAAAAGTCTTTGAACTCAAGAAGCGCTCCGACAGCAAGAGCCTCATCACACTGGTGGCCGACGCCGATATGCTGGGCAAGTATGTGAAAGTGATTCCGGAAGTGGCCATCAACCTACTGGAAGTCAATGATAAACCGATGACCATCATCTACCCCGGCGCCATGGGCCTCGCGCCCAATGTCGTGGCCGAAGACGGCAGTGCGGGCATCCGTATCCCGATGCACGAATTTTGCGTGGAGATGATCCGCCGCTTCCGCAAGCCGATCGTTTCGACCTCCGCCAACATCTCCGGAGAGCCGGCACCGGCCTTCTACGAAGACATCCCGATCGAAATCATCGAAGCCGTCGACTGGGTCGCCGACCCCTATCTGGAAGAGGGCGCCACCGGCGAACCTTCCCAGATCATCCAGGTCGGCCTCCACGGCGAAATCAAGATTCTCCGCGGGTGATTGTCCGGTAGTTAAAAAGCGGGAAGAAGTTACCTTCTTCCCGCTTTTGTTTTAAAACGGTCCGACCGAATCAGTCGTTGTTCAACTCGCGGATGTCGACCTGGTCGCGGTGGGAGGTTCCGAGGAGCCATTCGCTGTACCAGTCGGCCATGCGCCAGAAGAAGTATTCGTTCATGTCGCCGAAGCCGTGACGCTGGCCGGGGAGGACGAGCATCTCGAAGCGTTTGTTGGCACGGATCAGGGCGTTGACCACACGGATGGTGTTGCTGGGGCTCACGTTGTCGTCGATGTCGCCCGTCACCAGCATCAGATGGCCCTTGAGGTTGCCGGCGATGTCCTGGTTCTTGTCGATGCTGTACTTGAAGGTGGTATCGCCCGCGGCGGTAATCTCTTCCAGGATGCCGTGATGCTGTTCGCTCCACCAGCGGTTGTAGATGCTGTTGTCGTGGTTGCCGGCGCAGGAGACGGCCGCCTTGAAGAAGTCGGGATACTTGAGGATGGCTGCGGTGGACATGAAGCCGCCGCCGCTGTGGCCGTGGATGCCCACGCGGTCGATGTCGATGAACTTGTAGCGGGCGGCCAGCTGCTGGATGGCGTACTTCTGGTCTTCGAGACCGTAGTCGCGGAGGTTGCCGTAACCGAAGTTGTGGTACCACTTCGAGCGGTTCGGGTGGCCGCCGCGGTTGCCTACGGTGATCACGATGAAGCCGATCTGGGCGAGGCGGTCGGTGCGGGTGAAGCCGCGCGACCAGGCTTCGGAGTTACCCTCGACCTGCGGGCCGGGGTACACGTAGTCGATGATCGGGTAGGTCTTCGTGGAATCGAAGTCGAACGGCTTGTACATATAGCCGTAGAGATCGGTAACGCCGTCGGCGGCCTTCACCTTGAACGGGGTCGGGAACTTGTAGCCGGCTGCGAACAGCAGCGAGAGATCGGCTTCCTGCAGCGGGGTCTTGCGGCCCGTGCCGTCGTAGAGGGCGCTCTGCGGCGTGCTGTCGACGCGTGAGAAGTTGCTCACGAAGAACTTCGCGTCGTCGCTGAAACTGATGGAGTTGGAGTTGAATCCGGGATCGTCGAGCTGTTTCATGCCGGTTCCGTCGAAACCGATGCGGTAGACGTGGCCGTTGTAGGGATTCTCGTTCTTGTCTACGCCCATGGCCTGGAAGTAGATGACCTTGGCGGCCTCATCGACGGCCAGCACATTTTCCACGTGGAAGGCGCCGTCGGTAATCTTGCGCTTCAGGGTGCCGTCGGCCCCGTAGAGATAGAGCTGGGCCCAGCCGTTGCGCTCACTCCACCAGATGAAGTCCTTGCCGCCGTTGACGAAGCGGGGATTGCGGGTCTCCACATAGGTGTTGAGGGTCTCGTGGACGATGGTGCGGGCGCTGTCGGCTGCCACATCGACGCGGAGCAGGTCGGTGCGCTTGAGGTCACGGCTGCGGCGGATCATATAGAAGCCGTCGCCATCGCCCATCCACACGCTCTTGCGCCAGTCGTCATAGCGGTCAGCGTTTTTCATCGTGCGGCGCAGCACGTCGGTGTCCTGGTCCTTGTAGGCGGCCACGTTGATCTCCTTGCAGCTGCCGTCGGCCATATCGAAGATGAAGAGATGGTCGACCGGGCCGGGCTCGCCGGGCATCTGGTACTTGTAGGTCTGCAGGGTCGGGCGCGGCTGGGCCACGGAGTTGATGACCCAGAGGTCCTTGACTTTCGTCATATCGTATTTCGTCACGGCGAAGCGCTTCGAGTCGGGCGACCAGAGCACGTAGTTGGCCGTACGCTTGGTGGTGTCCTTCGTATCGGCGCCGCGGTAGTTGCTGCCGCCCCAGTAGAAGTCTTTCGACGACGGTAGAGTCCTTTTCGTCCTCCATCAGTTTCTTCACGTCATCGATGGTCATCCAATAGATGTCAAAGCCCTTGGAATACACGGCCTTGGTTCCATCGGGCGAGATGCAGGCCCAGCCCGGATAGTCTTTCTCTTCCTCGTTCTCGGTCACGTCGACCAGTTTGCCGCTGGAAAGGATGTACTCGAAGCGATAGACTTTCTTTTCTTTCTGGGGTTTCTTCGGGCCTTTTGCCTTGTCGCCTTCCTTGGCGTCATCCTTCTTCTTGTCTTTCTTCTCCACCATCTCGGTGCTCTGGACTTCGAAGGTGAACTTGCTATCGTCCTTCAGTTCGAGCTTGCGGAGCGGCAGATGCTTGGCGTCAAACGGATCCTTGACGATGGCGGAAACCTCCATCGCGAGGCGTTCCATGTCGAAATCTTGAACCAGTTGGGCCGGATGGCGGTGCTGAACACCATGTTGCCCACCTTCTTGGCGGAGAACTGGTCGGCCAGGGCGTAGTTCGGCTCCTGGGCCGAGGCTCCGGCACTGCAGAGCAGGGCGGCGAAGCAGAATATGAGCAGTCGTTTCATATAAGAAGTTGTTGATTTGTTGTCAGTTGTTGCGGGGCCATTCGCCCACTTCCATATCTTTGAGCTGGCCGTCCTCAATGCGGAAGCGGAGGGCGGTGCGGACGAGGTGGAAGCCTTGGATGCCGGCGGCGCCGGGGTTGAGGACCATCATGTCGTAGTGCTTGTCGCGCACGACTTTCAGGATGTGGGAGTGGCCGCAGACGAAGATCTGCGGGCGGTAGGCTTCGATCAGGCGCAGGGCGCGGTAGTCGTAGCGGCCGGGGTAGCCGCCGATGTGGGTCATCAGCACGCTCATGCCGTCCTGTTCGAAGAAACGCATCACGGGATGGTAGTCGCGTACGTCGTAGCCGTCGCAGTTGCCGTACACGCCGAGCAGCGGCTTGAACGCGGCCAGTTCCTGCATGGTCAGCCCGTCGCCGAAGTCTCCGGCATGCCAGAGCACGTCGACCGGCTCCAGGAACCGTCGCACTTTCTCGTCGAAATACCCGTGCGTATCCGATATCAGCCCGATATAGGCCATAGGCTTAGAGTTTGATGATGATTTTCTTGCGGTAGAGGATCATCGCCATTCCCAGGAAGAGGGCGACATAGCAGAGGGCGAACATCAGGGAGGCGTATTCATTGTCGCCGAAGATGCTCACGCAGCAGTTGCGATAGAACCAGCCCAGGCAATTGTAGGTCTTGCCGTCGGCCGTGGTCCAATGGATCACGCGGCCGAGGGTTTTGGTCAAAACGCCCGCCATCACGAAGGCGAAGAGCGGATTCATACCCATAGCCCGGAAAGGCGTGAAGAACTTCTGCTTGCCCTTGACGTCGATGAACCAGATGAAGAACGCCAGACAGAGGGTGGCCCAGCCGCCGGCGTACAGCACGTACGAGCCGGTCCAGAGCGGCTTGCTGATGGGGAGCCAGATGCTCCAGATGCAGCCCAGCGCCAGGCAGATGACGGCCGTCGTATAGAGTTTGGCCACGGCTTCCGTCTTGTTTTCCGTGTGCCGGATTGTCTGCCCGATGAAATAGCCCAGCAGTACCGTGCCCGCGCCGGAGAGGGCGCCGAGCAGGCCTTCGGGATCAAAGGGATGTCCCTGATAGCCGTGATACATATGGTTGTCGCCCAGCAGGGCGAGGTCGATTTTGCCCGCGATGTTGCCTTCCAGCGTCGACCAGCCCGGTTCCGTACCGAAAACGTAGAGGATCAGCCAGTGGAGACAGGTGACCGCGGCGATGCCCCAGAGAATGCGTTTGGGCTTCTTCAGGAGCAGGGCGAGGAAGCCGCCCAGGACGTAGCACATGGCGATGCGCTGCAGCACGCCGAACACGCGGTAGTGCTGAATCCACCAGACCCAATTCTGCCCGAAGGTCCACGAGGCGTCGTGCGGCGAAGTGGGATAGAAGGGGAACAGGTTCAACAGCGTTCCTACCAGGAAGATGAGGATGCCGCGCTTGACCAGTTTCCAGGCGCTTTTCTTATTGAGGCTGTCGCCGTATTTGGCGAAGGAGAAGGCCATCGCCACGCCGACGCAGAACAGGAAGAACGGGAACACCAGGTCGGTCGGCGTGCAGCCCGTCCAGGGCGCGTGTTTGAGCGGCGGGAAAATGTGGGCCCAGCTGCCCGGGTTGTTGACCAGGATCATCCCGGCGACGGTCATACCGCGCAGGACGTCGAGGGCTACATATCGTTGGGTTGTTGAATTTGCCATAATACACAAAGATACGTTAAAAAACCGTATCTTTGTCTTGCGATGGAACTCTTCTATTCAAAAACGGTCTCCGACGGCGGCCGCGTCCTCGATGCCGAGGAATCGGGCCACTGCGTGAAAGTGCTGCGGCACCGCCGCGGCGACACCATTCACGTGGTGGACGGCCACGGTATGCTCTACGACTGCACGATCACCGATGCCGATCCCCGCGCCGTGGCGTTCGAGGTCAACCGCTGGGTCGAGAATTACGGCAGCCACGACTACTGGCTGGAGATGGCGGTCTGCCCGCCCAAGAACATCGATCGCTTTGAGTGGTTCTCTGAAAAAGCCACCGAAATCGGCGTCGACCGCATCTCGCCCCTTTTCGGCGATTACTCCGAACGGAAGGTTTTCAAACCGGAACGCATCGAGCGTCTCCTGGTCAGTGCCGCCAAGCAGTCCCACAAAGGCGCCATCCCCGAACTCGCTCCCGCCACGACGGTCAAAGAGTTCCTGCAGCAGAACCGGGAAGGTCTCAAACTCATCTGCTACTGCGACGAAGCTACGGGAAAGACGGATATCAAGGAAGTTTTATCCCAGGTCCCCGCACAGTCGAAGATTACGATCATGATCGGCCCGGAGGGCGATTTCTCGCGGGCGGAAGTGGCGCTGGCCATCGAGCGGGGCTGGCAGCCCGTGTCGCTGGGCGACAGCCGGCTGCGCATAGAAACGGCGGCCATCGTTGCCGCGGCCGCCGTCTATCTGCATTTCAGTCACTAATCCTTACTACCGGACAATCACCGGAGGAGCCGTCGGGACGAAGGGCCGGCGGGCGCCGTTGGCGGCAGCCTTCATCGGCGGCCGGACGGTGTTGACCGAGGCCGAGCGGTTCACAGCGTCGTAGGTGAGGAAGGCGTCGAAGCTGACGCTTTCGCCGCTGAGTTCCATAATCCGTTTGTAGATGGCCCAGCGCGAAGGAGCGTTGAAGAAAGGCGCGTCTTCGTTCATCATACTGTTCGCGGAAGGGCGCCAGACGCCGGTCGCATAGAGCGCACCGCCCTCGTAAATGCCGACTTCGTCCTTGTAGCGCGTGTCAGAGAGGAACGAGTTCCAGCGGATCTTTGACGGGTCGTTCGTGAAATCGACATTGGCGTACCAGCCGTAGGCATTGTAGAGGCGGTTGTATTCATCAACGATTGCTGCCGGCACGGCGCTTTCGTAGGAAGTGTACTCATCGGCCAGGAAAGCAAAGCCGTGGCCGCCAGCCTCGTGCTGGAGAATGGCGCTGAATGCCTCCGCATGGTTGCCGAAGCTGGAGAAGAAGGCGACGCCGGACTGCAGCGATTCGGACATATAGGCCGTACCGGCATTCCGCCGCGTATTGACCATCACGGGAATCAGCAGATTCTTCGTGTCGGAGATGCCCGGGACCTTCAGGGCGTATTCATAGCACTTGTCCAGATTGCCGTTGACGGCCGATCCGTTGCCGAAGGAGACGCCGAAGGCGGTAGTATAACCCTCACCGATCCGGTCGTGCTTCGAAACGGCTTTCACCGCATAGACGTTAAAGCGGTTGCGGAAGGTCTTGTAAGGCTCGATGGCGAAGAATTCCTCCATTGCCTGTTTCATCAGGGTCTCATACCTGCCGCCGCTGACCATATCCTTGTCGGAATAGCCATCGCCCAGGAAAACGATGTTGATGCCTTTGCCCACAGAGGCTTTCTGCAAGGTCAGCACCTGTCCGTCCATCGAGAAATCGGTGGATTCATAGACCGGGGCGTCGGCCGGGCCCAGTACGGTCTCCAGGAATGGAATCAGGTCGTCAAAGGCAGACAGGTCACCTTCGCGCGTTCCAAAACGGTGGCGGACCGGATCCGGAGTATTGATGACCGAACTGAAGAGGATGTTGCCGTTCTTGTCATAGACTTCCGCGGTGGGGACAGAATGGCAGATAAACATATAACCGTCGTAGGGCTCGTAGAAGAAATTATACCATTGGTCATATCCTTTCTCGTAGATGGTTTTTTCTTCCAGGGCCTTTTCGCTGTCGCTGAATTCGTGATTCTCTGGATGCCAGACCGTCGCGATGATTTCCAGGCCGTCCTGCCGATAGTTTTCATAGTATTCTTTCAAGGAAGGCATCAGGACAGCAGAATAAGGGCACCAGGTTGCCCAGTTGAGATAGACGGTATATTCGTTCTGGCTGACCACGTCGGCGAAAGTGAATGTCTTCCCGTCAAAACCGGTTATCGTGCCATACGGCCAGCATCCTGGAATGTCGATATCGCTGATGTCGAAACCGTAGCCTTCTTCCTGTTGCAGAATGCGGGTAAGCCGCCATGCCAACTGCTCTCCTTTTGCCTGGAGAATGGTTGCGGGAATCTCTCCGGACAGGCAGTTCATCCGCAGACTCGCTCCCTCCAGGTCCAGCAGCCTGGCCCAAGAGGCGGGAATTGTCCCGGTGAAGCCATTGTCTAAGATCGAGAAAGAGCGCAGTTTCTCGGAACTACCCAGGCTCTCCGGGAGCGGGCCGCCCATTTGTTTGTTGTAGAACACGAGCACGTAGTCCAACTCCTTCATTCCGTCGAACAAGTCCGGAAGGGAAGTCATCGATGTGTTCACCAGGTTAAGTTCTCTCAAATGGACAAGATTGCGGAAGGATTCAGGAAGCGTTCCGCTTACACCGGGTTCCTGACTTACAGAGAATCTAGTCAGGTTGACAAGCTCTCCGATACTTTCCGGGAATGCTCCCTTGAGACCGAATTCGGAGAAGGACAACAAGCTTAATTCCTCGTTTACGAACGAAAGGCCTTTCCATTCTCTCAACGGGGCGTCTGTTCCCCAACCGTTGGCTCCCTTCCAGTGCGGGCCGTCCATTTTCTGGTAGATTTCCATCAGGATGCGGCGGATTTTGGAGCGCTGCCGGAAGGTAATCGTCTGCGTTTCGAAAGTACCCTTTGCGCTTTGGATCATGATCTCGCCCGAACGGATATCGTCCAGGTTCGCGGCAACCGAGAAGAGCTGCGGTGGGTGCGACGGTGACGGTATATTCCGTATTGTATTGGACGGGGATTTCGATCTGGCCGCCTTCTTCAGGAACTTCGACCAGCGAAGTGTCCACGATCAGCGTGGCTTTTTCTTCCTGCTCGAAGGTCAAAGTGATCGGAGCGACCTTGCCGCCCTTGTCCTTTACCGTCACCTTGCCGGTACGGGTCTCGGGGTTCTTGTTCTCGGCGAACGTGAATTGCAGCTTGCCGCTCGAAAGCGCCTTCGTGCCGTTGAAAGTAATCCAGGAACTGGCGGCGCTTTCCACCTCCACGGAGTAGTCGGTGTTGTATTGGATGTCAACCTCAAAGGTTCCGCCTTCGGCCGGAATCTTCGTTACGGACCCCACCGAAATCGTGGATTTGGCGTCCTGCTTTACCGCAACGGAGGCCGACAGCCCTTCGCTTTGGAAGGTGATGCTGCCGGTAGTCTCGGATGCCGTTCCGGCCGGCGCGGCCGTCACGGTGACGGTGCCTTCGCCTTCGCCGGAAAGCGGGGAGACGGTCAGGCCAGTCCCGCTGTCTGGGATCCGCCGTCCTGGTTAAATGACAGACTGGTCGGGCTGACATTCAGGAACGGCTCGGGGTGGCAGGCCTGCATCAGCAGGAGTGCCAGACAGGAAAGAAGGCTGAGAAATCGTTTCATGGCCAGGTAATTTGCTCTAAAGATAATCCTTACTTGTCGACGATCACCGGCGGAGCCGTCGGGACGAAGGGCCGGCGGGCGCCGTTGGCGGCGGCCTTCATCGGCGGCCGGGCGGTGTTGACCGAGGCCGAGCGGTTCACGGCATCGTAGGTCAGGAACGAGTCGAAGTTGTAGCTTTCTCCGCTGCGCTTCAGGATCTGCTGGTAGATCGCCCAGCGGGACGGCGCGTTGAAGTACTCGAGGTTCTCGCGCATCATGCTGTTGACCGTCGGACGGTAGGCGCCCTTGGCGTAAAGGGCGCCGCCTTCGTGGATGCCGACTTCGTTCTTGTAACGGTCGTCGGCGAGGAAGGCGCTCCAGCGGATCTTCTGCGGATCGTTCGTGAAGTCCACGTTGGCGAACCAGCCGTACTTGTCGTACACTTCGTTGTAGTAGGCGATGTGTTCGGCCGGGGCCGTACCCTCGTACTGGCTGTACTCGTCGGCCAGGAAGGCGAAGCCGTGGCCGCCCGCCTCGTGGCGGAGCGTGGAGCCGAAGACCTCGGGGTCGTTGTCCATCGACGAGAAGTAGGCGACGCTCGTCTGGCGGTCGGCGAACAGGAAGGACGTACCGGCATGGCGGCGCGAGTTGACGGCGACGACAACCAGCAGATTGTCGCGCGACGTGATGCCCGGCACCTTCATCGCGTATTCGTAACACTTCTCGTGGTTGCCTTCCACGTAAGATCCGTTGCCGAAATAGGTGGAGAGGGCGGTTTCACAACCCTCGCCGATCCGGGCGTTCTTCGAGACCGCCTTCACGGCATACACGTTGAAGCGGTTGCGGAACGACTTGTACGGTTCGATGGCGAAGAACTCTTCCATCGACTGCTTCATGACGGTTTCGTAGAGGCCGCCTTTGCCCATATCGCGGTCGGTGTAGGCGTCGCCCAGGAAGACGATGTCGATGCCCTTGCCGACACTGGCCTTCTGCAGCGTCATCACTTCGCCGTCCTTCGAGTAGTCGGTGGATTCGTAGGTGTCCGGAATTTCCGCAGGCCCCAGCAGGGTCTCCAGGAAGGGAATCAGGTCGGTGGAAGCCGTCTTGCCGAACCGCTTCCTGACCGGATCCGGATAAGTGCTCCAGGAACTGAACAGGACATTGCCTTGCTGGTCGTAAACTTCGGCCACAGGGACGGACATAAAGTATGCTTCCGCATATTTGGTAAAGTAGTAGTTGTACCACTGGTCGTAGCCTTTGTCGATGCATTCCTGTTTCTGCCTTTCGTAATCGCGGAAGAGACCGAAGTCATCACCGACCTGGATGGTGGCAATAACTTCCAGGCCGTCCTGCCTGTAGCGGTCATAGTACCGCTTGAGGGCGGGCATCAGCTCCTTGGAGAACGGGCACCAGAGCGCCCAGAAGATATAGACCGTGTATTTGTTCTGGCTGACCACTTCCGGGATGGAGAAGGCAGTGCCGTCCAGGTTTTCCAGCAACCGGTCTTCGAACCAGTAGTCGCAGCCAGGAATATCCAAGTCGGAAATGTCGAAGCCATAGCCTGTCTGTTGCCACAGATTGCTGTGTTTGACAAAGGCTTTGACTTCGTCCGCATTGCGGAACAGATGGGAAATCTTTCCGCTCAGGCAGTTGTTGTACAGTTCTGCGATCCCGATATAGGGCGCCCAGGTGTCGGGAATCTCTCCGGAAAACTTACATTCTCCGAACAGCAAGTGATTCAGGACAGGAGAATTGATATGCCTCGGCAAGGGACCGGCCATGGACCGGTTGACAGCGATATGGATATCCGTCAACTGTTTCATATCTCCGAAAACATCGGGAATCGAGGTCATGCCGGTGCTTTGGATGGAAATCCGCCTGAGGCCGGTCAGTTTGCGGAACGAATCCGGCAGCGTTCCCGTCAGGCCGGGTTCTTCCATAATATGCATTTCGCCAAGCAGATCGCCCAATTCTCCAATGCATTCCGGAATCTCCCGGTTGATTCCGAAATCATAGGACTGGAATCCCATGGTTTGCTTTTCGTAATTGAAATAGAAGCCCGGCCAGTTCTCGCCCGGAACCCAGGGATAATTCTTCCATTCCCGGGCGCCCCAGGCTTCATAGACCCGTTCCATCATCCGGCGGGCTTTCCACTCCCGGCTCTGCGCTTCCTGCACAAAGGTCAGCGTCACCGGCTCAGCCTTGCCGGCCTTGTCCTTCACCGTCGCATGGCCGATGCGCTGTTCGCCTTCGTTGGCCTCGAACACAAACTGCAGGTAGTCATAGCTGAGTGCTTTCGTCTCGACGAACCTGGCCCACGATTGGGCGTCGGGATCGATCTCGACGGTGTATTCGGTGTTGTATTCAATAGTCACTTCCAATAAGCCGCCTCTTTCCGGAATCTGGAATTCATCGTCCTGTAAGTTCCGGATGATTTTCCTTTCTTCCTGTGTGAAGGTCAGGGTAATCGGATCGACTTTTCCGTTCCTGTCTTTCACTTTGACCTTTCCGGTGCGCGGATCGGGATCCTCGTTGGGCGCAAAGTTGAATTCCAGTTTTCCGCTCTTGAGCGCCTTGGTCTGGACAAAGGTGATCCAGGGGTATGTGACTTCGACGATGAATTCGGTATTGTACTGGATATCCACCTCGAAGGTTCCGCCTTCGGCCGGAATCAGCATCGTGTCGCCGACCTGAATGACCTTTTTCTCTTCCTGTTCGAAGGTCAAAGTAATCGGAGCGACCTTGCCGCCCTTGTCCTTCACCGTCACTTTGCCGGTACGGGTCTCGGGGTTCTTATTCTCGGCGAACGTGAATTGCAGCTTGCCGCTCGAAAGCGCCTTCGTGCCGTTGAAGGTGATCCAGGAACTGGCGGCGCTTTCCACCTCCACGGAGTAGTCGGTGTTGTAATAGATATCTACCTCAAAGGTTCCGCCTTCGGCCGGAATCTTCGTCACGGATCCCACCGAAATCGTGGATTTGGCTTCCTGCTTCACCGCGACGGAGGCCGACAGGCCTTCGCTCTGGAAGGTGATGCTACCGGTAGTCTCGGATGCCGTTCCGGCCGGCGCGGCCGTCACGGTGACGGTGCCTTCGCCTTCGCCGGAAAGCGGGGAGACGGTCAGGCCAGTCCCGCTGGGAGTGCCATCAGGCTGAGCGTGGCTAGAAAACGTCGCATAGTTTCGGAATTTTGGTTAAAGTTAGCAAAAAAAAACGAGGAATCAGTCATTTAGCCCGCCAACGCGGCACGATATTCGCCGAACCATCCGCGTGTATCTCTTTTCGCCACGACGATGAAAAAGTTAATTCTACTTGCCTTTATGATCAGTTTCCCTTTTTTCGGATCCTGCCTTGCGCAGAACAACGAGCGCAAGCGGATCGAGTTGGATGAAGCGCAACGGACCTATGTGGAGGCCGGCAACGATTTCGCCTTCCGTTTCCTGAAACAGATCGACGCGGGTGAACCGGGCAACTGGTTCGTGTCGCCGGTCAGCCTCCAGTACCTGCTCGGCCTGGTCCTCGACGGCGCCGAAGGCGCTACCGCCGACGAGATCTGCCAGACCCTCGGTTATCCGGCCGGCCAGTCGGAGGCGGTCGACGCCTACTGCCGCAAGATGCTTTCCGAACTTCCCAATCTTGACAAGAAGACCAAGCTGACGCTGGCCAACGCCATCTTCTTCAACGACAAGATGACTATCAAGGTTCCCTATAAGAAGCGCGTGGAAAAATTCTACGATGCCGAGGTGGAGAGCCTCGACTTCTACCAGAAACGGGGTACGCTCAGGACCATCAACGGCTGGTGCAACAGACAAACGAACGGCCTGATCCCCGCGGTGCTGGACGATGTCTCGCCCGATATGTTCGCCTACCTGCTCAACGCCCTCTACTTCAAAGGGACCTGGATGTATCCGTTCAACAAGCGCTATACGCAGGACCGGACCTTCACCCTGGAATCAGGTCAGAAGAAAGAAATACCGATGATGATGAAGGAGCGCAAGTACGGTTATGGTGAAAACGACGTCTTCCAGCGCGTAGTCCTTCCCTACGGCAACGGCTCCTACTCGATGATCGTGCTGCTTCCGAAAAAAGGACACACGGTCGCCGACGTGATCGCCAGTGTCAACGGGGAAAACTGGAAGGACATCCATTCCCGCTGGGGCTACGGCACGCTCATCAATGTCTGGCTGCCGCCTTTCGAGTCGAAGTACCACATCCAGCTCAACGACATCCTCTGCGATATGGGTATGCCGCGTTCATTCGGCCCGGCGGCCCAGTTCAAGCCGATGTCGGACGACGCCCTCTGGCTCAGCTTCGTGCAGCAGGACGCCGTGATCAAGGTCGATGAAGAAGGTACCGAAGCCGCCGCCATCACCAGTGCCGGCATGCTGGGCGCCACGGCAGTTCCCGAGCCGCCGCGCGTGATCGACTTCCACTGCGACCACCCGTTCCTCTATCTGATTACCGAGAACAGTACGGGCACGATCCTCTTTGCCGGCAAGTTTTCCGGAAATTAGAGCAGCAGGCTTCCGATCCGGAAGACCAGGAACGCCACCACCCAGGCGAGCACCAGGGAATGGACGACCGAGAATGACGCCCATTTCCAACCCACTTCCTTCCGCAGCGTCGAGATCGTCGCAACGCACGGGAAGTACAACAAAACGAACAGCATAAATGCCAGGGCAACCGCCCGGTTCATTCCCTCCCCCTCGGTCATCGCCTGGGCGAGGGATTCGCTGTCTTCGGTGTGGTAAAGAATGCCCATCGTGCTGACAATCGCCTCTTTGGCCGGGAGACCGGTGAGGAGGCAGACATTCATCTTCCAGTCAAAGCCCAGCGGCTTCATCAAAGGCTCCATGCCTTTGCCGATGTCGCAGAGATAGGATTCTTCCTTATACTTGCCGTCCTGGGTCCGTTCCCGGGGAAAATACTCCAGCGCCCAGATAATGACGGAAGCGGCCAGAATGACTGTCGTGATCTTGTGCAGATAGTCCGAAGTCCGCTCCCAGACATGGTTCCAGGTGCTCCGCAACGTGGGTTTGCGGAAGGCCGGAAGTTCCGACACGTAGTCGTCGGCCTCTTTCCGGAACCACTTGGTCCGTTTCATTACGAAAGCGAAGAGGATCGACAGCAGGATTCCCGCCAGATAGAGTCCGATCATCACCAGCGATTTGTAACTGACGAAGAAGGCGCCGACAAACAGCATATACACGGGGATCCTGGCCGAACACGACATGAACGGGATCATCAGCATCGTCAGCGTCCGGTCCTTCGGATTGTCAATGGACTTGGCGGCCATAATGGCCGGCACGTTGCAGCCGAAACCGAGCAGCATCGGCACGAAAGACTTGCCGTGAAGGCCGATCCGGTGCATGATCTTGTCCATCAGGAAGGCCGCACGGGCCATATAGCCGGTATCTTCCAACAAGGAAAGCAGAATGAAGAGGATGAAGATGTTCGGCACGAAGGAAATGACTGCGCCGCAGCCTTGCACGATTCCGTCGACCAGCATGCTGGACAGCCAGCCTGACGGCAGAACGTCCGTAAGCCAGGAGCACAGGAGGTCCACGCCCTCCTCAATCCATTTCTGCGGCCAGGCACCCAGGGCAAAGGTGGCTTCGAAAACCAGACAAAGCACTACGAGCAACAGCGGAAGACCGATCAGGCGATTGGTCAGCACGGCATCGATCTTCTGGAGGAGCGTGTGGTCCGAATTGTCGGAACTGTGATGAAGGGTCTCGACCAGGGCGCCGTGGACATAACCGTGACGGGCCTTCCGGATCAGGGATTCCGGGCTCTCGCCGAGCTGCCTGGCCAGCGTCTCGGACTCCGTACGCGCCGCTTCGACGATTCGCGAAGCCAGGGGGTCGCCTTCCAGCGCTGGGGTAATATACTGGGGATCCTCCAACAGGCGTACGGCCAGATAGCGGTCGTGATACGTGTCCGAAAGACCCGGTGAATCGGCAATCAGGGCGGTAATGCGGTCGATGGCCTTGTCCACGTCCTGGCCGTAGGGCACGTGAACGTGTTTCTTGGCCGGCTGGCGCCAGGTTTCGACGATCAGGGAAAGCAGCCGGCTGAAACTTTCTTCGGACGCGTCGAGGAGCGTTGCCGGGAAGCCCATCATTTCGCCGAGGGTTTTGTAATCCAGGGAGTGCCCGGTAGCCAGGAGACGGTCGTAGCCGGAGAAGGCCAGCACGGCCCGGGAGTCCATGTCGATGAGTCGGGAGGTGAGCCTGAGGTTGTTTTCCAGAGACATCGAATCGATGATGTCCAGCACTACGGAAGGCTTGTTGGAGAGGATCTTCCGGCCCACGTGGACATGCTCCCCGCAATAGTTCACGAAACAGATCACATAGTCCCCGAACTCGACGGTGAAATGCGAACGACCTGCGAAGGACAGCATCCCGCCATTGGGCTCGTGGCCGATGACATCGACCAGGATACGCGGCCTTTTTCCCGCAGCCAGCGCACATTCGCTGCAATTGAAATCACATTTCATATGACAAAGGTCACCGTTTTTCGGGGAAAAGGCAATACCAACAAATAGGGATTATTGCTAACTTTGTAGAATATGACGGAAATCATCATCAACGGAACGCAGGATCTGCCGCGTGCGGCGCGGGCTTTCCTCGACCACAAGGGCTCGGCGAACGTGGTGGCCTTCTACGGATCGATGGGCGCGGGCAAGACCACGTTCATCACGGCGCTCTGCGAAGCGCTGGGCGTGCGCGACGTCGTGTGCAGCCCCACGTTCACCATCGTCAACGAATACCGCGACGGGGCGGGTAACCCCGTGTACCACTTCGACTTCTACCGCATCAACCGGCTCTCCGAGGCCCTGGACATCGGGCTGTTCGAGTACTTCGACAGCGGGGCGCTCTGCCTGGTGGAATGGCCCGAAATGATCGAGGAACTGCTGCCGGAAGACGCGCTCAAGGTGCAGATCCTGGTGGAAGACGCCGAAACGAGAACCTTGTTATTCTGACTGAAAATATGAAACGACTCCTCCTGCTGACCGTCCTGCTGGCATCGCTGGCCGCCTGCGGCGGAAAACCTCAGCCCCAGGCCCCCGTGTATGCTCCCACGCCCGAAATCCTGCCGGGCGCCACGGATCTCGAAGCCTATCTCCCGCTCCTGGAAGGCAAGCGGGTGTCGATCCTCTCCAACCAGACCGGTCTGGTCGCCCCGGGGCGGCACGTACTCGATACGTTGCTGTCGCTGGGCGTGAACGTGGTGTCGATCTTCTCGCCGGAACACGGCTTCCGCGGCACGGCCGACGCCGGCGAACTCGTGAAGAGCTCGGTCGACGAACCGACCGGCGTCCCCATCCGCTCGCTCTACGACGGAAAGGGCGGCCTGCCCTCCGACGAGGCGGTCGACGAATTCGACGTCCTGGTGTTCGACCTGCAGGACGTGGGCTGCCGTTTCTACACCTATAATGTCACGATGGGCAAGATGATGGGCGTCTGCGCCGCACACGGCAAGCCCATGATCGTCCTGGACCGCCCCAACCCCATCGGCTTCTACGTGGACGGCCCGATCCTCGATCTGAAATACAAGTCCGGCGTCGGATACTGGCCGATCCCCGTATGCCACGGCATGACGCTCGGCGAGCTGGCGCTGATGATCAACGGGGAAGGCTGGCTGCCCGGCGGCGCGCACTGCGACCTGACCGTGGTCAAATGCCGCAACTACACGCACCAGTCGCACTACGTGCTCCCCGTCAAGCCCTCGCCCAACCTGCCCGACATGCGCTCCGTCTATCTGTATCCCTCGCTCTGCTACTTCGAAGCCACGCCGGTAAGCCTGGGCCGCGGCACGGACAAGGCCTTCCAGATGTACGGACATCCGAACATGAAGGGCTACAAGTACTCCTTCACCCCCCGCAGCATCGAAGGCGCCAAGAATCCCCCGCAGCTCGACCGCGAATGCTGGGGCGTGGACCTGCGCACCGAGCCGTCTGACGAAGTCGTCAACGCCGCAGGCATCAACCTCGAATACGTAATCGACGCCTACCGGAACCTCAACCTCGACGACCATTTCTTCCGCTCGTTCTTCGAGCTGCTCATCGGCCGCGACTATGTGCGCAAGATGATCAAGGAAGGCGCTTCCGCCGACGAGATCAAGGCCCGCTGGGCCGATGACGTCGCGCAGTTCAAGATCCAACGCAAACCCTATCTGCTCTATGAAGAATAAGTGCTGGCTGTTTCTGGTGCTGGCAGGCCTCCTGCTGGGCGCCTGCGAAGACCCGATCGAGCCGGAGCCGGAACCGGAGCCGGAACCGGAGGTCGATCCGGAGATCGTGGAACCGTTCGTCCCCCGCAACGAGGCGATCAACGACGGCCGCCACGTCACCGCCTACGTGACCTACTACGGCAGCCTCACGCCCGATCCCTATATCGTAACCCACATCAACTACGCCTTCGCCGAACTCTATATGGTGGACGGCGTGTACCAGGGATTCAAGATCCAGGGCAAAGAGTCCCGTTTCCACACCGTGCGGTCCATCAAGCAGAGCAATCCCGACCTGAAGATCTGCCTGAGCTTCACCCACGGGGTGGCCAACGCCGACAACAAGCAGGGCGGCAGTTTCTCCGCCCTGGGCAAGAGCGAAGACAACCGCAAGCGCTTCGCCGCCGACTGCAAGGCCTTCCTCGAAAAATACGAACTCGACGGAATCGACCTCGACTGGGAGTTCCCGGGCCTGTCGTGGAGCGGCGCGGCCTGCGATCCGGCCACCGACTGCGACAGCTACATCGCCATCGTCAAAGACCTGCGCGAGGCCCTGGGCGACAAATATGAAATCTCCTACGCCGGCTACTGTATGGACAAACAGCCGGCCACAGGCGGCTGGCGCTACGTCGACATCAAGGGCATGGACCCGTATGTCGATTATGTCAACATCATGACCTACGACCTCGACGCCGCCCCGCACCACCACTCCGCCCTGAAATCCGACCGGGCCTACCGCGACTGCGTCCGTTCGGTCCAGGCCTATCTCGACCTGGGCATCTCGCCCAAGAAGCTGGTGCTGGGCATCCCGTTCTATGGCCGCCACTCTTTCAGCGAGTCGCCCACGGCCATCACCTACAAGAACATCCTTAAACTGGACCGCTACAAGTATCGCCGAAACCAGTGGGACGACGTGGCCAAATGCCCGTATGTCGAGACCATGGGCGGCGTCTTCTACTGCGGATACGACAATCCCCGCAGCATCGCGGAGAAAGGCAAATGGATCCGGGAAAAAGGCATGCTGGGCCTGATGTACTGGGAATACGACCAGGACGATGCCAACGGCACACTCCGCAAGGCCGTCTGGAACGCAGTCATGACTCCTTAGACTTAACGACAAAATACACATACGATATGGCTATCATCAGCATCGATCTGGGTGGAACCAAAGTGTTGGCAGCCCTGCTGACGCGCACTGGTGAAACGATTTGCAAGACCTATAAACTGCTGGCCGGCGCCACCGGCTCCGCCGTCGGCGCGCTCGTGGCCGAAGCCATCCGGGAACTGCGCCGGCAGCAGCCGGACGTCCCGGTCGAAGGCGTGGGCGTCTGCGTCCCCGGCATCGTCTATTCGAAGAAAGGCACGGTGTGGGCACCGAACATCCCCGGGTGGGACGATTATCCGCTGCAGCGGGAACTGGAAGCGGCGGTCAACGATCCGTCGGTCCGCATCGCGGTCGAGAGCGACCGCACCTGCTACATCCTGGGCGAAGTCTGGAAAGGCGCGGCCCGCGGCTGCACCGACGCTATCTACCTGGCCGTCGGCACGGGCATCGGGGCCGGCATCCTGCTCGACGGCCGCGTCATCCACGGGGCTTCCGACATTGTGGGCGCCACGGGATGGATGGCGCTGGAAACGCCCTGGCGCGACGAATACAAGCCCGTGGGCTGCTTCGAATACTACGCTTCCGGCAACGGCATCGGCACCCAGGCCAAACTCCGCTACGGAGACCCGTCCAAGTCCAGCTACGACGTATTCGCCGGCTATGGCACCGATCCCGTCGCGACGGAAATCCTTGACCACGCCATCCAGCTGTGGGGGATGGGCACGGCCAACCTGGTGAGCCTGTTCAACCCGCAGAAAGTGATTTTCGGCGGCGGCGTCTTCGGCCCCGCCGTCCCCTTCATCGACCGCATCTACGCCGAGGCCTGCCGCTGGGGGCAGCCCATCTCGATGCGGGAGGTCCAGTACTGCGCCGCCGAAACGGGCGGCGACGCCGCCCTGCTGGGCGCCGGCTACCTGGCAATCCGTGAAACTGAATAATCTCTGTCTATGACTGCAAAATCCTATAACACGACTGCCGTCTTCGTCGCCGCCTGCGCGGGGATGGCCTTTTTCGGCGTGACGATGCTGTCGTTGGCGCCCATTCTTGGAAAACTCAACCTGGTGGTGGGTGAAGGAGCGCTCTCGCTTCCTTCCACGATGTCCATCGGCATCATCCTGGGCACCGTGATCTTCGGCCCGGTTGTCGACCGGTTCGGTTACAAATGGCTGCTGATCATCAGTTCGGTGCTGGCCCTCGCCGGCATCCAGGGCCTGGCCCGCTTCACGCAGCTGCCGATGCTGCATGGATCGATGTTCTGCCTCGGACTGGGCGGCGGCATCCTGAACGGCCTGACCAACGCCCTGGTCTCCGACATTTACGACGATGACAAGCGCGGCGGCCGGCTCGGCGTGCTGGGTGCCTTCTATTGCATCGGCGCCCTGCTCTGGACCTTGCTCAACTATTTTATCCCCAATTACAGTCTGCCCCTGAACGCCGTTTCGGTGGTGATGGCCCTGTTCATCCTCTTCTTCTGCTTCATCGCTTTCCCGAAAGCCAAACCTTCGGGCAGCGTCTCCCTCAGCAAATCGCTGGGCCTGCTGAAGTTTCCGGCGCTGCTGCTCTTCGCGGTCGTGCTGTTCTTCGAGAGCGGCTTTGAAGGCTGCAGCGGCAGTTTCACCGTAGAATTCTTCAACCAGACCACCCCGATCGGCCAGAAGGCCGCCACGCTGGCTATGACCTGGTTCACGATCGGCATGATGGCCGGCCGCTTCCCGCTGGGTGCCATCCAGCGGAAACTCGGCCCCTTGGGCACGCTCTACCTCTATCTGTCCGTCGCCCTGATCGGCGTGGTCCTCTTCACGCTCTGCAACGGTCCGGTGGGTGCCTACATCGCGATGGCCCTCATCGGTTTCGGCGTCGGTGCCACCTTCCCGGTCGTGCTCAACTACATCGGCGGCGCGTTCCGCAACCAGTCGGGCACGGCGATGTCGATCGCCATCTTCATCGCCCTGCTGGGCCAGTTCACCTTCAACCGCATCACGGGCAATGCATTTGCCCTGGGCAAATACGCCACCCTGCCCGCCCTGCTCTTCACCGCCGTCATCGCGATGATGGTCATCGTCCCGCTGGCACGGCGCGCCGCGAAAAAGGAAGAAGGCAAGAACGCTTAGTCAAACGGCCGGCGACGGTCGAGGAAGCGGAAACCTGCCGCTTCGAGGAGATGTGCCGGCTGAATGTCCGGCACATTTTCTAAATCGGCGATGGTCCGGGCGACTTTGAGGATGCGGGTGTAGGCGCGGGCCGAGAGGCCCATCCGGTCGAGGATCTTCTCGAGCGTCTGCCGGCATTCCTCCGATGCGCATTGGCGAAGATGCCTTCGCCGGCGAACCGCGCCGTCTGCACGGCCCGCGCCCGCGCCACCCGGCGGGCAATCTCCGCGCTGCTCTCCTCCGGCGGCAAAGGACCGCCTTTACCGGTGCGGCCCAGCAGTTCCGCCGCCGACAGGCTCTTGCAAAAAATCTGCAGGTCGAGGCGGTCCATCATAGGCCCGGAGAGCCGCGAGAGATAGCTTTCGATGGCACCGCGGGAGCAGTTGCAACGGCCCGAATCGTCGCCGTAATATCCGCAGGGGCAGGGATTCATCGAGGCTACCAGCATAAACGAAGCCGGATAATCGACTTTGTAGCGGGCGCGGGAGATGGTGACGCGTCCGTCTTCGAGCGGCTGGCGCAAAGAATCGAGCAGATTCCGGCTGAACTGGGCGATTTCATCCAAATATAAAACGCCATTATGCGCCAAACTGATTTCTCCCGGACCGGCCTGGGGGCCGCCGCCGATGAGCGAGACGAGGCTGGCGCTATGATGGGGCGAGCGGAAGGGGCGCTCGCGGGGCAGGCCGGCGAAGCCGCTTCCCCGCCCTGCCACCGAATAGACCTTCCCGGTCTCGATGGCCTCATCGCGGGTCATCGGCGGCAAGATCGACGGCAGACAGGAAGCCATCAGGCTCTTGCCGCTCCCGGGGCTGCCGACCAGAAGCAAATGGTGAGAACCGGCGGCGGCAATCTCAAAGCCGCGTTTGGCGACGTGCTGTCCCCGGACCTGGCTGAAATCATTCCCGGCGGGCTGGAAGCGGCCGTCATCGGCCTGACGCCGGACCAGCAGGTGGTCGCACGCGTCCCGCGTGGCGAGCACCTCAATGGCCTCGGCCAGCGTCGAGACGCCATAGACGGCGAGGCCTTCGATCTCGGCCGCTTCGCGGGCGGATTCCGCCGGGAGAATGCAGCCTTCAAACCCTTCGGCCCGGGCCTGCAAGGCCACCGGGAGCGCTCCGCCTGTCGGCCGGACGCGCCCGTCCAGGGCCAGTTCACCCATAATCACAAATTTCCCGCAATCGGGCAGGGCCACCTGCTCCGAAACGGCCAGCAGGCCGATGGCAATGGCCAGATCGTAGGCCGACCCTTCCTTGCGGAGGTCGGCCGGTGCCAGGTTCACCACGAGTTTCCGCCCCGGAATGTGAAAACCGTACGACATCAGCGCCGTGATGACGCGAAGCAGGCTCTCCCGCACGGCACTGTCGGGCAAGCCGACCAGATGGATGCCGATCCCGACCGAAAGGTCGACCTCGACGGTGACGATGACTGCCTCAACCCCGAGGCAGGTGGCGCAATAACACTTGTTCAGCATAATCCGTCCTCCTTTGGTTACTTTCTGCAAAGGTAAGGCGGCCGATACGCAAGAAAAAAAACGGCTAAAAGATTAACCGTTTTTTATATAAGCTGAAAAAATCCGGATTTAGAGCTTGAACCGCAAACCGACTTCGAAGCGCGCCTGCACGGGCTGCTGGGTGCGGATGCTGAGCGGCTGGTTGTTGTCGAAGTAATAGACCAGGCTGGGATCGAAATACAGACCCAGGCGCGGGACGAACCAGTATTCGGCGCCCAGGCCGACGCGGGCCGACCACTGGAGGCCGCCCACTTTTTCAGAGAGCGTATTGTTAGCGTAAACATAGCGCTGGGCCACGCATTTCTCGACGGCGCCGCCGGCCGAGGCGTAGAAGCCGAAGGTGGGCGTTTCGACGAAGCGGTATGACAGCGTGAGCGGGATGCCGAGGTAATGCAGCTGGTTGTAGGCATCCTCATAGCGGACTTTGTCGACGAGGATGTCGTAGCGGGAAACCAGGTAGGAATAACTCAGGCCCGTGACGGCCGACAGGCGGCCGGCGAGCGGAAGTTCAAGCTGAAGGCCCAGGCTCAGCGGCGCATAGAACTTCGGCGATTCGGAGAAGGGCTCCACGCGGGAGACGGCCTGTCCGCCCGTCTGGGAAGAGGCGTGCATCGGGCTGGCCTCATAGAGCAGGCTGTTTTCAGAAGCGACGGCCGACAGGTTGGAGTGGAGGGATATGATGGATGTGTGTGTTCGGGAACGGGGCTCGGCGGGGTCCTGGCTATCCCAGAAGTCCGCAGGGAGCTGGTCTTCAGTCAGGCGCTTGTCTTCGGCCGGAGCAGCAGGTTCAACGGGTTCGCTGACCACGGGTTCGGCCACGACGGGATCTGCCACGGCGGGCTCGGCGACCGTGGGCTGTTCAGCCGTGGCGGGAACGGACGGTTTGACGACCCGGGCGGATGCGGTGGTCTGCTGTTTTGTGAAATGGGCGATTTGCGTGGCGATGGGAGCGACGTCCTGCACGGGGGCGGACGTTTCCGGAGCTTCCGGAGCGACGACGGCCCGGGCGATGCGCACCGGAGCGGTGCCGATGCCTTCGGGCACGCGGTCGCGGAAGACCAGGAGAGCCAGGGCCAGGCCGGCCGCGGCGGCGACGGCCCCCGTGGCGAAGCGGCGCATCACGACCCGGCGGTGTCGGCGTGCCAGCCCGCTGCTGATGCCTTCCCAGACATCCGGAGCGGCCTCCGTCACGCCCGATAACCGGTCGCGGATGACCCTGTCGAATTCATTTGCGTTCATTATATAACTTTTTTATCTTTTCTTGCAGCAGGCTTCTCGCACGGCTCACCTGGGAGCGCGACGACTGCTCGGTAATGCCCAGCAGCTCGCCCACTTCGGCGTGGGAGTAGCCATCGAGTACGAACAGGTTGAAGGTGCTTCGCAGGCCGGGGGGCAGTTCCGCCACCAGGCCGAGGATTTCACGGGTGCCGATCTGGTCGAGCACGCCGGGCTCGAGGGTGCCGCCCAGTTCGGGCGCTTCGACGATGTCTTCGGAATACCGGAGCGCGTCGGCCTTGCGGAGCTGCATCAGGCAGGTGTTGACGAAAACTTTCCGCATCCAGCCCTCGAAGGAGCCTTCTCCCTTGTAAGTACCAATTTTGTCAAAGACCATGAGGAAACCGTCCTGCAGCATATCCTTCGCATCCTCCGAGCCCACATACCGGACACACACCGGATACATGACCGATGCATATCGCTCGTAAAGCATCCGCTGGGCGTTTCTGTCGCCGCGGATGCAGCCGGCAATCAGTTGGGCCTCATCCTGTCTGGAAGGTTCACTCATCGCTTGCGAATAATAGATGCAAAATGGCGGGTAAATGTTGCATCCCGCCCCCAAAAAATTTTATGGTTTGTTTTTTGCTTCCGTGGATATCCGTTATTTTTGTAACGAATTTAGAAAAAATTATGGACAGTCCCAGATTTTTGCGCATCATTCTTTGCGGAATCGCCCTCCTGTGCGCTTCCGTCGGGCTTGACGCCCAATCCGCCAAGTACATCGACGCCCTGAAATACTATCAGCAGAACGACTACCGGGAGGCCCTCGGCCTCTTCCGGGAAGAGGTTCGCGAAAACCCCGGCAACGACGCCGCCTGCTACTATATCGCCATGATCTGCACGGCCGACAAAACCCGGGAGGCCGAAGCCATCGAATGGTTCAAGCGCGCCGTCGAACTGGCACCCGACAATTTCTGGTACCGGTATTCCCTGGCCACCTTCTATATCCACAGCGGCCGGCAGGAGCTCGGTATGCCAATGCTCGAGCAGCTGATCGCCGATTTCCCGAAGAAGAGCGACCTGTATTTCGACCTGATCAACGTCTATCTCTCCGAGAACGACGCCGAGAAGGCCCTGGCCACCCTCGACAAGATCGACGCCATCAAAGGCAAGAACGAGGCGACCGCCCTCACCCGCACGGAGCTGCTGCTCAAGAGCGAGAAAGCCGACCCGGACAGCGTGTACACGGCGCTGGCCGCTTACTACGAAGACTGCCGCTCGCCGCGCCTGGCCGCGGTCCTGGGCGATTACTATGCGGGCACCTACCGCGACACCCTCGCCCTGCGCTATTATGACGAGGCGCTGGAACTGAATCCCGACTTCACGCCTGCCTGGCTCGGCAAGGCCGGCGTCTACCAGGTGCTCCGGCAGTACGACAATTTCTTCAACAGCTTCTCCCACGTGCTGCGCGACCCGTACGTCCAGCCCCAGGCCAAGGTGGGCCAGCTGGAACAGATGATGGCCAATCCGCAGTTCGTGCACACCTTCGCCACGGAATTCGACCAGATGATGCTCGACGTGCACGCCGCCCACCCCGACGACAGCACCGTCAATACGATGCTCGGCGGCTACTACTACCGCACCGGACGGCCGCACCTGGCCATCGAAGTGATGCGGCAGAATATGGAGCAGCATCCCGAGAGCGCCGACGACGCCCTCTCCTACCTCATCCTGCTCTACTACCAGGAAGCCTGGCCGCACCTGGCCGAGGAGGCGACAGTCGCCATCCAGCGTTTCCCGGGCAACCACGACATGCTGCAGATGCGCGCCATCGCCAACGGCCAGCAGAAAAACTACGACGCCGCCCTCGAAGACTATGAGACCATCGTGCGGCTCAATCCCAAGGACACCACGGTCGCCAAGGTCACCTACTCCTCCATCGGCGACATCTATCATCTGAAGGGAGACGTCAAGAAAGCCTTCAAATACTACGAAAAGGCCCTGAAGATCGATCCCGATTACAACCCGGTGCTCAACAACTACGCCTATTATCTCTCGCTCGAAGGCAAGAACCTGAAAAGAGCCAAGGAGATGAGCCGCAAGACCATCACCACCGAGCCCGATAATCCCACCTACCTCGACACCTACGCGTGGATCCTGCACCTGCTCGGGGAGGACATCGAAGCCAAGGCCATCTTCAAGCACGCGATGCTCTACGGCGGCAAGGAAAGCCGCACCATCCTCGAGCACTACGCCAAAGTCCTGGAGACGCTGGGCGAGAAGGACCTGGCCAACATCTACTACCAGCAGGCCGCGTCCATGCAGGAAGACAACTAACGACGACCGGACGATGAAACGACTCCTCCTGCTCTCCGCCTTGCTGCTGCTGGGAACGTTCGCCTTCGGGCAGGACGTTTCGAAGCAGAACGAGCGCAAACGCCGGATCGAGGAGGAAATCAGTTATATCGACAACCAGCTCAAGGCCATCACCGGCCGGCAGAAGGCCACCACCGACCAGCTTCAGCTCATCCGCAAGCGCGTGGCCAACCGCAAGTCGCTCATCAGCGACCTCGACCACCGCATCGCCGTGATCAACGACTCCCTGACCGCCAAGCAGCGGGAGATCAACCGGCTCCAGAAAGAGCTCGACACGCTGGAGACCTATTCCCACAAGCTGATCTACAACACCTACAAGAACCGCGACACCAAATTCTGGTTCATGTACATCCTGGCCAGCGAAGACATCGGGCAGGGCTATCGCCGCTTCGCCTTTTTCCGGAACCTGGCGAGCGAAGTGAGCGTCCAGGCCGGCCGGATCCGGGAGAAGCAGGCCGAGATCGCGGCGGAACGCGAGAAACTGGCCGCCATCCGGGCGGACGCCCTATCCACCAAGAAGGAAAGGGAGACCGAATACAAGAAACTCGTGGCTGAGGAGAAGCAGTCGCAGGATGACATCAAGCGGCTGGCCAAGACGGAGAAACAGTACCGGCAGGAACTGGCCGCCAAGCGGAAGGAAGTCGAGCGGCTGAACCAGGAAATCAAGAAAGTCCTCAAGACCACGGTGGCCGAACAGAAGAAAGACCAGACCAAGGTCGACAAGGCCCTGTCGGGCCAGTTCGCCCAGAACAAGGGCAAACTCCCCTGGCCGCTGAAGCAGGGCGTCATCACCGAGCGGTTCGGCGTCCACAACCATCCGGTCTATACCAACCTGAAGCTGCCCGACAACCCCGGCGTCACCTTCTCGACGACCAAGGGCGCCGAAGTCTTCAGCGTCTTCGACGGCGAAGTCCGCAAGGTCGTCGTCCTGCCCGGCTACAACCAGTGCGTGCTGGTGCAGCACGGCGAATACTTCACCTTCTACTGCAAACTGGCCGGCGTCTCCGTGAAGAGCGGCCAGAAGGTCAAGACCGGCGACAAGCTCGGCACCCTCGAAATCGAAGGCAACACCTCCTCCCTACATTTCCAGATCTGGAAAGGCACGGACAAACAGAATCCCGAATCCTGGCTCAGGAAGTAACCGACTAACGGTTCATCCGGCATCAATAGTGGAAGCTGCTGCCGCCGATGAATTCCCGGATGATGGACGTCGGCGGAATGTGGCGCACGTCGAGCGGCGTAGTCGCGATGACGCTTCGGATGAGGCCCAGCAGACGCTGGGCTTCGCCTTGTGCGGGCGATGAGGCCGGCAGGATCTGCAGCAGCGGTTCCGCGTAGCATTTCAGCATCGGAATCTCGTAGAAGAGGGCCGAATTGAATTCGGCATCGGCCAGCGGCTTGAACGGAATGATGTACTTCTCCTCGCCGACGCCGACGCTCGGCCAGCGGAGGATCGTGTCTTCGGCCGACATCCCGCGGAACTGGTGGTCGCGCACCATCCGGCGGAGGAGCCGGTAGTCGCGGGCCTGCATCCGGGTTTTTTCGTCGATGCGGATCGGCGTGAGCACCGAGACGTACAGCTTGTATTTCTCTTCGTCGGGAATCTGGGGCGTCAGGCCCGGATTCAAGCCGTGGATGCCTTCCATGATCAGCACGTCGTTCTCGGTGAGCTGCAGGAACTGGCCCACGAATTTGCGGGTACCCGAGGCGAAATCGTATTTGGGGATTTCCACGCGTTTGCCGGCGAACAGCTCTTCCAGCTGCTGGTTGAGGAACGGGACGTCCAACGCCTCGAGGCATTCGAAATCGTATTCCCCGTTCTCGTCGAGCGGCGTGTCGACGCGGTTGCGGAAATAGTCGTCGAGCGAAATGATGATGGGGTTCAGGCCGTTGACCCGCATATGCAGGGCCAGGCGCTTGGAGGAGGTCGTCTTGCCGCTGCTCGACGGGCCGGCGATGAGCACGAGCTTCACGCCGGGGCGGGAGGCGATATCGTTGGCGAGTTCCGCGTAGCGGTGGTCGTGGAGGGTTTCCGACAGGTTGATCACATAGCGGACTTTTCCGACGGCGACCGCCTGGTTGAGGGTCTTCACGTTGTTTTCGCGGAAAAGGTTCCGCCACATCGACATTTCTTTGATCATAGTATCTCTTTTAAATATTGTCCGGTATAGGAGCCGGGGGTGGCGGCCACCTGTTCGGGCGTGCCGGCGGCCACGATCGTCCCGCCGGCGGCGCCGCCTTCGGGGCCGAGGTCGATGAGCCAGTCCACCGACTTGAGGATATCGAGATTGTGCTCGATGATGACCACGGTGTTGCCCCGGTCGACCAGGCGCTGGAGCACCCCGATCAGGACCTGGATGTCCTCGAAATGCAGGCCCGTGGTCGGCTCGTCGAGGAGGTAGAGGGTATTGCCCGTGTCGCGGCGGGATAGTTCCGCCGAGAGTTTGAGCCGCTGGCTCTCGCCGCCGCTGAGCGTGGTGGCCGGCTGGCCGAGCGTCAGGTAGCCCAGACCGACTTCTTCCAGCGTGCGGAGCTTCTGGGCCACCGACGGGATGGCGCTGAAGAACTCGGCCGCCTGCGCGATGCTCATATCGAGCACCTCGCTGATGTTCTTGCCCTTGTATTTGACGGCCAGCGTATCGGGCTTGTAACGCTTTCCGCCGCATTCCTTGCAGGTAACCTGGGCGGAGGGCAGGAAATGCATCTCGATCAGCTGCAGACCGGCGCCCTTGCAGGCTTCGCAGCGGCCGCCCTTCACGTTGAACGAGAAGCGGTTGGCCTTGAAGCCGCGGATCTTGGCGTCGGGCGTGGCCTCGAACAGCCGGCGGATGTCGGTCATCACGTCGGTGTAGGTGGCCGGGTTGCTGCGCGGCGAGCGGCCGATGGGGGCTTGGTCGATCTCGATGACCTTGTCGATGTTCGACAGGCCGTCGATCCGGTCGTAGGGCAGGACGGGATATTTGGAACGGTAGATTTTGTTGCTGAGGATGGGCAGAAGCGTCTCGCTCACCAGCGAACTCTTGCCGCTGCCGCTCACGCCGCTGATGCCTACGAGCAGGCCGAGCGGGAGGTCGAGCGTCACGTCTTTCAGGTTGTTGCCGCGGGCGCCCCGGAGGGTGATGAACCGGCCGTTGCCGGGCCGGCGGACGGCCGGCACGGGGATGGCTTTCCGGCCGAGCAGGTAGTCGATGGTCGGGCTGGCGCCCGCCGGCACGGCTTCGATGTCGGAAGGCCGGCCGTTGTAGAGCAGACGGCCGCCCTTTTCGCCGGCGCCGGGGCCGAGGTCGACCAGCCAGTCGGCGCTGCGCATCATCTCCTCGTCGTGCTCGACCACCATCACGGAATTGCCTTCGTCGCGCAGGGTCTTCAGCGAGTCGATGAGCTTGCGGTTGTCTTTCTGGTGCAGGCCGATGCTTGGTTCGTCGAGTACATAGAGCACATTGACCAGTTTCGAGCCGATCTGCGTGGCCAGGCGGATGCGCTGGCTTTCGCCGCCGCTCAGCGTGCGGGTGGCCCGGCTGAGCGAGAGGTATTCCAGGCCCACGGCCTTGAGGAAGCCGATGCGGTCGGACAGTTCCTTGAGGATATCGTCGGCGATGGCCCGCTGCCGGTTCGTGAGCCGCGGCGGCAGGGCCTTCACCCAGTCGTACAGCGCGGAGATGTCCATATCGGCCACCTCGGCGATGTTCTTGCCGTCGATCTTGAAGTACAGAGCCTCCTTCTTGAGGCGCGTGCCGCCGCAGACCGGGCAGGGCATTTCCTCGAGGAAAAGCTCCTTGCGGGCCTGTTTCCGCTCGCTTTCCTCCTCGTCGCCCGTCGACAGCTGGGAAAGGATGCCGGGGAAAGAAGACATCTCCATATCCGATTCGGACGTGCCGACGCGCAGCAGTTCCTCGGAACCGTAGAGGATCACCTGAAGCGCCTCTTCCGGGATGTCCCGGATGGGGTCGTGCAGCGAGAACTTGTATTTGCGGGCGATGGCTTCCAGGTAGCGGAACATCGTGTTGCCGCGCATTGGCCCGATGCTCTCGATGCCACCGTCGGCAATCGAACGGCCGCGGTCGGGGATGATCTTGTCGAGATCCACCCGCGCCACGGTGCCCAGACCGCGGCAGTGCGGGCAGGCGCCCTGCGGGGAATTGAACGAGAAGGTATAGGGGGCCGGCACCTCGAACGAAAGGCCCGTGTCGGGGCACACGAGGTTGCGGCTGAAATGCTGCAGATTGCCGTCTTCGAGCGTCAGGATGCAGAGCGAGCCCTTTCCCTGGCCGAGGGCCGTGTTCACGGACTCCCGGATGCGTTTGCGGTCGTCTTCGGAGGGAATCAACTTGTCGACCACCAGTTCCACGAAGTGGACCTTGTAGCGGTCGAGCGGGCCCGCTTCGGCCAGGTCGGTCAGCTGCCCGTCGATGCGCACCTGCGTGTAGCCTTTGCGCTGCAGCTGGACGAACAGTTCCCGGTAGTGCCCCTTGCGCCCGCGGACGAGCGGGGCCAGCAGGAGCACTTTCTGGCCAGCGTACTGCCGGAGGATGAGGCTGACGATTTCCTCATCGGTATACCGGACCATCTCCTTGCCGCTCTCCGGCGAAAAGGCCTGCGAGGCCCGGGCGTAGAGCAGGCGAAAGAAGTCGTAGATTTCCGTGATGGTGCCCACCGTGGAGCGGGGATTGCGGCCCACGGTCTTCTGCTCGATCGAGATCACGGGGCTCAGGCCCCGGATTTCGTCGATGTCGGGCCGCTCGAGGATGCCGATGAACTGGCGGGCGTAGGCCGAAAGCGTATCCATATACCGCCGCTGCCCTTCGGCGCAGATCGTGTCGAAGGCCAGGGAACTCTTCCCGCTGCCCGACAGGCCGGTCACCACGACCAGCGCGTCGCGCGGGATGTCCAGGTCGATGTTCTTGAGGTTGTGGACCCGGGCGCCGATGATGGATATCTGTTCGCTTTCCGCCATATTATGCCGGTTGCAGGAAAGGATTGGTGACGCGTTCGTAGCCGATCGAGGTGGCGGGGCCGTGGCCGGGGAGGACGTAGACGTCGCCGTCGAGCGGCATCAGTTTCCGGGCGATGCTTTCCATCAGCTGGTCGTAATCGCCGCCCGGATGGTCGCTGCGGCCGATGCTGCCGGCAAAGAGGGTGTCGCCCGAGAAGAGAACGCTGTCGGCCTGCGAATAGAAGCAGACGCCGCCCTGCGTGTGGCCGGGCGTGGCGATGACTTCCAGCGACAAGTTGCCGAACCGGATGACGTCGCCGTCGGCGATGTCGGTGAATTCACCCCCGAAGGGCGTGCAGACCAGGCCCAGGCTTTGGCACCACTCCTGGCTGCGCACGATCTGCTCCCGGTCGGCCGGGTGCATCAAAACGGGAATCTGGTATTGGCGGGCCACTTCGTCGAGCGAGAGCACGTGGTCGAAATGGCCGTGCGTCAGCAGGACCTTGACCGGTTTGAGCTGCCGCTCCTCGATGAAATTGTAGAGGCGCTGCCGCTCCCGGTCGCCATAGAAGCCGGGGTCGATGATCACGCATTCTTTCGTCTCGTCCCAGGCCACATAGCTGCACTCGCGGAGCGGATTGCAATAGAAAGTCTTAATCTCCATAATTATCCCTTCAAACATACAAATTTACGAAAAGATGTTGTAAATTTGCGAAGAAACAAAAACTTCAGCGCAGTATGCATATCGCGATAGCAGGCAACATCGGCAGCGGCAAGACCACCCTCACCCGGATGCTGGTCGACCACTTCCACTGGACCCCCAAATACGAATCCGTGGACTTCAACCCCTATCTGGCTGATTTCTACAACGACATGGAACGCTGGTCGTTCAATATCCAGGTATACTTCCTCAACAAGCGCTTCCTCGACGTGGTCGAGATCAGCAAGCACGAAGAGATCATCGTCCAGGACCGGAGCATCTACGAAGACGCCTGCATCTTCGCGCCCAATCTCCATAACATGGGCCTGATGTCGACCCGCGATTTCGACAACTACCGTTCGCTCTTCTCGCTGATGGCCTCGCTCGTCAAGGCGCCCGACCTGCTGATCTACCTCCGCAGCTCGATTCCCCACCTGGTGGGCAACATCCAGAAGCGCGGCCGCGAATACGAAAGCAGCATCCGCCTCGACTACCTCAAGGGCCTCAACGCCCTCTATGAAGAATGGATTGAGAACTACACCGACGGCAAGCTGCTGATCATCGACGTCGACAAACTCAACTTCGAGGAAAGCCCCGAAGACTTCAGCACCATCTGCGACCGCATCGAAGCCCAGCTTCACGGCCTGTTCTAGGCAAAAAGCTCATTCTGGGGCAGGTCCCCGACTGGCGCTATTCTTCCTGCCCCATCAGGCGGCGGATTTCCGCCTTGGCGGATTTCCAGCGGGGAATGTCGATCTTGGTACCGATGACTTCCACGACTTTGGCGGCGAGGGCGGATCCGACCTCGCCGCAAGTTTTCAGGGACATCCCCTGCGCGTGGGCGAAGAGGAAACCGGCGGCGTAGGTGTCGCCGGCGCCGGTGGCGTCGACCGCCTCGCCCGGCCAGGGATCGATGAAGTGGAATTCGTCGCCGCGCTGGATCATCGACCCGTCCTTGCCGATCTTGACGATGGCCGTATCGACCATCTCCGACATGGCCTGAAGCGCCTGGCGGGGCGGCAGGTGCGTGAAGGCCGCAGCTTCCGTCTCGTTGGCGAAGATGATGTCGACGTAATTCTTGACGACATCCTGCAGAAACACCAGATTCGACTCCACGACATTGTAAGAAGCCATGTCGAGCGAGATCGTCATCCGGCGCTCCTTCCCCATCTCCATGGCCCGGCGGACCAGTGCCTGGTTCTGCACCAGATAGCCCTCGATGTGGAGATAATCGTAGCCCTCGAAGTATTCCGGCCGCAGGTCGTCGGGCTCCAGTTGCAGGGCCGCGCCCAGATAGGTGGCGAAGGTCCGGTCGGCGTTGGGCGCCGTGATGAAGACCATCGCCCGGCCCGAGGCTTCAGTGCCTACCAGCAGGTTCGACTTGATGCCGGTCTGCAGCTGGGCCTGGCGGAACAGCGAGCCCAGTTCGTCGTCACCCACCTTGCCGATGTATCCCGAGGGCATGCCCAGGATGGCCGTCGCGGTGACGGTATTGGCGGCCGAGCCGCCGGCCACGTACTGGACGCCGATCTCCTTGAGGTCGTTCCAGATGGTGTTGCCGGTCGGGGCATCCACGTGCTGCATGCTGCCCAGCGGCAGGTTATATTTCTTGAGGAGCGAGTCGTCGGGTAGGACGGCCAGAATGTCGGTCAGCGCGTTGCCGATGCCGAGGATCGATTTCATGCGGGAGTGTTGGTTTGTTTCAGTTTCTTGCGGTAGATGGCCCAGCTGGCGAGGGCGAGCAGGCCGCACAGGAGCATCTGTACGATCTGCGATTCGTGGGAAAGCGTGGCGAAGATCAGGCCGGTCTGCTTGTCGAAGCCGTAGATCGGCACGAGGGTCATCGACACGATGAAATGGTAGGCGCCGAAGCCGCCCTGCACCGGGACCACCCAGCCCAGGGAGCCGACCACCATCAGGAAAAGCGCGTCCAGCCCGTTCAGGCCGTCGGCGGAGGGGAAAGCGCGGATCGTCATCAGGCTGGTCAGCCAGTAGCCGACCCAGATGAGGACCGTATAGGCGAAGAACGCCCATTTGCCCTTCATCTTGAAGGCCGCGGAAATGCCGTTCCCCAGCCCCTTGAAGAACTTGAGGAAGGCGGCGCCCGCCTTGGTGCGGGCGATCTGCTCGCGCCGGGCCCGGATCACGAAAACGGCTGCGACCAGGACCGCCACCACGATCAGTACGATCCAGAACCAGCCGATGCCCATCGCCCCGGCGGCAGGACGGAACATCTTCTCCACCAAAAAGTCGCGGAAGTGGCCGAAGAACAGGAGCGGCACCACGGCCAAAACCATGCAGAGCAGGTCCCAGGTGCGTTCGATCACCACGGTGCCCAGGGCGCCTTCGAAAGTGGTCTTCTTGGTCTCGGCCATCAGGCCGCAGCGCACCACTTCGCCGGAACGCGGGAAGACGATGTTCGCCAGGTAGCAGATGGCATAGGCATCGTAGGTTTCACGCTGCGTGATCGGGCGGTCGCCCGTCCGAACCGGCTCGAGCTGGATCCGCCAGCGGTTGCCACGGAGCCAGGTGATGATCCACATCACTGCGATGGTGCCGATGATCCAGCCCCAGCGGCAACTCTTGAGGCCGCCCACGAAGTCGGCCCAGCTCACGCCGCGGAACGCGAAATAAAGAAGCACTGCCACCACCAGCAGCAGCAGTGCATACTTCACGGCTTTCTTGACGCGCGGGTTCATCGCCTATCCCCAGAGATTGCGCGGATAGACACCCTTTTCGATGAGTTCCCCGATCTTGGCGACCACCGAAGGACGGTCTTCCTTGTAGGTGACGCCGAACCACTTGGCGTCGCAGTTGAGCACCTTGAAGGAGGCGTCACCGCGGCGGATGAGGACATCGGCCACATAGGGGATGAAGAACTCCGCCTTCGGATTGACCTTCACGTCGTCGGAATCCAGGAACGTGCGGAAGATTTCGGCCGAATAGTCGAAATAGTCGGGCGTGAAGCCCCAGAAGTTCATGGAGACCACGCTGTCTTCCGAGACCTCGAAGTCCTGGCCCTTGTCGGTGAAATACACCTTGCCGTCGTCCTTGCGGGCGATGGAAGTGCGCTCGACCACGCCGGTCAGGCAGCCTTCGGCATCGGCGGCGCAGACGCCGCGCGACACGGTACCGAAATCGGACAGGGTGTTCTTGAGGTAGTAGCCCACCAGCGCGTATTCGCCTTTCTTCCCTTCCACGCCGCGGAGGAAATCCGCCACGGCCGCGAAGCCTTCGCGCCCGTAGAAGTCATCGGAGTTGATCACGGCGAACGGCTCGTGGATCACGTCGGCGGCCATCATCACCGCGTGGTTCGTGCCCCAGGGCTTTTCGCGGAACGAGGGGACGGTATAGCCTTCCGGCAGGCAGTCGAGTTCCTGATAAACATATTCCACTTCGACCTTGCCGCCGAAACGCTCTTTCGAGAAGATCTTCTTGAACTCCTCGGCGAAGGAATGCCGGATCACGAAGACCACTTTGCCGAAGCCGGAGAGAATGGCGTCGTAAATCGAATAATCGATGATCGCCTCGCCCGAGGGGCCGAGACCGTCCATCTGTTTGAGGGAGCCGTAGCGGGATCCCATCCCGGCGGCGAGCACCAGCAGTGTAGGTTTCATATTATCTGAATTGCAGGATGGCGGCGGTTCCGGCAGGGACGACATACGGCTCGTCGACCCGGACCCGTTCGCCGGTTATTACGTTTTTGCCTCTTTGCGCAAATTTAGCGGTTATTTCAAAGAAATGTTCCCAGTCCACCGTGTAATCCTCCTTGCCGGCATTGAGGATGGTCATGACGGACTCCCCTTTCACGGTGCGGAAATACACGTACACGTTGCGACCGTCCGGACGGAAGTGTACGAAGTCGCCCTGCGTCACGGCCTTGGAAGTCTTGCGCCAGGTGAACAGGGAGGCTACGTAGTCGCGGAGGTCGGACTGGTTGCGGGTGAACTTGCCCCAGGGCATGTCGACGCGCTCCTGGGAGTGGCCCACCGTGCCGTCGGCGCTGGTCAGGCCATATTCGTCGCCGTAGTAGAGCTGCGGCGTGCCGCGCATGGTGGCTAGCAGGGCATAGGCCAGCTTCATCTTCGCCGCATCGCGGCCCAGCTCGTGGGCCAGGCGCGGGGTATCGTGGTTGCCCAGGAAGATGAGGATGTCGGAAGGATCATCGTACAGGCGGTCGAGCGACAGGGAGTTGTAGATGCGCAGCATCGACGGCTCCCAGGACGTTCCGTCATCGTTCAGCGCCGAAAGCGTCGAGAACATCAGCGGGAAGTCCATCACCGAAGGCAGGTGGGAATTGTACCCGTCTTTCTGACGGACGCCTTCCCAATAGGCGCACGAAGCCACGTCGCCGAACCAGACCTCGCCCACGATGTTCAGGTTCTTGTACTCGTCGCGGATGGCTTTGGTCCAGGCGGCGATGCCCTTCTTGTCGGAGTACGGGAACGTATCGACGCGCAGACCGTCGAGATCGGCCCATTCGATCCACCACACGGCCATCTGGACCAGATACTGCCGCACCAGCGGGTCAGTCAGGTTCATATCGGGCATCGTGGTGTCGAACCAGCCCTGGACGCAGCTCTCCAGGTCGACCTGGGCCGCGTGGGGATCGGACTGCGTGCTCATCGCGGCATTGGTGCGGATGAAGCGGTCGCCGGTCCGTTTGAGGTTCTCGGGATAGTTGATCCAGGTCTGGGACGGGAGGTCCTGCATCCACCAGTGGGCGGTGCCGCAATGGTTCGGCACCATATCCATCAGCACCTTCAGCCCCTTGCCGTGGGCCTTGTCCACGAACGTACGGTAGAGTTCGTTGGAGCCGTAGCGGGGATCGATGCGATAATAGTCGGCACAGGCGTAGCCGTGGTAGGAATAGGCCTTCTCGTTGTCGAAGAGCAGCGGCGTCGGCCAGATGGCCGTGGCGCCCAGGGAGGCAATGTCGTCGAGGTGGTTGATGATGCCCTGGATGTCGCCGCCGTGGCGGCCGCCGAGATTCTTCGGCGCCGCCTTTTCGGCCGCTTCCTTCACGGTGTCGTTCTTCTTGTCGCCGTTGGCGAAGCGGTCGGGCATCAGCAGGTAGACCACGTCGGCCGGACCGAAAGACGTCCGCTTGGCGGAGCCTTCGCGGCGCTTGGCCAGTTCGTAGTCGAAGTCGAACTGACGGCCGTCGGTCGTCACCACGTTGAACGCGTAGGTGCCGGGAGCCAGCCGCGAACTGACCTTCACCTCGACGAACAGGTAGTTCGGGTTGTCGGTCGAGGTGATCTTGCCGATCGACAGCCCCTTGACGGAAGCGTCGACCGACACGTTCGATCCGGCGATGTTGTCGCCGTGGAGCATCAGCTGCAGGTCGGTGTTCATGCCGACCCACCAGCAGGGCGGTTCGATCCGGTCGATGCCGGCCGCCCGCACGACCGTAGCGCAGAACATGGCCAGGACGACGATCAGCAGCTTACTCCTTGACATCGTCCAGCTCGGTTTCATCGCAGTCGCCGAAGCAGTCGCCCACACTGAAGATGATGTGGTAGCCGTGCGCCGGGAGCGTAAATTCGCAATCCTTGGTCACTAGATGGTTCTCCACCCGATAGGAGACTTCGGCATCGGAGAAGTTGAACATGGCCAGGCACATATCGCCTTCCGCCTCGCGTTCGAACGCGAAGATCTCCTTCGGATGGTCGGTCGGCAGCACCGACATGTCGCCACCCCACGGGGCGATCCACAGGCAGGAATGCTCGTCGCGAAGGGCGATGAGTTCCTTGTAGAAGTCCGTCATGCCGAACGGGTCTTCGGACCAGTCGATCGGGTCTTTCTCGAAGAATTCCAGCCGCTTGGGCAGGCAGACCTCGTCGCCGTTGTACATCATCGGTATGCCGGGCAGCATGAACGTGAGCACGGCGTACTGCTTGACGGCGTCGCCGTACATTTCGGTATTGGTACCGCTCCAGGAGTTCTGGTCGTGGTTGGAGACGAAGTTCATGGCCAGGGTGCCGGCAGGCATGCCGGTCTCGTCGGCGTAGTTCACATAGAAGTCGGCCAGGTCGTTGGCGTTCTTCTCGCCCTTGGCCAGTTCATACCACAGATGCATCTGGCGCCAGGCATAGTAGGCGTCGAAAGCGTTCTTCTGCAGCGCCGGGTTCTCGGCCTCGGCCAGGAAGAACAGGGCGTCGGGATGCGCCTGACGGAAGTCGCCAAAGGCCTTCTCCCAGAAATCGGTCGGCACTTCGGAGGCCACGTCGCAGCGGAAGCCGTCCACGCCGCGGTCGATCCAGAATTTCATCTGGGCTTCCATCGCGTCATAGAGGGCGGGGTTGTTCTCGTAATTGAGGTGGGCGATGTCGGTCCAGTCGTACTGCGTAGCGAGATTGCCCAGGGAATCGAGGAAATACCAGTCCTTGTGGTCCACCGTCCAGGCGTGGTCGCGGCCGGTGTGGTTGGCCACCCAGTCGAGGATTACCTTGAAGCCCTTTTCGTGGGCGGCGGCCAGGAAGTGGTCGAAGTCTTCGAGCGTGCCGAATTCGGGGTTCACGGCGCAATAGTCCTTCACGGCATAGTAGCTGCCGAGGGTGCCCTTGCGGCCTTCCACGCCGATGGGATGGATGGGCATCAGCCAGAGGATGTCGACGCCCAGGTCGGCGAGGCGGTCGAGCTGTTTTTCAACGGCGGCGAACGTACCTTCCTCCGAGAACTGGCGGACGTTGACCTGATAGATGACGGCCTTCTGCGCCCAGTCGGGGTGCTTGACGGTCGTGAGGTTGACTTCCGGTGCCGTCGGCTTGCAAGCGGCCAGGCAGCAGAATAGAAGCAGGAAAGTCAGGATCTTTTTCATAGGGCTATAACTTATTTGATGATTTCGAAGGAAACGGGCGCGACCTCGACCGACACGGTGGCTTTGCCGTCGCAGGTCAGGCCGCAAGGCAGGGTCAGTTCCACCGTGCGGGACTGGGTGCCTTTGTTGAGCACGGTCACGACGGTTTCACCCATATAGGTGCGGCTGTAGGCCAGTATGTCGGCGTCGGCCAGAAGGAGTTTATAGTCGCCATAGAGCAGCGGCATCGAAGCGGTGCGCAGATGGGCCAGTCGCTCCGTCGTGGCGAGCACCTCCTGCTCGGCGGGCGTGAGCTCGTCGCCGAACTGCATCCAGCGGCGGTTGTCCGGGTCGTTGGCGCCGGGCTGGCCGAATTCATCGCCATAATAGATGCACGGAACGCCCGGCAGCGTGAAGTTGAGGGCGTGCAGCATCTTCAGGTACTGATAGCCGACAGGGTTGGTGACTTTAATGTCGCGGTGCCAGCCGGCCAGTTTATGGTCTTCGTCCATACCCACATCGCCGCTGGCCAGGCACACGTAGCGCGGCCGGTCGTGGTTGCCGGTGATGTTGCCCATCAGGTGGTGGGAACCGTAGACCGAGAGGTCCTCGGTGATGCGGTTGGCCAACTGACTGAACGAGCGGCCGGGACGCAGGGTGGCGTCGATGAAGCCGTCGAACACGTTGAAGTCGAACTGGGCGTCCTGCATGCCGGGCTTCACATAGGAGTTGATCAGGGCCGTGGAACCGTAGGTCTCGCCGATCTGGTAGAAATGACGGCCCGGGAGGCTGTCGTAGAGCTTGCGGGTGAGCATCCGCCAGTACTGTTCGGGCACGTGCTTGGTCGCGTCGTGGCGGAAACCGTCGAAGTCAAAGTGCTGCACCCAGAACAGGGCCGAGTCGGTGAGCTGGGCGCAGATGTCGGCGCGCTCCAGGTCGAGCGTGGGGATATGGTCGTCGAACCAGGTGGTCAGGCGGAATTCGTCATAGAGCTGGCGGTTGGGACGGCCGTCCGGCGTGTCGGAGGGCGTGGTCCAGTCGGGATGGGCGGTCAGCGTCGGGCTCTCGATGTGCATATGGTTCGACACATAGTCGAGGATGACGTTCTTGTTGTCGGCGTGCGCTTTGTCGAGCAGTTCGCGGAGTTCCGCTTCGGTACCGTAGCGGACATCGACGGCCGTGGCGTAATACGGCCAGTAACCGTGGTAGCCGCTGAACTGCGTCTCGGGATCGTGGATCTGGCCCCAGGCGCTGAAGGGGTTCTGCGTGATGGGCGACAGCCAGATGGTGGTCACGCCCAGCGTGTCGAAATAGCCGCTTTCGAGGGTTTTCACCACGCCGGCGAGGTCGCCGCCCCAGTAATCGACCTTGGGATGGACCCGCGGGCTGTTGAGCGGCATGTCGTTGTCGGTGCGGCCGTTGACGAAGCGGTCGATCATCAGCGAATAGAGCACCTGGGCGTGGTAGTCGGTGCGTTTCAGCGCTTTCGGATCGCGGATGACCTGGCCGTATTCGAGCGGGACAAGGATGTCGTTGCCGATGCCGGCGGCATTCGCGCTGAAGGCGCGGATGTAGGAGCGCTCGATCTGGCGCGCGTTGCGCGGAACCGTGATTTCCAGTTTGCTGCGGTCGATGACCTTGATGCCGTGATCCTTGTCGAGGATGGTGTTCTGCCAGAGCACCAGCACGTCATCGGCCGGGTTCTCGATCAGGATATAGAACTTGTCATCCTTTCCCGGGACGGGCGCGGTGGTGATGTACGGGGCCTTCGCCGGGTCGGCGCCGGCCAGTTTTTCGGGCAGATGGTTCTTCAGCACGAGAGCCGCTTTCTGGCCGTTCGCATCGATGTCGAAGTACTGCAGCCAGGGCGTCGATACCGACGCCTCGAGCACCAGGGTGTCCATCGAGGGCAGCGTCGGGAAATAGTCGCGTAGAATCACGGTGTTGGAGGCCTGCTCCAGCAGGCACGGGCTGGCCAGCGGGCCGCCGTCGAACTGCGGCGCCGGCGTCACTTTCACTTGGCCGCAGGAGGCGGCCACGA
>CACYZM010000037.1 GCA_902778855.1 uncultured Bacteroidia bacterium
TTGTCGAGCTGGGCGTCCTTGCCCTGGTAATCCTCGAACGGGTTGATGTCGATGTCGATGTCGGGATCCACGCCGTGGCCTTCGATGATCCACTGGCCTTCGGTGGAGTAGGAGGTGAAGAACGGCGTACGCATATCCTGTCCGTCGAGATAGGCCCGCGAGCCGGAGATGCCCACGATGCCGCCCCACGACCGTTTGCCGATGAGCTTGCCCAAGCCGAGCTTGCGGAAGCCGTACGGGAAGAGGTCGCCGTCGGAAGAGGAGTACTTGTCGATGAGGCACACCTTCGGGCCGTAGAAAGCCGCGCCCGGAACCGTTTCGTTGCGGCCGCCGTTGCGCGACATGGTCATCCGGTAGACCTCGCGCTGCAGGCGCTCGAGGATCATCGGGGAGACGTTTCCGCCGCCGTTCATACGGTCGTCAATAATCAGGGCCTTCTTGTCGAGCTGCGCGTAGAAGAGCTTGGTGAACATATCGAGGCCTTCGGTGCTCATATCGGGGATGTGGATGTAACCGATTTCACCGTTCGAGGCTTTGTCCACTTTTTCGATATTCTTCTGCACCCATTCGTAATAGGCGAGCTGGCTTTCGCTGGCGACCGGTTTCACATAGACCGTGCGGGCGTTCCGGCCGGCGGCCGTTTCGGCGATTTCCAGCGAGACCGTCTTGCCCACCTTGCCCACGAGGGCCTGATAGACGTCTTTCAGTTCGGAAGCCGGGGTGCCGTTCACCTTGGTGATGAATTCTCCGACCTTGGCGTTCACGCCGGGGCCGTCGAGCGGGGAGACGAGTGACTTGTCCCAGGAAGCGCCCTTGTAGATGTGGTCGATGCGGAAGGCGCCGGATTTGTCGCGGCTGAATTTGCCGCCCAGCAGGCCGGTGGCCACGCGCGGAACTTCAGGGACTTCGCCGGAGGTGATGTAGGCGTGGCCGACGTTCAGTTCGCCGATCATCTCGCCGATGAGGTAGGTCAGGTCGTGGCGGTGCTTGACATAGGGGAGCATCACGGCGTATTTGTCGTGGATCTTGTTCCAGTCGAGGCCGTGCATGTTCTCCACGTAGAAGTTGTCGCGGGTCACGCGCCAGCTTTCGTCGTAGATCTGTTTCCATTCGGCCTGGTGGTCGATGAGCATATCCATTTCGGCGGTCGGGACCGCTTCGTCGAGGCGGCCGCCGCCGAAGCCGGTGACGTAGAGTTTGCCGCCGTCGCGGACGAGGCATTTCTTATGGTCGGGCGTGAAGGCCATCGGCACGTTCTTCGGGCCGTCGGAAGACTTCAGGGTCTTGAGGTCGAGGACCTTGACGGCCGCCGCCGCACCGGCGCCGCCGCGCTGGCCGCCGCCCATGCCCGGCATCATACCGCCGAAGCTGCTGTAATAGAGTTTGTCGCCTTCGGCCAGGATCAGGCGGTAGCGGCCGGCCGGCAGCGGCAGGACACTGGCGCGCTGGCCGATTCCTTCGAGGTCGACTTTCGTCGCGGCCTTGTCGGCGGCCGGTTTGCCGGCGGCCGGCTTTTCACCGGGCTTGCCTTCCGGCTTCGCCGGTTTCACGCCGTACTCGTCGCTGCCCAGGGCCGTCGGGTCCGGGGTGTCTTTAGCCAGCGGGAGGACGAAGACATAGTCGTTGATGTTGTACGAGGCGTTCCATTCCACGCGGGAATACTGCGAGCGGAAATCGCGTGAGGAAGTGAAGAACAGGTACTTGCCGTCGGTCGAGAAGACCGGGCTGGAGGCGGAGTACCATTTGTCGGTCACCTGGTAGGATTTGCCGTCGGCCACGTTGTAGAGGAAGATGGCGGAAACGTCGTTGTCGAGGTCCATCGTGTAGGCGGCCCAGCTGCCGTCGGCCGAAAGCGTGAAGCCGCGCGGCGAGCCGGCCTGGCCGCCGAGGACGGCCTTGCTCTGGCCGGTGGTAATGTCGACGCTCCAGACTTCGCGTTTCAGGGTCGAGAAGTAGAGCGTATTGCCGTCGGGCGACCACTGCAGGTTGCTCGGATAACCATCCTTGAAATGCGTCACGGCTTTGGCGTTCTCCATATCGTTGGCAGGGGCCACATAGACCTGATACTCACCGTCTTTGTCGGAGAAGTAGGCGATGTGCTTGCCGTCGGGCGACCAGCGGCCTTCACGCTCGTGGGCGCCGGAGGACTGGGTCACGTTGCGCACCGGACCGTGTTTGGCGGGGAGGGAGAAGAGGTCGCCGCGGGCGATGATCAACACGCGTTCGCCGTCGGGCGAAAGGTCGTAGGAGAACATCTTGTCGGCCACGTTCTTGTATTCGGGGCGGCTGTAGACGTTGTCATTGCCGAGATAGATGGTCACTTTCTCGCACTTGCCGGCCTTGACGTCGTACTTGTAGATGTAGCCGCCGTTTTCGAAGACCACGTAGTCCTGCGAGTAGGAGGGGAACTTGCAGTCGTATTCCGTGAAGTTGGTGACCTTGCGGACCTTTTCGGTCTTGGTGTCGAAGACGAAGAGGTTCATGGTCCGGTCGCGGTCGGAGAGGAAGTAGATCTCATTGCCGATCCACATCGGGAAGATGTCCTGGGCGTCGCCGTCGGTGATCGGGTCGATCTTGGTGGTGCCCACGCGGTGGATCCAGATGTTGTCGGCCTGGCCGCCGCGGTAGTATTTCCAGGTGCGGAATTCGCGGAACATCCGGTTCATGGCCAGATACTTGCCGTCGGGGGAATAGCTGCAGAAGCCGCCTTCGGAGGTCGGGATCTCCTCAGCGGGGCCGCCGTTCGCATCGACCTTGCAGAGCTGTCCGCGGAGGCCGCTGAACGTATGGGTCTTGCTGCGGTAGACGATCTGTTTGCCGTCGGGCGTCCAGCACATCACGATGTTGTTGGGCCCCATGCGTTCGCCCACCAGGTCACGGCTGACGAGCGCTGACCAGGTGATGCGCCGGGGCTCGCCGCCGGTCACGGGAATCGTGTAGACTTCGGTATTGCCGTCGTACTGGCCGGTGAAGGCCACGGTTTTACCGTCGGGCGAGATGCGGGGGAATACTTCGTATCCGACGTGGGAAGTGAGTTTGACGGCGTCGCCGCCCTGGATGCCCACGCGGTAGAGGTCCCCGGCGTAACTGAAGACGATGTTGTCTCCACCGACGGCAGGGAATCGGAGCAGGCGCGCCTCCTGGCGGTCTGCCGCAAAGGCCAGCAGCGGAAGCAGCGCTGCCAGCAAGGTCAGGATTCTCTTCATAATTATAGGATGTTGAGTGATTGTTCCTTGATCTTTTCGAGTTCGTCTTTCATCTTGACCACCCATTTCTGCATTTCGGCGTGGTTGGCCTTGGAGCCGAGGGTGTTGATCTCGCGGCCCATTTCCTGGGCGATGAAGCCGAGTTTGCGGCCCGGCAGCGGATCTTCTTCCACGGTTTCGCGGAAGTAGCGGCAGTGCTGGCGGAGGCGCACTTTTTCTTCGTTGATGTCGAGCTTCTCGATCCAGAAGATCATTTCCTGCTCCAGGCGGCCGGCGTCGGGCTGCACGGCGAGCTCGCGGAGCCGGGCGTCGAGCCGGGCGCGGATGTCGGTGATGCGTTCGCGTTCGTAGCGCTCCACTTCGGGGATGTAGGATTCGATCTTGTCGACCTGGGCCAGGACGTCGCGCTCCAGGCTCGCGCCTTCGCGCTTGCGGAAGGCGTCGAGGTTGGCCACGGCTTCGCGGATGGCCGCTTCCAGGGTGGACCAGGCGTCTTCGGTCAGCTCGGTGGGTGCGGTTTCGAGCACGTCGGGCAGGCGCATGATGGCGGAGAGCATCGCATCGGGCTCGGCGCAGGCGAGGGTCGTGCCCTGGACGGCGCGGTTGAGCTGCTCGTAGTAGGCGAGCAGGGTGGGGCGGCTGATCTGCCGCACGGCCGCGCCTTCGCCGCGTTCGACCGTGATGAACAGGTCGATGTTGCCGCGGTTGAGCTTTTCGGCGATGTATTTGCGGAGTTCGGGTTCCCGGTCGCGGGGAATGAGTTGGGTCTTGAACGTGATGTCAGCGGTCTTGCCGTTGACGGAACGGATTTCTACCAGGTATTTGTCGGCGCCGATCAGGCACTGGGCCTTGCCGAAGCCGGTCATGGATTTCAGCATATTTCACAACGGTTTTAAGCAATAAAGATAGTGATTTTTTAATATATTTGTGACTTGAAACAGCTCGCATATGGAAGAAGAGAAGAAAAACAATTTCCTGGAAGAAATCATCGAGGCCGACCTGGCCGCCGGCAAATTCGACAGCATCATCACCCGTTTCCCGCCGGAGCCCAACGGATACCTGCACCTGGGCCACGCCAAGAGCCTGTGCATCAACTTCGGCCTTGCCCTGAAGTACGGCGGCAAGACCAACCTCCGCTACGACGACACCAACCCCACCAAAGAAGACGTGGAATATGTCGACGCCATCAAGGAAGACATCAAGTGGCTCGGCTTCCAGTGGGCTGAGGAGCGTTATGCCTCCGACTATTTCGACCAGCTCTACGAATGGGCGGAACAGCTTATCGAGCGCGGCCTGGCCTACGTCGACGACCAGACCCTCGAAGAGATGCGCGCCTCCCGCGGCACCGTCGAGACGCCGGGCACGGATTCGCCCTGGCGCAACCGCTCCGTCGAGGAAAACCTTCGCCTTTTCCGCGAGATGAAAGCCGGCAAGTATCCGGATGGCGCCAAAGTGCTCCGGGCCAAGATCGACATGGCGCATCCCAATATGATGTTCCGCGACCCGATCCTCTACCGCATCAAACACGCCCATCATCACCGCACCGGCGACAAATGGTGCATCTACCCGATGTACGACTACACCCACGGCCAGTGCGACTCCATCGAACATATCACCCATTCCATCTGCACGCTGGAATTCGACATCCATCGCCCGCTCTACGACTGGTTCATCGAAACGCTCGGCATCTACCCGTCCCATCAGTATGAATTCGCCCGGCTCAACCTCACCTATACGCTGATGAGCAAACGCAAACTGTTGGAACTGGTGGAGAAAGGCTATGTCTCGGGCTGGGACGATCCCCGGATGCCGACCCTCTGCGGCGTCCGCCGCCGCGGATACACCCCCGAGGCCCTGAAGATGTTCTGCGAAAAGATCGGCGTCTCGAAGCGCGACCAGCTGATGGACATCGGCCTGCTCGAATGGTGCGTCCGCCAGGACCTCAATGAGCGCAGCAACCGCTATATGGTGGTCTCCGACGATCCCATCAAGGTGACGATCACCAACTGGGAGCCCGGCAAGGTCGAGTGGTTCGAAGCCCCGCTCAACCCCGCCGCCCCCGACGGTCCCAAGCGTCGCGTCCCCTTCACCGGCGAGCTCCTCATCGACCGCGCCGACTTTATGGAAGACGCCCCCAAGAAATACTTCCGTCTCCGCCCCGGCGGGGAAGTGCGCCTGAAATACACCTTCATCATCAAGTGCGAAGAAGTCGTCAAAGACGCCTCCGGCAAAGTGGTGGAACTCCGCTGCACCTACGATCCCCTCACGCACCCGGCCTCCGGCCAGTGGCGCTCCGTCAAAGGCACTATCCACTGGGTGAGCACCGCCTTCGCCAAGGAGATCGAATGCCGTCTCTACGACCGTCTCTTCACCCTGGAAGACATGTCCCAGGTCCCGGAAGACAAAGACTACAAGGACTTCCTGAATCCCGAAAGCCTCGTCGTTCGCCCCGGCTGGGCCGAACCCGCCCTCCTCGACGACCCCGCCGACCTCGCCGTCCAGTTCGAACGCGTCGGCTACTTCCGCAAAGACCCCGACTCCACCCCCGACCACCTGGTCATGAACAAAACCGTCCAGCTGAAGGATTCCTTCAAGCTGTAGTGTGGCAGTGTGGCAGCTATCCTTCTGATTTTAAGCAACTTACGATAAATCGTGTGCGCATTTTTACGCACACGATTTCCTGTAAAAACCAGATAGTCAATCTCTTAGGCGCCACGCCAAACCCCGGCCCCTCGGCCTAGCCCCTCGGCCTGGCCCCTCGGCCTGCCCCCTCGGCCTGGCCCCTCGACCGCTTCGCTTGCTCTGGTTTTCGTCTCGCTCCCCCAAAAAAGGTCGCTCGCCCAAAACCACCCGCAGCTCCGCGCAGCCTCCTTCGGTTGTTGACTAATCGGTGAGCAAATCGGTACTCTCTGCTCACCGCCTCCTCGTTTTCCAGCCTTCGGTGTGCAAAACAGGGCTTTCTGCTCACGGAACCACTCTTTCTCACTCCTCGGTGAGCAAATCGGTACTCTCTGCTCACGGACTTCTCCTTATTCGGCCGCCGGTGTGCGAAACAGGGCTTTTTGCTCACCGAGGTTAGGCTTGGGGCGGGAAGAGTTGTTGGACGATTTCTTTGGGCAGTGCCAGGACGCGGCGGATTTGGTTGGGGGTGGCGTGATAGTCTGCGTGGAGGGTTCGGGCGATGGCGATTTTGGCATTGGCCGGGAGGAGGGAAGGCTGTTTGACTTTGAAGTCGCGCCAGGCCAGCATTTTGGCGACGGGGTAGATTTCTTCGTCGGTCAGGAGGATGGCGTCGCCGAGCCTTTTCGCTTCTTCGCTGTAGGCTTCATAGTTGCGGGTCAGGAGATAGAAATACTGATGGGCATCCCGGAACATCATCTCTCCCTCGTGGTAGAGCGCGTAACTCTCGGGGAGGATCATGCCCCTTCCATACCGATAGCCTGGGGGCATCTCGATGGCGCGGCGGCGGCAGAGGTGGCGTTTGGTCCGGAAGGGAATTTCTACATACGGGATTCCCGGGTCGCTGTGGAGGGAATGATTGAAGTAGACGGATCCGCTCCCCCAGGGATAGGAAAAGGGGGTGTGTGTCGGATTGACCAGGTAGCCGTTCCGGTTGATATAGGCAATTTCGTTGCGCATCATGTCGAGCGTCGTGATTTCGATCGGATCGTCGCATCGGAATTGGCTGAGTTTCAGGAATTTTCCCTGTTGGCTACTGTATTTCTCCAGACGGTAGGTGAAGCGTTCCAAATAGTCTATGCACTGGGGTTTGGTTCCGCCGCCCAGGGTATGGATATGATTGCCCATGATCTGGTCGGTGAAGATGACCAGGCCGCTTTCGGCGGCGCTGATCGCACTGTTCGAGACGGCGAACTGAAAGTCTTCATCTTCGACGAAGAGGGTTTCCGTCAGGTTTCCCGGGGTGCTGATGTGCCAGAGCTGGCCGTAGCGCCTGCAGACATCGTAATAATGCCTTTCGCACTGTCTTTCCCGTTCGCCAAAGGATCGTTCGTTCATCCTGAATCTCTCGCCGCTGGTGGCAATCCTTAAGGCAAAGATAAGATGCATCTGCCGGAATCTTCCGACAAAAAAGCAATTTTTAAGCAGCGGGGGACGAAAAACTATCGGGCGTTGTACTGCTGGTCACGCAGCCAAGGCTCGAAGCCGGCGGAGATAATGGCGGCGCGCAGGTTGCGAGCCCCGGCCGGGTCGGCGAGCGAGCCAGGCGTTCCGGCCGGGTCGGCGAGCGCCCCCGGTGTTTCGGCCGGGTCGGCGAGCGCCCCTTGCGCCCCGGCTGGGTCGGCGAGGGTGTGACGGGCGCCGGCGGAGGAGACGACGTTTTCTTCGATCATGATGGAGCCCATGTCGTCGGCGCCGGCGGAGAGGGCGCGGAGGCCGGTCGGGAGGCCGACGGTGAGCCAGGAGGCCTGGATGTGGTCGACGTTGTCGAGGACGAGGCGGGCGATGGCGACGGTGCGGAGGAATTCTTCGTCGGGCGCCCAGCGTCGGGGTTCGCCGGGGAGGGCTATGCCCTCGGGCAGGCTGCCTGCCGCGGCCATCCGCGCCAGCGTCGTGCCGGTGAGTTGCATCGGCCAGCAGATGAAGGCGCGGAAGCCGGGCGCGCCGGCAGGACGTTCGTCCTGCAGCGCCCGCAGCGCCATCAGGTGGTCGATGCGTTCCGCCAGCGTCTCGATGTGGCCATAGACCATCGTCGCCGTGGTGCTCATCCCCAGGGCGTGCGCCTCACGCATCACGTCAAGCCACTGTTGGGCAGAGGGCTTCGCCGGCGACAGGAATCGGCGGACCCGGTCGACGAGGATTTCGGCGCCGGCGCCGGGGAGCGTGTCGAGGCCCGCGTCTTGCAGGCGGACGAGCACCTCCCGGTACGTCATCTTCGAAAGTCGCGCGATATGCGCGATTTCCGGCGGGCCGAGCGCGTTGAGCTTCAGCGAAGGATCGACTTCCTTCAGCCTGCGGAAAAGCGTCTCATAGAAATCGATGCCGTAGCGCGGATGCAAGCCCCCCTGCAGCAGCAGCTGGTCGCCGCCCAGTGCGCGGAGCTCGGCGATTTTCGGAAGATAATCCTCGAACGTCAGCGTATACGCCTTCTCCGGCTCATCCGGCCTGCAGTGGAAATTGCAGAATTTGCACCCCGACAGGCAGACATTGGTATAATTGACGTTCCGGTCGATCTGGTAACTGACCCGCCGCCCCGGCACATGCGCGAACCGCGCCTCCTGCGCCCGCTCGCAGAGTTCCCCGAGCGGCGCATCGCGATAGAGCGACAAAGCTTCGTCTTTCCTGAGGCGTTTCATCAAGATGCTAATATCGTCAAAAAAACGGGGATTCCCAAGAATCCTGTGTGCAAAAGCCGCCGATTCCCACACCGAGGGCTGAAAAACGATGGGTCGGTGAGCAGAGAGTGCTGATTTGCTCACCGACGGGTAAGAAAGAGGGGTTCGGTGAGCAGAATGCCTTGTTTCGCACACCAAAGGATGAAAAACGATGGGTCGGTGAGCAGAGAGTGCCGATTTGCTCACCGAAGGGTGAGAAAGAAGGGTTCCGTGAGCAGGATGCCCTTATTTGCACACCGAGGGCAGAAAAACGATGGGTTGGTGAGCAGAGAGTGCCGATTTGCTCACCGAAGGGTGAGAAAGAGGGGTTTCGTGAGCAGGATGCCCTTATTCGCACACCGAGGGCTGAAAAACGATGGGTTGGTGAGCAGAGAGTGCTGATTTGCTCACCGAAGGGTGAGAAAGAGGGGTTCCGTGAGCAGTATGCCCTTATTCGCACACAGAGGGCTGGAAAACGATGGGTTGGTGAGCAGAGAGTGCCGATTTGCTCACCGAAGGGTGAGAAAGAGGGGTTCCGTGAGCAGGATGCCCTTATTCGCACACCGAGGGCTGAAAAACGATGGGTTGGTGAGCAGAGAGTGCCGATTTGCTCACCGAAGGCCGCTGCAAGTGCGGGGAGAGGGCTTCGGGGCAGAAGATGACGGAAAAAACATTATATTTGTAAGAATATTCACTGATTCGGAGGATCATCGGAGATAATTCAGAAATCAGAGAAACCAGAGATATCAAAAGTATTAGAAATATCATAAATCAATAATATATGAAAGAGAAAGTCATCTGCGGATTGCAGCAAGTCGGGATCGGCGTGAAGAATGCCGATGAGTCGTGGAAGTGGTATCGGGAACATTTCGGGATCGACATTCCGGTCGTCGTCGACGAAGGGGTGGCGGAGCGGATGTTGCCTTATACGGGCGGGAAGCCGCAGCCGCGCTATGCCATCCTGGCCATCAGCCTCCAGGGCGGCGGCGGCCTCGAGATCTGGGAACCGCGGGGGCGTGACCTCAATTATCCCAAACAGCAGCCGATGCTGGGCGACCTGGGCATTTTCATTGCCAAGATCAAATGCCACGACGTGCCGGCCACCTATGAACGTTTCGTCCGTGCGGGGCTCCGCCTCCTCTCGGCGCCGAAGAAATCCTTCGCCGGCCTGGCCCATTTCTATATGGCTGACCCGTGGGACAATATCCTGGAAATCGAGGAAGATGACTATGTCTTCCAGCCCTCGAAGACCTTCGCCACCGGCGGCGCCGGCGGCGCCGTGCTGGGCGTCAGCGACATGGACCGCTCCATCGCCTTCTACGGACAGGTGCTGGGCTACGACAAGGTCCGCGTCGACGAGACCGGCGTGTTCGCCGATATGGAAGGCGTTCCGGGCGGCGACCGGAAGGTCCGCCGCGTGATGCTGGAGCGCACCAAACCGTTCGACGGCCCGCTTTCCCCGCTGATGGGCACTTCCCACCTCGAACTGGTCCAGGCCCTCGACGCCCCCGTGGTCAAACTCTATGAGAACCGCTATTGGGGCGACCCCGGCTATATCCAGATCTGCTTCGACGTGCGCAATATGGACGCCGTGGAAGCCGACTGCAAGGCGGCCGGCCACCCCTTCGTCTGCGACAGCGGCGCCGACTTTGGCATGGGCGATGCCGGCGGCCACTTCACCTATATCGAAGACCCCGACGGAACCCTCATCGAGTTCGTGGAGACCTTCCGGATTCCGGTAGCCAAGAAATACGGGATTTACATCAATTTCACCAAGCGCGACGACCACAAGTCGATGCCGCGCTGGATGCTCAAGGCCTTACGCTTCCTGCGTGTATCCTGAGTCCGTGAGCAGATCGGGCCCTTGGGACGCTGCGACCGCCAACCGGTCGCAGCGTTCGTTTTCCGGGTGCCCGTTGTGCCCCCGGATCCAGACGAAGCGGACGTGATGCCGACGATAGACCGCGAGGAAGCGCGTCCACAGGTCGGCGTTGGCTTTTTTGGCGAAGTTTTTCCGTTCCCAGCTGAACACCCAGCCTTTTTCCACGGCGTCGACCACATACGAGGAGTCGCTCCAGATGGTCACGTCGGCCTGTTCCCAGCGGATGGCTTCCAGCCCGGTGATGACGGCCAGCAGTTCCATCCGGTTGTTGGTGGTGACGGCGTAGCCGCCCGACAGCTCTTTTTCATAGCTGCCGCAGCGCAGGATGGTGGCGTAGCCACCGGGGCCGGGGTTGCCGCTGCAGGCCCCGTCGGTGTACATCTGGATGGGTGCGTGGGTCACTATTCAGGCAGGATGGTCTTCTCGTAGCGCGGGCCTTCGAAGCGGCGCACTTCGAGCGGATTGGCGTGCATCTCGTCGAATTTGCGGCGGTTGTTGCTCAGGTCGATGGCGGCGAAGATGGCGCGCTGCATCGGCCCGGAATTGGCCTTGTCCTTGCCGGCGATGTCGTAGCCGGTGCCGTGGTCGGGCGACGTGCGGACGATGGGCAGACCGGCGGTGAAGTTCACACCGCTGTCGAACGCCAGGGCCTTGAACGGGATGAGCCCCTGGTCGTGGTACATCGCCAGGACAGCGTCGAACTGCCCCTGCATATGGATGCTGAAGAAGCCGTCGGGGGAGTAGGGCCCGAAGGCCAGGATTTTCTCCTTGTTGGCCTGGCGGATGGCCGGGATGATGGTGTCGATCTCTTCGGTGCCGAGCGAGCCGCCGTCACCGGCGTGGGGGTTGAGGCCCATCACGGCGATTTTGGGCTTGATGATGCCGAAGTCGCGCCGGAGCGAGTCGTTCATCAGGCGGAGTTTGCTGAGGATCGTCTCGCCGGTGACGGCGGCGCTGACCTTGGCGAGCGGGAGGTGGTTGGTGAGCACGCCGACCCGCAGGTTCTCGGAGCAGAGGAACATCAGGCCGTCTTCCTGGCCGAATTCGTGGATGAGGTATTCGGTGTGGCCGGGGAACCCGAAGCCGAGTTCCGCCACGGTGTGTTTGTTGAAGGGGGCGGTGACGATGGCGTCGATGGCGCCGCGCTTGGCGTCGGCGACGGCGGCCTTGAGGGCCAGGATGGCGGCTTTGGCGCCGTCGGCCGTCGGCTGGCCGATTTCCATGGCCATGCTCTCCGGCACGGCGTTGATGATATTGATGCGGCGCGAGCGGGCGTCCTCGGCGGCGTTGATCACGTTGGTGGCGATCTGCTCGACTTCCGGCAGGAACTTGCGGTAGATGCCGAAGAAGCGCGACGAGCCGTAGAGCACGATCACGCAGTTCTCGAGGATCCGCGCGTCGGCCAGCGCTTTGATAATGACTTCATATCCAATGCCGTTGGTATCGCCTTGGGTGATGCCTACAACAATCTTGTCTTTCATGGTGCGTTCAATTTTTCCGCAAGATACAAAAATTTCATATATTTGTGTATGCCGCATATCCTCGACAGTGACATCAAGTATCTGCCCGGCGTGGGGCCGAGGCGGGCCGAGCTGCTGAACAAGGAGCTCGGCATCAGCACATTCCGGGATCTGCTCTACACCTTCCCCTTCCGCTACATCGACCGCTCCCGCTTCTACAGCGTCCGGGAGATCGATTCCTCATCGGCCTGGATCCAGCTCCGCGGCCACGTCACCCGCGTCGAGAAGGTGGGCAAGGGGAGTGCGCTGCGTCTGGTCGCCAAGTTCACCGACGGGACCGGCACCATCGACCTGGTGTTCTTCAAAGGGCTCAAGTGGATGGAAGACAAGCTGAAAGTCGGCGCCGAATACATCGTCTTCGGCAAGCCCTCGGTCTTCGGCCAGAGCTGGAACCTGGTCCATCCCGAGGTCGATCCGGCCACGGAGGAGAAACTCTCCCAGACCGGCGTGATGATGGGCGTGTATTCCAGCACCGAGAAACTGCGCAACGCGGGCATCACCAACAAGTTCTTCGAGAAGATGATCGCCACGCTGCTCGAGAAGGTGTCGGGCACGCTCGAAGAGACGCTGCCCGCCTACATCCGCGAGCAGAAGCGGCTCTGCCCGCTGGAATTTGCATTGCACAGCATCCATTTCCCCGCTTCGGTGCAGGACCTCACGCGGGCGCAGCGCCGGCTCAAATTTGAGGAGCTTTTCTACCTGCAGCTGTCGCTGCTCCGGCAGAAAAGCATCCGGATGCGCGGAGAGAGCGGCGTCGTGTTCCGCCGCATCGGCGACTATTTCAACAAGACATACGAAAGCCTCCCGTTCCCGCTCACCGGGGCGCAGAAGCGCGTGCTCAAGGAGATCCGCGCCGACGTGGCCTCCGGCAAGCAGATGAACCGGCTCCTCCAGGGCGACGTGGGCAGCGGCAAGACGCTGGTGGCCGTGCTGGCCGCCATGATGGCCCTCGACAACGGTTATCAGGCCTGCGTGATGGCTCCCACCGAAGTGCTGGCTAACCAGCACTACCATAGCATCCAGAAGTTCCTGGCCCCCTCCGGGGCGCGGATCGCCCTGCTGACCGGCAACACGAAGCAGAAAGACCGCGACGAGATCCACCGCGGCCTGCTCGACGGATCACTCCAGATCATCGTCGGCACGCACGCCCTGATCGAAGACACGGTGCAGTTCAAGTGCCTGGCCCTGGCTGTCATCGACGAGCAGCACCGCTTCGGGGTGGAGCAGCGTTCGCGCCTCTGGTCGAAGTCGGCCGTGGCGCCGCACGTGCTGGTGATGACGGCCACGCCGATCCCCCGCACGCTGGCGATGACGCTCTACGGCGACCTCGACGTGTCGGTGCTCGACGAGCTCCCGCCCGGCCGCAAGCCCGTGGAGACCGTCCACTGGACGGAGAACCGCCGCGGCGACCTCTACAACTTCATGCGGCAGCAGATCGCCCTCGGCCGGCAGATCTTCGTGGTGTATCCGCTCATCAAGGAGTCGGAAAAAATGGATTATAAAAACCTCGAAGAGGGGTATATGCATATTACCGAGGCCTTCCCGGCCCCGCAATACGTCACCGCCGTTGTCCACGGCAAGCAGAAGGCCGAGAACAAGGCCTTCGACATGGACCTGTTCGCCCGCGGCAAGGCGAACATCCTGGTGGCCACCTCGGTGATCGAGGTGGGCGTCGACGTGCCCAACGCCTCCGTGATGGTGATCGAGAGCGCCGAGCGGTTCGGCCTGTCGCAGCTGCACCAGCTGCGCGGCCGCGTCGGTCGCGGCGCCGAGAAGTCGTACTGCATCCTGATGACGGGCTACAAGCTGAGCACCGAGTCGCGGCAGCGCATCGAACTGATGTGCGCCACGAGCGACGGGTTCGAGCTGGCCGAAGCCGATCTGCGGATGCGCGGCCCCGGCGATTTCGAGGGGACGCGCCAGAGCGGTCTGGCCTTCGACTTGCACATCGCCGACCTGGCGAAAGACTCGCCGGCGCTGGTCGAGGCCCGGGAACTCGGCGAGCAGATCCTCGCCGACGACCCGCTCCTCGAGAAACCGCAGAACCGGCTGCTGGACCTGCAGCTCCACGCGCTCCGTCTCGACACGGCGTTCAAGGACTATTCCAACATTTCCTGACAATACAAACACAAAAAAATAACGCAACAATATGGTAAAAGTAGATTTAACGGGATGTGATTCCTTCGTCGGCAAGGAACAGTTCCAGGCATACGTAGAAAAAGCGCTTGCCGCACAGGTCGTTCTTGAGGAAGAAAGCGGCGCAGGCAATGATTTCCTGGGTTGGCAGCATCTGCCTTCCGCCATCGGCAAAGACGAAATCGCCGACTGTCTCGGCGTGGTGGACCGCTGGCTGGCAAAAGACATCGACCTGGTGGTGGTCATCGGCATCGGCGGTTCCTACCTCGGCGCCAAGGCCGCCATCGAAGCCCTCAGCCACACCTTCGCCAATCAGCTGGGCACGCACGGCCTGAAGGTCGTGTTCGCCGGCGAAAACCTCTCCGAAGACTATACGGCCGAACTGCTCGACCTGGTCAAGGTCCGCAACGCCGCCTGCGTGGTGATCTCCAAGAGCGGCACCACCACCGAACCCGCCGTGGCCTTCCGGCTGGTCAAGAACCATCTGGAAGAGGCCTATGGCAAGGCCGAGGCGCGCGAGCGCATCGTGGCCATCACCGACAAGGCCCGCGGCGCCCTAAAGTCGCTTTCCAACCAGGAAGGGTACAAGACTTTCGTCATCGAAGACAACATCGGCGGCCGCTTCTCCGTGCTGACGCCCGTCGGCCTGGTGCCCATTGCGCTGGCCGGCTTCGATGTCGCCGCGATGGTCAAGGGTGCGAAAGATGCCGAGAAGGCGCTCGGCGCCCGCAAGGCCGACAACCCGGCGGTGCGGTATGCCGCGATGCGCAATCTCCTCTACGACGGCGGCCGCAAGATCGAGCTCTTCGCCAGTTTCAATCCGAAGCTGCAGTATCTGGGCGAATGGCTCAAGCAGCTCTTCGGCGAGAGCGAAGGCAAGGACGGCAAGGGCATTTTCCCCGCCTCGGTGATCTTCACCACCGATCTGCACTCGATGGGCCAGTACATCCAGGACGGCGAGCGGATGCTTTTCGAGACGGTGATCACCGTGGAGAATGCCGGCCGCGAGGTGACGATCCCGTCGGATCCGCAGGATCTCGACGGGCTGAACTATCTGGCCGGCAAGCACGTGGAGCACTGCAACCGCATGGCCCAGCTCGGCACGAAGATGGCCCACATCGACGGCGGCGTCCCGAATCTCGACATCCGGGTCGACAAGCTCGACGAGTATCATCTCGGCCAGCTGTTCTACTTCTTCGAGAAGGTCTGCGGCATCAGCGCCTACGTCCTCGGCGTCAACCCCTTCAACCAGCCCGGCGTCGAAGCCTACAAGAAGAACATGTTCAAACTTCTTGAAAAGCCTGGCTATTGATTCCGGCCTGATAGATTAGTTGTTTGATTCACTTTCGGGGTATTTGTCTCGGGAAACTGTGCCACCCTCGGCAACATAAGAGGGAGGGGCCCAAGCTCCGCTTGGGAGGGGTCGCGCCTTGGCGCGACGTTTCAAGAGACAAATACCCCGAAAAGAATCAAACCCCATCGGACTATTTAAAAATACACTGAAAGAAAATTGGGGAACGGGAGTATAAGAAAGAAAACAAACGTTGATCGTATGGTTTTTCTTCAAGCAGTTGCCGATCGTTTTGTGCACCGCGGGCCGTTGGACCGGGTGTGTTTCGTGTTCCCCAACCGGAGGTCGGGGACGTTCTTCAAACGCTGGCTCGGCATCCAGGCCGAACGGCCGGTTTTCGTGCCGAATGTCCTGACCATCGACGAACTCTTCTCCCGGATCGCCGGGATGGAGGAGACGCCGGAGAAAGTCCGGCTGCTCGACATCCTCTATCGCGAATACCTGCCCCTGATGCCGCCGCCGGAAGGCAAGGAGCCGGAGACCTTCGATGAATTCCTCTACTGGGGCGACATCCTCCTGCGCGACTTCGACGACCTCGACAAATACCGCATCGACGTGCGCCGCCTGCTGGTCAACCTCCGCGACCTCAAGGCGCTCAGCGTCGACTACGACTTCCTGACGGACGACCAGAAAGCGGCGATCGCCGCATTCTGCAACAGCTTCTTCGCGGGGGAGATGCCCGGTCAAGCCGTGCATGACGAAGGTCAGGCCGGCAGCCTGAGCCGGCGGAAGTTCGCCGAGATCTGGGATATCCTCTATCCGCTGTACGAGCGGTTCCGGGCGCGTTTGTCGTCGGAGGGGCTGGCCTATGCCGGGATGATCTATCGCGGCGTGGCCGATTCACTGCCGGCGGCGGGGGAGATCCTCCCGCAGTTCGACGAATTCGTCTTCGTGGGCCTCAATGCCCTCAATGCCTGCGAAAAAGCACTGCTCGACCATCTTCGCAAGGAGGGCCGGGCCGACTTCTACTGGGATTTCTCCGGGCCGATGGTCACCGATCCCGAGAATCCGGCGAGCCGCTTCCTGCGCGAGAATGTCAAACGCTATCCCTCGAAAGAACCTTTCGAATGCCCGGCCCTGGATCCGAAGACGCAGCACTTCGAAGTGATTCGCGTTCCCTCGGCCGTGGGCCAGACCCGCAAGGCGATGCAGATCCTCGAGGAGTTGAATCAGGCGGGAGCCCTGGCGCACCCCGAAGAGACCGCCGTCATTCTGCCCGATGAGAACCTGCTCTTCCCGATGCTCGGCGCCGTGCCGGCTGCGATCGGGAAGGTCAACGTGACGATGGGCTACTCGCTGTCGGCCAGCAGCGGCGCGATGCTGTTCGAACTGCTGGAGCGCCTGCAGGCCAATGCGCGGCAGCGCAAGGACGGCTGGGGCTTCTACCACCGCGACGTGGTGGACCTGATGGAGCACCCTTATTTTGCTTCGTCGGCCGATGCGGCGCAGGTGGCCGCGCTCAAGACGCTGATCCGGACCGAGAACCGCATCTTTATGCCGGCGGCCGAACTGGCAGCCTCCGGCGGCCTGTTCGCCCGCGTGTTCCGTTATGTCGAGCACACCGGCGACCTGCCGGCCTATCTCTGCCGGATCCTCGAAGCGATGCAGGAGCATCAGACGCCGCTCGAGCGGGAGTTCCTGTACTATTTCCACAAGGCCGTGTCCGATCTCGAATCGGTGGGCCTCGATTTCGACGGGCTGGAGCCCCGCACCTGGTTCCGGCTGCTGGCGCAGGCCGTCGCGCTGATCAAGATTCCCTTCGAAGGCGAGCCGCTCAGCGGCCTGCAGGTGATGGGCCCGCTCGAGACGCGCGCCCTCGACTTCCACAACGTCATTATGCTCTCGGTCGGCGAGGGAATCTTCCCGTCCCGCACCGTCAGCGCCTCGTTCATCCCGTACAACCTGCGCGTGGGCTTCGGCCTGCCGACCTACGAGCTGCAGGATTCCATCTGGGCCTACTACTTCTACCGGAGTTTCTGCCGGGCGGAGCGCATCTATCTGCTCTACGACTCCCGGACCGAAGGCCTGCAGAGCGGGGAGGAGAGCCGCTACATCAAGCAGCTCAAGTATCTGTACGAGGTGCCGCTGGTCGAGAAGGTGGCGACCTATGCGCTCTCGGCTTCCGGCATCGAGGCGCAGCTGCCCTGCGTCGAGAAGACGCCCGCCGTGCGGGAGGAACTGGCACAACGCTATTTCACGGAACGCCACGCCTTCTCGGCCTCGGCGCTCAATACCTATCTCGACTGCCCGCTTCGGTTCTATTACGCCAACGTGAAAGGCATCGAGGAGCCCGATGAAGTGATGGAAAGCCTCGATGCGGGCCTGTTCGGCACCATCTACCACAAGGTGATGGAGGACCTCTACAAGCCCTTCATCGGCGGGGAACTCATTCCCGATACGCTCCGCAAATTGCGCCGCGACAAGCGTCGTCTCGAGGAACTGCTCGACGCGGCATTCGCCGAGCAGCACATCACCGACATCGCCGGGCAGAACCTCATCCTGCGCGACCTCATCCTGCACTTCGTGCAGCGGACCCTCGAGGTTGACGCGGAGCTCGGCGCCTCCGCGCCGCTGGTCCTGAAGGGGACGGAAGCGAAGAAATATGGACAGCTGACCCTGTCGGACGGCCGTGTAGTGAAACTGAAGGGCTACATCGACCGCCTGGATTCCCCCGAACCGGGTGTCGTACGCGTGGTCGACTATAAGAGCGGCCAGGTCAAGTACAAGGACGCCTGCGACGATGTGGCCAAGCTCTTCGACGGCTCCCTGGCCGTCAAGCGCCCGTCCGTGGCCTTCCAGCTCTATTTCTACGCCCTGCTGATGACGCAGGGCCACACCGGCGCCCCGGTGCGCTACGATCCCTGCGTCTATTCGCTGCGGACGCTTTTCTCCGACCTGCCGAAGTCCTATCAGCTGGAAGAGGAAGCCCTGGAAGATTACGGGCGCCGGCTTTCCGCCCTGATCGAAGAGATTCTCCTGTCCGAAAAGCCTTTTGTGGCCGCGGAAAGCGCGGATGTGTGTAAATACTGTAATTTCAAGCGCCTATGCAACCGCCGGTAGCCATTGTCAAAGCCTCTGCGGGCAGCGGAAAGACGTACCGCCTGACCCACGATTATCTCGACCTGCTGCTGGCGGGCGATCCCCAGCGCTATAAGCACATCCTGGCCGTCACCTTCACCAACAAGGCGACTGAGGAGATGAAGTCGCGCGTCATCGCCGCCCTGCACGAGCTCTCGCGCAGCGACGATGCGCGGGCGCCGAAAGCGGCCGACGCCCTGCGCCGGATGCTGCACGACTACGGCTGCTTCTCCGTGAGCACCATCGACAAGTTCTTCCAGACTGTGATGCGGGCCTTCGCCCGCGAGATCGGGCAGTACGCCTCCTATCGCGTGGAGCTCGACGATGACGCCGTGCTGACGCAAGTCGTCGACCGGATGCTCGATTCGATTTCCGATCCGGAGAACGCCCTGCTGCTGCGCTGGCTCAAAGACTATTCCTTCGACCTGGTGGAGCAGGGGAAGAGCTGGAGCATGGCCGCTCCGCTCAAGGAGATGGCGGGCCATTTCCTCGACGAATCGTTCCTGCTCAAGATGCGGCACGTCTCGCACATCCTGGCCGACAAGGAACGCATCGGGGCTTTCCGCAAGAAACTGGGCGCGATGATCGAGGCGTACGAACAGGAAGCCCGCCGCATTGCGGCCGAAGCCCTTGCATTGATTGGGCGGCACGGGATGACGCCGGA
>CACYZM010000038.1:0-18259 GCA_902778855.1 uncultured Bacteroidia bacterium
CGTTACACCATTCGTGCAGGTCGGAACTTACCCGACAAGGAATTTCGCTACCTTAGGACCGTTATAGTTACGGCCGCCGTTTACTGGGGCTTCGATTCAGTGCTTCACTTCATTGCTTCCGCTAACACCCCCTCTTAACCTTCCAGCACCGGGCAGGTGTCAGGCCTTATACGTATTCTTTCGAATTTGCAAAGCCATGTGTTTTTGGTAAACAGTCGCCTGAGCCATTTCTCTGCGCCCTCCATAAAGAGGGTCCCCTTCTCCCGAAGTTACGGGGTCAATTTGCCGAGTTCCTTAGCCATGATTCACTCGAGCACCTGAGGATTCTCTCCTCACCCACCTGTGTCGGTTTACGGTACGGGCTAACGCAAAATTAATGATCTGAAGATTTTCTCGGTAGTCTGCTTACCGCGACTGTCAGCTCCCCCGAAGGGTCGCCGTACTGTCGGCCATCACCACAGTCCAGCTCTTAACCAGACCGTATAGCTTCGACCTTTAACGTGCTATTCCGTCAGCACGCGCGCGTGTCACTTCTACGTCTCTCCGTCTCTCTTACGTTAGGTATCGGAATATTAACCGATTGTCCATCGTCTGCGCCTCTCGGCTTCGACTTAGGTCCCGACTTACCCTGATCCGATTAACGTTGTTCAGGAAACCTTGGGTTTTCGGTGTGCGGGTTTCCCGCCCGCATTATCGTTACTTATGCCTACATCTTCTTTTCCAACCGCTCCAGCACACCTCGCAGTGCACCTTCTCGGCCGACTGGAATGCTCCCCTACCACTCTCTCGAGTCCATAGTTTCGGCAGTGGTCTTGATGCCCGTTTATCATCCATGCAACGCCGCTCGACTAGTGAGCTGTTACGCACTCTTTAAATGAATAGCTGCTTCCAAGCTAACATCCTAGCTGTCTCTGCGATGTCACTCCGTTCTGTCAACTTAAACCACGTTTAGGGGCCTTAACTGTTGGTCTGGGCTCTTTCCCTTTTGCCACCGGACATTAGCACCCGGCGACTCACTCCCACAAAACACTTGACGGCATTCTGAGTTTGTCAGGATTTGATAGGCGATGAAGCCCTCGCATCCTATCAGTAGCTTTACCTCCGCCAAGCTATCGTGAGGCTGTCCCTAAAGACATTTCGGGGAGTACGAGCTATCTCCCAGTTTGATTAGCCTTTCACCCCTACCCTCAGCTCATCCAAATCCTTTTCAACGGAAACTGGTTCGGACCTCCAGTGCCTGTTACGGCACCTTCATCCTGGCCAAGGGTAGATCACTAGGTTTCGCGTCTGTTCCGTCCGACTTGACGCCCTTTTCAGACTCGCTCTCGCTTCGGCTGACGTGCCTTAAGCACTTAACCTTGCCGGACAGAAACAACTCGTAGGCTCATTATCCAAAAGGCACGCCGTCGCACATCGCTGTGCTCCGACCGCTTGTAAACGAACGGTTTCAGGTTCTATTGCACTCCCCTGTTCGGGGTTCTTTTCACCTTTCCCTCACGGTACTGTCCTCTATCGGTCTTCTATGAGTATTTAGCCTTGCGGGATGGTCCCCGCGAATTCAGACAGGATTCTTCGTGTCCCGCCCTACTCAGGATACCACCATTCCACGACGTACTTGCCAGTACGGGACTGTCACCCTCTGCGGTGTATCTTTCCAGATACTTCCAGTTCGTCGCCGCTTCATTCTGTGGTCCTATGACCCCGGCCTTGCCGTAACAAAACCGGTTTGGGCTCTTCCCATTTCGCTCGCCACTACTTTGGGAATCGATGTTTCTTTCTCTTCCTCCGGGTACTAAGATGTTTCAGTTCCCCGGGTTTGCTCGCTTGCGCGTGCCAGGTCTTCAACCTGGCGGGTTTCCCCATTCGGACATCCGCGGATCAATTCGTGTTTGCCGATCCCCGCGGCTTTTCGCAGCTTACCACGTCCTTCGTCGCCTATAGAAGCCAAGGCATCCTCCGTTCGCTCTTTGTTCCTTCGTCTTGAATCATGCTTCTTTTGACTGTTTTCAAGTCTTTCTGCATGTCTTGTTGAAATTGTAGTCCCTTAATCAATCCGGAAAAATCCTTCTCAATTAACAAACTATCTTTTTGCTTACAGTTTTTTTACCTCGTTTTCTCTCTCCAATAAGTCAATGAACTTGTCGTTTCTTCCGAAACGGGCTGCAAAGGTAAGCAGTTTTTTTTGAAAACAAAATTTTTTTCAAAAAATTTATTCAGAAAACAGGAAAATCAGGTTTTGGATGACTTCCGCAGCCTTTTCCATGCTCTCTACGGGCACAAATTCGAGCTTACCGTGGAAATTGTGGCCGCCCGCGAAGATATTCGGGCAAGGCAGACCCATGAAAGAAAGCCGCGCGCCGTCGGTTCCGCCGCGGATGGGCTGGACTTTCGGCCGGATGCCGGCCATTTCCATGGCACGGATCGCCTTCTCGATAATGTGGTAGTGCGGCTCCACCATCTCGCGCATATTGTAGTACTGGTCGCGGAGCTCCAGCTTCACGATGCCGCCATACTTATTATTAATATAGGTAACCGCCGCCTCGATGAGCGCCTTCCGCTCTTCGAAGCGTTTCCGGTCGTGGTCGCGGATGATGTAGCTCATCGACGCTTCCTCCACGGTGCCGTTGAATCCGGTCAGGTGGAAGAAACCCTCGTAATCGCAGGTATGCTCCGGCCGCTGTTCGGCGGGCAGCAGGCTGTCGAGTTCCATGGCCACGTGCATGGCGTTGACCATCTTTCCCTTGGCATAGCCCGGATGGATGTTGCAACCCTGGACGTGGATCTTGGCGGAAGCCGCGTTGAAGTTCTCGTACTCCAGTTCGCCGATGGCGCCGCCGTCCATCGTATAGGCGTAGTCCGCGCCGAACTTTTCGACGTCGAAGAAGTCCACCCCACAGCCGATCTCCTCGTCGGGCGTGAAACCGATCTTGATGGTTCCATGCTTGACTTCGGGATGTTTCATCAGATACTCGGCCACATACATGATTTCGGCCACGCCGGCCTTGTCGTCGGCGCCCAGCAGCGTCGTGCCGTCGGTGGTGATCAGGGTCTGTCCCTTATAGTCGAGCAATTCCGGGAAATCAGCCACACGCAGGGCCAGGCCCGGCACGCCCGGAAGCGGGATGTCAGTCCCGTCATAATTGGGAATGAACTGCGGTTTGATGTCGCGGCCCGAAGCGTCGGGCGACGTATCGACGTGGGCGATGAAGCCCAGCACCGGCACCTTCCGGTCGATATTCGACGGAATCGTCCCCATGACATAGCCGTTCTCATCGACGGCCGCATCGGTGATCCCGATCGCCTTCATCTCTTTGACCAGCTGCTCCGACAGTTTCACCTCGAGCAGGTTCGACGGATGCGTGGTACTGTTCTCGTCGGACGTCGTCTCGAACGAGACATAACGCAAAAATTTATCGGTTACGGTTTCCATATAATTTAAATACTATTTCTTTTTTCCTCAGTTTTTACTTCTCTTTCCAGACTACGGTCCCTCCGGGACCTATCCCTCCCAAATCATGATTTGGGCCCCTCCCACTCACGGCTGCGTGGGCGCAGACGGTCTGGCAAGAGAAGTAAAAACTGATACAAAAAGCGGATACAAATTACTTCTTCTCTAATTTCATAGATGCGCGGATCATATAGAGGATGATCGCGATGAACGGGATGATGGCGATGGCTTCACCATAGGTGGCATTCCAGTCGGTGAGGAACCAGTCGACCTTGGCGAACTTCAGGATGGCGCTCACGACGCCCATCAGGGCGCCGCCGGCGATGAAGCCGGAGGCGATAAGCGTACCTTTTTCCTGACGGGCCGCATTGACGGCCTTGTCCTTGCTGCGGGTGCTCACGAACCAGGAGATCGCGCCGCCGACGAGCAGCGGGAGGTTCAGGTCGATGGGAATGAACATACCCAGGCAGAAAGCCAGCGCAGGCACTTTGAAGATCGTCAGCAGGATAGCAATGATCGCGCCGATGCCGTACATCAGCCAGGGTGCGCTGCCGCCTTCCATCATCGGCTTGATGACCGCCGCCATGGCGTTGGCCTGCGGTGCCACCAGCGCCTCGTCGCCCACGAAACCGTAGGTCTTGTTGAGCAGGATCACCACGCCGGCCACCGTCGCGGCCGCCACGAGCACGCCCAGGAACTTCCAGGTCTCCTGCTTCGCAGGCGTCGTACCGATCCAGTAACCGATCTTCAGGTCGGTGATGAAACCGCCGGCCGTCGAAAGGGCCGTGCACACCACGCCGCCGATCAGCAGCGCCGCCACCATGCCGGCGTCGCCCTTCAGCCCGCAGGCCACCAGCACCAGCGCCGTGATGATCAGCGTCATGATGGTCATACCGCTCACCGGGTTGGTGCCCACGATCGCAATGGCGTTGGCTGCCACCGTCGTGAACAGGAACGAAATGATGGCCACGATCAGCAGCCCCACGAGCGCCTGCCACACATTGTTGACCACACCGCCCAGGGCGAAGAATGCGAAGACGGCGAGCAGGGCGATCACGATACCGAAGACCACGGTCTTCATCGAGATATCCTGCTGCGTGCGCTCGACCTTGCCGGCCGCAGCGCCGTCACCCTTCTTGCCGAACTCCCGCACGGCCATGCCCACGGCGTCCTTGATCACCTTCGACTGCTTGATGATGCCGATGATGCCGGCCGTGGCGATACCGCCGATACCGATCTGCCGCGCATAGGTGCGGAAAATCTCATCGGCCGACATCTGCCCGATCGCATCGGAGAAACTCATGCCCAGGAAATCCACGCCGCCGCAGAAGGCGCCCATCAACGGAATGGCCACCAGCCACACCAGCAGCGAACCGCAGCAAATCACGAAAGCGTACTTGAGACCGATGATGTAGCCCAGACCCAGCACGGCCGCGCCGGTATTGATCTTCAGGACCACTTTGGCCTTGTCGGCCACCACCTGGCCCCAGTGCATCACCGTCGTGGAAAGCGTCTCGGCCCAGGCGCCGAAGGTCGACACCACGAAGTCGTAGACGCCGCCGATCAGACCCGCCGTCAGCAGGGTCTTCAGGCTCTTGCCGCCGCTCTCGCCGCTCACCAGCACCTGCGTGGTCGCCGTCGCTTCGGGGAACGGATACTCGCCGTGCTGCTCCTTGACGAAATACTTCCGGAACGGAATCAGGAACAGGATGCCGAGCACGCCGCCCAGCAGCGAGCTGAGGAACATCTGCACGAAATTCACGTCGAGACCGAGGATGTAGATGGCCGGCAGCGTGAACACCGCACCCGCCACGATCACGCCCGAGCAGGCGCCGATCGACTGGATGATGACGTTCTGGCCCAGCGCGCCCTTCTTCTTGGCCACGCTCGAAAAACCGACGGCCAGGATGGCGATCGGAATGGCCGCTTCGAACACCTGACCCACCTTGAGACCCAGGTAAGCTGCGGCCGCCGAGAAGATGACGGTCATGATCAAGCCCAGGCTCACCGACCAGGCCGTAATCTCCGGATAGGATTTTTCGGGCTTCAACAGCGGCTCATACCGCTCGCCCGGTGCCAGCTTCCGGAACGCGTTTTCGGGAAGCTGCGCAGGTTTTTTCTCTTCTTCCATATGGATTAAAAATTATTGCTTGCCGAGATGCTGCTGCCACGCCCAAGCCGAGCGCAGCGTTTCTTCGAGCGTCTTTTCGGCCTTCCAGCCGAGTTCCTCGTTCGCATAGGTGGGATCGGCCCACACCGCTTCGATGTCGCCGGCGCGGCGCCCCACAATCTTGTAGTTGAGTTTCAGGTTATTGACTTTTTCGAACGTGCGCACCACTTCCAGCGTGGAAACGCCCCGGCCGGTACCGATGTTGAAGACCTCGAACGGAGCTTTCATCTTGCCGCCGGTCATCCGGTCGACGGCCACCACGTGGGCTTTGGCCAGGTCGGTCACGTTGATGTAGTCGCGGATGCAGGAGCCGTCGGGCGTGTTGTAATCGTCGCCGAAGACGCTCAGCATCGGGCGGATGCCCGCCGCGGTCTGCGTGACAAACGGGATCAGGTTATTAGGGACGCCACGGGGCAGTTCGCCGATTTCAGCACTGGGATGTGCGCCGATGGGGTTGAAGTAGCGCAGCGCGATGCTGTGGACCTCCGGATAGGCCGCCGTGGAGTCGCGGATGATGTCCTCGCACATATGCTTGGTGTTGCCGTAGGGCGAAGTGGCTTCGCGGCGGGGCGTCTGCTCGCTCACCGGCAGTTTCTCAGCCTGCCCGTACACCGTGCAGGACGACGAGAACACCAGGTTCGGCACGCCTTCCTCGCGCATCAGCTGCAGGATGTTCATCAGGGAGACCAGGTTGTTCTGGTAGTACAGCAGCGGCTGTTCGACGCTTTCGCCCACGGCCTTGCTGGCCGCGAAATGGATCACGGCGTCAAAGCCGTAGCGTTTGAACACCCGGCGCAGCGCCGCCAGGCTGCGGCAGTCCGCCTTATGGAAAGGAACTTTCTTCCCGGTGATTTTCTGGATGCCTTTCAGGACAAACCGCTCCGAATTCGACAGATTGTCCACGATTACCACTTCATAGCCTGCATTAAGCAGTTCGACGGTCGTATGGGAGCCGATATAGCCCGTTCCACCCGTCACCAAAACACGTTTTGCCATATTATTTACCATTTACAATGGTAAAATTACGAAAAACTCGTGGTTTGGCAACATATTTGCCTTGTTTGTGTCAAGTTAAACCTTAACACCTCCAATTATGAAGAGATTCACAAGCGTAGTACTGATGCTTTGCATCGCAATGATGTGTACTACCCCGTACGAGGCACAAAGCCAGAACCGTCGCACCGGAGGCGGCACCTCCGGCAACTCGACGAAGAAGGAGACGGTCCAGACCAAAGGTCAGAACACCACCACCAGCTCGTCGACTCCCCGTCGCACTGGATCGACTGGATCTTCTTCCATTACCACCAACACCAACCGCAGCGCCGAGCCCAAGACCAAGATGGTGACGCCTTCCGGTCAGACCCGGAAGCAGACCCAGACGCAGGCGCAGCCGCAGAAGAAACAGAACACCGCCCCCGCCCAGGTCCAGGACCGTCGCAGCCAGGGCACTGTTTCCAACAACAGCCGCAGCCACAGCGCGGAGATCAGCCGCAAGAACAGCAATGTCGGACGGCAGAACATTCCCGCCCAGCGCAACGTCGACCGTAAACCGAACCACAAACCCGCTGCCGTGCAGTATCACAACAATCTGCCGCCGAAACGCGGTCCGGAATACGTCCGTCCTTATCTCGAGCCGAAGCACCGGCCGATGCCTTCCTACCGCTACGGCGACCACTACTTCGGCCACAGGATTACCATCCTTCCGAGAGGGTACGTGGTGATGCGCGTCGGAGGTCTTGACTACTACTACTACAACGGCGTCTACTATCGTCCTTATCTGCTCGGCGGCTACTACGTCTGCCGTCCTCCGAGAGGAACGACCATCGCCTCCACGATGCTCAATGTGGCGCTGACCGCCATCGCGATCAACACCATCCGCGACGAGATCGCCCGGGCCCAAAGAGCCGCCACCATCTCCAACCGGTACAGCACCGTCCACACCAACTACGTGGTGCGCACGAGTGATGACTACTACAACACGAATCTGATCACCCAGAACGGTCAGGACTACTACTACCAGGACGGTGTCTTCTACATCCTCCACAATGGTCAGTACTACGTGATCGAACCGCCGATCGGCGCGCTGGTGACCGAGATTCCTGCCGACTACGAGGAGATCGAGCTCGAGGGCAGAACCTACTACCAGGTAGAAGACACGCTCTACAAAGCGACCGTCATCGACGGAGCCCTCTACTTCGAAGTCGTCTGCAACCTGTAGACAAGTCCTACATAAAAAAGAGAGGCCGGCTAAAACCGGCCTCTTCTTTTTTTATCCTTCTCCACTATTCATATAAGTAATATTTCTTCGATAATTCTTTGAAGGAGTCGACGTCTTTCATCCAGTAGTCGAGGATGTCGGAGACGAGGAAGTTTTGGGCGAAGGTCTTGCGGATGTGGTCGGTGCCGCAGACGATGTCGTTGGTGCGGTTGACTTTGCCGTCGAAGGGGTTGTGGTCGGGCCAGAGTTTGTGGACGGCCTGCATCACGTAGAAGTTGATGAGGGTCAGGGGGGCGGCGGCGTAGTCGGTGAAGAAGTACTGGACGCCATGGAGGAGTTTTCCCTGGTCGACGCCGAAGAACGGCTTGTAGTGGATGGTCCGCCAGGCGACGCCGGGAATGGCGTAGCTCTCGAGTTCCGCCTTGAATTTTTCAGCGTCGACCCATTCGGCCGCGAAGACCTGGAACGGCAGGGTGTAACCCACGCCGATGTTCAGGTAGAAGGAGGAGAAGTCGCCCACGATACCGGCGCAGGGATAGCCGATGGCATTGATTTCCTGCGGAACCTGCGGGGAAGGAAGGATCCAGGGCAGGCCGGTCTGGGCATAGGTCATGCTGCGGTGCCAGCCTTCCATCGGGATGACGGTCAGGTCGCACTTGAGGGCGGGTTCGTCGCCCTTCTCGCCGCAGTTGAGCCCTTCTTCGTTGAGCAACTGCGCCAACTCGCCCACGGTCAGGCCATACACGTACGGGATGGCGAATTCGCCGATGTAGGAGAAGAAGCCCGGTTCCACCACGCAGCCCTCAACCTTTTCGCCGCCCAGCGGGTTGGGGCGGTCGAGGACCATCACGGACACGCCGTTTTCGGCGCAGGCGCGCATCATCAGGCCCAGGGCGCTGATGAAGGTGTAGGAACGGGTGCCTACATCCTGGATGTCATAGACCACCACGTCGAGGCCTTCGAGCATTTCGGGCGTCGGCTTGCGGTATTTGCCGTAGATGGAATATACTTTCAGGCCGGTCGCTTCGTCGAAGGTGTCTTCGGCGTGGCCGCCGGCATAGATGTCGCCGCGGACGCCGTGTTCCGGCGCGAAAAGGCGGACCAGGTCGACGTTTTTGGCTTTATAGAGGATGTCGATGGTCGACTGGAGATTGCGGTCGACGCCGCTGGGGTTGGTGAGCAGGCCCACTTTCTTGCCTTCGAGTCCCGCGAAACCGCGGTCACGCAACACTTCGATGCCCGGTTTGACCACCGGTGCGGGGCAGCAGGTCTGCGCCTGCGAGCGGCAGCAGGCGCAGAGCGCCAGTACCGCCACGGTCCATAACAGAATCTTTTTCATGGTTTCTAACACTTATTTGCGTCCATATTCGGGATCGACCTTGCGGCGCGCCAGGACGGTGACCAACACCGTGGCGATGCAGCAGACCATCACCATCCAGAAGAAATTGACATAGCCCAGGCTTTCCTGGATATAGCCGGCGAACATGCCGGGAATCATCATGCTCAGGGCCATAAAGGCCGTGCAGATGGCGTAGTGGGCGGTCTTGAACTCGCCCTCGGAGAAGTACATCATATAAAGCATGTAGGCCGTGAAGCCGAATCCGTAGCCGAACTGTTCGATGGCCACGGCGATGCTGATGGCCACCAGGCTGGTGGGCTGGACGACGGCCAGGTAGACGAAGGTCAGGCAGGGCAGCGTCATGCAGGCCGCCATCGGCCAGAGCGATTTCCGGAGGCCCCAGCGCGAGGCCATGACGCCGCCGATGATGCCGCCGAGCGTCAGGAAGATGACGCCGATGGTGCCGTAGACGATGCCCACTTCGGCCGTCGGCAGGCCGAGGCCGCCGGCATCACGCGCCGCCACGAGGAAGGGCATGCACATCTTGATGAGGAAGGCTTCCGGCAAGCGGTACAGCAGCATGAACACGATGACCAGCAGCACGCCCGGCTTGGTGAAGTACGTGGCGAACGTGCGGCCGAACTCCTTGAAGATTTCCTTGGCCTTATTGCCGGCATCGGCCGCCAGGTGCGACTTGTCGTCGGCGGGCTTGGGGATGAAGAAGGTATGGTAGACCGTCACCAGGGCGAAAAGGATGGCGGAGATCATCAGCGTCAGGCGCCACGAGCCGGGGATGTTGCCGGTCTTGGTTTCGATCAGGCCTGCGATGGCCACCAGGACGCCCTGGCCGAAGATCGAGGAAAGGCGGTAGAAGGTGCTGCGGATGCCGACGAAGGCGGCCTGGTTCTTCTGTGTCAGGGCCAGCATATAGAATCCGTCGGCGGCGATGTCGTGCGTGGCGGAAGCGAAGGCCGTGATGATGAAGAGGATCAGGGTGAAGGTAAACATACTCATCGGCGTCTCGCCCGACGCGATCAGGTCGGCGGAGGGCTTGGGCAGCGTGAGGGTCAGCAGGACCATGGCCGCGGTCATCAGCGCCTGCATGGTGATGATCCACCAGCGTTTGGTCTTGATGATGTCCACGAAGGGGCTCCAGAGCGGCTTGACGGTCCACGGGAGGTAGAGCAGGCTCGTGAAGAGGGCCATCTGGCCGTTGGGAACGCCCAGTTTGGCGAACATCATCACCGAGATGTTGTTGACCAGGAAGTAGGGAATGCCTTCCGCGAAGTAGAGCGTGGGCACCCACAGCCAGGGAGAGAGGTTTTTGGTCATATCCGTTTCGTTTTTCAATATTTCTTTTCAATCGTGCTGCCGGGGAAGTAGTGCGCGAGAATCTCGTCGTACTTGTAGCCTTGGGCGCCCATCACGGCCGCGCCGATCTGGCACATGCCCACGCCGTGGCCCCAGCCCGCACCGCGGAGGATAAACTTGCCGTCCTGCTTCTCCACCACGAAGGCGGAGCTGTAGAGGTGGCTCGGCGAAAGGGTCTTGCGGATTTCGAGCTCCTTGCCGATGATCTTGGTTTTCTTGGTACCCACGATCTTGAGTTTCCAGAGGCGGCCGGAGGTGCCGCGGGCCACGGGAATCAGGTCGAGGATCTCGCCGAAGTCCTCGCCGCTGCGGTGGCGGACCAGGTCGGAGAGTTCGTCGACCGTGTATTCCACTGTCCAGCGGTAGAAGTTCTTGGTCTCCTGGTCGAATTTCGTAAGGACCTGCGAGAGGATCTTCGGATCTTTTGTGTTGCAGAACGCATCCGGCTCGGAGAGGATCCACTTACGGGCGTTCTCTTCGACGGTCAGGTCGGGAAAATCGTTTTCGTTGGCCGCGTCGCGACGCTTGACCAGATACGGGAACTGTTTGGGCTCCCAGCAGAACTTGAATTCTTCGAACACGCCGCCGCAGCATTTGGAGAAGCGGGCGTCGCAGATCTTGCCGTCGTAGGTCAGCACGCGGCCCCAGGTCTGCTCCACCGCTTCGCGCACGGCCTGCGTGGAGGCGCGGGAAAGGCCGTAGTAGCGCTGGCAGTGGTCGTCGGCGCATACGTCGAAGTTCACGTGGTCTTCGCGGTCGTACCATTTGATGCGTTCGGATTCGGTATCGATGCAGGCCGAGTAATCCGCGCCCGCCGCCTTGAGTTCCTTGTTCTTTTCGATCTGGGCCAGGATCCAGGAACGGGAGATGATGCAGTGGGCCTTGAGCTGTTCCGGGGAATTGGTGGCCGACATCTCGCTCGAGATGACGCTCACCAGGTAGTGCTCGATGCCGACGCAGTTGACGGCGGTCACCTTGCCGTTTTCGACGATGAGTTTCAGGTCGTCGGGGAACAGCTGCGTTTCCTGCCGGTTCCAGTGGAAATCCACGCCGATGGTCACGTCGCGCAGCTCGAAGGAGCCTTCCTCGCCGGTGTGCACAAAATAGATCTCGTCGTAGAGCCGGCCTTCGAACAGGATCTTTCCGTCCTGTACCTTCGCGGTATGGGCGCCGACATACGTCTTGCCCGGCTCGGCCGGATTATTCATCTGATAGGGCGACTTGAAGGTAAAGGAAAGTTCGGGCAGCGATACGACGCCGACCGTCAGGATGGCCTGCTTGCGGAGGAGTTTGTCTTCCATAATACGGGATTTGGATTCGTCGAATGATACTTCGCGGATGATTTCGCCCAGCCGCGGGGCGTCGAGTCTGTCGAAACTGTCGCGCGAGGAGACGATGGCCACGCCGGCCATCTCCACGGCGCCGGGGCTGATGAGGATCTGCCGGCTCGGGTCTTCGCTGAAGAAACAGGCGGGGCGGGATTCGGCCCGGAAGAAGACGACGGTGGTCCAGCCGCCGGCGCCATACCAGGTGAGGATGTTCATCCGGGGCTCCCACTCGGAAGGGGTCTGGATCTCTCCCAGCGAAATGAGTTTGTAGAACAGCTTCTCCTGGGCGGCCAGGTCGGTGGAACTCAGCACGAAAGTGCCGCCGCAGAATCGGTCGGCCCGGCTGATGACCACGCCGTCGCGCTTGCCCAGGAAACGGAGTCCGTCGCCCTGGCGGATCAGCCTTTCGAGCGGCAGATTGCCGGCCGGGATGGCCTGGAAGTGCAGGTGATCGGGCGCCGAGGCGCCGCACATCGGGCCGTTGTAGAAGAAGAGGTATTCGGGCGCCTGCTGCGCGAGGCAGAGCATATCGGCGTAATGGCCGTCGATCTGCTGGCGGGCGTGCCGGTTGATCGAAATGGTGAAATGCCGGTGGAAGATCGGGAAAGGATTGACCCGGATCCACCAGCCGTTGCCGTAAGGCGAAGTCCAGTCGAGCGTAAGCTGTTCGGGACCGATGCCGGCGGGGCAGAGGAAGCAGGGGCGATGGCGCAGCGTCTCTTCGTCGACCTGTGCCATGACCGAGCCCACCCGCCCGGGATTGAAGAAAAGCACGGCGTCGAGGCCGTCGACCGGCATCTCGCGCCGTGCCACCTTTTCCAGTGCGGCATAGTTGACGGACGCCCGCCCGCCGAGCGCAAGCTCGCGGGCGAACATCGCGTCCATTTCGTTGGCTAGCCCTGGCATTTATTCATCGCAATGCGCGCCTTCAGTTCCCAGGTGCGGATGCGGTCCTTGTAGGTATTGTTGGCGTTGACCTTGTCGATGTCGAGCGAAGCGTCGGAGTTGTCGTCCCAGCGGCGGCAGTTGTAGACCACGTCGTAGATGCGGCCGATCTGGTATTCGCGGCTGACGCGAAGACCCACGGCGTAATCTTCGCCATACTTCGTCGTCGGGAAGTTGATGGTGCGCAGCATCGGGGTATAGAAACCGCGCGGGGCGCCGAGGCCGTTGATGCGCAGGGCGTTGTTCCGGCCGTTTTCGGGCGTCCACTCCTTGTGGTCGATGACTCCCGGAGGAATGGTTTCCATATGGAAGTTCGTCATCCGGTAGGTGCCCACCACCATGGCGCAGTTCTGCGCATAGAAGGCGTCGACGAACTTCTGGACCGTCGTCTCGTCGTAGTATACGTCGTCGGAGTCGAGCTGGATGGCGAACTTGCCGCACTTGGGATGGTGCAGGGCCACGTTCCAGTTGCCGCCGATGGCGTGCCAGCTCTTGTCCTGGGCGATATAGATGAGTTTCGGATTGCCGAGGAACTGCTTGATCACGTCGACCGTACCGTCGTCGGAGTTGTCGTCCACCACGATGACGTTGTATTTGAAGGTGGTCTTCTGGCTCAGGGCCGAGGCGATGGCGTCGCCGATGGTGCGCACGCGGTTCTTGCAGGGGATCACCACCGAAGCTTCGTATTCGAAGCTGTCGTCGTTGAATTCGATATGCTTGAATTTCGGCGCGAGGTAGCCGCCGATGTCTTTCAGGTGGGCAGTGCAGGCCTGTTCCATTTCGATCTGGACGGCGCGGTTCTTCGGATCCACGTAGTCGAAGATCTTTTCGCCGCTCTTGCGGGTGTCGGTCTCCACGTCGTAATAGAGGAACTCGTTGATGTGCTCCAGCGGGCCTTTCTGCGAAACCTTCAGACGAAGGTCGTACATACCGGCGAACTGATAGTCGACGTCCATCCGGCCGACCGCCTCGATCAGGGCACAGCTGCGGTAGAAGAGCAGCGAGCCGAAGTCGAAGTCGTCGCGCAGGGCGCCGAACTGGCAGTCGATCACGGGCGCGTTGGTCCGCACGTCACCGCTCTGGTTGAAATGGTCGGCATAGACCATCGCAGCCCCGGCGTCCTCTATCAGGTTTTCCATACGCTCCAGGGCGAAAAGGACGAGGCTGAGCGTCGTGTACTTGGTAGAAATCAGGGTATACGGTGTCTTGGCGTGCTGGGCGATGGCCTTCACGGCAGCCGTGCTGTTGAGCCCCGGAACCTTCAGTACTTTGCATCCGAGCGCCTCGGCGGGCGCCTCGTCTCCGACATGGAGGAGGAAAATCTCATTGACCAGATCCTGCGCCTTGAGATTGGCCACCGTCTGGGCCACCTGCGCTTCGTCCTGGAAAGGAATGAAACAGTTGATGTTCTTCATAGGTGATTTTATGGTTTTATTATCATTTTCGTATCCAAACTACAATAATACGAAAAAAAAGGCAGATAAGGAACAGCAATCCGTATCTTTGTACCATGATTTCAGTCCTGGTCGTCCTGTTTTACCTGCTGGTCCCCGCCGGAGTCGTGTGGCTCTGCCGGCGGTTCAGCACCATCGGAAAAGTCGGCGCCATCCTCGTGCTGTATTTTCTGGGCATCATCCTGGCCAACCTGTTCGTTTTCCCGTTCGAAGGCTTCGCCGGGAAACTCTATCCGCTGCAGGACGCCCTCACGTCGGTCACCATCCCGCTGGCCCTGCCGCTGATCCTGTTTGCCTGCGACTTTCGGGAATGGCCGGTCAAAAAGGCCCTGGGCTCCCTGCTCATCGGCCTGATTTCCGTCATGGCCGTCGCGACGGCCGGCTACTTCCTGTTCCGGGCGCACCTGGGTGAACAGGCCCCTTCGATCGCCGGTATGATCGTCGGCGTCTATACCGGCGGCACGCCCAACCTGGCCGCCATCAAGATGATGCTCGGCGTGGACGAAGGCACCTACGTGCTGATGAACTCGTTCGACATGCTGGTGAGTTTCATCTTCCTGGTGTTCCTGATGGCCGTCGGCATCCGGCTGTTCCGGAAGATCCTGCCGGTCGATGCGGTCCCCGAAGCCGATAAAGGCCTGCCGCAAGTCGGCCGGAAACTCGCCCAGAGCGAAGCCGATATGTACCGCGACATCTTCACCCGCCGGCACTTCCTGCCCACGCTCAAGGCACTGGGGCTTTCCATCCTGATCACGGGCATCGGACTCGGGCTTTCGCTGTTGCTGACCGACGGAATCAATATGATTGTGCTGATCCTCACGCTCACCACGCTCGCCATCGCCGCCTCTTTCCTGCCCGCCGTCAAGAAATGGGAGAAAAGTTATGATGCGGGGATGTACCTGGTGCTGATCTTCAGCCTCGTGGTCGCCTCGATGGTCGATATCCGCAGCCTCGATTTCCGCGAAGGGCTCTGGCTGCTGGCCTACATCGCCTTCGCCATCTTCGGTTCGCTCACCCTCCAGGTCCTGCTGGGCCGGATCTTCAAGGTCGATGCCGACACCACCGTCATCACCTCCGTGGCGATGATCAATTCTCCCCTCTTCGTCCCGATGATCGCCGACTCGATGAAAAACCGACGCGTCATCCTCACCGGCATCTCCATCGGTATCATCGGCTACGCCGTGGGCAACTACCTCGGCGTCCTGCTGGCCCAAATGCTTTGAATCCATTCACCATGAAACGCTTCACCCTCCCCATTTTCCTGTTGCTCAGCCTGCTACCCCTGTCCTGCCAAAAGGACATTCCGGTCGAAAGCATCACAATCAGCCCCGGTACCGCGACCCTGTTCGTCGGGGAATCCCGCGAGATCACGGTCAGCTGTTTCCCGGAAGAGGCCACCAACCTCGACGAACTGCAGATTTACAGCACCAATGAAAAGATTGTCCAATACCAGAACGGTCAGATAACCGGCGTGGGCGGCGGCGACGCCGCGATCAGCGCCACGTGCGGCAACGTCCTCAGCCAATGCCGCGTCAAAGTCTATAAAGATAAATTCCTGAAGAACGGCATGACCTTCGGCATCGACTATACGACCGGCTACGAGTATCTCAAAAGCGAGCCGACGGTTCAGGAAATTGAAATCATCCTGGTCCACAACGAACCGAACGGCGATCTCCAGAAATTTGACGTCTGGGTGCAATTCGATCAGCTCGGCAAGGAACTCGACTTCACCAAACCCATCGAAGGCTGGGCCTACGTCGGCGTCTATGTCAACAACAACGAAGACGGTTATCTGGTCTTTTCATCGCCGGACGGGGAGCCAAGCATCCATCTGGCCGACTGGGGCGATCCGGGCAACGTCACCCTGACCCGCGGCATCCTGAAAGTGGAACACCTCCACTTCTCGGACTACCGCATCCACGCCGACTTCGAACTTTCGAACGGCTACCGCTTCTCCACCGACTGGGAAGGCACCGCCTCCCTGAAGACGTCTTAACGCGTCGGCATCATTTGCCGATATTCTCGTCCATCCATTCCCACTTGTCGAGGAAGGACTTCTTCATCCGGTCGACGGCCTGCTGGAAGGTCATCGTCTCATCCCCGTTCTCGCGGTTGCTGATGGGCCATAGCTGCTGGTTGACGGACTCCGAGACGCGCAGGTAGTCGACCTGGCTGTCGATATAGTCAGGCAGCTTTTTCAAAGCCGCCTTCCGCGCGTTCCAGCGCTCGACCAGCCGCGCCTGGAATTTCGGATCCTTTTGCAGCGCCGGATAGAGCATCGTTTTCTTCGCGCCCACCCAGGTACGGGAACCTCCTGGATAGAAAGTATGGTAATCGAAGTCCCACACGGGACCAGAGTACAGTTTCCCGTTCCGGGCCTTGTACATATAGGCGCTGTGCGGACCCACGGACGGCCAGGTGCCATAGAAATCGTTGTTTCCGGTCAGTTCCTCGACGATGAGATAGTCGATGGCCGAGTCCACGTCCACATATTCTTCATACGCGTGCGCCTGGACCTTCGCTTCGTCCTTCAGCAGCGTTTCCAGATCGCCGATCCAGTTTCGGATATAGTCGAACGCCGCCGTCGAGATGTCCTCTTCGTCCGGCTCCTTGACCATCCACGGAAGGTTGAACCGGTCCGGGAACGTGAATTTCAACGGCTCGTCATAATACGTATCGAGTTCCAGCAGATAGCCGCCCGTGATCTTCTCCGGATCGGTCTCCCCGGCATCCATTTTATCAACGGGAACGCGCACCTTATCAATTTTGATCTGTTCGCACAGGTAATAATTGCCCTGGTGCTTTCCGTTGAGAACCAGCTCGACGAACTGTCCGCGCACCGTATACGGAAGGCCCGCCTCCCGCGACAGCCAGAACGCGGCGTCGTTGCGCAGAATCGTCCGGTCCTTCCAGTTCGCCAGCAGGACCCAGCGCTTGTGCGCGGGCATCGAGAGCAGTTCCGCCTTCTTCGCCAACCGAAGGGCATACGGCTTCTTGGGATAGCCCCAGGTGGAATTGCCGCGCCCGCGGATATCCGTACTCCCCTGATAAAGTTCTTCCCCTTCCGGCGTCACGATCTGCATTGTCGCGCCCTCCAGCCACACATCCTTGCTGGTGATGCCGCGGTGTTCCGGCGTCTCGATGCGGACGATCGGCAGGCCCGAATTCCGGGCGACAACCGTATAATCCTGATACAACCCCTTCAAAAAGAACCGGAACTGGACCGGCTGATTCAGATTCACACCCGTGAGGACCGGCCCCACCTTCTGATCCCCCATCAGAATAATCGTAGCCTCCGTCGTAAAAACCAGGTCAACCGACGAAAAATCCGTTTCCCCCGGCCTCGTCACATAAAACGTCGACGAAGCCGCCTCCAGCGTCGCACTGATCCCATCCGCCTTCAACCCCACCGGCACATGCCCCTCCACATCCACCAGCTCAATCCCCCCCTGCTCCGGCTCCTTCTCCCCGCATCCCACCAGCAACGCCAACAAAACCCCCACAAATACCGTCAGTGATAAAAACTTTCTATTCATAACAGTAGACATAGTAAATGCGAAGATACAAAAAATAATTAAGGCGACACGGTCGCCCGCAGCTACGCTGCGAGGGGTCTCACAAATAAAAAGAGAGCCCAAAGGCTCTCTTTTTATTTGTGGAGATAGTCGGATTCGAACCGGCGACCCCAACATTGCAAATGTTGTGCTCTACCAACTGAGCTATACCCCCGTGATGTCGGGATACAAAAAAAGTAGTCCCTACTGGAGTTGAACCAGTGACCTCTACATTATCAGTGTAGCGCTCTAACCAACTGAGCTAAGAGACTATTTATAAAAAAAGGAAGAAGACGTACAAGCAAGCGAGGCGAAGCTCGTTGCAAAATCCCGCTCCAAAAAGGAGGTGTTCCAGCCACACCTTCCGGTACGGCTACCTTGTTACGACTTAGCCCCAATTACCAGTTTTGCCCTAGGCCGCTCCTTTCGGTC
>CACYZM010000038.1:18287-19590 GCA_902778855.1 uncultured Bacteroidia bacterium
CAAGGCCCGGGAACGTATTCACCGCGCCATGGCTGATGCGCGATTACTAGCGAATCCAACTTCACGGAGTCGAGTTGCAGACTCCGATCCGAACTGAGATGGGTTTTCGAGATTTGCATCCTGTCGCCAGGTAGCTGCCCTCTGTACCCACCATTGTAACACGTGTGTCGCCCCGGACGTAAGGGCCGTGCTGATTTGACGTCATCCCCCCCCTCCTCTCACCTTACGGTGGCAGTCCCGCTAGAGTCCCCACCTCTACGTGCTGGTAACTAACGGCAAGGGTTGCGCTCGTTATGGCACTTAAGCCGACACCTCACGGCACGAGCTGACGACAACCATGCAGCACCTCTACACAGGCCCCGAAGGGCGTCAACATCTCTGTATCCTTCCTGTGCAGTTCAAGCCCGGGTAAGGTTCCTCGCGTATCATCGAATTAAACCACATGTTCCTCCGCTTGTGCGGGCCCCCGTCAATTCCTTTGAGTTTCAGTCATCATCGTTTACAGTGTGGACTACCAGGGTATCTAATCCTGTTTGATCCCCACACTTTCGTGCCTCAGCGTCAATCACGGATTTGTGAGATGCCTTCGCAATCGGTGTTCTGTGTGATATCTATGCATTTCACCGCTACACCACACATTCCTCCCACAGCATCCGCATTCAAGTCCTCCAGTTTCAACGGCAGGTCAAGGGTTGAGCCCTTGCGTTTCACCGCTGACTTAAAAAACCGCCTACGCACCCTTTAAACCCAATAAATCCGGATAACGCTCGCATCCTCCGTATTACCGCGGCTGCTGGCACGGAGTTAGCCGATGCTTATTCGAAAGGTACTCTCATCGGTGTACACGTACACCTTATTGCTCCCTCTCAAAAGAAGTTTACAATCCATAGGACCTTATTCCTTCACGCGGCATGGCTGGATCAGTCTTCCGACCATTGTCCAATATTCCTCACTGCTGCCTCCCGTAGGAGTCTGGACCGTGTCTCAGTTCCAGTGTGGGGGACCAACCTCTCAGTTCCCCTAGACATCGCGGTCTTGGTGGGCCGTTACCCCGCCAACTAACTAATGTCTCGCGAGCTCATCCGTATCCACCGAAGCTTTCAACATCAGAAGATGCCTTCCAATGTGTTATGCGGTATTAGACGACGTTTCCATCGCTTATCCCCCTGATACGGGCAGATTGCTCACGCGTTACGCACCCTTGCGCCGGTCGCCGGCATGTATTGCTACACCCGCTGCCCCTCGACTTGCATGTGTTAAGCCTGCCGCTAGCGTTCATCCTGAGCCAGGATCAAACTCTTCA
>CACYZM010000039.1 GCA_902778855.1 uncultured Bacteroidia bacterium
CAGGATGGAGTTCCCGAAATCTTCATAGACGCCGCAGACAGTAAGCGGATAATCCGCATTATCATTCAAGGTTATGACCTGGCCAATAGGATCCTTGTCCCCGAAATGGGCATTGGCGAATTCCCGGCTCACCATACAGCGGTCCCAGGACACACGCCAGTCGGCCTTATTGCCTTGCACCAGGTCATAGCTGAACATTTCAAAGAAGGTGCTATCCGCTGCCATTGTGCTACCATACACCAATTCGCCTCCGATGGTAAAGGCCGAAGCAGAAGCAATATTGGCTACGCAGCAGCCCTTCTCGATTTCAGGGAAATTGTTCTTGAGGTGTTTGTCCAGCCAATAGCCCATCGTGACCCGGTCGTCATTGGCAACCACATAGATCCGTCCGCATTCTTCTGGAACGAATCCGTGGACAGCTGCCGCTGGACGTACGCCGCCAGCAGGAGCACGAACGCCATCGACACCGTCAGACCGACCAGGTTGACCGCCCCGTAGAGCTTATTCTTTTTGAGGAAATTCCAAAAACTTTTCATTGTTCTTTTCTCAGATTCCCGGTCAAGCCGGGAATGACGTTAAAAAACAAGGACATCCGAATCACCATACGTGTCATACCCCGAGGTAATGACCTTTTCACCGGGTTCCAGGCCCTCGAGTACCTCATAGTACTGGGGGTTCTGACGGCCGATGCGGATTTCGCGCTTGACGGCTTTGTTGCCTTCTTTGTTGACCACATAGATCCATTTGCCGCCGGTCTTCTGGTAGAAGGAGCCGCGGGGGATGATGACGGCCTCTTCGGGCTGGCCCAGCTGGAGGTTCAGGTAGTAGGTCTGGCCGGCGCGGATGTTGTCGGGCTGTTCGCCGTCGAACTTGAAGTCGGCTTTGAACTTGCCTTCGCGGACTTCCGGATAGACCTTGTCCCGCTACGACGCGGTCGATATAGTGTTCGTCGATCTGGGCTTCTACCTTGTAGAGACCCACCGAGTTGATCTGGCCGATCTTGGCACCGCTGGCGATCGTCTGGCCAAGCACCACGTCGAGCAGACCGAGTTCGCCGTCGATGGGCGCCTTCACGATGAGGTTGTCTTTCCGGCGGCGGATCATCGACATATTCAGGAGCATGTTCTCCAGGGACTCCTCCATTCGGTCGATCTGCGTGCCGCGGTAGAGGCTGTCCTGCTTCGAACGTTCGCGGATGAGCTCGTATTTCTGCTGGGCGAGCCGGTAGTCCTCCTCGGCTTTCAGGTAATCTTCCCTGGCAATGAGTTTATCCTCATAGAGCGCTTTCTGCTGCTCGTAGGCACGCTTCAGGCGGTCCACCTGGGTGCCGTACTCCAGTTCGTTCTGACGGACGTCCAGTTTCTGCTGCTCCATCTGGATCTGCGTGTTGCGGAGGATGTTCTCCTTCTCGGCGAGTTCCGCTTCGGAGTTCAGGATCTGGAGGTCGAGGTTGTCGTTGGAAAGGACGAGGATGGGATCGCCCGCCTTTACGACCGAGCCTTCCTCAATGAGGATGGCCTGTACCATGCCACCCTCCTGCGGGCTCAGCTGGATCGTCGTCATCGGCTGCACGCGGCCGCTGATGCGGATATAGTCGTTGAATTCGCCCTTCACGGCGCTCGAGACCGTGATGGTATCCTTGTCCACCCGCAGCGTCTTGTTGTTCGGCCGCGCGATCAGGTAAATCACAAAGGCCAGCAGTAACGCTCCCAGCCACCAGGGCAGGGCTTTTTTCGTAAACGCCACGCGCCATCCCGTTTTCTTTTCAATGATCTTATCCATAGCTTACTGATTTATATATTCAACTCCGTTATAATAGCGCACCACCGCCTGCTTGATGAGATATTTCAGCAGCGAATTCATCTCGTCGGCCTGGGCCTTGAGGAAATTGTTGGTGGCGGTCTGGTATTCGATGGAAGAGATCAGGCCCTGTTCCATCTTCTTGGCATTCAACTGATAGGCTTCTTCCTGCACCCGCGACTTCTTCAGCGCCTGTTCGTAGGCCGTGGCGGCGCCGTCGCAATCCTGGACGGCCCGGCGCACTTCCGAGGCCACGTCGCGGCGCTTCTGGTCGTACTGCGCCGTCATCCGCTTGAAGGCGTTGCGCTTGCGCGCCACATTGTCGTGCCCCTGCAGACGGTCGTAGATCGGGATCGACATCGAGAACTGGATGTACTCGCCCTGGTGGTTCCGCAGCTGATCGCGATAGGGATCCAGGTGCAGGTCCTGTCCGGGATAATTGAAGTAGCTCGTGCTCCAGCCGGTGTTCAGGCTCAGGCGCGGCAGCAGCTGCCAGCGCGCGGTGGCCAGTTCCCGCTTCGCGTTGTCGGCCTGCCACCCGGCGATCTTCACGGCCGGATTGTTCGCCAAGGCAAAATCGACCACGTCGGCAGCGTTGAGATCTCCGTCCAAGCTGGGAATGATGCTTTCCGTATCAATCACCAGTTCCTGATCCACCGGCCAGAACATCAGGTCGGCGAGATTCATCAGCTGGTCGTTGTACATATTCCGGGTATTGATGACCTCGTACTGCCGGTCGGCGAGGTCGGCTTCGGCCTGGACCACGTCGGCGTGGCTTTTCTGGCCGATCTCTTCCTGCTTCCGGAGCCGGGCGAGCGAAGACTCGGCCGTGACGGCCTGGGCTTCGTAGATGTCGACGAGCCGTTTGTAATAGACCACGTTGTAATAGGCTTCCATCACCGCGAGGCAGATGTCGGCTTCCACCTGTTTCTCCTTCGTCTGCCCGATGGCCAGCGACGTCTTCGAGATCTTCAGGTTGTTGACCGCACTGAAGCCGTTGAACAGGTCGATGCCCGCCCCCACGGAATAGCCGTTGTGGAACGAGGTCTCCGTGACATAGGTATTCGTTTCCGGGTCGATGCTGCGGCCGAAATTGTAATAGGCGTAGGTGTTTCCGCTCACCGAAGGCGTGAAAGCCCTGAGCACCGCATTGCGCCGCGCAATCTGCGCGTCGCCGGTTTCGGCCTGCTGGATCCGCATTTTCGTGGAATTGGAGATGGCGTACTCCATACAGTCGTGGAGCGTCATCTTACGGGCCAATTGGGCCTGCGCCGGCCAAACCGGCGCAAGCCCGAACCCAATAACCATAACTACTAATAAACGTGTTTTCATCGTCATATTTTTCCGAATGACGCCCGACACAGCAGCACCTGCCGTGCCAAAACAATCAACACGTTGATTATGAGACGAAAACGTTTTTGGGCGGGTTCAAAAAAAGTGTAAAGACCTTTACACTTCTTTACACTTTCGGCTTTACACCTTTACACTTTACACGCGGGAAAGACTAGCGGAACTGCAGTTCGAAGACGGTCTGTGCGGCGTTGCTCTGCACCAGCTCGATGGTGCCGTTGTGGTTGCGCATGATCTGGCGGGCCAGCGAAAGGCCGATGCCCGTGCCTTCCTTCTTGGTCGTATAGAACGGGACGAAGATCTGGTCCTGCGCCGATTCGGGAATCGGGTCGCCGTCGTTGGCGATGCGGATGATGACTTCGTCATCCTGCCCCAACCGCGCACTAATGTCGATGTGCTTCGCCCCGGCCTGGAGGGCGTTCTTGATGAGGTTGATGAGGATTTGGGAGATCTGGCCTTCGTCGGCATAAATCATCAGGTCGTCCTCTTCGGGCCGATAGGTGCAGCGGGCATCGCACGAAGCGATGAATTCGCTGTTCAGGCCGATGGCGCCTTCGATCAGTTCCTTCAGGTCGAGCGCCTTGCGGATGGGCTTGGCCACGCCGGAGAGCTGGCGGTACGTCTGCACGAAACCAATCAGATTTTTCGATGAATCGGAGATGGTCTCCAGCCCGGCCTTGATGTCCAGCTCACTATGGCCGTGCTCATCGACCGACTTGGCCATCGCATCGGAAAGGGAGGCGATCGGCGAGACGGTATTCATGATCTCGTGCGTGAGCACGCGGATGAGTTTCGTCCAGGAATCCTGCTCGTGCGCCTGGCGCTGCTTCTCGAAAATGGTGCGGATGCGGTTCAGCGTCCGGTTGAACTTGTTCTTGTCCTGAAAGCGGAAATTGAGTTCGCCGTCCTCCAGGGCGTCCAGCATATAGGCCACCTTCTTGATGTCCTGGCGGCGGGTCCGGAGCGAAGCGATCACCGCCACGACAATCGCGACGGCAGCGCAGATTCCGACGATATGCCAGACGGTAAAGGTCATAGGCCGTATTTCTTGAGTTTCGCGTACAGGGTCGGGCGGCTCACGCCCAGCATTTTGGCGGCGGCGGAGATATTGCCGCCGGTGCGGTCCATCGCTTCGCGGACCCGCTGTTCCTCATCGGCGGAGGAAACAACCGGCGCCGGCCGGGCATCCAGCTGGAAATCATTCACGGTCAGCTGGCGGCCGTCGGAGAGGATGACCGCCTTCTCGACGCAGTTCTGCAGTTCGCGGATGTTGCCGTTCCAGGGCTGGGCCTGCAGCAGCGCTTCCGCCTCCGGCGCGATACCGGTCAGGGAGCGGTGGTATTTTTCGGCGAAACGCGCCAGGAACAGGTTCGCGAACGGAACGATGTCCTCCGCGCGTTCTCGCAGCGGGGGCAGGGCGATGTGGACGGTATTGATGCGGTAGTAGAGGTCTTCGCGGAAACGGCCTTCCCGCACAAGGGCAGCCAGGTCCATATTGGTGGCACAGATCAGGCGGATGTTCACCGGAATGGCCTGCGAGCCGCCGACCCGGACCACGTTCCGGTTCTGGATCACCCGCAGCAATTTCGCCTGCAGGTGGAGGGGAATGTTGCCGATCTCGTCGAGGAACAGCGTGCCGCCGTCGGCCTGCTCGAACTTGCCCACGTGATCGGCATACGCATCGGTAAAGGCGCCTTTCACGTGGCCGAAGAGTTCGCTCTCGAAGAGCGTTTCCGTGACGGCGCCGGCATCCACCGCCACCATCGGCTTGCCGCTGCGCAGGCTGTGCGCGTGGATCTCCCGGGCCAAGACGTCCTTGCCCGTACCGTTCTCGCCGGTGATGAGTACCGTCGCGTCGGTCGGTGCAATCTTCTCGAGCGTTTTCCGGATGGCCGCCATCGGAGCGGAAGTTCCCCAGAACATCAGATCCCCGGTCGTGCCGGGGACGGCACTTTCCGTCACGCCCGGGCGGGCATCCCGGCCGCGGGCCTTCTGGGCCTTGTCGCGGGCGGAGGTGAGGACGGCGATGAGCTTGTCGTTGTCCCAGGGCTTGACGATGAAATCGAAGGCGCCGCGCTTCATCCCTTCGACGGCCAGCTGGATGTCGGCGTAGGCCGTGAAGAGGACCACTTCCACGTCGGGCGCCATTTTCTTGATCTCGGCGGTCCAGTAGAGGCCTTCGTTGCCGGTGTTGATGCTCGTGTTGAAATTCATATCGAGCAGCACCACGTCGGGCCGGAACTGTTCCAGCGTCGAAACGAGGGCAGCCGGCGACGGGAGCGTCTTCACCTCGGCGAAGTGCAGGGGCAGGAGAATCTCGAGGGTCCGGCGGATGCCCAGGTTGTCGTCGACGACCAGGATTTTTCCGCGTCGGCCGCTGTTTTCTGTGGTCAAATGTGCCATGGCGAGGCAAAGATAACGAAAAATAATCGTAACTTTGAGAGATAAAACACGACTCCCATGACCTTCACCATGATCATTGAGCTGCTGATCGTACTGGCAGCCTTATACGTAGGTTCACGCTACGGCTCGCTCGCCCTGGGCGCTATTTCCGGTATCGGCCTGGCCATCCTCGTCTTCGGATTCGGCCTCAAGCCCGGCACGCCGCCCACCGACGTCATCTACATCATCATCGCGGCCGTCACCTGCGCCGGTACGCTGCAAGCCTCCGGCGGTATGGACTGGATGATCCAGATCGCCGAAAAGATGCTCCGGAAACACCCCGAACACATCACGTTCCTGGGCCCGCTGGTGACCTTCTTCCTGACCGTGCTGGTCGGTACGGGCCACGTGGTCTACACCGTGATGCCGATCATCTGCGACATCGCCCTGAAAAAGAACATCCGCCCCGAGCGTCCATGCGCCGTATCGTCGATCGCCTCGCAGGTGGGCATCACCTGCTCGCCCATCGCCGCGGCGGTCGTGGCTTTCGTCACCATCTCCAACGCCAACGGCTATATGGTCACCATCCCGCAAGTGCTGATGGTCACCATCCCGGCCTGCATCTGCGGCCTGATGTGCGCCGCCCTGGCCTCCTACAAGCGCGGCAAGGACCTCGACAAAGACCTGGACTTCCTGCGTCGGAAAGAAGATCCCGAGCAGTACCAGTATATGTACGGCAACACCGCCACGACCCTCAACAAAGTCATCACCAAGGAAGCCAAGGCTTCGGTGTTCGTGTTCCTGGGTTCGCTGCTCATCATCGTGGGCTTCGCTTTCTGCCAGATGATCCATATGTCCGACGGCCGGACCGTGGCCCAGGCCATCGAACTCCCGAAGATGAACATCTGCATCCAGATCATCATGCTGATGGCGGCCGCCGCCAACATCATGTTCTGCAAGGCCTCGCCCAAGAAAGCCGTGGCCGGCGCCGTGTGGCAGTCGGGCATGGTGGCCGTGGTGGCCATCTACGGCATCGCCTGGCTGGCCGACACCTATTTCGGCAACTATATGGACCAGATGAAAGCCATGCTGGCCGGCTTGGTAACAAGCTATCCCTGGGCCATCGCCTTCGTGTTCTTCATCGTGTCGGTGCTCATCAACTCGCAGGGCGCCGTGGTGGTGGCGATGCTGCCGCTCGCCTATGAACTGGGCATCGCCGGCCCCGTGTTGCTCGGCGTACTGCCCAGCGTCTACGGCTACTTCTTCATTCCGAACTATCCTTCCGACATCGCCACGGTCAACTTCGACCGGTCGGGCACCACGGTCATCGGCAAATACCTGCTCAACCACAGTTTCATGATGCCGGGCCTGATCTGCGTGACCGTCTCGACGATCGTCGGCTATCTGCTGACCAACGTGTTCTTCTCGGGCTACTTCGCCAGTTTCATCCAATAACGCGGAGGCGGCAGCCGGATGCGGAGACTGTTCGATAGATATCCGGTAGAGGCGGTACTGCTGCTGATGCTGCTGTGCCTTTCCCCCTTTATGGCGCTGCGCGACCTCACGCCCGCCAACGAACTCCGCTACCTGAGCATCACCGACGAAGCCCTGCGCGACGGACACCTGTTCGCCTTCTTCAACCACGGCGTTCCCTACGCCGACAAGCCGCCGCTCTACTTCTGGCTGCTGATGCTTTGCAAGAAGCTCTTCGGCCGCCATTGTCTCTATCTGCTGTCGCTGTTTTCCTTCCTGCCCGCCGCCGTCGTCACCTGCGTGATGGACCGCTGGGTCTTCCGCGGGCAAAGCGACGCCACGCCCCGCAACCGCGCCGCGATGGCCCTGCTGCTGGGCAGCACCATATACTGGCTAGCCCTGAGCATCTTCCTGCGGATGGATATGCTGATGACGATGTTCATCGTGCTGGCCCTCTACGCCTGGCACCGCGACAAGCCGTGGCTGTTCGCGCTATATACTTTCTTAGCTCTCTTCACGAAGGGCCCCGTGGGCATCCTGATGCCGCCGCTGGTCGTGCTGGTCTGCATCCTTTCCTACGGCCGCAAGCGCCCGGACCAGCCGCAGTACCGCCTCGGCCGTTTCCTCGGCTGGCGCTTCCTCCTGCTGGTCGGCGGCTGCTGCGCCGTCTGGTTCACCTGCGCCCGGCTCGAAGGCGGCGCCGACTACCTGCGCAACCTGCTTTTCCACCAGACCGTCGACCGGACCATCCACGCCACCCATCACCAGGAGCCGTTCTGGTTCTATCTTGTCCAAATCTGGCCTTATCTGGTTCCCTGGTGCCTCCTGACCCTGCCGGTCTGCGTGGCCTCGCTCTGCCGCAAGGGCGGAGATCCGGTCGAGCGGCTGTTCCGCTGCGCCTTTTTCGTCCCGCTCGTGATGCTCAGCTGCGCCAGCGGCAAACTGCCGGTCTATCTGCTTCCCGTCTTCCCCTTCGTCACTTACCTGCTGCCGGTCTATGTCCGGCGCACGGGGTGGAAACGTTGGATGGATGCGACAGTAGGCGCAGCGGGCGTTGTGTTCGCCCTGATCGGAATCGGTCTGGCGATCGTTCCTTTGTTTGCTGAAAAGATTCCTGCCCTGGCGAAATATGGCTTCGCCACCAGTCCTTTCATTTCCCTGACAGGCGGCGTGCTCGCCTGCGGCGGCCTCCTGACGGCCGTCCGGGCCTTCCGCCACGGCCGCGAACTGGCCGCTACTACGCCCCTCGCCCTGGCGATTCCGGCGCTTTTTCTGGCCCTAGCCCCCCTGCTGCCCGAAGGCAACGAATTCCTGGGCTACCGCTCGCTCTGCCGCGACGTCCCCGCCGGCGAAAAGGTCTATGTCCTGGGGCTCAGCCGCCCGGAAAACATGGACGTCTATCTGGGACGCGCCGTCACCATTCTCGAACCGGAAGATCCCGTTCCGGCCGACGGCGTGCTGATTACCCGGCATCCGATCACCGATCCGGCCCTGAAAGGCCGGGAAAGTCACATCCACGGGGAATCCACCCTCTGGCTCCCCCGCCCTGCCAACCCGCTGCAATAATGAGAAAGGCCATCATCATCATCGGACTCCTGGGGATGTTCCTGCTGACGGCAGGAACCGCCGCAGCGCAGGACATCGCCGAGAAAAAGGGCAGCTGGTCGGGCCGCGTTTTACTGTCCGCCGGATACGGCAGCCCCATGCAGATCGAGGAAGAAGACGGTACGACCCGCGATACTCTCGGCCACCTCAGGAACCAGTTCGCCGCCAGGGTCGCCTATACGACGCCCAAGCTGACCTGGTCCACGGATGTGCAAAGTCTCTTCGAGCGGAACCATACCGAAAACATGCGGGTTGCCATCAAGGACGACGACAATTACGAGATGAACGTGCAGAAAGCCGAATTCCGGCGACCCTCCGCCAGCTGGCGGTCGGACCTGCGCTGGCAGCCGTCTGAAAAACGCCTGTACCAGGCCTTCATCTCCTATCAATATAACCAGGAGCACAAAGATGCCGGCAATGTCGAGGCCTTCACCAACTTCAATTACGACAGCCGGGTGTTCTTCTCGAACGAAGACCGTTTCGAACACCGGCACGGCGTAACGGCCGGCTTCCGGTCCAACCGCCAGTTGGGCTCCCAGCGCCGCATGCTGATGTTCTCCGCCGACTGGCGCGGCAGGTTCCAGACGGTCAATTCCGACTGGGTCAAAATCAGCGACCGGTATACGTCGGAGATCCTGGAACAAAGCACCTATACCTATCGGCTGACACCCCGCGCGAACACCTATGAGGGTATCGTGGACCTCAGTTACAGGGATTCCGTGCTGACCGGCCCGCATCGCCTGATGCTGGAACCCGGCGTCCGGGTCCGGGCCCAGGAAACCCGGGACTACAACAGCGGGGCCGTGCTCGATGAAAATGAAACCTGGCGGGACAGCGTCCGGCTGCGGGAGAATTTCGATTTCGTCCAACTGTTCGTGATGCCGCATCTGCGGGCGGAGTACCGCCACCGGTATTTCCGGGCCGCCGCCGACTACACGCTCCAGTTCTACGGGCATCAGCTGACCAACGAGATGCATTACCAGGGACTGACCTGGTCGCGGCCCGTCGTGACCGGCCGTTCCGTGGCCGAATGGAACGTATCGTCCTACAACCAACTGGTGCTGGGAACCAGCATCGCCGTGACCCATCCCGAATTCCGGCAGATCTGCTGGTTCGACAGGCAGGGAAGCGAACCCTCCCAGCTGTTCCGGGGCAATCCCGACCTGCTTTCCAGCCAGAACGTGTCGGCCGACCTGGCGTGGCTGCTGCGCTACAAGCGCTTCCGCCTGACCGCCCGGTCGACCTTCTCCCGCCGGATGAACGAACTGGAACAAACCTTTTTCGAAGAGACCATCGGCGCACAGAAATACCGGATCTTTACTTGGTTCAATACGGCCCAGGCGGAAGTCTTTACTCAGGAGGGCGTCGTGGGATGGAACGGCAATATGTTTTCCTCCAATCTGACGGTGCTCTACCGGCAGACGAAACGGGACGCCCTGATCCAGGGCAATTCCAACAAGACCCATTACACCGAGATCGCCCTGGATGCGTCGTTCCGGCCAGGCCTGGGCTGGAACTTCTCGGCCAACGGTTTCTACCGGGGTGAAGTGAAGACCTTCTACAGCCTGCTGGGCGTCTACTACACGCTCAACGCCCGGATCGAAAAGCAATTCAAGTCGGTCACCCTTTCGTTGGAAGGCCGCGACCTGCTCGATACGCCGGTCAGGAGCGAGTTCTATTCGGCCGATGGAAAAAACGCCTGGGCGACGGAAGTTCACCAGCACCGCCGCATCTTCCTGCTGGGATTCGCCTGGAATTTCTAGCCAGGCGCTTCCGGAATTGCGCTTTTCTTCGTATCTTTGATATTTCGAATCGAAATCAAATCAAACAACGCATAAACCTGTCAAAATGAAACAAATCGTCGAATGCGTCCCCAACTACAGCGAAGGACGCGATAAATCCGTGATTGACAACATCGTAGCCGCCATCGCCTCCGTCGAGGGCGTCAAGGTGCTCGACGTCGACCCCGGCGTGGCCACCAACCGCACCGTCGTCACTTTCGTCGGCGAGCCCGGTCCCGTCTGCGAAGCCGCCTTCCGCGGCGCCGCCAAGGCCCAGGAGCTCATCGATATGCGACACCACCACGGTGCTCATCCCCGCTCGGGTGCGACGGACGTGCTTCCGCTCATCCCCGTGGCGGGCATCACCCTGGAAGAGTGCGCTTCGTTGGCTCGAGAGCTGGCGAAGCGTCTTTATGATGAGCTGGGCATTCCGTGCTACTGCTACGAGGCCGCGGCCTACAAGCCCGAGCGCAAGAACCTCGCGGTGTGCCGCGCCGGCGAATACGAGGCCCTGCCCGAGAAGATCGCCGATCCGGCCCGCCGGCCCGATTTCGGCCCCGATACCTACAACGACACCGTGGCCCGCTGCGGCGCCACGAACATCGGCGCCCGCAATTTCCTGGTGGCCGTGAACTACAACCTCAACACCACCTCCACCCGTCGGGCGATGGCCATCGCCTTCGACGTGCGCGAAAAAGGCCGCAAGGCCCGCGAAGGCGGCTCGCTCACCGGCAAACTGCTCAAGGACGAGAACGGCGAACAGATCTGGATTCCCGGCACGCTGAAGGGCTGCAAGGCCATCGGCTGGTACATCGACGAATACGGCATCGCCCAGGTGTCGATGAACATCACCGACATCGACGCCACGCCACTGCACGTGGCATACGAAGAAGTTTCCCGCGCCGCCGCAGCCCGCGGCCTGCGCGTCACCGGCGCCGAGATCGTCGGCCTGGTTCCGAAGAAAGTGCTGCTCGAGGCCGGCGTTCGATCCGAAAGAGAAAGTCATCGAATTCCTGATGCAGGACGAAGAAGAGGAAGCCCGCAAGCACCGCCTCGTGCGGATGACCGCCGAAGGCTTCGCCCGCGAGACGGCCTCCGAGTCGCCCGCCCCGGGCGGCGGATCCATCTCCGCCTATATGGGCGCCCTTGCGGCCGCCCTCGGCACGATGGTGGCGAACCTCTCCGCCCACAAGCGCGGCTGGGACGACCGCTGGAAAGAGTTTTCCGACGTGGCCGAAGCCGGCCAGGCCGTGATGCAGGAACTGCTCGACCTCGTGGACGAAGACACCGCCGCCTTCGACAAGATCATGGCCTGCTTCGGCATGCCGAAAGGCACCGACGAGGAGAAAGCGGCCCGTGCCGCCGCCATCGAAGAGGCCACGCTCTACGCCGCTTCCGTTCCGCTGAAGACGATGGAAGCTTCGCTGAAGGCCCTGCCGCTGGCCCTCGAGATGGCCCGCAAGGGCAACCCGGCCTCCGCGTCCGACGCCGGCGTGGCGGCCCTCGCCGCCCGCGCCGCCTGCCGCGGCGCCGAACTCAACGTGCGCATCAACGCCTCCGGCCTGAAAGACCCGGCTCCCGCCAAACCGCTGATCGCCCGCGCCGCTGAAATCCTCCGCGAAGCCGAAGCCCTGGAAGCCCAGGTCCTGGAAGCCGTCAACAACCATATCAATCAATGAGTATGACTTTCCAAGAAGAAATCCTGGCGGGCATTCCGGCGGAACTGCCGGAAGTGAAAGCCTACGATCCCGAGATCAACCACGCTCCGCGGCGCAAGGACATCCTCTCGCCCGAAGAGAAAGTGCTGGCCCTGAAGAATGCGCTGCGCTACTTCCCCCAGAAGCACCACGCTGTCCTGGCCAAGGAGTTCGCGGAAGAACTGCACAAGTACGGCCGCATCTATATGTACCGTTTCCGCCCCTCCTACGCGATGTATGCGCGGCCGATCGACGAGTACCCGGCCCGGAGCCGGCAGGCGGCGGCCATCATGGCGATGATCCAGAACAACCTCGATCCGCGCGTGGCGCAGCATCCCCACGAACTGATCATCTACGGCGGCAACGGCGCCATCTTCCAGAACTGGGCCCAGTACCGGCTGGTGATGCAGTATCTGGCCACGATGACCGACGAGCAGACGCTCGTGATGTACTCCGGCCATCCGCTGGGGCTCTTCCCCAGCCACAAGGACGCCCCGCGGGTCATCGTCACCAACGGTATGGTCATCCCCAACTACTCCAAGCCCGACCATTGGGAGAAATTCAACGCCCTCGGCGTATCGCAATACGGCCAGATGACGGCCGGTTCCTATATGTACATCGGCCCGCAGGGCATCGTCCACGGCACCACCATCACGGTGATGAACGCGGCCCGCAAGCAACTCCGCAAGCGCGGCCTCAACGGGGACGACCGCGGCGGCGTGCTCTTCGTGACCGCCGGTCTCGGCGGCATGTCGGGCGCCCAGCCCAAGGCCGGCAACATCGCCGGCGTGGTGAGCGTCACGGCCGAAATCAACCCCAAGGCCGCCGAGAAACGCTTCGAGCAGGGCTGGGTCGACGAACTCCACCGCGACCTCGACGAACTCATCCCGCGCATCCGCAAGGCGGTCGCCGCGAAGGAAGTCGTCTCGCTGGCCTATGTGGGCAACGTGGTCGACCTGTGGGAGCGGCTCGCCGATGAGCATGTGCCCGTTGACCTGGGCTCCGACCAGACCTCCCTCCACAACCCGTGGGCGGGCGGCTACTATCCCGTGGGCTACAGCCTCGAAGAATCCAAGAAGATGATGGCCGATGAGCCGGAGCGGTTCAAGGAAGCCGTCCAGGCTTCGCTCCGCCGCCACGTGGCCGCCATCAACCGGCTGGCCGCCGGCGGAATGTATTTCTTCGACTACGGCAACGCCTTCCTGCTGGAAAGCTCCCGGGCCGGCGCCGACATCCTGCTTCCGGACGGCCGTTTCCGCTATCCGTCCTACGTGCAGGACATCATGGGCCCGATGTACTTCGACTACGGCTTCGGTCCGTTCCGCTGGGTCTGTATGAGCGAAAAGCCCGAAGACCTGGCGAAGTCCGACGCCCTCGCGGTGAAGGTGCTCGGCGAAATCGCCGCCACCGCCCCCGAGGAAATCACCGGCCAGATGCGCGACAACATCCACTGGATCGAAGAAGCTGGCCGCAACCACCTGGTGGTGGGCTCCCAGGCCCGTATCCTCTACGCCGACTGCGAAGGCCGCACGAAGATCGCGCTGGCGTTCAACGACGCCATCCGCCGCGGCGAAATCACGGCGCCCATCGTACTGGGCCGCGACCACCACGACGTGTCCGGCACCGACTCCCCGTTCCGCGAGACCTCGAACATCTACGACGGTTCGCAGTTCACGGCCGACATGGCCGTGCAGAACGTCATCGGCGACGGTTTCCGCGGCGCCACGTGGGTCTCGATCCACAACGGCGGCGGCGTGGGCTGGGGCGAAGTGATCAACGGCGGCTTCGGTATGGTGATCGACGGTTCCGACGATTCCGCCCGCCACATCCGGGAGATGCTCTTCTGGGACGTGAACAACGGCATCGCCCGCCGCAGCTGGGCCCGCAACGACGGCGCCCGCTTCGCCATCGAACGCGAAATGGCCCGCACCCCCGGCCTGCGCGTCACCCTTCCGAACCTGGCAGATGAAGAACTGATCAAATCCGTATTATAATATGCATTCCATATCTCACGAACACCTGACCCTGGAGCGGCTGCAGGAGATCCTCGACAACGGCGAGCATCTCGCCCTCTCGGAAGAGGCCGTCGCGGCCATCGAAAAGTGCCGCCACTACCTCGACGCCAAAATGGAGGACATCGACCGGCCGGTCTATGGCATCACCACCGGCTTCGGCTCGCTCTATAATGTGACCATCCCGGCCGAAGACCTGTCGCAGCTGCAGCACAACCTCGTGATGTCGCACGCCTGCGGCACCGGCGAAGAAGTGCGCCCGGCCATCGTCAAGCTGATGCTCCTGCTCAAGGCGCAGTCGCTTTCCTACGGCCATTCCGGCGCCCAGCTGGTCACCGTCCAGCGGCTCATCGATATGTACAACAACGACATCCTGCCCGTTGTCTACCAGCAGGGCTCGCTCGGCGCCTCCGGCGACCTCGCTCCCCTGGCCCACCTCTGCCTTCCCATCATCGGGATGGGCGAGGTCCGTTTCAAAGGGAAGGTCCGCCCCACCGAAGAAGTCTGGAAGGAACTGGGCTGGGAGCCCATCCGGCTGCAGTCGAAGGAGGGCCTCGCCCTGCTCAACGGCACGCAGTTTATGAGCGCCCACGCCATCTGGTCGCTGATCCAGGCCAAGCGGCTCTCGAAATGGGCCGACCTGATCGGCGCGATGTCGCTCGAAGCCTACGACGGCCGCATCGAACCGTTCCTGCCGCTGAGCCACCGCATCCGGCCCCACAAGGGTCAGCTGGCCACCGCCGAGCGCTTCCTCCACGTGCTGGAAGGCAGCGAACTGATCCATCGTCCGAAGGAGCACGTCCAGGATCCCTATTCGTTCCGCTGCATCCCGCAGGTGCACGGCGCCGCGAAAGACAACCTGACCTATGTCCAGGGGGTCATCGAGAACGAGATCAACGGCGTCACCGACAATCCGAATGTCTTCCCCGATGAAGATATGGTGATTTCGGCCGGCAACTTCCACGGCGAGCCCATCGCCATTCCGATGGACACGATGGCCATCGCCCTGTCGGAGCTGGCCAGCATTTCGGAGCGCCGCGTCTATCTGCTGATCCACGGCTATCGCGGTCTGCCGCGCTACCTGGCCCCGAATCCGGGCCTCAACAGCGGTTTCATGATTCCGCAGTACACGGCCGCTTCGATCGTGAGCCAGAACAAGGGGCTCTGCTGGCCCGCCTCCTGCGACTCCGTCCCCTCGTCGAACGGGCAGGAAGACCACGTGAGCATGGGCGCCAACTCGGCCACGAAGCTCGTGCGCGTGGTCGACAATGTGGAGACCGTACTGGCCATCGAGTTGTTCAACGCCGCCCAGGCGCTGGAATTCCGCCGTCCGGCCCACTCGTCGCCCCTGATCGAAAAGATTCACGCCGACTACCGCAAGGTCGTCCCCTTCATCGACGTAGACACCTATATGCACCCCCTGATCATCCGCTCCGCGGAGTTCATCCGGAAACATCAGTATATCTAATATCTTAAAGCTATGTCCCAATCCATTTCCAGACTACGGACCCCAAGGGGTCCTATCCCTCCCAAAGCGATCGCTTTGGGCCCCTCCCACTCACGGCTGCGTGGGCGCAGACGGTCTTGAAATGGATTGGGACATAGCTAAAGAACAAAAATGAAAAGGCTGTTTAATAATATCGGTACGCTGGCCGGCATTGTGCCGGCGGGTATCGTCCGCAAGGAAGGGGCGGCGATGGACGAGGTCGGGACGATCGACAAGGCCTGGCTGCTGGTCGAGGACGGCAGGGTTGCCGGGTTCGGCGGCGCGGGTTCGGCGGCGCCGGGCGGCGCCGACGAGGTCGTCGACTGCGAAGGCGGCCTGCTGATGCCGGCTTTCTGCGACAGCCACACCCATATCGTCTATGCCGGCTGCCGCGACGGCGAGTTCCTCGACAAAATCCGGGGCCTCTCCTACGAGGAGATCGCGGCGCACGGCGGCGGCATCCTCAACTCCGCCGACCTGCTGCACCAGACTTCCGAAGACGAACTCTTCCGCCAGTCGATGGAGCGTGTCAACGAAATGATCGCCCAAGGAACCGGCGCCCTCGAAATCAAAAGCGGCTACGGCCTCAACCCGATCGACGAAATGAAGATGCTGCGCGTCATCGACCGCATCAAGGCGGCCTCCCCCACCCTGATCCGTACCACCTTCCTCGGCGCCCACGCCGTGGGCCGCGGCTACAGCCACGACGACTATGTGGCCACCGTCTGCCGGATGATGCCGGAGGCGGCCCGCTACGCCGATTTCGTAGACATTTTCTGCGAAGAAGGCTTCTTCACGGTCGAGGACGCCGCCCGCGTCCTCGAAGCCGGCCTGCGGGCCGGCCTGCGGCCGAAGATCCACGCCAACCAGCTCGCCGTCAGCGGCGGCGTCCAGGTGGGCGTGCGCTACGGCGCCCTGTCGGTCGACCATCTGGAGAAATCGGGCGCCGCCGAGATCGAGGCCCTGCGGGGCGGGGCGACCATGCCGACGTTCCTGCCGGGATCGGCTTTCTTCCTCCGGATTCCCGACGGCCCGGCCCGCGATTACATCGCCGCCGGCCTGGGCGTCGCCCTGGCTTCCGACTACAATCCGGGCTCCTCGCCTTCCGGCGATATGCGTTTCATCTGGGCCCTGGGCTGCATCCGGATGCGGCTCACGCCCAACCAGGCCTTCAACGCCGTGACCCTCAACAGCGCCTACGCGATGGGCGTGAGCGACCAGTGCGGTTCGATCACCGTCGGCAAACGCGCCGACCTGATCCTGACCCGCCCGGGCTGGAATCTCACGAAGATTCCCTACCTCCACCACTCGCCGTTCATCAGGCAAGTCTATCTCCAGGGAAAAACCGTATGAGAAAAGGGCGTGTCCGCCGGGTGGCGACAATCCTGGTCCTGCTGATGACGGTGGCCTCGTGCGGCATCTTTCCGCCGCGCGGGGCCACGGTCATATCGGACCACGAAGAAATCGAAGCCATTCTCCAGGAGCACTTCCCCGATCTTTACGATCTGCACGAACAAGGCCGCATCGAAGTCGACGAAATCTACGTCTACACCACCCGCGGCGGCGAACCCAAATACAAAGTTTCCTTACGCTATATGCCGCCGCACGTCCACTGACGGGCTACCAGCGGATTTCCACCGGCACGCCGTCGGGATCGTTCTCGAAGCGCAGCAGGCAAGTGCGGCTTGCGGCATCCCAACCATAGGCGATTTCCTGGCCGCCTGCCGTCACACGGACAGGATGCCGGGGAACCCGGATGCGCGTCACATTGACCGTTTCGAGCGGCCCTTTACACAGATAAGAGAAGCGGCGGCGGTCTTTGCGGATCTCGCTGGCGCGGCTCGCGGCGGCCAGGATCGCCGGACCGCGAGGCGCCTTCCGCAGGTCGTAATAGAGACCCTGCGAGCCGGGCGCGAGCTCGACACCTTCACAGACGGGAAGATTCGGGTCGTACAGATCGATGAAACGGCCTTCCAGCCGCAGAGGGGCGTCACTGACGCTCTCATCCAGCACCGCAGCCACCGTGTAGGGCCCGCGTTCCAGAACGAAGTAATTCTTGGTTTCCAACCGGCCGTTCAGGTCGGCAACCGCCGCCAGCAACGGGGTTTCGCCGCCCTCCGCCAGAACGAACTCCATAGGATTCTGCCGCAGGATCCGGACCGTTCCCTTGCCACAGACATAACTGCCTTCCGGGGCCCCCGCCGGGATGCCCAGCAGCTCAAACAGATGCGTGGAAGGCGTCGCATAGCCTTCCGTCGTCCACCATTCCTGCACACCCTGGAAAGGATCGTCATCGCGGCCGCAGTAGACCAGCCGCCCGCCGTTCCGGACCCACGCGGCAAGCTGCCGGTGCGCCTCCGGATCGAGCGGTTTCTGATTGGCATAGGACATCAGCAACACTTTGACATTGCGCAAAGCCTCCGACCAGCCCAGGTTTTCGATATGGGTGATTCCGACGGGAATGCCTCGCTTCAGCAGCGGCATCGCCAGCCCATAGAAATTGGTCTGCACGGGGTCGTCGAACCGTTCCGCAACCGGATAATGCTGGAACATCATCGAATTGGCCATCAGAACGGAGATCGCCCCCGTTCCGTCGGGCTGCCGTTCGGAAACCGGCATGTCCGCCAGGGCCCCGATCATCACCTGCATCATCGACGCATAGTCGCGGGGGATGCGGATGCGGGTCGTGTCGGTCGCGCTCGTGGGATACAAGCGGCGGTAGATCCGTTCCGGCCAGGGCATCACCTCGTAGTCGGCGATGCCGGGATAGAGCAACTGCGCCGTGAAGGTCGCCTGGTAGTTGCGCTTGTAGTCGGCCCAGTCGCGGACGCCGTCTTCGATGGGATCCGTCAGGAACCAGACCCGGCGGCCGGTCGGCGCGGTCATCGAAGCCATGCAGCCGTATTCCAGGAAGGCGATCTCGAACACCCGCTCCCGGCACACGCCCGCGTAATAGTTCGGCATCCGGGAAGTGCCGGTCCAAACCTGCGCGATGTAGCCGTCCACACACGGCAGCGAAGCCAGGGACGCCTCCGGCGAGACGATGCGCCACTGCGCGTAGTTGATCAGGGAATGCGTCGGCACATAGCAGCGGATCGTCCGGCCCAGGGAGCGGCCGTATTCCTTCGCGTAGGTGAACGCCGCTTCCAGCGCCCGATAATAGAGATGGTATTTCAGTTTGGAGGAAAGGTAGGTCGCCTCGGCCGATTCATCCTGCGGCCGCCAGGGCGTGCCGTAATAGGCTTCCCATTCCCGCTTGAAAGCCTCGCTGTAGCCCGCATAGGCCCAGAACTCCGGCTCCTCGAGGAAGATGTCATCGATGCCTGCGTCGATGGCGCGTTTGATCTGGGTCTCTTTGAAATAAGCCAGGTAATTCTCCGTGGGGACGATATAGGGCACCTTCGGGCCGTGCCAGATCGTGTCGCCCGCCACGCTCTTCTGGCCCTCGTCCAGATGCGCGACGCCGTCCCAGGCCCCGGAGAAATAATCCTGATAGCCACCCCACGCAATTCCCGTCATAAACGAGGTCCGGTAGCCGCGCTCCCGCCACGACGCAATCCGCGCCTCCAGCGAATTCCCGGCACCGTACACCATCACCCCGTCCGCCCGATTATCCACATACGGACTCCACGCCTGCCCCGTCTGGAACGTAGTCTTATCCAGGCGGCTTTCCGGCACGGAACAAGCCGCCAGCAGGAGCATCAGGACAAGATATGCCTTCAGGTGTTTCTTCATCTTCCTACAAATATAGTGATTCCCACTATTATATCCAATGCCCAGAGGAGAGTGCTATCTCCGCTCAAATGGCGAAAAAGGGAGCGGCATCGGTCGCTTGACGGCGAACTCCTCCTTATCCGGGCCAAGAGACCCGGAACGTTCGTCAAACAAAGCGCCGTCATGGCCTCTTAATTGCCGCAGGGTTCCTGCGGCAATTATTCTACGGCCACCGCTCCCTGCACAAGCCCACACACGTCCCTTTTGTCGCCAATTCGCTCCGACAGCACCCTCCTCCGCGTTTCAATGCGCCCGATAGACAAGCTCCGTGAGCAAATCAGAGCGATTTGCTCCCCAAAGCGGCCTTCCGATGACCGCGGTGAGCAGAAGGGCATCATTTGCACACCGATGGTGTCTTCCGTCATCCTCGGTGTGCAGGAGAGGCTCGTTTGCACACCGATGGCCGAAAAACAGAGCCTGGTGAGCAGGAAGCCCCGATTTGCACACCAAAGGGGTCTTCAGACGGTCGCGGTGAGCAGAATGCCTTGTATCACTCACCCGAGAACTTATCATCTTTCTTAGCGAGCGGGGTTGCCCATATTGGCCTCTTTCTGTTCCGCCCGGGACAGAAAGACTTTCATAATTAGCTGATTTTTAATACCTTGTGAAACATATTTTAAACACTATGGGCAGACGCAGGCGGGAAAGGAACATTCTGGAGCGAATTGTCGAAAAAGGGACGTGGGCGGGCCTGTGCAGGGAGCGGAGGAATGTTCCTTTCCCGCCACCATAAACAAAGATGCCCGGGCAAGCCGGGCATCTCTTGGGAGGAGGAGACGAGCGCTATTTGTACAGGAAGCGCTTGATCGACATCTTCGGGGTCTTCTCGAAGGGTTTGTCGACGAGTTCGACCTTGGAGAGCTGGCTGTAGGCAGGGAGCTGCCGGTTGGCACCGACCCGGATGTTCTCGGGGATGTTGGACTTGGCCTCGTTGTCGAGGAGCGCCTTGGCGATGGCCTGTTCATCGAGGAACACCAGTGCGACCAGTTTGCCGCCGCGGTCCACCACCACGTTTTCCAGCACATAGGTCTGGTTGTTGACCACGGCCTCGATCTCTTCCGGATAAATGTTCTGGCCCGAAGGACCGAGAATCATGTTCTTGCTGCGGCCGCGGATAAAGATGTTGCCCTCGGCGTCGATGATGCCCAGGTCGCCCGTCTTCAGCCAGCCGTCGTCGGTAAAGGCGTTGCGCGTGGCTTCCTCGTTCTTGTAGTAGCCGATCATGATGTTCTCGCCGCGGCACTGGATCTCGCCCACCACGTGCTGCGGGTCTTCGGAATCGATCCGGACTTCCGCCACGTCGACGCACTTGCCGCAAGAGCCGGCCACATACTTGGTCCAGTGCTCATAGGCCAGCAGCGGGCAGGCTTCGGTCATACCGTAACCCACCAGGTACGGGAACTTGATGCGCTTGAAGAGCCGCTCCACTTCCGGGTTCAGCGGGGCGCCGCCCATGATGAACTCGAGGACATTGCCGCCGAAGGCCTGCACCAGGCCGTCCTTCACCTTCTTGTAGATGATGTTGTTGATGCCCGGAATCTTCAGCAGCACTTTGATCAGCGGCTTGTCGAGCGTCGGTTTGACCTTCGACTTGTAGATCTTCTCCATTACCAGCGGCACCGTGATCAGCAGATACGGCTTCACGTCGGCGAACGCCTTCATCAAGGCGGCCGGCGTCGGGGCCTTGCCCAGCCAGTAGATGGAAGTACCGTTGCAGAGCGGATAGATGAACTCGATCACCAGGCCGTACATATGGGCCATCGGCAGCATCGACACCATCTTGTCGCCGGCAGGGACATGGCGCTGGCTGTAGTCGACGTTCGCGGAGAAGTTGCGGTAGGTCAGCATCACGCCCTTCGGGTCGCCGGTGGAGCCGGAGGTGTAGTTGATGGTCGACAGGTCGTCCCAGTTGTCGGTCGGGAAATGGACGTCTTCGGGACCGAAGCCCTGGGGATATTTCGCCGTGAAGAGGGCGTCCATCTGGTCGTAAATCTCCTGCACCGACGGGTCGGCCGTCCAGAGGGTCCGCCAGTTGTCCACGTCGACGACGAGTTTCAGCTTGGGCATCTTGGCGATGTCGAGCTTCTTCCATTTGGCCTCGTTGGTAAACAGAGCGATGCTGTCGGAGTGATTGACCAGGTGGTTGACGCTGTCGGCCGTGAAGTCGGCCAGGATCGGCACGATGACGGTCTCGTAGGTATTGACGGCCAGGTAGGCCATGCCCCAGCGGGCGCCGTTCTGGGCGCAGATGGCGATCTTGTCACCTTTCTTGAACCCGAGTTTGTCGAAGACGAGATGGAATTTCTCGATCTGCGTCGCCATCTGGGCGTAGTCGAAGGTCTCGCCTCCGATGTTGTTGAGCGCGGGCTTGTTCCAGAATTTCCGGCAGGCAGCCTCAAGCCGCTCAAGATAGTGGGGGTAGGTACTCATAGCTTGGGTATGGAGGTTTTAGTATTTACTGGATCAGGCTTCCGCGTCTTTGATGGAGGGGATCATCATCGGATTCATCGGCAGGCGGATCTCGCCGAACTGGCCTTCGTACTTCCGGATGTTTTCGGTCAGGGCGCCGAGGAGGCGTTTGGCGTGCTCGGGCGTCATGATGATGCGGCTGGCCACCTGCATTTTGGGCATGCCCGGCATGTTCTGGGCGAAGTCCAGGATGAACTCGCTCGAGGAGTGCGTGATGATGGCCAGATTGGCGTAGCGGCCCTGGGCCACTTCGGGCTTGATTTCGATGTCGATTTTCTTGGGGTCCATGGGAGCGGGCTATTTGGCGAAAGCCACCGCGCGGGTCTCGCGGATGACGGTGATCTTGATCTGTCCGGGATAGGTCATCTCGTCCTGGATCTTCTTGGCGATCTCGGCCGAGAGTTCCTCACACTGCTGGTCGGACACGCTCTCGGCGCCCACGATGACGCGGAGTTCGCGACCGGCCTGGATGGCGTAGGTCTTGGTCACGCCGGGATGCGAGAGGGCGATGCCTTCCATATCCTTGAGGCGCTTGATGTACGATTCGATGACCTCGCGACGGGCGCCGGGACGGGCGCCGGAGATGGCGTCGGCCACCAGCACGAGCGGCGCGATGAGGGAGCTCATCTCGATCTCCTCGTGGTGGGCGCCGATGGCGTTGCAGATGTCGGGTTTCTCCTTGTATTTCTCCGCCACCTTCATACCGAGCAGGGCGTGCGGCAGTTCGGGATCTTCCTCGCACACCTTGCCGATGTCGTGGAGCAGGCCGGCGCGTTTGGCGGCTTTCGTGTTGAGCCCGAGTTCGGAAGCCATCGTGGCGCAGATGTTGGCCACTTCGCGCGAATGCTGCAGCAGGTTCTGGCCGTAGGAGCTGCGGTATTTCATCCGGCCGATGAGCCGGATGAGTTCGACGTGCAGGCCGTGGATACCCAGGTCGATGCAGGTGCGCTTGCCGGTTTCCATAATCTCGTCGTCGAGCTGCTTGCTCACTTTTTCGACCACTTCCTCGATGCGGGCGGGGTGGATGCGACCGTCGGCCACGAGCTGGTGGAGGGCCAGGCGGGCGACTTCGCGGCGGACCGGATCGAACGAGGAGAGCAGGATGGCTTCGGGTGTATCGTCGACGACGATTTCAACGCCGGTCGCAGCTTCGAGGGCGCGGATGTTGCGGCCCTCACGGCCGATGATGCGACCCTTGATCTCGTCGTTGTCGATGTTGAACACCGTGACGGCGTTTTCGATGGCCGTTTCGGGCGCGGTGCGCTGGATGGTGTTGATGACGATGCGCTTGGCTTCCTTGGCGGCGTTCAGACGCGCTTCGTCCATCACTTCGTTGACGTAGGACATCGCCTCGGTGCGGGCCTCGGCCTTCATGTTCTCGACCAGCTGGTTCTTGGCTTCGGCGGCCGTCATGCCGGCCACTTCCTCGAGTTTCTCGATGACCTTTCCGCGGAGTTTCTCGTACTCTTCCTGCTTCTTGCCCACGATTTCCATCTGGGACTTGAGGTTCTCGCGGATGGCTTCGACCTCTTTCTGCTTGCGGCCGATCTCGGAGTTCTGCTGGTTGAGACCGAGTTCACGCTGCTTGAGCTTGTTCTCGAGCTGCAGCGCCTGGGCGTTGCGCTCGTTGATGTAGGCTTCGTGCTCGCTCTTGAGCTGGAGGAATTTTTCCTTGGCCTGGAAGATCTTCTCTTTCTTGATAGCCTCCCCCTCCGCCTCGGCCGCCTTGATAAGCTCGTCCCTGCGGCCCTTGAGTATGACGTTGCGCACGAGGACGGTGCCCAAGACACCCAGTCCCGCCGCAATGATCGCTGTAATGATGTAGGATAACATGGTGGTAATATATTGTGTTTACATTGTCACGATATACTCACCATTGAAGGAAAAAAGCCGTTAGTCCTGGTCTATCGAAAATCTTATAGAATAAGATTTGAGCTCCGGTTATGTCGCGGACTTCCAACGTCCTAAAAAAATAGAATCCCCCGAAGGGTCACCCAGGCCTGTCTTTGACGACCGAGTTGGCTCGGTTTGTTTTTTAATGTTGATTTTGGCAAAGAGCAGAACTAACGGCTAAGATATTCTCCGAGGCTGGCGTCCAGTTCTTCCAACTGGCGCAGCGCGCGCTGGTTTTCTTTACTGCTTCTGGCTTCCAGTTCCAGGAGTTTGGTCTCCTCCGAGAGGAGGAGCATGCTCAGGACATCGCTCAGATCCTGATCGCGGAAATCGAAGCGGAGCGCGTCGATTTCCTTGTTGATGCGGTCGGCGGCCGCACGGATCATCTCCTCCCGCCCGGCATCCACCAGATGCTGGGTCTCCTTGCCGGCAATCTTCAACGTGATCCGCTGTTTCATCGTCCCTATTCGCTGAGCAGGCTTACGCAAGCGTCAATCTCCTTGATGAGCCGCGACACGGTACGCTTGGCTTGCGTCCGGTCGGCGGCGGTCCCCAGAAAAACTTCCTTCAATCGTAAGTCTTTTATCTGTTTTTCTAATTCGGTTATCTTGTTGTCTTTTTTCGTTAACTCGGCTTCCACGCGGTCCAGCTTCGCCTTGATCACAGCATTTTCCCGGTCGAGGGTCTCATACCGGGAGATGAGCTCTTCGACCTTGGATTTCAAGCGGATGGCCAGATCGTTTTCCATAGAAGCAATAATCACACAAAGTTAAGGATTATTTTACAAATTTCCAATTGGTTGCCATTTCCGGCACGATTTCTCCCTTCGCGGCGATGTAGTCGCCGATCAGGGAGCGGATATCCTTGTACTTCTCCACGACCTTCACCTCGGCGGGATCGACGCCGGCGCCTTCGCGCAGGAGGTCGCCGCCGCCGCTGGCGCGGTACGATGTCATCGCCACCTTGTAGGTCTTGTCCAGGTCGAACGGCTTGCCGTCGTTCATCGAGAGGATGCGGACCCGCTCGCCCTTCGGCGCGCTCTTGCTCACTTCATAGCGGATGCCGTCGGCCGAATCCCAGTTGTAGGACGGGCCCGAACGGTTCACCCAGTTGTCGTAGGAATATTCCAGATAGTCCTTGATCTGCCGGCCGGTGAGTTCGACCACGTAGAGCAGGTTCTCGAAGCGGTAGATCGACACCAGGTCCTGGAACTCGATGACGCCTTCCGGCACCACCCCGCTGTTGGACAGCGGCGCGGCGAACGCCACGTCCGCGCCCGAGGCGCCCAGCTGGACGGTCTGGATGAGATTGATGTAGGTCGACGGGCCGTCGAGCGCGTCGGCCAGGAAGATATTGTCAGACAAATGGCCGATCGGCCGGTTGGCGAACGCCTTCACGGCGTTGAAATCGTTTTTGAACGTCGCCACATAGTCGGGATCGACGGGCACCTTGTCCATCGGGACCAGCTTGTAGTCCACGACCTTGTCGACGACCTTTCCGTTCTTGACCGTCAGCGTGAAATCGGCCTGTCCCACGACGGCCGCCTTCGTGCCGGCGTCCAGCAGGACGACTTCCCCTTCGGGGCCGTCGACTTCCTTGGCCACCGGCCGGTGGTCGTGCCCGTTGAGCACGAGGTCCACACCGCGGACGGTAGAAGCCAGATAGAGCGCTTCATTCTCGCGTTCCGCCTGTTCGGTGCCGGTGCCGGAATGGACGGCCAGGACCACCAGCTGCGGATTCTCCTTCTCGACGACCTGGTCGACCAGTTCCTGGGCGACGTCGTGGATGAGCTGGAAATCGATGCCGTGCCACACGGCCGTGGAGAGCCAGCTCTTGATGTTGGCGTTGGTCATGCCGATGATGGCGACCTTCACGCCGCCGCGGTCCACGACACAGTAAGGCAGGAAGTACGAATCGGTTACGGCCTTGTTCTTCGGATCTTCGTCCATATCGGCCTTGCCGTTCTCGTCGCGGTCGAACGCCGCGTTGGCGGCCAGGTACGGCATCGTGAGTTCGCGGGCCACGCGGTCGTATACGTCGTGGCCGGTCTCGATGTCGTGGTTGCCCACCACGATGGCGTCATAGCCCAGGTAGCCGGCGATGCGCGGATAGATATGCGGCATGTCGGTGGCCACGTAGTTGAAATAATAAGCGGCGTTGTCGCCCTGGAGATTGTCGCCCACATCGATCAGCACGGGCTGGACGCCACTGGCGCGCAACTCCTTCAGATAGGACGACACATTGGCCAGCGAGGTCTTGGCGGCCATATTGTCCACATAAGCGGAATCGAAATAGGCGCCGTGCACGTCGGTGGTGGAACACACCGTCACGGTGTATTGCCCGTCAGCCAGCGTCTTTTTGGGGGACAGCAGGGAAATCAGGCAGCCGATGCCGAATCCGACGCCGAAAAGGGCGATCAGGATGGCGGCGATATGCAAAACGTTTCTTTTCATCGAATATCGGGTTTAGATTTTGATTTCAAAGGAATCCGCGTCGCGGCTCACGGGGAAACGGTCGCGGTAATGGGCCAGCGGGGCCATGGGCATCTCGCCCGTGAAGAAACGGACGCCGCCGACGCGGCAGCTGCGGGCGATGCTGTGGCCCACATAGTCGAGGATCATCGACTTGCCGTCGTAATCGCAGAGCGCATCGGTGCCGATGCGGTTGCAGAACAGGGCGTAGGCGGCGTTTTCGACCGCCCGGGCGCGCAGGAGGATCTGGGCGGCGTCGATGCGCGAGGCCGGCCAGTTGGCGATGTTGACCAGCAGGTCGTAGCCGTTGCCGACGTTGCGGCTCCACACGGGGAAGCGCAGGTCGTAGCACACGTTCAGCTCGATCCGCCAGCCGCGGTAAGACACGGTGCAGCGGCGGTTTCCGGGCTCGAAAGCGGGATACTCGCCGGAAGGCGTGAAGAGGTGATGCTTGTCGTAGAAAACTTCCGTGCCATCAGGTTCGATGAACCGGCAGCGGTTGGTGATGTGCGACGCGCCGTCGGGGCCGGTCCAGCGGGTGGGCACCGAAGCGATCACGGCGACGCCGCATTCAGCGGCGATGCGCCGGAGCCAGGTGGCCGAGGGGCCGTCCTCCGGCTCCGCCACGGCGTGATTCATCGTGAATCCCACCGAGAAAGTCTCGGGAAGCACCAGGATATCGGTCGAATGCTGGGCGCAGAAACGGCGCACGGGCGCATCGAGCCGGGCGATCGTGGCGGGCGCATTCTCCCACACGATGTCATGCTGACACAGGGCTACTTTCAGGACTTCCAGCGTTTCCATTCTTCAGTTTGATTTTGTTGATGATCAGTGCGATCGCGCCGTCGCCCGTCACATTGCCGGCCGTTCCGAAGCTGTCCATGGCGATATAGAGGGCGATCATCAGGCCCTGCATCGACGGATCGAAGCCGAGCATCGAGGCCAGCAGGCCGAGGGCCGCCATGATGGCGCCGCCCGGCACGCCCGGCGCGGCGATCATCGTGATGCCCAGCATCAGGATGAAGCCCGCATAGGTGGCGAAGCTGATATCGAGGCCCATGCTCAGGGAAATGGCGTAGGCGCAGGCCACGATCTTCAGGATGCTGCACGACATATGGATCGTGGCGCAAAGCGGAATCACGAAGTCGGCCACATCGGGATTGACGCCGTTCTTGATGGCCTGGGCCCGCGTCACCGGAATGGTGGCTGCGGACGACTGCGTGCCGAGCGCCGTGACGTAGGCGGGCAGCATGGTTATCAGCGCCTTGAACGGATTCCGGCCCGCGATGGCACCGGCAATGCAGAACTGCAGCACCAGCACCGTGACGTGCATCAGGAAAATGATCAGGATGATTTTCAGGAACATGCCCAGCACGGGGCCCACGTTGCCCTCGGCACCCATCTTCAGGAAGATGCCGAAGATGAACAGGGGCAGCAACGGGATGATGACCTTGCGGATGACCGAGAAGATGACTTCGCGGAGTTCCCGCATGGCGTTGCGGAGCGTATCGCCTTCCAGGTGGATCAGGGTCAGGCCGAGGACGAAGGCCAGCACCAGGGCGGTGGTGACGCTCATCACGGAAGGCATCTCGATGGTAAAGAAGGGCTTCAGTTCGTGGGCCGACATATCGATGTTGCCCAGCGACACCGCCGCGTCGCCCAAAAGGGACGGGTAGGCCAGCCGGCAGGTCCCATAGGAGAACAGGCCGGAGAGAATGGTCGACAGATAGGCGATGGCGGCCGTGATCAGCAGCAGGCGGCCGGCGCCCTTGCCGAGCTCGAAGATACCCGGCGCAATCAGGCCCAGGATCAGGATCGGGATGATCAGCCCCAGGAAATTGCTGAATATGCCGTTGAACGTGACAAAGACGCGCGTGAGCCAGTCGGGGAAGAAGAACGAGCAAATGATACCCAGCGCAATGGCTATCAATACTTTCGGGAGCAAGCCCCAGTCCTTGAACGATTTCATCGGCGATTTATTTCAGGGTTTGTACAGCGGTTTCAAGCCGGTCGATCGCCTCGGCGAGCATCGCCCGCGGGGCGCCGACGTTCATGCGCATATGCCCCTCTCCGCCGGGGCCGAAGGCCTCGCCGTCGTTGAGGGCCAGCTGCGCCCGGTTCACGAAAAGGTCGATCAGGCGGTCGTGGTCGAGCCCGAGGCCGCGGCAGTCGAGCCACACCAGGAACGAGGCCTGGGGCCGCACGGGCCGGATGCCCGGGATGCGCTCAGGCAGCCATTTGCAGACGAAGTCGACATTCTCTTTCACATAGGCGAGCATCTGCTGGCGCCAGGCGCCGCAATGCTTATAGGCCGCTTCCGTGGCGACCGTCGAGAGGAACATCGTCCCGTTGAGTTCATTGGCCTGGAGGTAGCCAAAGAATTTCTTCCGGATGGCAGGATCGGGCACCACGCAGAACGAACTGACGATGCCGGCCATGTTGAAGGTCTTGCTCGGCGCGGCGAAAGTGATGGAATTCGCGGCCGCGTCGGCCGAGACCGTGGGGAACGGATGGTGCTTGTGGGCGCCGAGGGTCATGTCGGCGTGGATTTCGTCGGAGATCACCAGCACGCCGAAGCGCTTGCAGATGTCGGCCAGGCCGGCCAGGTCGGCCTCGGGCCAGACGATGCCGGCCGGGTTGTGCGGGTTCGAAAGAATCAGCACCTTCGGAGACTCGGCGAGGCAGACCGCTTCCAGGTTCTCGAGGTCCATGCGGTACGTTCCCTTTTTCTCGTCGAACACCAGGGGATTATAAACGATCTTCCGGCCGTTGGCCCGGGGCAGATTGAGGAAAGGCATATAGACGGGCGGCTGCACCACCACCTTGTCGCCCGGCTTCGTGAAGCATTCCAGGACGAAGGCGATGCCCCGGACGATGCCCGGTATGAAGGTGAGCTGCTCGCGCTCGATGGACCAGCCGTGCAGCTGGAGCTCCCAGTCGCGGATGGCCCACCAGTAGCTGTCGGGGGCGATGGAATAGCCGTAGATCTGGTGTTCCAGGCGCTTTTCGATGGCCTGCCGGATCGGGGCGGGCGTCTCGAAATACATATCGGCAATCCACAGGGGCAGCAGGTCGTCCCGGCCGAAAACCGCCTGGAGATTGTCGGTCATAGGAGATTGTCGGTCATAATGGCGCCGGAGCCACGTCGGTCCACTATTTTGTCGAAATCGTATAGCATGGCAGAAAAAGCAATTTAACCGGGTAAAGTTAGCAATAACCCGACAATTTTAGTACATTCGCGAATTATTTTTGATTAATTATGCAAACTTATATCAGCCACGTCGACATCTACGCCGCTTCCGGACTCCTCCGCGACGGCGCCCTCCTGCTGGACGGGACGCAGATTGCGGGTGTATTTCCCGAAGACCGGCCCGACCTGGCGGAAAAAGCGGATCAACGGATCGACGGCCGCGGCCTGACCGCCGTGCCGGGTTACATCGACATCCACGTCCACGGCGGCGGCGGCCACGACATCGACGACGGCACCGAGGAATCCATCGTCGGCTCCCGCGACTTCTACGGGAAGCACGGCGTGACAGCCTTCGCGCCCACCTATATGGCCCTTCCCCTCCCCGTCATCCGGAAAGGCCTCGACTCCGTGCGCGAAGTGCAGCGCCAGAACGCTCCGGGCCATCCCGAAGTGCTGAACGCCCATCTGGAAGGGCCGTTCATCAACTTGGCCTACAGCGGCTGCCAGCCCAAGTCAAACATCCTGACCCTCAACGAAGAGAACGTCCGGATCTACGAAGAATACCGCGACGTCATCTGCCGCACGACCATCGCCCCGGAAGCCGGCGACAACTTGAAATGGTTCCCCCGCATCGCCGCTCTCGGCATCCAGATCTCGATGGGCCACAGCCAGGCCACCATCTCCCAGGCCCGCGAAGGTATGGAGCAGGGCGCCACGAGTGTTACCCATCTCTACAACGCCATGTCGCAGACCCACAAGGAAGGCCCTTACCGCATCGGCGGTATGGTCGAAGCCGGCCTGACGCTCGACGGGCTCAAGGCCGAAGTCATCTGCGACGGCTATCACCTGCCCAACGAACTGCTGCGCATCGCGTGGAAGTGCAAGGGCCCCGACGGGCTGCTCATCGTCTCGGACGCCAGCCTCTGCGCCGGCATGACCTCGGGCAGCGTGGTCCGCACGCCCGATATGGTCTATGTCGTGGAGAACGGCATCGCGATGAACGAAGCCCGCACCTCGTTCGCCTCGTCCACCACCCCGCTCGACAAGATGGTCCGCCACCTGATCTTCGATACCGGCCTCCCGGTGGAAGACGTGGTCCGGATGGCCAGCGCCACGCCCGCCCGCCTGCTGGGCCTCGACGGCCGCCTCGGCACCATCGCCCCCGGCAAAGACGCCGACATCAACCTGGTCGACGCCGGATTCAACATTGTAAGAACATTCTGTAAAGGAAAATAATGGGAAAAATCTACGACCGTCTCGCGCAGGACTACCGCGTCAAGGAAGGCTTGAAAGCCTGCATCAGCTGCGGCACCTGCACCGCCATCTGTCCGGCGGCCGAATTCTACCGCTACAACCCGAAAAAGATCGTCACCATCGTCCAGAGCCGCGACGACGAAGCCATCATCGAACTGCTCAAGAGCGAAACCATCTGGTACTGCGGCGAATGCCTCTCGTGCGTGACGCGCTGCCCGCGCAAGAACGCGCCCGGCCTGGTCGTCATGGCCCTGCGCTCCCTGTCGATCGAACTGGGCTATTTCGCCGAGAGCGAAAAGGGCCGGCAGCAGCTGCCGCTGATGCACGCCATGCAGCGCAATATCCTCAACTACGGCTACTGCGTCTATCCCAAGACCTTCGCCTACGACAAGCACCCGGAATACGGCACCGTGGGCAAATGGACCCAGGACCATATGGAAGACGTGTACGAGCGCCTGGGTGCGCACCTGGGCCAGGTCGGTCCGGGCGCCCTGCGCAAGATTCCGCAGGAATCGCTCGACGAACTGAAAGCCATCTTCGACATCACCGGCGCCACCCGCTGGATGGAGATCGTCGAGGAGAAATCGCGCGAGAAGGCCGCCGAAATGGGCCTGACGATGGAAGAATACGAGGCGCAGGCCTTCAACCAGACCAGCACCTGCCACCTCAACCCCCAAGACTGACAAGCGTATGATCTACCAAGGCAAGAAACGCATCTGGTCCGAATACCAGAAAGAGATACCCACCGACCACTGGTTCTACGTGCGGAGCTGCATCCGCCAGAGCTTCTTCCCGGCCTCCGAGAAGACCTTCCTCGAAATCCTCCGCAACCGGCTGGGAAAAGACGTCTATGAGACGCCGCATCACACCACCTGCGGCGGCATCGCCTACCACAGCGAAGCCATCCCGCAGGAGACGATGATGACCATCATCGCCCGCCAGTTCGCCCTGATGACCGAGGCGGGCTACGAGAACTACGTGTGCAGCTGCATCACCAGCTTCGGCCTCTACAGCGAGGTCATCGAAGACTGGCGCGAGTTCCCGGAACTCCTGGCCAAAATCCGCGAGAACCTCTGGAAGGCCACGAAGCGGGAGTTCAAGGTGCCGACCTACCTGGCGCACGCCAGCGACCTGGTCTACAAATTCCGCAACGAGATCGCCGAGCAGGCGAAATACCGCCTGGTCAACCAGAAGACCGGCCGCCCGCTGCGCGTGGTGGAGCACATCGGCTGCCACTATGCGAAGATGTTCCCCTCCAAGGGCGTCGGCGGCGCCGAATACCCCTACGTCCTGGCCGGCATGGTCGAGTCGTGGGGCGGCGAGGTCATCGATTACCCGGAACGCCGCCACTGCTGTGGTTTCGGCTTCCGCCAGTACCTGGTCAAGGCCAACCGCGGCTACTCGATGTCGAACACGCACAAGAAGTTCGAGAGCATGGAGCCCTTCGAGCCCGATATGATCATCACCAACTGCCCGGGCTGCCCCTACTTCCTCGACCGCTGGCAGTACGTCATCGCCGAGCAGACCGGCAAGACCTACGGCAAAGACGGCTACGGCATCCCCGTGTTCACCTACGAGGAGGTCGCCGGCCTCGTCCTGGGCTACAACCCGTGGGATCTCGGCCTGCAGACCCATCAGGTGGCCGTCGAGCCGCTGCTCGACAAGATGGGCATCCCCTACAATCCGGAAGACAAATACAAGGGACTTGACGGCAAGCAGCTCCAGCGGCCGGAATTCCCGATGAACATCAAATGCTGCTGATATGAGCCAGAACATTGTCGTCATCGGCGGAGGGCCCGCCGGCATCGAAGCCTCCCGCAGGCTCCGCGACCTGGGCTACACCCCCATCCTCATTGAAAAAGAACCCTTCCTGGGCGGCCATCTCGCCCGCTGGGACCGCCTCTTCCCCGACGGCGTCGAGGCGCGGACCTTCCTCGAGCCGATGCTCGCGGACCTGGAAGGCATCAAATATTTCACCGACACCGAAGTCTCGTCGATCAACCGGCTCAAGGACACCTGGGTGGTCAAGCTCTCCAACGGCCTCTCGGCCCAGGTGCGCGCCATCCTGCTGACCACCGGCTTCGACCTGTTCAAGGCCGAGAAGAAAGAGGAATACGGCTACGGCATCTACGACCGCGTGATCACCAACGCCGACCTCGAGGCCTGGTTCAAGAGCGGCGCCGCACCGCAGTTCGACGACGTGAAGACCATCGGCTTCGTCCATTGTGTGGGATCGCGCGACGAGAAGGCCGGCAACCGCCAGTGCTCGAAGGTGTGCTGCGTGACCGCCGTCAAGCAGGCCTGCGAGATCAAGGAACGCTTCCCCGAAGCCAACGTCTACTGCTTCTATATGGACCTGCGCATGTTCGGCCGCAAATACGAAGACCTCTATCTCAAGGCCCAGAAGGAACACGGCATCCGCTTCGTGCGCGGCCGCGTCTCCGAAGTGTCGGAAGACCTCGACGGCCACCTGTTCGTCAAGGCGGAAGACACGCTCTTCGGCAAACCGATGAAGATCAAACTCGATATGCTGGTCCTGATGGCCGGCATGGCGCCCGCCGCCGGCACCCAGGCCCTGGCCCGGATGGTGAACATCCAGACCGGCGATGACGGATTCTTCCTCCCCAAGAGCCTGATCGTCAGCCCGTTCACCTCATCGCGCGAAGGCGTCTTCTTCGCCGGCGCCGCCACGGGTCCCAAGACCATCCCCGAAACGCTGAGCGAAGCCTCGGCCGCAGCCCTGTCCATCGACCGCTATCTCAAAACGCCGGTGAAATCATGATCGACTTCGGCTACGGACTGACCCCGAGCGCCACGCTCAAGATCGAAACTGTCGACAACCCGTCGTTCGAGAAATTGCACGAATTGGAGCCCGACGTTTCCAAATGCATCGCGTGCGGCTCCTGCACCGCCAGCTGTTCGGCCGGCGTGTTCACGGAGATGAGCCTGCGGCGTGTCATCCTCTCGCTCCAGCGCGGCCGCGAGAAGGAGACGCTGCCGATGCTCCGCCACTGCATGCTCTGCGGCAAATGCCTGCTCGTATGCCCCCGCGGCATCAATACCCGTCACCTGATCCTGAGCATCGGGAAGGTGTATAAACTGGAGGAAGGCCTATGATGCGGGAACGTATCCTGAACGCCTACGACCCGTTCGTCCTGCCGTTCGTCTTCGGCATGACCTTCGTGCTGCTGTACTGCCTGGTCAGCCTGATCAAGGTCCTCATCCAGCTGCCGGCCGCCGACCGGCGCAAGTTCGCCATCTCGCTCATCACGCCCACCACCATCTGGAAAAACATCCGCGACATTTTCTGCGACTGCCTCTTCCACGTGAAACTGTGGAAGCGCAACCGGGTGCTGGGCTATATGCACTCGAGCATCGCCTTCGGCTGGTTCATGATCATCGTCATCGGCCACATCGAGACAATCCTCTACATTCCCGAGCGGCTGCACAAACTCTACTACCCGATTTTCTTCCGCTACTTCATGGAAGTCAAGAACGAGACGCTGCAGGGATCGTTCTTCTTCTTCCTGATGGACTTTTTCCTGCTGCTCATCCTGAGCGGCATCACCATCGCCATCATCAAGCGTTTCCGCTCGCGGATCGTGGGCATGCGCCGCACGACCCGGCTGACGCTGCTCGACCATATCGGCCTCTACAGTCTCTGGGCCATCTTCCCGCTGCGCTGGATCGCCGAAGGCTTCACCGCCGGCATCGCGGGCGGCAGCTTCATGACGGTTCCCATCAACTGGCTGCTCCACAACTTCATGAGCAAGCCCGAGAACTTCACCGTGGCCTGGTGGCTCTACTCCATCGCCCTGGGCACCTTCATGACCGTACTCCCGTTCACCCGCTATATGCACATCCCGGCGGAGATCCTCCTCATCCCGATGCGCAACGCGGGGCTCCAGGTGCGGCATACCCGCAAGGGGTTCGCGCTGGGCATGCTCTACTCCTGCCCGAGCTGCGGCGTCTGCATCGACGCCTGCCCGATGGGCGTCCAGAAGAAGAATGTCAAGGACGCCACCGTCTATATGGTCCGCAATCTCAAGCGGAAGAACCAGCGACGATCCCTCGAGATCGCCGAGAAATGCCTGATGTGCGGCAAATGCGCCGCCCTCTGCCAGGTCCAGATGGACGCCTGCGGCCTCCGTCTGGCCTACCGCAGCGTCCAGGAGCGCAAGCACAACCAGATTCCGGCCGATTTCGGCTATCTGGAGGCGGTGGAGCAGCCGGAGATTGAAACCGCAGCCGCGCCGGAGGTCGGCTCCGGTTCAGGCACCGGTATGAAAGAGGTGCTCTACTACGCCGGCTGCATGAGCTCGCTCACGCCGGTGATCAGTCGCTCCGTCCAGCAGGTGCTCAAACACGCGGGCGTCAACTACGAACTGATGGACGCCGACGGCAGCATCTGCTGCGGCCGCCCGCTGATGCTGGCCGGCCGCAAGGAAGAGGCCGAAAAACTCATCGCCAAGAACCGCCAGATCATCGAGCACAGCGGCGCGCCCATCCTGCTGGTGAGCTGCGCCATCTGCTACCGCATCTTCAAGGAGCACTACGGCCTGATCGGCGTGGAAGTGATGCACTACACGGAATACTTCAACCAGCTGATGAAGGAAGGCCGGCTCAAGGTCCGCAACGGCCACCAGACGATCGTCTACCACGACCCGTGCGAACTCGGCCGCGGCTGCGGCATCTACGACGCCCCGCGCGAAGCGCTTCGCGCCGCCGGCCAGCTCGTCCCCGCCCCGAAGGAACGCGTCGAGAGCATCTGCTGCGGCGGCTCCGTCGGCTCGCTGACCCTCCGCTACGAAGACCGCGAGCCCATCACCCGCGGCGCCCTGGAGAACCTCACGGCCAACAACCCCGAGCAGATCGTCACCGCCTGCCCCCTCTGCCTCAAGACCTTCGGCCGCTACTCCCCCGTCCCCGTCAAAGACTTCGCCGAAGTCCTCGCGGAGCAGCTGGAAGACTGAGCCCTGAGGCCGCTATTTGACAGTGATATAAGTCACAAGCCGTTCCACCACGGAGCCGCCGACTTTATCGGCGATGGCCGCTTCGATCTTGTACACGCCGGGCTTGGTGAACTGGTATTCCTTGTTTGATTGAGGATATTTCTTGGAAGTCAGGTTATCGGGATCCCGGATCGTCCAGACGGTGCCGAGATAGCGTTTATTGTAATTCATCAACCGGAAAGTAAAATAATCGCCCACCCGATAGTCAGGTTCTGTGCAGATGAAAGGAACCGGCGTCAACGGCCACTCGTAAACCGAGGAGCCATAGTAGGTGCTGGCCAGAATCTTCCATTTTTCGGTATTCTTGCCTTCTTCGTAATAATACACGACCTTGTCTCCGAACCCGATTTCCGGAATCTGAACTACGATGGTCGCCCTCAGATAACTACTGGCCGGCAATGAAAAGTCCTGAACAGCGAGCTGAGACTCTTCCCCATTCTTTTTTCGGACCGCGAATTTCACACGACCCTCATAGTCGACACTGCCGTTATTCACAATGGAATAATACACTTTATACCCGCCGGAAGACTTTACCAGCCTGAGCCCGGGATAATTATCACTCACATAAGTAGGAGCCAAATCCAGGACATACTCCGAATTCTTCTCCGGATAGAAGTCGAAAAATGCGGAACAGTCATAGGAATAATCCATGCCGAAATTCAGGTTCGAAATATAATAGTAACCGTTGTTCGAGCCTCCCCAGCCAAGATTCACGTGAAAGACCGTCGTATTCTCATAAGAAGCATATCCGTCGAGCACGAATGTGTGGCCGTAGCCGCTGGTGGTGAAGCCGGAATAGAGAATGGGACGCTTGTCCAGTTCAGCCACAAGCATCTCTACCCACTGGCTGGGCCTATAGTCGGAAGCATGTTTCAGCGTGGCGGCCTTGTTGAAGCCAAAATGTTCGCTCATATGGCGGACGATCAATCCGATATTCACGCCAGTTCCTTCTGGCGTATACTGCGCTTCCACGATGGCACCGATATCGGCAAGCAACTGACCCAGATTCTGCCGAATGGCAGAACCTTCCGCCGTTTTTTTAATGGTTTCGATATCCGTCAATTGCCGAAGGGTAGCCCAATCATAGACCGTTCCCAATTCATACTCGGCCGGCGCCACGGCACCGGAAGGCACGGAATAACCGCCCACTTTGCCCGAAGCACTGGCCGGCATGATCACCTGACCACTTTCATACGTAATCAATTCTCCAATGGCAACGGGGACGCATCCGGCATAGGTCAAATTGCCGTCTATCTCAGGACATTTGCAATTGAACACATACTCCTTAAACCCATATCCCATGTCGTTGTTACCCTGATCCCATTCCGGCGTCCGTCTGTCGACTTGGACGGTCACATCGCCCTTGATGTCGGCCGCCTTCGTACCGACAAACTTCGTCCACAGGTCTTTCACTTCCTGGGGCTGCGACTTGACGGAACGGACATAAGCCTTCATGGCGTCCATCCACCACTTGACGTTATCGGGCATATTCTCCGTTTCGAAGCGGCCGGTGGTTGAGATGCCAAGCACCGGGGGGACATTATCGTCGCCGGCGATAATCACCCAACCGCCACCGTCACGGGAGAACACGTAAAAGGCAGGCTGGACAGCGGCTTTCGTGGCTACACCATCGACAGACTCGCCATCCCACAAAAGCTTGCAGGCAACGGGACCCGCTGCCCGGGCCGAATTCTGAGCAGCGAAGATCTTCTGCGCAATATCACGCGCCTTTGAGGAGGAGACCGGAGCCGCCTGCAACGGGAAACTGCTGAACAGCACGGCGAGCACAAAGATAATGAGTCCTTTTTTCATGTTTTAGTCCTCCTCCGCCATTTTGATGACATAGCCCTGATCCGCTCTCGCGTCGTAAAGCCAGGCGTGGTATGCCGTCAGTTTGATGATTTTCATCGATGCGCTGCTCTTCGAGACGATCGGCCCCGTTTCGCCCAATGCGGTCACCGTGACCTTCGGCGTGGCATTCATCGTCATGGCAATCGGCAGAATGTTCAACGCGACGGAATACCCTTTATTCCAGTCCTGAAAACGAGCGAGACGTTCGTCATACCTGTCGTAGGTCATATAGGCATACTGACTTTCGCCTTGCGTATACAGGCAACAATTGACGGCAGCTTTCGTCGTAACGCCGCCGTATGCAGCGAAATCGTCGGATTCCAAGAGGAAGTCGGCATTATACTGAGGCGTATAAGTAAAGGCCGGCATTCTGCGGATCTTGGAGCGGTTGATGACATTGGCTCCGCCGCCTTTCGCGCTCTTGATCATAGCCATACCCTCGCTATCGACAAATTCCACAAAAAAGCCATCTCCCAGAACGCCCGCAGGCGTGGAAATATAGAAAGTGACGCCGTCGCCTTGATTGAGTTCCACGCCGCCGCCGGCACGGCAATCAAGCGTCAGTTTCCGGGAATTCTCGTTCCGGACATCCCCTCCTTGCACGATGGTTCCGGTGGAAGAATCGATTTGCATCGAACCGTTGAGGAATTCTTTTCCGTTGCCGGCCATCGTATAGAGATTCACCTCGACAATGGTAGCCGTTCCCTTCAAGCAGAAGGCAATCACGCCGCCGACATTGTGAAAACGAAGGTCTTTCTGCGTCATGGCCGTGCCCCAGGAAATGTTGGCTCCCCGGCCAAAACTATCCTCGGCATATGTCTGCGACTGCGGGAAGAAGCCGGACAACGTGCCGTCCGTTTCATTAAAAGAATCCGCCACAAAAGCGGGATAGACCGCATAATAAGGTCCCGGGCCGAGGTCCGACCCCACAAAGGTTCCGCTCACATTCCCACCATCGCCGCGTTTCAGCATGAAGTTTTTTCCCGCCGGGTATTGCGCACTGAAAATCTTAATCGTATCGCCTTCACTCCACACGACGTCCAGGCCGTCCATGGCGGTCTTAGTTCCATCTCCTTCCTCGAGCGTAGCATGAAACTCCATCGTCTTGGGGGCGACAGTTTCCTCTTTTCCGACTTCGGTTTGTTCGACCGGGTCGACGCAGGCTTGAAGCACAAGCCCCAACAGGAAGGCCAAAGATCCGAAAAGATAAAACTTTTTCATACTACGAACACGAATTAAATGTCATAATCACTATCTTCCCATGAACCTGGTGAATCCTCCGTATAATTAGAAGTATCGGAAAGGAGCATAGGCGCCGACAAGAGAATGATCTCCGATTGCGGCTCTTGATATTGTGCTTTTTGTATCATTGTAAAAAAACTTTTACGCCTATTTTCTACAAAAATAAGCATAAAATTTGAATTATGAACAAAATATGACTAGTTATGAACTATTTATGAACAATAATTCCACATAGGCGATGAAGCTTTCCCAATATTTCGCGTTTTGGCATTTTTTGATTAACTTTGGTGGATTAACAGGAAAAATAAAGAAAATGAAAGAGTTTGAACCGACCGAATACGTGCTGGAGACTGTGGCGACGGGGCGTCGTTTTGCGGACGGCGGCTGGGCGCTGGGGGATCCGGAGTGCAAGGAGCCGTCGCTGATCCGGGCGATTTATGAGAAGAAACAGATTGAATTCGGACCCGAGAAATGGGGCATCTACCAGTTTGCGGACTGGATGCCGATCCGGCGGATGCTGAAGGGATCGGCGGCGACCGTCACCTACAAGAGCGAGAAGCTCGGGGCGAAGCTGGGTCTGCCGAATCTGTATATCGCTTTTTCGGGCTGGTGGCCCGAGAAGGGAGCGGGGATGTCGACCTGCTCGTTCAAGGAGACGGAAGCGTACAGCGTCTGCGCGCGCATCCCCGACGGGGAGAAGCGGGTGCTGGTGGTCGCTTCGGCCGGCAACACGGCGCGGGCGTTCGCCAAGGTCTGTTCCGAGAACAACATTCCGCTGCTGCTCAGCGTGCCGGAAGAAAACATCAGCGCGCTCTGGTTCGAGAAGCCGCTGAATGACTGCGTGAAACTGATCTGCTCGCCGAAGGGCACCGACTATTTCGACGCCATTGCCCTGGGCGACGTGGCCTGCACCTCGCCAATGTTCTTCGCCGAGGGCGGCGCGAAGAATGTCGCCCGCCGCGACGGCATGGCGACGACCGTCCTGTCGGCCGCGAAGGCCCTGGGCCGCATCCCTGACGCCTATTTCCAGGCCATCGGGTCCGGTACCGGCACCATCGCCGCGTGGGAGGCCAATCTCCGCCTGATCGAAGACGGCCGCTTCGGCAGCCACAAGATGAAACTCTTCCCGTCGCAGAACGTTCCGTTCCTGCCGATGCACGATGCCTGGAAGGCCGGCAGCCGGCCGCTCCTGCCGATGGACGACGAAAAGGCCCGCGTCCAGGCGCTGGAGATTGACGCCAAGGTACTCTCCAACCGGCGGCCGCCGTACAGCCTGCGCGGCGGCGTCTACGATGCCCTCCGCGACGCCGGCGGCGATATAGAATGCGCCACCAACGCCGACATTGCCGCGATGAAGCAGCTCTTCCTCGACACGGAAGGCATCGACATCCACGAAGCCGCGGCCGTCGCCCTCCAAGGCATGATCAACGCCTTCGAGGCCGGCAAACTGCCCCGCGAAGCCACGGCCATGCTCAACATCACCGGCGGCGGCCAAGCCCGCTTCCAGCGCGAGCACAAGTGCCACTACCTCCAACCCAGCCTCATCGGCAACGCCACCGACCCCGGCATCCTCAAAAAAATCGAAAAACTTTTCCAATGAAACGTTTCCTTCTTCTTTCCCTGGTTACCCTTGCACTGATGGCAGCCGGATGCGGCGCACCCAAGACCGACGGAACGCCGGATGCGAAGGCGGCGGCGGAGCTGGCGGTGCGCGTCATTCCTGAGGCGGCGGGACACTTCGCCTTCGAGACCTTGCCGGCCGAAGCGGCCGACTATTTCACGCTCCGACAGGACGGCCGCAAGATCGTCGTCGGCGGCAACAACGCCAACTCGATGGCCGTGGGCCTCAACTACTACCTGAAGTACTACTGCCACGTAAACATCGGCTGGTTCGCCTGGGACAAAGGCACGATGCCCAAAACGCTGCCGCGCGTGGAAACGCCCGTCCGGCACGACGCGCGCGTGCCGCAGCGTTTCTTCCTCAACTACTGCACCTACGGCTACACGATGCCCTGGTGGAACTGGAAGGAATGGGAACATTTCATCGACTGGATGGCCTTGAACGGCATCAACCTGCCGCTCGCCATCACGGGCCAGGAATCCATCTGGTACCAGGTCTGGACCGAACTGGGCCTGACCGATGAAGAGGTCCGCAACTACTTCACGGGCCCGGCCCACCTGCCGTGGCACCGGATGCTCAACATCGACCGCTGGGGCGGCCCGCTGCCGAAATCCTGGCTCGACGGGCAGGAAGCCCTGCAGAAACAGATCGTCGCCCGCGAACGCGAGCTGAACATGAAGCCCGTGCTCCCGGCCTTCGCCGGGCACGTGCCGCCGGAACTCAGCCGCATTTATCCCGACGCAAAAATCGAGCGGATGAGCGACTGGGCGGGCTTCGCCCTGGAAGACTACCCCTGGTTCCTGGATCCGGAGGACGAACTGTTCCCCGTCATCCAGAAAAAATTCCTGGAGAAAGAAGTGGCGCTTTATGGCACCGACCACATCTACGGCATCGACGTCTTCAACGAGATGATTCCCAAGAGCTGGGAACCCGACTACCTGGCCGGCGTGAGCAAGGGCGTCTACGAATCGCTCGCCGCGGCCGACCCCAACGCCACCTGGCTCCAGATGACTTGGCTCTTCTACAACGAGCGCCGCTACTGGTTCGCCGATGACAGCGACGAACGCGTGAAGGCCTACCTGACCTCCTACCCCGCCGAACACTCCATCCTCCTCGACTACTATTGCGAACGGATGGAAGTCTGGCGCAAGACGCAGAGCTATTACGGCATCCCGTTCATCTGGTGCTATCTCGGCAACTTCGGCGGCAACACGTTCCTGGCCGGCAACATCCAGGAGATCGCGGGCCTGATCGAAGGCGCCTTCGCCGAAGCCGGGCCCAGTTTCCAGGGCCTCGGCTCCACGCTGGAGGGCTTCGACTGCAACCCGTTCATGTACCAGTTCATCTTCGAGAAGGCCTGGGATTTTCCCGAGCACGCCAACCTCGATGACTACGCCGCTTCCCTCGCCCGGCTCCGTACGGGCTCGGACAGCGAACTGGCGCGGGCCGCGTGGAAGGAACTCTTCGACGAGATCTACATCCACCGCTCCGTTCCGGGTCACAGCCCGCTAATGAACCTACGGCCCGCGTTCGGCCGTTCCAGCTCCTATCACTCCAGCTCCAGCGTCCGTTTCACCTATGAAAACGAGAAATTACAGGAGGTGATTACGGGTCTGCTGGCTGCCGGCGGCCAGGGTCCTGCCTATGAATTCGATCTGGTAAACCTGACACGGCAATACCTGAGCAACGGCTTCGAACTGAAGTTTGCTGCTTATAAGGAAGCCTACGAGGCCGGTGACAAGGAGAAGATGGCAACCCTGCAAGCGGAAATGCTCGCCACCTTCGACACGCTCGACGAACTGCTGGGCTCGCAGGATTATTTCCTGGTCGGGAAATGGATCGCCGACGCCCGCGCCTGGGGCGCAACGCCGGCCGAAGCCGACTACTTCGAGACCAACGCCCGCAACCTGCTCACGAGCTGGGGCGACCGCGGCAACCTGCTGACCGACTATGCCGACCGTTCCTGGAACGGCCTGGTCGGCACCTACTACAAAGGCCGCTGGGAAATGTTCTTCAAAGCCGTCGACGAAGCCCTCGCCGCCGGCGAGAAACTCGAAGGCGCCCGCTACGACACCCTGCTGGAGCAGATGAAGGACTTCGAGTACGCCTGGTGGGCCGAACGCCCGGGCCAATTCGCAGACAAGCCCGCCGGCAATCCCGTCGAGCTCGTCAAGAAAGTGTTTGCGGAATAACGGCTCAGAGCACTTCGCAGACCACGAAATTGCTGCCTCCGATGAAGATCAGATCTTTGTCGGAGGCTTTTTCATCGGCCAGGGCGAGGGCGTCGGCAACGGTGAAGGCGACGCGGCCGGGAAGGCCGCAGTCGGACATCGTGTTGGCCAGGTCGACAGCCGGCAGGGCACGGGGGCTTGAAGCCTGGGTATAGATGTAGCTCACGTTGCGGGGCAGCAGCGGGATGATGGCCGAGAGGTCTTTCTCCCGGGCGAGCCCCAGGATGAAAAACACATTTTCATAGTCGCAGGAGATGCGGTCGATCTGCTCGGCCACCCAGCGGAGGCCGTGGGCGTTGTGGCCCGTGTCGCAGATGATCTTCGCCTTGCCGGCGGCTGGATCGGCTTCGCGGAGCGTCTCCCAGCGGCCGTGCAGGCCGGTGCGGTGCGCGGCCGCGCACACGCCGGTCCGGAAGGCCGCCAGATCGAGCGACAGCATCGGCTGCAAGACGCCGACGGCCGCCGACAGCGTGCACAGGTTCCGCTCCTGATAATCGCCCGGCAGATCGAGGTCGGCCACCTTCAGGTCCAGGCACGGCGGCGCCTCGACGGCGAAGGTCAGCGGGCTGCCGCAGGCAGCGGCCTTCGCTTCGAACACCGGCCGCGTCTCGGGGAGGAACTCCCCGACGACCGCAGGCACGCCCGGCTTGATGATGCCGGCCTTCTCCCCCGCGATGGCCTCGAGCGTATAGCCCAGATGTTCGCAGTGTTCCAG
>CACYZM010000040.1 GCA_902778855.1 uncultured Bacteroidia bacterium
GTACGGTTTGACGCGGTGGTTTTCGATGGCGTCGACAGTCTTGAGCACCAGGTCTGCACCCAGGACCATCAGCTTGTCGTGGAGGTCGCCGGCGTCTTCATATTCTTCGATGGGGCAGGACTCCTGGAAGAGAATCTTGCCCGTGTCGATCTGTTCGTCGAGGAAGAAGGTGGTCACGCCCGTGAATTTCTCGCCGCCGATGATGGCCCAGTTGATCGGGGCCGCGCCGCGGTACTGCGGCAGCAACGAGGCGTGGAGATTGAACGTGCCCAGGGACGGCATCTGCCAGACCTCCTTGGGCAGCATGCGGAAGGCCACCACCACGAACAGGTTGGCCTTCAAGGCGGCCAGTTGCGCCAGGAATTCGGGATCCTTCAGTTTTTCCGGCTGCAGGACCGGAAGGTTGTGGGCGACCGCATATTTTTTGACAGCGCTTTCGTTCATTGTAAGGCCGCGTCCGGACGGCTTGTCGACGGCGGTGACCACGGCGGCCACTTCGTAGCCGGCCTCCAGGATCTTCTCGAGCGGTGCCACGGCGAAATCGGGCGTGCCCATATAGACGATGCGGATGCGTCCGCCGCCGCGCCGGAACAGGTTGATGAAGCGGTGGAAGCGCTTGGCGATCCACTTGCCGATCTTTCGGAAGAACTCCTTGTAGGTATCGAAGTTGAAGAGCGAGGAGTCCTGCGTGGACTTGCGCGTGAGCAGGATGCCGATCGGCAACAGGATGAGCGTGGATATGAGGGTGCCCTCCCAGGGCGTGAGCGTGCCGCTCTTCGACAGGTTGCGCCCGATGATGTCGATGATGTAGTAGATCAGGTAGAAGAAGATCGAGATGACCACGGGCGTGCCGAAGCCGCCCTTGCGGATGATGGCGCCCAGCGGCGCTCCCACGAAGAAGAAGAGCAGGCAGGAGAGCGAGAGCGTGAACTTGATGATCCGCTCGATGTCGATGCGCCGGATCATGTTGGTGCTGCGCTCCGTCTCGCGGGACAGCAGATGCGCCTGTTCCACGCCCATCGACGCCTTCTCGGCGGCCAGTCGCGTGACGCGCCGCACGTCCTCGGGCGCGAGGGTCCGGCTGATGCTGTCGAGGTCGAAGTCGTGGGAGAAATCCTTGTCGCTGCGAAGCGTGTCGAGCTGATAGAGGTAGTTCATCCCCATCGTGCTGATGAAGCGCGGATACTGCCGCATGACGATCGTGTCGAGTTCGCGCCCGATGGAGTCTCGGTCGCTGTTCAGCCGTTTGAGGCCGAGCGACTTGAGTTCGTCGCCGTAGTTGTCCTGCTCCGACCGCTGGAACTGGTAGTTGTCGAGCTGGATGATCAGCTGCTGCTCGTCGAAATCCAGCCGGTTGAGCTCGAGCGTCGTGTCGCGGAAGGTCATCGTGTTGGTCTCGGTGTAGGAGCAGCCGTGGTAGAGGTTGAAGATCAGGTTCTGCTTGTCGGGCGTGATTACGATCCGGCCGCTGTCGGCCATGGTCATGCTGTTGTTGCCGGTGTTGGCGGTATGGTCGTAGACGATGACGTCGTACATCATGTCGGTCTCGTCGTTCCGTTCCTCGACCCGGAGGATGTAGCCTTCGATGCCGTCGTAGAAGATGCCGGTCGGGATCTTGATCTCGTCGCGGGTGCGCAGAATGTCCGCCCGCAAGGTATACACCTTGTTGAAGGCATAGGGAACGAGGCGGTCGGATGCGAAGAAGGCGGCCACGGTAATGCCGGTCGACAGAATGATCAGCGGGACCATGATCCGCATCAGGGAGATGCCGGCGGCTTTCATCGCCAGCAGTTCGTTGCGCTCGCCCAGGTTGCCGAGCGTCATGATCGAGGCCAGCAGGGTGGCCAGCGGGATGGCGTTGGGGAAGAGGGTGCAGGCGGCCCACCCCAGGAATTCCATGATGACGCCGAAACTCAATCCTTTGCCGACCAGCTCGTTGATGTACTGCCACAGGAACTGCAGCGAGAGCGAGAACACCACGACGAGAAAGACCACGAGGAACGGGCCTGCAAATTTCTTGATCAGGTAAAGGTCGAGTTTCTTCATCCCAGTTTAACGGGTGGCGGAGGCGATCAGTTTATCGAGCGCGTCGGAAAGTCCCGCAAGAAGCTTGCCACCGGCGGTGGCGAGACCGGGCTGTCCGCCGCCGCCGCCCTGGATGCACTTGGCGGCTTCCTTGATGTCGGCCTGGGCGTTCTTGCCGGCCTTCACCAGGTCGGGGGAGTACATCAGCAGCAGCTGCGGCTTGCCGCCGGCCTCGTAGGCGGCCGCTACGGCGAGGTTCTCCGTTTCGTTCTGCAGCATCAGGGCTGCGTTGCGGAGCATCTGCGGGTCGATGTTCCTTTCGATGACGATCAGCCGGCGGCCGTTCTCTTCGCGGGCCTTGCTCAGCAGGTCCTGCTTCAGGAGGACGGTCCGTTCGCGGACGATCTCTTCCATCTTCTTCTTGTACTCGCCGTTCTCTTCGACCATCTTGCGGATGGCACCGGCCAGGTCGGGCACGTTGTTGAAGAAGGCCTTGGCGGCGCGCAGGGAGTTCTCCATCACGTCGACCACCATCTCGGCCTCCAGGCCGGTGACGGCTTCGATGCGGCGGATGCCGGCCGCGATGGCCGACTCGCCCGTGATCTTGAAGAAGCCGATGGTGCCGGTGGCGCGGGTGTGGCAGCCGCCGCACAGCTCGACGCTGTCGCCGAAGCGGACCACGCGGACGCGGTCGCCGTATTTCTCGCCGAAGAGGGCCATTGCACCCTCGGCGCGGGCTTCCTCCATCGTGGCGTCGCGTTTCTCGCAGAGCGGGAAGTTCTCGCGGATCAGGGCGTTGACGCGGCGTTCCACCAGGTCGATGTTGTCGTCGCCCAGCCGCTCGAAGTGCGAGAAGTCGAAGCGGAAGTACTGGTCGCAGACGTAGGAGCCTTTCTGCTCGACGTGCGTGCCGAGAATCTCGCGGAGCGCCTGGTGGAGCAGGTGGGTGCAGGTATGGTTGTTGGCGATCTTCTGCCGGCGGGCGCCGTCGACCTTGAGGGTGAAGCAGCCTTCGCTTTCAGTGGGGATGCGCTCGGCGATATGGATCGTCAGGTTGTTTTCCTTGACGGTGTTGAGGATCTTGATGGTGTCGCCGCCGGGGGTGACGACCGTGCCGGCGTCGCCCACCTGGCCGCCCATCTCCCCGTAGAACGGGGTGCGGTCGAAGACCAGCTGGATGAATTCCTTGTTCTTGGCCTTGACGGTGCGGTATTTCATCAGCCGGGCTTCGGTTTCGAGGACGTCATAGCCCACGAAGGTGCATTCGGTGAAGGGCTGCAGTTCCGTCCAGTCGCCGTTTTCCACGGCGGTGGCGTTGCGGGCGCGCTCCTTCTGCTTGCCGAGTTCCACGTTGAAGCCGTCCATATCGACCTTCAGGCCGTTTTCGGCGGCGATCAGTTCGGTCAGGTCGATGGGGAAGCCGTAGGTGTCGTAGAGGGTGAAGGCGTCCACGCCGGCGATGACCTTGCTGTCGCGGCTCTTCTCCATAATGTTGTCCATCAGCCGGATGCCCTTGTCGAGCGTGCGGAGGAAGGCTTCCTCCTCTTCGCGGATGACGCGGGTGACGAGCTGCTCCTGGGCCACGAGTTCGGGGTAGGCCTGGCCCATATCGGCGATCAGCTGCGGGACGAGCCGGCAGAAGAAGGGCTCTTTCAGGCCGAGGAACGTGTAGCCGTAGCGGACGGCCCGGCGCAGGATGCGGCGGATGACGTAGCCGGCCTTCACGTTGCTGGGCAACTGCCCGTCGGTGATGGAGAAGCTGATGGCCCGGATGTGGTCGGCGATCACGCGCATGGCCACGCCCACCTGGGTCTGCGGGTCGTAGGCCACGCCGCTCAGGCGTTCGATGGCGGCGATCATGCCCGTGAACACGTCGGTGTCGTAGTTGCTCTTCTTGCCCTGGATGGCCATGCAGAGGCGCTCGAGGCCCATGCCCGTATCCACGTGCTTGGCGGGCAGCGGCTCCAGCGAGCCGTTGGCCTTGCGGTTGAACTGCATGAACACGAGGTTCCAGATCTCGATGACCAGGGGATGGCCCTGGTTGACCATCTTCTCGCCGGGGACGGCGGCGCGGTCGGCCTCGTCGCGCAGGTCGATGTGGATCTCGCTGCAGGGGCCGCAGGGGCCGGTGTCGCCCATTTCCCAGAAATTGTCGTGCTTGTTGCCGGCGATCACGCGTTCGGCGGGCAGATACTGCAGCCAGTAGTTGCGGGCTTCTTCATCGCAGCCCAGGCCGTCGGGGGCGTAGCCCTCGAATACGGTGGCGTAGAGACGGTCCTTGGGAAGCTTGTAGACTTCCGTCAGGAGTTCCCAGGCCCAGGCAATGGCTTCTTTCTTGAAGTAGTCGCCGAAGCTCCAGTTGCCCAGCATCTCGAACATGGTGTGGTGGTAGGTATCGTGGCCGACCTCTTCGAGGTCGTTGTGCTTTCCGCTGACCCGGAGGCATTTCTGACTGTCGGCGACCCGTTTGGCCACGGCCGGTGCGTTGCCCAGGAAAATGTCCTTGAACTGGTTCATGCCGGCGTTGGTAAACATAAGCGTGGGGTCGTTCTTGACCACCATCGGGGCGGAGGGGACGATGGTATGTCCCTTGGATGCAAAGAAGTCCGTGAAGGTCTTCCTGATTTCTTTGACTGTCATGGATGCTTGTTTCAGGTTGTTTGGCACAAAATTAGTGTTTTTCCGGGTATTTTTCCGTAATTTTGCAAAGATCTGGTCCTGACAAGTCCGAGGATGTCCCGCGCGAAGAACTATATTTTCAACGAACAGACAGAATCTTACGAGATTGACCGCCGCTCGGCGCGTTCAACGCTCTACCGCGCGGGCGCGATCCTGCTCTCCGGACTGGCGCTTTTCGTGCTGTATTACATCGTGTTCACCGGGAAGCTGGGCGTGGAAACGCCCAAGGCGCTCCTGCTGGAGCGGCGCAACCGGAACCTCGCCGACCAGGTCTCCCTGATGGACGCCCGTCTCGGCGAACAGGAGGAGGAACTCCGTGACCTCACCCTGCGCGACAACCTCGTCTACCGCCCCGTTTTCGGAATGGAAGAGCTCGGCGCCGACGTCCGCGATGCGGCGCTGGGCGGCGAAGAACGCTACGCTTCCTTCCTCGGCCTCGACCACCAGCAGCTGATGACCGCCACGGCCCGCCGCCTCGACCTGATGACGCGTCGCGCCTATGCCCAGTCGCTCTCGTTCGACGAAGTGAAAGTATTTTCGGGCCGGGCCGGCGACATGGCTTCGTGCATTCCCTCGATTTATCCGGTCAATCCCCGGACCGTGCAGCTGACCAGCCCCTTCGGGGCGCGCTTCCATCCCATCCGCGGCGCCGTGGTCTTCCACGAGGGCGTTGACCTCGCCGGGCCGGCCGGCCAGAACGTCTACGCTACGGGCGACGGCGTGGTCGAGTCGGCCGAAGTCAATTTCCACGGCTACGGCAATGTGATCGTGATCGACCACGGCTTCGGCTACAAGACCCGTTACGCACACCTGCGCGACATGCGGGTGACCGCCGGCCAGGTCGTCATCCGCGGCGACAAGATCGGAACGCTCGGCAGCAGCGGCCTCTCCACGGGCCCCCACCTCCATTACGAGGTAATCTACCGCGGCCAGCAGATCAATCCCTGGAACTATCTCAACCCGGACGTCTCGCCGGAAGAATACAGTAAAATGGTCCGCAATGGCTAAGTACGTGTACGACAAGAAAACGGGGACGTTCCAGCCCCGGCGCTTCAGTTTCCTGGCGCTGCTGCGGAACGTTGCGGGCTATCTCCTGGCCAGCCTGCTCGTAGGCGTGGTATTCTACGGCGTGTTCGCCCTGGCTTTCGACACCGACCGGGAAAAACAGCTGCAGCAGGAGAATCGGCTGCTCACCGAAGAGCACGACCGGATGGCCGCGCAGCTCGCCCTGCTCGACAGCACCATCGGCGACCTGCAGGTGCGCGACCGCGAGATCTACCGCGACCTTTTCAGCGCCGATCCGCCCCGCTATTTCTTCGAGATGCAGGACACGCTGCTCTCCGGCGACCTCTCGTCGATGCGGGAAGACGATCTGGTGTGGGACTCCTACGCCGTGACCAAACGGATGGAATCCGTGTCGCGGCAGGTCACGGCTTCGCTCGCCGAGATCGATTCGGTCTTCGCGGCCGGCGCCGTGAAACCGACCGCCATCCCGTCGATCGTGCCGCTGAAGGATTTCATGCCGGTCCAGACCGGCGCTTCGGTGGGAAAGAAAATAAACCCCTTCTACAAGAACGTGCGGGAGCATACCGGGCTCGACCTGGTGGCGCCCGTCGGGACGCCGGTGCGGTGCACCGCCGATGGCCGGGTCCTGTCTGTGGTCCGCAGCGAGAAGGGGATGGGCAACCAGGTTACCGTGGACCACGGAGGCGGGTTCCGGACCTGCTACGCCCATCTCGATGAAATCAACGTATCCCAGGGCCAGACGCTCAAGCAGGGCGCCGTGCTCGGGAAGGTGGGGCAGAGCGGATCATGCTTCGCGCCCTGCCTGCACTACGAGGTGCTTCGCGACGGCTTCGCGCAGGACCCCGTCAATTACTTTTTTGCGGAACTGGATCCCGCGACGTACCGCGACATGATGATCGTGGCGCTGACCACGGGACAGTCCATGGATTGAATTATGGCAGAGAAACTATACTACAAAATCGGCGAAGTCGCCCAGCTGATGGGCGAAGAGGTCTCCACCATCCGCTTCTGGTCGGACACCTTCCCCCGCTACATCAAACCCGAGCGCAACGCCAAGGGAAACCGCCTCTTCCATCCCGAAGACGTGGAGAACATCCGCTTGATCCACTACCTGACCCGCACCGAGGGCCTGACGCTCGACGGCGTGGCCCGCAAACTCGCGGAGAACCGGGACGGCCTGGAACACAAGCGCCAGATCGTCGAGAAACTGTACAACATCCGTTCGCAGCTGACGGACCTTTACGAGAGCATCTGATGAAAGTCCGGGAAATCGCTGCAGCCATCGAGGCCTTCGCGCCGCTGGGGACCCAGGAGTCGTGGGACAACGCCGGCCTTTGCATCGGCTCGCCCGATGCCGAGGCGCACGCCGTCCTGGTCGGCTTCGACTGCACGCCCGCGCTGGTGCGCGAGGCGGTGGAGCGCGGCGCCGATATGATCGTGACGCACCATCCGCTGATCTTCGGCGGCCTGCGGCGCATCGACCCCGACGATCCCGTCGGCGCGGCGGTGTATCTGGCCATCCGCCACGGCATCGCGGTCTATGCCGCCCACACCAACGCCGACAAGGCCGTCGGCGGAGTCAACACGCTGATGGCGGAACGGCTCGGCCTGGTCGAGCCCGCCCCGCTCGACGAGACCGGCCTCGCGCAGATCGGCCTGCTGCCCGCACCGATGGCGGGCGAGGCGTTCTGCCGCTATGTCAAGGAGCGCTTCGGCCTCCGGACGCTCCGCTGCTCGGCGCCTGTCGCGGAAGTTTTCCGTGTGGCCACCAGCTGCGGCTCCGGCTCCTCTTTCGCGGAGCAGGCGTTCCGCGCCGGTGCCGACGCCTTCGTTACGGGCGACGTGTCGTACCACCATTTCTTCGTTCCCGAAGGCCGGATGATCGTCGATATCGGCCACTACGAGAGCGAAGCCGAGATTGTATCGAAGTTCGTTTCGGTACTTCGGGAAAAATTACCTAACTTTGCAGTTTACACGGCAATGACCGCAAACAATAACCCGATATACTATTACTAAGCATTTATGGCTACGAAAAAGAAGGTAAACAAGATCGTCACCCCGATCGACCAGCGCGAGACCTTCGTCTCCCTCCAGAAGAACATGGCCGACACCGATTCGATCGCGATGGAGCAGAAGCTCCATACGCTCTATCGGATTCAGCAGACCGACACCAAGATCGACAAGATCTACCTCCTCCGCGGCGAACTGCCGCTCGAGGTCCAGGATCTGGAAGACGAAATCGCCGGGCTCCAGACCCGCGTGAGCAACGCGAAGGCGGAGATCAAGGAAATCGAGAAGGCCAATGCCGATCACAAGCACGCCATCGAGGAGAGCAAGCATCTGATCGCCAAATACGACGCCCAGCGCGACCACGTGAAGAACAACCGCGAATACGAGTCCATCTCCAAGGAAATCGAATACCAGGATCTGGAACAGCAGGTCGCTGCCAAGAAGATCCGCGAGAACGATGCCCTGATCGACGAGAAGAAAGTGGTCATCACCGAAGCCGAAGACCAGCTCGCCCATCGCCAGAAAGACCTGGTCGAGAAGAAGAAGGAACTCGAGACCATCGTCGAGGAGACGGCCAAGGAAGAAGAGGACCTGCTCAAGCAGCGCGAGGAACTCGCCAGCCAGATCGACGAGCGTATGATGGTGGCCTATACGAAAGTGCGCGCCAACGCTCACAACAAGCTGGCCGTGGTGACCGTTACCCGCGACGCCTGCGGCGGCTGCTTCAACAAGATCCCGCCCCAGCGCCGGCTCGACATCGAGGAAAGCAAGAAGATCATCGTCTGCGAGTACTGCGGCCGTATCCTGGTAAGCTCCGCTTTCGCAAAGGAGAACTAGTATGGCAAGGTCGACGGCCGGAAACGACAAACGCCAGCAGCGCGTGAACCTGGATGCGATCGCCGAGGATTTCGGCGGTCGCAAACCCCCTCAGGCCATCGACATCGAGGAGGCCGTCCTCGGTGCGCTGCTTCTGGAACCCGAAGTCGTTCCCGACATCCTCGACCAGCTGCAGGCGGATTGTTTCTACAAGGACATCCACCGGAAGATCTTCGAGGCCATCGCCACCCTCTCGTCGCGCAACGATCCCGTCGACATCTTCTCGGTGTCGGACGAACTGACCAAGCGCGGCCAGCTGGAGGAAGTGGGCGGTATGGCCTATCTGAGCCAGCTGTCCACCAAGATCGGTGCGGCGGCCCACGTGGAATACCACACCAAGGTCCTGCTGCAGAAATTCCTGCAGCGGGAGCTGATCTCCATCTCCTACGAGGTGCAGAAAGCGGCCTTCGACGACTCCCTGGCCGTGGACGACCTGATCGACACCGCCGAGGAAAAGGTCTTCACCCTCGCCCAGCGCAACGTCCGCAGCGAGACCAAGCCCATCGCCTCGGTCATCAACCGGGCGATGGAGCAGATTCAGGCCAACCAGCAGCGCGAAGACGGCCTGAGCGGCATCCCTTCCGGCTATACGGGCATCGACAAGGTGACCTTCGGCTGGCAGGCCGCTGACCTGATCATCCTGGCCGCCCGTCCTTCGGTCGGTAAGACGGCCTTCGTGCTGACCATGGCCCGCAACATGGTGGTGGACCACCACATCCCCGTGGCCTTCTTCTCGCTCGAGATGCCCGACACCCAGCTGGTGACCCGTATCATGATCAGCGAGACCGGGCTTCCTTCCGAGAAGCTCCGCGGTGCCAAGAAAATGACGCAGGACGAATGGAAACAGCTCGAAAGCGGGCTGAACAATCTTTCCCGCGCCCCGCTGTGGATCGACGATACGCCCTCGCTCTCCATCTATGAGTTCCGCTCCAAGGCCCGCCGCCTGGTCAACAAACAGCACGTCAAACTCATCATCATCGACTACCTCCAGCTGATGGCCGGTCCGCCGGAACTCAAAGGCATGCGTGAGCAGGAGGTGGCCGCCATTTCCCGCTCGCTCAAGGCCATCGCCAAGGAACTCAACGTTCCGATCATCGCCCTGAGCCAGCTCAACCGCTCGGTGGAGACGCGCGGCGGCAACAAGCGCCCGCAGCTGAGCGACCTGCGCGAGTCGGGCGCCATCGAACAGGACGCCGACATCGTGATGTTCATCCACCGCCCCGAATTCGTGGGCACCCAGGAAGAAGGCGGTTTCCCCGGCGAAACCGACCTGATCATCGCCAAGCACCGCAACGGCGAGGTCACCGACGTCAAGATGCGCTTCCTGTCCTCCGAGGTCAAGTTCGTGGACTACAACGACCGGCCTTACGAGGGGACGGAGGGCATCTCCTACAAACACGTCAATTCGAAACTGGGCCCCGATTATATGATTACGCCAAGCACGGAATTCGATTTATGAAAAAAATCCTTCTGATCCTGTCGGTACTGGCCGCTTCCGCCCTCCTTCCGCTTCGGGCGCAGGAACTGCCTTTTGCCGGCGGCGAGGATCTGAAATATACCATCCATTACAAGTACGGCGTCAACGCCGATCTGGCCTCCCTCACCGTCAAAGGGGTTGAGGAAGGAGCCAACTATCACGTGACGGCCCACATCAATACCTTCCGTTTCTGGGATTCGTTCTACAAGATGCGCGACCGCTACGAGTCGACCTTCGCCATGAACCGGGACCTGAAACCCCGCACGGCGCTCCGCGACGTCAAGGAAGGGAAATACTGGGCCAAGTGCAATTTCACCTGGGGCGACGATTCCCGGCAGGTCCGCGCCGTCATCGACAAGAGCAGCCGGCCGCACCGCGACACGGTACTCAAGGAGAACGGCACGATCCGCGACGTCTTCAATATGATCTATTACTGCCGCACCGCCGATCTCGCCAAACTGGAGAAAGGGGAGCGGATCCACGGCATCGTGGCCATGGACCGCACCATCTATAAAGTGACGATCCGCCACGCGGGACGCGAAAAGAAAAAGGTGAACGGCAAGACCTGGAATACCGTCAAGCTGGGCATCTCGCTGAGCGTGACCGGTGCCGACCAGGGCGAGACCAATACCGCCGTGTCAGTCGGCGATACCGCCGATGACCTCAAGGGCGGTGACAAGCTCGTGTTCTGGATCAGCGATGACGAGAACCGCCTGCCCGTCTTTTTTGCCGCCCATCTCAAGATCGGCTCCGTGCAGGGCCGCCTGACCGAGGTGGACGGCAACAAGTATCCCTTAACCGCCTTAATTGACTGATCCATGGCAAAGGAGCGCATCGAACACGAAGGCCGCGTGATCGCCGTCGACAAGGACTACATCTCTGTCGAGATCGTCAACAAGTCGGCCTGCGCCGCCTGCCACGCCAAGGGCGTGTGCGGCGCCTCCGACGAAGCCGTGAAGGTGGTGGAAGTGGCCCAGGACATCACGACGCTGACGGAAGACTACCAGGTCGGCGAAACCGTGAACGTGGTGATGAGTTCCGCCATGGGCACGCAGGCCATCTGGCTGGCGTATGTGGTGCCGCTCCTCGTGCTGATGCTCTCGATCCTTGTGTTCTCGCTCTGCGGGGCGGGAGAAGTGCTGATGGGCCTGGGCTCGCTGGGTGCGGTTGCGCTGTATTACCTGGGCGTATTTTTCTACCGGAAAAAAATATCCAAAATCTTTATATTTTCAATCGAAAAACAACCTAAATGACTGGAACTATTCTTATTACAGTTGCCTGCCTGTTAGCGCTCGGTCTGCTTTTCGCGATCGTGCTCTACTTCGTGGCACAGAAGTTCAAGGTGGAGGAAGACCCCCGGATCGGTACCGTGGAGTCGATTCTGCCCGGCGCGAACTGCGGTGGCTGCGGCCAGGCCGGCTGCCACGCGTTCGCCGAAAACGTCGTGAAGGCTCCGAGCATGGAAGGTTTCTTCTGCCCTGTGGGCGGCAATCCAGTGATGACCCGCATCGCCGAGGCCCTCGGCCGGGCGGTCGAAGAGAAAGCACCGATGGTGGCGGTCATGCGCTGCAACGGTACGCTTGCCAGCCGTGCACGGACCAATGAGTACGACGGGTACGCCTCCTGCAAGGTCATGGCCAGCCTGTATGCCGGCGACACCGGCTGCAAGTACGGCTGCCTGGGCAAGGGCGACTGCGAGGCCGCCTGCAAGTTCGACGCCATCCACGTCGATCCCGAAAAGGGTATCGCCGTGGTCGACGAGGACAAGTGCACCGCCTGCGGCGCCTGCGTCAAGGCCTGCCCGAAGGGCATCCTGGAACTCCGTAACAAGGGCTTCAAGAACCGTCGCGTCTTCGTCTCCTGCATCAACCGTGACAAGGGAGCGCTCACGCGCAAGGCTTGCGGCGCCGGCTGCATCGGCTGCGGCAAATGCGCCAAGACCTGCCCGTTCGACGCCATCACGGTCGAGAACAATGTGGCCTACATCGACTTCACCAAGTGCAAGATGTGCCGCAAGTGCGTGGAAGTCTGCCCGACGGGCGCCATCCACGAAGTCAATTTCCCTCCGAAACCTCCTAAAACCGAAGAAAAGCCCCATGAAGAAAACGTTTAGAATCGGCGGCGTCCATCCGCACGACAACAAGATCTCCGCGGAAGCCGCGATCGAGGTCTTTCCCGCCATTGAGACGGCCTACGTTTCCATGGCGCAGCATCTGGGCGCTCCGGCCACTCCGGTGGTGGCGGTGGGCGACAAGGTGCTCGTGGGCCAGGTGATTGCCGAACCTTCGGGCTTCATCTCCGGCTACGTCCATTCCCCGGTTTCGGGCACGGTTAAGAAGATCGAACCGCGCGCCGACATTGCCGGCAACATGGTTCCGCACATCGAAATCACCGTCGAGGGCGACGAGTGGATGGAAAACATCGACCGTACCCCCGACATCATCCGGGAAATCCCCTATACCGCGGAAGAAATCATCGCCAAAGTCAAGAATGCCGGCATCGTCGGCCTCGGCGGCGCTTCCTTCCCGACGCACGTGAAACTCGCCCCGCCGAAAGACAAGAAGGCCGAATGCCTGATCCTCAACGGTACGGAGTGCGAGCCCTACCTGACCAGCGACGACCGCATCATGCGCGAGCGCCCCGAAGAGATCCTCCTGGGCGGCGTGATCATGATGAAGGCCCTCGGCGTGACCCGCGGCTACGTGGGCATCGAGGAAAACAAGCCCGCGGCCATCGCCTCGATGACGGAAGCCGCCAAGGCCTATCCGCAGATCGAAGTGGTCACGCTGAAGAAACGCTATCCGCAGGGCGGTGAGAAACAGCTCATCGACGCCGTGATCCGCCGTCAGGTCCCTTCGGGCGGCCTGCCGATCGAAACCGGCGCCGTGGTGCAGAACGTCGGCACCTCGCTGGCGGTCTACGAGGCTGTCCAGAAGAACAAACCGCTCATCGACAACGTCATCACCGTCACCGGCAAGTGCCTGCCCGTGCAGCACAACTACAAGGTCCGCATCGGCACCCCGATGTCGAAGATCCTCGAAGTGGCGGGCGGCGTGCCCGAGAAGGCGGCCAAGCTCATCAGCGGCGGTCCGATGATGGGCCGCGCGATCGCCAACCCCGACGCCGCCACGGTCAAGGCCAACGGCGCCATCCTCCTGCTGACCGAAGAAGAGACGCGCCGCCGTCCCGAGTCCAACTGCATCCGCTGCTCCAAGTGCGCATCGGCCTGCCCGATGGGCCTCGAGCCCTGGCTGCTCAACAAACTCGGCCGGGCCGGCCTCCACGCCGAACTCGAGCAGGAGCGTGTCTACGACTGCATCGAATGCGGCTGCTGCAGCTTCACCTGCCCGGCCGGCATTCCGCTGCTCGATGTCATCCGCATCAGCAAGGCGGAGGTTATGAAGATTATGCGTAGCAGACCTAAAAAATAGACGACTGATGAACAAATTTATCGTATCTCCCTCTCCCCATACGCACAGCCCGGAGAGCACGCAGTCGATCATGCGCGACGTGCTCATCGCCCTGACGCCGGCGATGCTGGTTTCGATCCTCGCCAGCGGCTGGTCGGTGCTTGCGCTGATTTGCGTCAGCGTCGTGGCCTGTGTCCTGCTGGAATTCCTGATCCAGAAATATTGGCTGAAGGTTCCCGTTACGGTGACCGACCTGTCGGCGGCCGTAACGGGCTGCCTGCTGGCCCTCAACCTTCCCCCGAACGCCCCGTGGTGGATCGCCGTCATCGGCGCCATCGTGGCCATCGGCGTGGCGAAGATGACCTTCGGCGGTCTGGGCCAGAACATCTTCAACCCGGCCCTGGTGGCCCGCGTGTTCCTGCTGGTCTCCTTCCCGGTCATCATGACTTCCTGGGATGACGCCGGTTCGATGTTCGGCATCGTGGACGCCTTCTCCGGCGCGACGCCGCTGGGCGCCGTCAAGGAAGGCCTCAAGAACGGTGCGACCCTGTCGCAGCTGACGGCCGACAACCTGACGTTCAGCCAGCAGTTCTTCTTTAACGCGGGCGGTTCGGCCGGTGAGCTTTCGGCCGTGGCGCTGCTCCTGGGTTTCCTCTACCTGCTCTGCCGCCGGGTCATCAAGGCCACCATTCCTGTGACGATCCTGCTGACGGTGTTCGTGGTTTCGGGCATCTTCTGGCTCGCCAATCCGGAGCGCTTCACCAACCCGGTGTTCAACATCTTCACGGGCGGTCTCCTGCTCGGTTCCATCTTTATGGCGACCGACTACGTGACCTCGCCGATGACGACCAAGGGTCAGATCATCTTCGGTATCGGCATCGGTCTGATCACGGTGTTCGTCCGTTACTTCGGTTCGTATCCGGAAGGCGTCTCCTTCGCCATCCTGATTATGAACTGCACCGTTCCTTTGCTTAACAAGTATTGCAAACCGCGCCGGTTTGGGGAGGTCAAGAAATAATGGCAGCGAAATCTACATTCGGCAATATGGTCCTTGCGCTGGGCGCCGTCTGTCTGGTGTGCTCGGCCCTGCTGGGGACCGTCTATGCGGTGACGAAGGCTCCGATCGAGGCTTCCGAGCTGCAAAAGGTCAATGCGGCCATCGCCGCGGTGACCCCTGCATTCGACAACGTTCCGTCCGAGGCCGTCCAGGCGGTCGAGGGCGGCGAAATCTACACCGCCACCAACGGCGGCCAGACTGTCGGCTACGCCATCAAAGTGACCACCGGCGGCTTCGGCGGCCCGCTTACCCTGATGGTGGGCTTCACGCCCGACGGCACGGTCTACAACACCTCCGTGGTCTCGCACGCCGAGACGCCGGGCCTGGGTGCCAAACTCGTGGACGAGACCATTGCTCCGCGTGAGCAGGTCAAGGGCAAGAACCCCGCCGTCAACAAACTCTCCGTCCGCAAGGACGGCGGCGAGATCGACGCCATCACGGCTTCGACCATCACTTCCCGGGCTTTCCTCAAGGGTGTCAACGACGCCTATGCGGTATTCCAGAAAAACTGCCGGCCGGCAGAAACCTTAAATTCCGAGGACAATGAGCAAGAATAGCAAACTCCAACTGATTGTCGACGGCATCGTCAAGAACAACCCGACGTTCGTGCTCGTCCTGGGTATGTGCCCGACGCTGGGCACCACCACTTCCGCCATCAACGGTCTGGGCATGGGTCTGGCGACCATGATCGTGCTGATCCTTTCCAACATCACGATTTCGGCCATCGCCCGCTTCATTCCCGACAAGGTGCGCATCCCTTCGTATATCGTGGTGATCGCTTCGTTCGTGACCATCGTGCAGCTCCTGCTGCAGGCCTATGTGCCGGTGCTCTATGACGCACTGGGCATCTTCCTGCCGCTGATCGTGGTCAACTGCATCATCCTCGGCCGTGCCGAGGCCTTCGCCAACAAGAATAGCGTGGGCGATTCCGCCCTCGACGGCGTGGGCATCGGCCTGGGCTTCACCATCGCGCTGACCGCCATCGGTTTGGTCCGCGAGATCCTGGGCAGCGGCTCGGCCTTCGGCTGGAAGTTCCTCCAGGGCGACGGCATGCTGGCCTTCGTCCTTGCGCCGGGTGCGTTCATCGTCCTGGCCTATCTCATGGTCGTTTTCAGAAAGATCACCAATAAGGCATAACCATTATGAAGATCCTGCTTATTTTCATCTCTGCGATATTTGTCAACAATGTCGTCCTGAGCCAGTTCCTGGGCGTTTGCCCGTTCCTGGGCGTTTCGAAGAAGGTGAATACGGCCGTCGGCATGACCGCCGCCGTGACCTTCGTCATGGCCATTGCCACGCTGGTGACCTTCCTGCTGCAGAAATACGTGCTGGTTCCTTTCAACCTCGTGTTCCTGCAGACCGTGAGCTTCATCCTGGTGATCGCCTCCCTCGTCCAGATGGTCGAGATCATCATCAAGAAGATCAGCCCCTCGCTCTACCAGGCGCTGGGTATCTTCCTGCCCCTGATCACCACCAACTGCGTCGTGCTCGGCGTGGCCATCCAGGTGGTGACCAATGAATACAATTTCGGATTCGCGGAAGGCGCCCGCATGCTGGGCCTGGGTGAATCCCTCATCTTCGCCATCGCCACGGCCATCGGTTACGGCCTGGCCCTGATCCTCTTCGCGGGTATCCGCGAGCAGCTCGAGCTTAGCAATGTGCCCAAGGGCTTCAAAGGCGTTCCCATCGCCCTGCTGACCGCCGGCATCATGGCTCTGGCCTTCATGGGTTTCTCGGGTCTGGTGTAAGATGAACCACAAACCGCAGTCCCTCACAGACATTGAAGCGCTTCTTCGGGCGAACCGGCTCGAAGAAGCGCATCAGTCTCTGTGCGACTTCGTCAAGCGCGAGCCTGACAATCCCCAAGGCTGGTATATGCTCGGCAATCTCTACCGCCGTCAGCAACTCTGGGGCGAAGCCATCAACCATCTCAACAAGGCCAAGCTCCTTGACCCCGACGGCCCGGCCGACGCCGCCATCGAATCGATTTACAACATCATCCGATTCGTCAACAAGGATCTGATGAATCCGTAAAAAGAAAAAAAGCTCTCCAGCATCGCTGAAGAGCTTTTTTGTCGGGAAGAGGTGACTCGAACACCCGACCTCTGCGTCCCGAACGCAGCGCGCTAGCCAACTGCGCCACTTCCCGAGGTCCCGAATTGGGACTGCAAATATAGCAATTTTTTTATAATCTGTTCAAAATTATCTGCCAAAGCACGATTCCGACGGAAACCGACACGTTGAGGGAGTGCTTTGTGCCGAACTGCGGGATTTCCAGGCAAGCGTCGGAAGCGTCGACGACCTCCTGCGCTACACCGCGCACCTCGTTGCCGAACACCAGCGCATAGTGCCGGTCCGGATCCGGCCGGAAGTCCTGCAACTGCGTCGCTCCTTCGGCCTGCTCGACGCTTACAATCGTGTAGCCCTCGCCACGCAACTTCTCCACGGCTTCCAGGGCCGTGTCGAAGTGTTCCCAATCGACGCTGAACTCGGCGCCCAGGGCCGCCTTGTGGATCTCCGGCGAGGGCGGCGTGGCGGAGATGCCGCACAGGCAGATCTTTGCGATCCGGAAAGCGTCGCAGGTGCGGAAGGCCGATCCGATGTTGTGCTGGCTGCGCACATTGTCGAGCACCAGCACGAACGGGGTTTTTCCCGCCTCCTTGTACTCGGCT
>CACYZM010000041.1 GCA_902778855.1 uncultured Bacteroidia bacterium
ATTGTTATAGATTAGACTAGGTTATTTCCACAAAGTATAACGGAGGCCGATGTAGAATTTGCGGCCCATCAGGGGACCCCAGACGCTGCTGGCGTCGAAAACGCTGTTGGCCCATTCGGCTGTGCCGCTGCCGGGAACGAGTCGGTTGGGGTCATAGGCAAAGATGCCGAGCGGGTATTCAGAGGCGATAATGGCGTTGTGCTGGCGGTATCCGAGGATGTTTTCGGCACCGACATACACGTCGATGCCTTTGAACTTGCGGGTGATCTGGGCGTAGAGCATCGGAAAGACCGGCGAGGTCTCCATACCCCAGACGGAGGCTGCAAACTTGGGCAGACGCATCGGGCCGTTAACCTGGGCCGTGAAGTCGAAGGTCCATTTGCTCATCGCCGTGGCATACTGCATATTGAGCACGCCTTTGTAGCGGCTGGTCATCGGCCGTTCCACCAGGCCCTGGTTCATCAGGGTCACCTTGGCGTCGGTGTAGCGGAAGGTGGTCGTGATGTTGAAACGTTCCAGCGGATTGACCGAAAAGTCTATCTGGTAGGTATTGGTGTAGGACTTGCCGTCGAGGTTGTAAAAATAGATCAGCGGCACGTCCAGTTCTTGGTCGACGATGACCTGCTTGTTGAAATCGTTCCGGAAGTAGTCGAAACTCAGGTAGGTATCGGTATCTTCCGCGCCGAAGGGCAGGTAGAAGGTCACGTTGCCGCCCCAGGTCCAGGCGTCTTCCAACAGATCCAATTCCCGGGAGAACACGGAACTGGCCGGGAACTTGGTCTTGTCGGGGATGACAAAGACCTTGGCCGTGGAGAAGATGCCAAGGTTGTCTGTGAAGATGTTGGCGGTGCGGTAGCCACGGCCGCCCAGGGCGCGCAGCGTCACCCAGTCGGCCGGAGCCCAGCGGACATTGGCGCGTGGGGCGAAGAGCCAGCCGTGAAGCGAATTGTACTGGAGGTTGGCGCCGCCCACGAAGGTAAATTTGTCTTCCAGGGTGAGGGTGTATTCGCCGAAACCGGAAATGGCGTTCTCCTTGCGGTCGTAATCCTCCCAGGTATTCTGTGCTGCCTGGTTCGGGAGCATTGTTTTGTAATTGTATCCGTAACCCTGGTCGATGTCGTCGAACTGCCAGGTGGCGCCGAACTCGACTTTGTGCGTCTCGTTGATCTCGTTCTGGTAGATGAGGTTGGCGAAAAAGGAGTTCTGCTTGGCACGGTAGTCCTTGAGTCCGAAGAACGCATCGAATTCGTGGTGGTTGAAGTCGGATACCAGCGCGATGTTGGCGGTGTTCTCCTCGTTAAGGGGCACGCCGATCTTGAAATAGCCGTTGATGCTGCGATTCTTGATGTTGGAGCCCCAGACTCCGTTCTGGAGATTGGAGACGTTGTCTTTCGTTGCGTTCATCTGGCCGCCGAGACGGTCGTCGTTGAGGAAGCGGCCGCCGAAGCGGATCTGCATGCCGCTCGGGGCATAGTAGAGCCAGCGGCTGGTGAAGTTGAGCTGCAGGTCTTCGGGCTCGTCGCGGAAGCCGTCCTGGTTGTGGTCCATCTTCGAGGCGGTGCCGCCCACGTGGGCCATGTTGATCATGCTCCACTTCTCGTTGAACTGGATGGCCGAGGCGATGTTGGTTTCAAACATCTTGTCGGAGCTGCCGTACACCTGGACGAAGAGCGGAGTCTCGTCGGTGGGTTTGCGGTGCTCCATATTGATCTGGCCGGTGATGGCCTCCAGGCCGTTGATCACGGACGAGGGGCCCTTGGCAATCTGGATGCTCTCGAGCCACTGGCCGGGGACGAACGACATACCGAAGGGAGCGGCGATGCCGCGCATCACGGGGCGGTTCTCGTCGAGCATTTGGGTGTAGGTGCCGGAGAGGCCGAGGAGTTTGATCTGGCGGGCGCCGGTCACGGCGTCGGCATAGCCGACCGTGACACTGGCGGAGTTCTCAAAACTCTCGGCCAGGGCGCAGCAGGCCATCTTGCAAAGGCCGGCCGCCGTGATGACCTCGGTCTTGACCGGCTTCATCTTGGGCAGGGTGGACTGCATGGCCACCACTTTCGATTCGTCGAGGTCGTTCTCGCCGCTGAGGTAGAATTTTGCCTCGGTGGTACCGGGTTCAACCACGACGGTGTCGCGGGTGTAACCTACGTAGGTGGCGATGAGCGTGGCGCGGTCCTTTAGGCGGAGCGTGAATTCGCCGTTGGTGTCGGTTTCAATGAGCTTTCCCTGCTCCAGGTGATAGACCTGGGCGAAGGGCAGGGGCTCGGTGCCGCCGTTGGATTTCTTATAGAAGACGCTCCCGTGCAGATTCTGGGCGAAGGCCGGGAATGCGGCCAGGCACAGGGTAATGATAATCAGGATTTTTTTCATTGTTTTTCTGTTTGGTTGGGGGTTGAAAAGGTACAAGGTCCCCGGTCAAGCCGGGAATGACGCTTGGCTCAAACCAACCAGACAGAAAGCAGGGAAAGGGTGGGCGGTGATATGAGGGGCGGCGTGTCGACGTCGTCGATGCGCACGTACTCGGATATTACGGGGAGGAAGGCCTCCGCCACGGCCAGGAGGGGAAGCGTGATTTCCGGAGCGGCGATCCGGTCGACGCCGGGGGCGCTGTCCTGCGCATCGGTCACGACGAAGACCTGCGTCGAGCAGCAGTGCCCGTCGTGGTGATGGTCGTGGTCGGCTTCGAGGCTGTGGTGGTGGATGGCTTCGCAGGATACGTCGCCCAGGAGCCAGACCAGATGGCGGCTTCCGTCATCGTGGCAGGTATGGATGCCGACGCCTGTGTAAGAGAAGACATAGGCGGCGATCACCAGCAGGCAGAGGATGTATCCGGAGGCACGTTTCATTGCTGCAAAAATAAAGGAAAATGACTATATTTGCAAACTACAGCGTTCAGAATCATCATTTATTAGGATATGAAACCTTTTTGGAAAGTTGTTTTCGGCGGTTGCCTCGGTACGCTGATCGCCTTTGTGTTGTTCAATCTCATCTTTTTCTGGTTCATCGGCTCGCTGGCCTCTTCGGTCGGCAAGGAAGCGCAGCCCGCCGTTCCCAAGGGCGCGATCCTGAAAGTCGACATTTCGCAGCCCATCGGGGAGCAGGGCAAGGAGTCGTTCTCCTTCAATCCGATCTCCATGAGCGCCGATATGGGCCAGAGCGTTTCGCTGCTCAATGCGATCCGGGCCCTGGAGACGGCCGCGACCGATCCGCAGGTCAAGTTCGTCTACCTCAAGGGTGAAGGGCTCGGTATGGATATCGCCCAGGCCGAGGAGTTCCGCGCCGCGCTCGTCCGGTTCCGTGAAAGCGGGAAACCCGTGGTCGCCTACTGCCAGGGCCTTTCGGCCGGCAACTATTACCTGGCCTCCGTGGCCGACAAGGTCATCCTCAACGCCTATGGCGACGTGATGATCTCCGGCATGAGCTCCAACCTGATGTACTACAAGGACCTGATCGACCACCTCGGCATCGACATCCAGCTGATCCGGCACGGCAAGTACAAATCGGCCGGCGAGCCTTACATCAAGAGCGAGATGAGTGCGGAGAACAAGGAACAGTACCAGAAGATGCTCGGCACCATCTGGGGCGTGATGGCCGACGCCGTGGCCGGCTCCCGCGACTTCACCGCGGAGCAGTACAACGCCTGGATCGACAATCTTGAAATCAACTCGGGCGAAGACGCCCTGTCCCACGGGCTGGTGGACGAGCTCTGGTATGACGACCAGGTGCGCGACTATTTCTGCACGCTGTGCGGCGTCAAGGAACCCAAGGACCTGAAATACGTAACCCTGAAGGATTATGCGACCGCCAAGGTCAAACCCAATGTCCGGGCCAAGGAGAAAGTCGCCGTCATCTACGCCGACGGCGAGATCGTGATGGATGACAAGGGCGACGGGAACATCGGCAACAATTTCGCCCGCGAAATCGCCAAGGCGCGCCGCGACTCTTCGGTCAAGGCCGTGGTCTTCCGCGTCAACAGCCCGGGCGGCAGCGTCCAGGCTTCGGCCGCCATCGAGCGGGAAATCGCCTTGCTCAAGCAGTGCAAGCCCGTCGTGGCCAGCTACGGCGGCTATGCCGCTTCGGGCGGCTACTGGATCAGCTGCGGCGCCGACAAGATCTTTACCGACAAGAGCACGCTGACCGGTTCGATCGGCGTCTTCGGCCTGATTCCGAGTTTCGGGAAAGCCCTCAAGAAAAACCTGCACCTCAACGTGTACGAGGTGGCCACCCACCAGCACGGTTCGCTGGTCAGCGGGATGAGCCCGCTCGATCCGGAGGAGGAAGCGGCGATGCAGCAGCGCATCGACGCTACGTATGAAGACTTCGTCGCCCGCGTGGCGGCCGGCCGCGGTCTGTCGACCGAGGCGGTCGACGAGATCGCGCAGGGCCGCGTGTGGGCCGGCGGCGATGCGATGGGCATCGGCCTGGTCGACGAATTCGGCGGCCTGACCGACGCCATCCGGTATGCCGCCACGATGGCCGGCCTGGACAGCTACCGGCTGGTCGAATATCCGGCGGTCGAGCCGATGTACACCAAACTGCTGTCGTCGATGAATCAGCCCGCCAACGACCAGGACATCGCCGCCGGCCTGCCCGGCGCGTTTGTCCGCACGGGCAACTGGCTGCTCGGCATCCACAGCCCGGAAATGGCCGCCCAGATGCAGCCGATCGAAATCATCCTCAAATAAGACGGTCATGAAACTCCTGAGATTCACCTTGCTGGCGTTTGCTTCCCTGCTTCTCGCCCTGCCTGTCGGGGCGGAGAATGCCTTCTATGTGAGCCGGCAGACCGGGTCCAACCAGAATGACGGATCCCGGGCCCGTCCGCTGAAGAATATCCAGAAAGCGATCGACCTGGCTTCGCCCGGCGACGCGATCTATGTGGCGGAAGGCAACTACTACGGCTTACTGAACTCAGGCAACATCAAGATCAACAAAGGCGTTTCGATCTTCGGCGGCTATTCGACCGACTTCTCCGAGCGCGACATCCTGGCACACCGCACCTATGTGCAGCCCAGCGCCACGTCCAACGACTCGTCGCAGGGCCAGGGGACCATCCAGATCAATGTCATGCAGGAAGAGAGCCTCGTCGAACTCGACGGCCTGATTATCGACCGCGGCAATTCGATCGCCTACAGCACGCGCGGCGAAGGCTGGCCGGAGGGCGTCAATACGCCGATGATGCAGCCCATCGGGATGGAGGGCATCGGCGCTCCGGGCGTTCCGGAGCCCCGGATCCATACCACGGAAACCGCCCTCGTCTACATCAGCACCGGCTCGAAGTGCGATCTGATCGTGCGCAACTGCGCCTTCCTCAACGGTCCGAACTACGGCATCCTGGGCGCGACCAGCAAATCGAAGGTCGTCATCGACAACTGCATTTTCGTGAACATCCGTATGGCGGCCGTCGAGCTGCGCGGCTCCAACGGCGCCATCAACAGCGAGACCTGGTTCACCAACAATACCGTCCTCTTCATCTGGTCGCGGCTGAAAGACCTCAGCGACATGGGGTACGGCTACCGCTATCTTCCGAAGATGGACAGTTACCTCGACCGCAACATCATCGGCTGCTGCATCTTCGCCGGCCTCGACCGGACGCACGTGGACAGCCCGGCCTCGAAAGAGGAGGAGCGTGTCACCACCTGCGAGAACTCGCTGTTCTTCCTCAACCGCCAGGCCGACCTCGTCCTTCCGGGCGGCGGCCTGTTCCTGCGCGTCAATGTGGATGATTTCGAAGACGTGGATCAGCTGGATGCCGACGACAACAAGGCCGTCAAGGATCCCGCAATCTTCGGCGGCGTCATCAACCAGGCTTACCTCAGGGGCTTCCTCAATGCCGCTTACAAGGAAAATTTCAGTTATGACCCCAACTCGGTGCTCAATACGTTCCGGCAGGCGATGGGCATGAACATGGTCGGCACGATGACTTCGACGGCCACGATGTTCGCCAACCACTATCCGGTGGAGGACGCGCTGAAGCTTTTCGGCGCCGTTCCGGGTTACGGGGCACAGCTTCCTGACAATGATAAAGACTAGACCAGACTTTCAAGCTTAATATGATCAAAAAACTTTTCCTTCTATCCCTTCTATTCATTTCCGTACTTCCCGTGTCCGCCCAGACCTGGGTGCGTATCAACCAGGCAGGCTATCTTCCCGACGATATCAAGGTGGCCGTCCTGATTTCTACCGGCGATACGAAGGGCGACTTTGTCGTCCGGGATGCCATGACCGATGCGGAGGTCCTGCGCGGCCAGGGCAAAGCGGCCGATGCATCGAAATGGGCCCTCAAGAGCGCCTGGCGCCTGGATATGTCTGCCTTGCAGGAGCCGGGCAGCTATTATATCGTGGCGGGCGGCGTCAAGTCGCCGGTCTTCCGGATCGGAGCTGACGTGTATGACGGTTTCGCCGATTTCCTGCTGACCTACCTGCGCCAGCAGCGCTGCGGTGACAATCCCTATAACAACCACGTGTGCCACGAACACGACGGCTATATCGTGTACCATCCCACCCGCACCGGCGAGCATATCGACGTGACGGGCGGCTGGCACGATGCGACCGACTACCTCCAATATATGACGACCTCTTCCACGACCATCTATCAGATGGCCTTCGCCTGGAAGTATGCCGTGGACAAGTCGGTTTTCAAGGACTGCTTCGACGCGACGGGCCGCCCCGGCGCCAACGGCATTCCCGACGTGCTTGACGAGGTCAAATGGGGCCTTGACTGGCTGGACAAGATGAATCCGGCTCCGCGGGAAATGTACTACCAGATCGCGGACGACCGCGACCACGCCGGCATGCGCCTGCCGTACCTCGATTCCGTGGATTATGGCTATGGTCCCGGCAAGGGCCGCCCTGTCTATTTCGTGACGGGCAAGCCGCAGGTCGCCGGCCATCGCGTGAACCGGACCACCGGCGTCTCTTCCGCGGCCGGCAAGTTCGCCTCCACCTTCGCGCTGGGCGCCGACGTGATCCGGACCTGGTATCCGGACTTCGCTACCAAGATTGAAGGAAAGGTGCAGGATGCCTGGGATTTCGCATTGGAGTTCCCCGGCAACACGCAGACGGCCTGCGTCATCTCCCCGTATTTCTATGAAGAGGATACCTGGGTCGATGACGTGGAACTGGCGGCCGCCACCCAGTTCGCTCTCGGAAAGGGTGACTGGTGGAAAGAGCAGGCGGCTTATTGGGGAGAAATGGAACCGGTGACGCCCTGGATGGACCGCGGCCGCGGCCCCGGCAAAGAGTATCACCACTATCAGTGGTATCCGTTCATCAATTTGGGCCATTATCTCCTGGCCGAGAGCGGAGATTCCGCGGTCAGCGCGGAATTTGCCGGCTATATGAAACAAGGACTCCAGGACATCTGCAACCGGGCCGGAAACGATCCGTTCCTGCACGGCGTGCCGTATCTCTGGTGTTCCAACAACCTGACCTCCGCGGCCGTGACGCAGGCCTGGCTCTATGAGCGGACGACCGGCGACACGCAGTTCCGCGAGATGGAAGCGGCGCTGCGCGACTGGCTCCTGGGCTGCAACCCCTGGGGCACGTCGATGATCTGCGGCTGGCCCGATGACGCGATGCCGGGCTATGACTCGCCGACGAATCCGCATTCTTCCTATGTCCTGGTGAACGGCGATCTGCCGCTGGGCGGCCTGATCGACGGCCCGATCTACAATCAACTGTTCCAGGATCGCGCCGGTGCTGCGCTGACGCGTGAGGATGCGTTCGCGGCGCTCAACAATGGCATCGCCGTCTATCACGATGACATCGGCGATTATTCCAGCAATGAACCCACGATGGACGGCACGGCCGGCCTGGTGGCCTATGCCGCCGCGCTGGAAGCGCGGGGCAAGGCCTGCAAGGCGGTGAAAGACGCTTACGGCGCCATCGTCCGGCTCAATCCCGACGAGAAGGTCGTTTACCTCTGCTTTACCGCCGACGTCAATTTCAACGGTGCGGAGAAGATCCTCAAGACCCTGAAGAAACAGAAGGTCAAGGGCAATTTCTTCCTGACCGGCAACTGCCTGCGGCACGAACCCAACCAGGACGTCGTCCGCCGCATCGTTTCGGAAGGCCACTATGTGGGCGGCCATTCCGACAAGCACGTGCTTTACTGCGACTGGGGCGCGGATCGGCCCTCGCTGATGAGCGCCGATGACATCATCGCCGACCTGCGGGCCAATTACGCCGAGCTGGCGAAATTCGGTGTGAAACGTGAGGATGCCGTCTGGTACCTGCCGCCGTATGAACATTATAATGCCCAAAGTGTAAATATTATCAGGGGAATGGGCTGTCAAGTTGTAAATTATACACCGGGCATTGGAACGCCGGCCGACTATACGATTCCGTCTATGAAAAATTACAAGCAGGCGCAGCCGCTGATCGACGGCTTGTGGAAGTTTGAGAAAGAAAACGGGTTGAATGGCGCCCTGGTGCTCATCCATCCGGGCATCGAGGAAAGCCGTCCGGAGAAAGAACGCCTGTATAACCGGCTCGACGAGATCATCCGTACTTTAAAGAAGAAAGGGTACCGTTTTGACAGACTTCCTTAAAGAAACCTTCGACTTTTCGAACCTGCTGATGTTCTCGTTCGATCTGCTCCTGGCCGTCCTGATCGGCTGGGTGGTCGGACACGAGCGGCACGAAGCGGGCAAGACGATGGGGGAGCGATCGACCATCATCCTGATCGTCGGTTCCTATCTGTTCACCTATGCCTCGCTCCGTTGCGGCGTCGACCACAGCCGTGTCATCGCCCAGATCGTGACGGGCGTCGGTTTCATCGGTGCCGGCATCATCTTCAAGAAAGGCGAGAAGGACATCATCAACCTGACCACGGCCATCCTGGTCTGGACGGTCGCGGCGCTCGGCGTGCTGGTCGGCCTCGGACTCCGGGTGGAGGCCATCGTGGCCACCCTCGTCGTATTCCTGGTGCTCTGGGTGCGCCGCCAGCAGAAAAGCAGACAAAAAAGCAAAGAAAACACCGAAACGAATGTATAAGATACTCCGGAAAGAAATGCTGACGCCCACCATCTGTCTGATGGAGGTGGAGGCGCCGCGTATCGCCGCGGCCGCATTGCCGGGCCAGTTCCTGATCGTACGGGCCCGGGAGCAGGGGGAAAGGATTCCCCTGACCATTTGCGACTACGACCGTGATGGCGGGACCGTCACCATCGTCACCCAGATTGTCGGCGCCTCCAGCCGGATGATCTGCGCCCTGGAAACCGGGCAAGCGCTGGTCGACGTGGTCGGCCCGTTGGGCCGCCCCTCCGATTTCGTGGAGATGCCCGACGAGACGCTCAAGGGCCGCCGCTACCTGTTCGTTGCAGGCGGTCTGGGCACCGCGCCGGTCTATCCGCAGGCGAAATACCTGCACGAGCGGGGCGCCCAAGTCGACATTGTCGTCGGTGCCAAGACGGCCGACCTGCTGATTCTGCGTCGGGAGATGGCGTCGGTCTGCGACCATCTGTACGTGTGCACCGATGACGGCTCCGAGGGCCATCACGGACTGGTGACCGAGAAGGTCAAGCTGCTGCTGGCCGAAGGCAAGGCGTACGACCAGGCGGTGGCCATCGGCCCGATGATCATGATGAAATTCGTGACGCTGACCCTGAAAGACAGCGGCATCCCGTTGGTCGTCAGCCTCAATACGTTGATGGTCGACGGCACGGGCATGTGCGGCTGCTGCCGTATCACCGTGGGCGGCAAAGTGCGTTTCGCCTGTGTGGAAGGACCCGAATTCGATGCCTATGCGGTCGATTTCGACGAGGCGCTCCGGCGCCAGACCATCTACCGTCCGCAGGAAATCGAAGCGGACCACAAATGTAAAATCGGGAGGAACTGACATGGCGGAGAAGATCGGACGCGTTCCCGTGCGGGAACAGGACCCGAAGGTGCGGGCCCACAACTTTGAGGAAGTCTGCTACGGCTATGACGAGCGCGAGGCGCTGCTCGAAGCGTCGCGCTGTCTCAATTGCCGGAATCCCCGCTGCGTGGCGAAATGCCCGGTCGGGATCCACATCCCGGAATTCATCGCGCAGGTCAAGGCCGGTGAATTCGCGGAAGCGGCGCGGGTGATTGCCCGCGACAGTTCCCTTCCCGCGGTCTGCGGCCGCGTCTGTCCGCAGGAAACGCAGTGCGAAGGCAGTTGCATCCTGGGCGTCAAGGGCGAGCCGGTGGCCATCGGCAAACTCGAGCGCTTTGTGGCCGACTGGAGCCGTGCACACGGCGGCGTTGCCGTCGAGAAGGCTCCCTCCAACGGCAAGAAGGTGGCCATCGTGGGCAGCGGCCCTTCCGGGCTGGCCTGCGCCACCGATCTGGCCCGGGCGGGTTACGATGTGACGATCTTCGAAGTGCTCCACAAGGCCGGCGGTGTGCTGCAGTACGGCATTCCGGAATTCCGTCTGCCGAAAGAACGGGTGGTCGTCCCCGAGATCGACAGCGTCCGCGCGCTTGGCGTGAAGATCGAGACCAACGTGGTGGTCGGCCGTACGGTCACCGTCGACGATCTGCTCAACCGCGAGGGATTCCAGGCAGTCTTCATCGGCTCCGGTGCCGGACTGCCGCGCTTCATGAACATTCCGGGCGAGAGTCTCAACGGGGTGTTCTCGGCCAATGAATTCCTGACGCGCAGTAACTTGATGCAGGCCTATGACCCCGAAAGCGACACGCCGATCTTCGTCGGCCGCCGCGTCGCGGTGGTCGGCGGCGGCAACGTGGCGATGGATGCCGCCCGGACGGCCCTGCGACTGGGCTCCGAGGTGACCATCGTGTATCGCCGGACAGAAAAAGAACTCCCGGCCAGAGCCGAGGAAGTCCATCACGCCCGCGAGGAGGGTATCGATTTCCGGATGCTGACCAATCCGGTGGAAATCCTGGGCGATGAAAAAGGTTGGGTCCGCGCCATCCGCTGCATCCGGATGGAACTGGGCGAACCCGACGCCAGCGGCCGGCGCAGCCCGATCCCCGTGCCCGGCTCCGAATTCGAAATTCCCGTCGAATGTGTGATCATGGCCCTGGGCACCTCGCCCAACCCCCTGATCTCCCAGACGACGGAAGGCCTCCAGACCGAGCGCCACGGCTGCATCGTCGCCGATGAAGCCGGCGCGACGTCCCGCCCCGGCGTATTCGCCGGCGGCGACGCCGTCACCGGCGCCGCTACGGTCATCCTAGCCATGGGCGCCGGCCGCCGTGCCGCCGCCGCTATCGATGAATATCTGAAACAGCACTGATCCTGCTTATGAAACGTCGATTCCTCATCCTCTTCATGGCCATGCTGTCTCTGGTCTGCTGCAAGCCGGAGCTCGATTTCGTGGACGGCTCGCTGCGGGCCGGCCGCGCCGAGGCCATGATGTCGTCGGGGAATGTCTCTTTGAATTTCCCGTCTGAATCCGGTTCCGCTTCGGTCGACCTGAAGGCAAGCGGAGCCTGGACTGCCTCTTTCGTCAACGACCGGGCGAAAGACTGGTGCTCCCTGTCCACCTCGGAAGGGCAGCGCGGCACCGCGACCATTACCGTTTCGGTAAAAGATAATACGGATTACGACGATCGGTCGGCATCCATCAGCTTCGTGTGCGGCGATTTGAGAAGGACGATCAATGTCACGCAGAAACAGAAAGACGCCATTCTGGTAACGGGCAACCGCTTCGACCTGGGCCCGAACGGCGGTTCCATCACCGTGGAAGTGAAGGCCAACGTCGCGTTCGAGGCCACGGTCTCCGAAGGGGCCAAATCCTGGATTACGCAGAAGGGAACCAAGGCACTGTCGACGAAAGTTCTCACTTTTGAGGTTGCTGCCAACGACGGCATGCAGAAACGCGAGGGGGAGATTACGATCAGCAGCACCGCCGGGACGGAGGTCGTGAAAGTGTACCAGGAAGGATCGCAACCCACGATCGTCCTGAGTCAGAACCAGTATGAAATTGCAGCCGAAGGGGGGCAGATCCGCGTGGATGTGCAAAGCAACGTCGACGTGGCACTCGAGATTCCTTCGGATTGCGACTGGGTGTGGGAGACGTCGACCAAGGCGATGTCGACCAGTACGTTTTACCTGACCGTGGATGAAAACGAAAGCTTTGTCGAACGCAGCTGCCGGATCAAGTTCCGGGCGGCCGCCTGGGGAATCGCCGAAGAAGTCACGGTTCGGCAAAAGGCCGGTGAACCGCAGGTTATCATCGGAACCGGTGTCTACGAATTCGAGGCGGAAGGTGGCGATCTGTCCATCGACGTCCAGAGCAACTTCGGCATCACGGCCGTCGTGCCGGATACCTGTGCCTGGATCCGGGCCGTTAAGACCAAGGCATTGACGACGAAGACCTTCCATTTTGAAATCGAACCGAATGACAGCGAGGATGAACGGCAGGGCGTCATCCTGTTCACCAACGAATCGCTTGGAATCACCGAACAGGTCATTGTCCGTCAGCGCGAGAGAAATGGCGTATTTGTTACCGAACGGGATTTCGACATTCCTGCGGAAGGCGGAACGTTCGAAGTAAAGATCCGGTATAATGCGGAGTACAGTCTCTATGTCGAGCCCGGCTGGGTCCACGAACTGGAGACGAAGGCGATGATGACCGATGTCCATCGCTTTGCCGTCGACACCAATGACTCTCTATACCCGCGTGAAGGCTTCGTGTACGTTTTCCACGCGGGCGGGACCGACACGGTTTTTGTCCGGCAGCCCAATCTGCCGCATTTTATCAAAATCGTTTCCCCCGAATCCCGGGAACTGTCGTGTGAGGGCGGAACCCTGGAAGTCCTGTTTGAGCACGACCCCAATGGTTTCCGCGACGTCCAGGTGTATTTTGACAATTTGAACAGCGCCATGGTTGGCGATAACTATGTCTTCGCCGTTGTTGCACGGTCCTTCAAGCGTATGGACAGCCGTCATACGTTGGCTACTTGTCCCTATACGAGGAATGGACTCCGCCGGGAAAGGAAAGCGTTTATGGTTTACTCCAATTACGATCGCTCTACCTGTGATACGGCCTGGTTCACCCAGCCCCCTGTCACGATCCTTACTTCGGACACTGAGGTGACGCTGCCACAGGCGGCCGGCACCTTCTCTTTCCGGGTTGCCGGTACGGATCCGGGGCAGTACAGGTTAGAAACACCTGCGTGGTGGCTGGAGCAGACGGGTGTATCAACGAAGAACGGTGAACTGGAATACCGGTGGAAGGCAACGGAGAATACCTACCGTGCCATGCGGGAAGAAGACATCAAGATCTACCGGACTGACGGTGGCTGGCCCGACGTGTTCCACGTCCGTCAGGAGGGATCCGGGCTCTCCGTCTCCGTGACCTATACAGGCAGCCGTGTCACGGCTCCTGCCGTTCACGGCCGATACTGGAACGAGAGCGTCATCTATTGGGGCGACGGATCTTCGCGGAATTACGTGGAGAATGCCAGTCACACCTATTCTTCATCGGGTACCCACACGGTTACCGTCACCACCCAGCGAATGCAGTATATTGACTGGGCAGAGGTCTCGTCCTTCCAGAACGGGATGAAGATCGATTTCTCCAAAATGCACTGATAAACCCGAAAAACGAATGTGACATGAAAAAGATAGCAGTTCTCGTAGTATTGCTCCTGTCGGGTTTCGGCTTTGCCCGTGCATCGGTGGTTACGCCTGAAGCGGCGCGGCGAACGGCGGAGTCGTTCCTGGCTTCCCGTGTCGGGACCAAGGCCAGCCCGGTTTCCCTTTCGCTGGCCTGGCGTCTTCCTTCCGTCAAACCGGACGGGGCAGACCTGATTTATGCGTATGAAAACCGGACGACCGGAGGCTATGTCATCGTTTCGGGCGAAGACGCCGTCGGCCCGGTGCTGGGTTATTCGGCAGTCGGTCGTTTCCCTGCCGTCAACATGCCTGACGGCCTGAAGTATCTGATGGACTATTATGCCGACGTGATCAATCTTTCCCGTGAGAAAGGATGGGCCGCCGCTCCGAACGAGGCTTTCGACCCGTCGCAGATCGTCCGGCTCAAGACGGCGAAATGGTCGCAATTGGCGCCCTATAACGCGGAGTGCCCGGATATCTATGGCAATGGCTCTCTTCCTCCCGTAGGATGTGTCGCCACGGCCATCGGCATCATCATGAACTATCACCGCTGGCCGGTACGCGGTCAAGGGACGCTGCCTCCCTATTCCTATACGATGTGGGGAACGAAGTACAATATTGAAGGCTGTACGCTAGGGCATCCCTATGACTGGGACGCGATGAATGCCGAGAACCCTGATTATGGGGAAATCGCCCGTCTGTTGCACGAGATCGGGGTCATGACCGAGATGATGTATTCGGGGACGGGCTCCGGAACCGTTTCTTCCTATGTGACCCGCCTTTCCCAGTATTTTGGCTATGACAAGGCAATCAAGCGGCATGAACGGAATCATACGGATGACGCTCGCTTCGAGTCTTATATCCGGACTGAAATCGATGCGAAACGCCCCGTCCTGTTCAGCGGCTACAGTACGGAAGAAGGCCATTCGATGGTTATCGACGGCTATTGCGGTCGTTACTTCTCCATCAACTTCGGCTGGGGCGGACAGTATTCGTCCAATGCCGGTTATTCGAATCCGCAGAATGATGGCGCCTGGTTTCTGCTGACACCTGTCCAGGGGCACGAGAAGGATTTCACGGCGTATAGCTTTAACCAGGATATCTTTTGCGGAATCAGGCCCGACGCCGGCGGAGATGCCCCGTTGTCAGGATGCATTTCTGAGGCCCGGATGTCGCTCCCTTACGATTTCGCTGTCGGAAAACCTTTCACCGTATTGATCTCCGTTCTTTCGTCCCTGCCGGCCGATGCGTATGTCGTCCATACCGACGCCAACGACAATATCAAGGAAACGATCTCGGGAAAGACGCATCTGGACGGCAATGATGACAGGATATTCGGCTGGACAACGATACCGGTCGCGTGTACTGTCAGCAAGACCATCGAAGCCGGCGACCGGATCTGTGTGGCCATGGATTCCGGCGGAAAGCGGGCCTACGTGGAGATGCCCAGACAATCGGTCATCATCTTCCAGAATGATTCGCCCGACAGCGGCCTGCTCGTAGGTTATGTGACGGGGAACCGGGTCAATCCCGACAACGAGTTCCTGATTCAGGCCCTCCGCGACGGCAAGTCGTGGAACGTCCGTGAAGACTGGAATGATTTCTTCTACTTCAAGTGCTACAAGGACCTGGTGTGGCAGATCGTGAACGACCAGAATGGCCTCGTCGAATGGGACTCCGGAGAATTATACGACAGGGATACGGCCCACGGTGAAATCCCCCGCTTCACCTCCCTCCTCCAGGAAGACCACTTCTACAACTTCATCCGCCTCACCCCCGGCGACTACACCCTCCGCCTCCGCAACCCCCTGACCGGCGCGAAGCTCGA
>CACYZM010000042.1 GCA_902778855.1 uncultured Bacteroidia bacterium
TCTTGAATTCAAAATAGCCATTGCGGTCGGTCGTGGTGTAGAGCTCCTGCGGGGAGAGCACGACGACAGCAAATTCAACGGGTACGCCGGTACCCTCTTCCAGCACACGTCCGCTTACGCGCGTCCCCGAAGAGCTCTGCGCGAAGGCGCCCACCGAGACGGCGAGCAGCAGGACGAATGCCAGCATTTTCTGAATTCTTTGCATAAAGTTACTTTTTAGGTTTATAGATTGAATGATTAGTCGGTGAGTCTGCGGACGGTCTTGGCCAGTTCGGCGCGTACGGCGTCGTCGGCTTCCGTGGCCAGGAGGTCGCGGCAGCGGGACGCGATCTCGTCGCGCAGATAGGAGTAGCGGTACCAGCCCAGCGTTTCGGCGATGGCCACGCGCTGGACCGCGTCGTCGCAGGACGCCAGCCAGGCGAACATCGTTTCGACGCAGAACGGGTTGCAGGCGTTGCGCTGCACCTGGACCGTGGAGCGTTTCTGCTTGAAAGGCGCGGCGGGATCGGCGAGTGCGTCGTACTCCTGCTTTGTGCGCTCAGTGGGGAAGAAGGCCTCTTCGCCGCCTTTGAGCTGGAAGAACACGCGCTCGGAAGTGGCCGGGTCGGCCAGCAGGGCGCGGACGGTTTCGGCCAGGGCGGGGTCGCCGTTGACGGCGGCGGTCAGCGCGGCGAGACGCTGGAGCAGTTCGTAGCTGTCTTCCAGGCCGAGGCGGATGGCTTCGGTGAGGTGGGCGTCGGGATGGCGCTTGAGGGCCATGAAGGCCGCCAGGCGGACCACGGCGTGCGGGTCGTCGCGCTCGATGGCGAGCAGTTCCTGCGGCGGGATGGCGCCGTTTTCAGCCAGTTGCTTGATGGCGAGCGCTCTCAGGTCGGCAACGTCGCTGGCCAGCAGTTTGCGCCAGAAGCGGTTGTCGCCCTTGCGCGCGGTGAGGGCCTGATCGGCATCGTATTTCGGCGTGGAGTCGGCGAAGCGCCAGCTGGCGTCGCCCAGCAGGTGGCTTTCAAGCGTCAGCTGCCCTTTGGCCCAGTTGCCTACACAGGCGCCCTGGTCGAGCAGGCCCAGCAACTCGTTGGTCCAGGTATCCTGCAGGGTGTTGACGGTATTGGCCTTGACGACCATCGTGCCGCCCGGGTTGAAGACATAGTAGCCGGCGAGGTAATCGTCATTGTTGAACGAACCGTTGAAGCAGGCGTCGAGGAGGATTACCCGGGCGTTCGAGGTATATCCGTACAGGTCGGGGATATACAGGTTCATTTCGGCGTAGTACGTACTGTCGGCGAACGCCTTTTCCGGCGAGTCGGCGAAGAAACGCTCGGGCAGGTCGTATTCCTTCATATAACGCTGCTTCGTGGCTTCCGGATCCTTGGCGCTGCGGATCTTGTTGCGGAAGTAGGTCTGGGCGGCACCCAGCAGTTCCTTCGGCATGGAGGCCGGGGAGGCGCCGCTCAGGAGCTGTTCGTCCGGTTCGCCGTGGTGGTGCAGGATGGCCAGGTCGTAGCGTTCGAGAGCGAGCAGCGCCATCAGGCGCGTGCGGACCACCTTGTCGCGGTTGAAGTTCACGAAGTCGATGCGGGTGCCGTGTTCGGCGCCCAGCCGCGGGAACTGTTCCTGCAAGGCGACCTTTTCGTCGATGCGGGCCTGGAAGGCGTCGGAATTATAACTCCTTCCGGCAAAATGCAGGACATTGCGGACCGGCGTGCGGGGCTCCGCCTTGGCCTTGACGGCTTTGCGGAGATACTGCGCGATGGCTTCGGTCGCGGTCTGGCCGGGAATCTGCGGCGGCTTGATGCGGGAGGTCCAGATGTCGCAGTGGATGACCTGCGGCGAGTCGAAGCGCAGCGAATAATAGTGGAGCTGCGGCTTTTCCGCATCCTGCTTCAGGTAATCGAAACGAAGGTCGAAATCGTCGTAGAGGCGGTCGGACGGGACGCTTGAATCCTGCCAGTCGCGGGAAGGGTTCATTTTGAAGGCGGTGGTCAGATGGTGGGCGTCGCGGACCATCGGGATGGGGATGTTTCCCACCAGCACCGCGCCTTCCAGGCCGTCTGTGTCGTACAGCCGCTTGAGTTCCTCCCGGATGGAATCGGGCTGGTTCCAGCGGTCAACCACCAGAATGCCGCGCTTGCCGACAAGGTCCATCGATTGCACAAAGGCATCGACATCGGCGGCCAGGGCCTGGCGGGTGGCCGGATCGACCACGACGGCCACGGCGGGCCTCTTTTCGCGGGCCGCCAGCGAAAGCGTGACGGTCAGCAGGAGCAGAAATATAAACGGTCGTTTCATCTTATTCCAGAATTGCAAAAGTCGGAATTCCGCGTGAAAACCGAAATCCCAATTTGTTGGGATTTTTCGGGAAAATCCTTGAACAAGGCGAAGATAACAATTTTTCGGCATAAAATAAACCTTTCAGGGCGCGTTTTGCCGAGGCTTTTTTTGTAAATTTGCAAATGCCGGAAAACGGCCTTGTTTGTATTTTAAACCAAAAAACCGATACCATGAAAAAACTGTTGCTTCTGGCGACTGTGCTGCTTTTTTCCGTAAGCACTTTCGCTGCAAAACCGCCGCTCGATCATTCGGTGTATGACGGCTGGAAAAGTGTAAGCGGTCTTACCGTGCAGAACGACGGCGACTGGGCCCGCTGGACCGTCGCCCCGCAGGAGGGCGATGTCGTCCTCCACCTGTACAATGTCAAAACCGGCAAGACCTACGACGTGGAGCGCGCCCTGGGCGCCAAGATTTCGGAAGACGGCAAGAAAGTCGTGTTCCGCATCGTCCCGAAATTCCAGGAAACCCGCCAGGCGAAGATCGACAAGAAGAAACCCAATGAAATGCCGAAAGACAGCCTGGGCATTCTCGATCTGGCGACGGGCCGCATCGAGCGCTATCCGATGGTCAAGAACGTCCGGATCAGCGACAAGCTGAACAGTTTCGTGGCGTTCCAGGATGCCGACAAGCCGGCCCCGAAGCCTGAGCCGAAGAAACCCGCGGTGAAAGAAGGCGAGAAACCGGCCCAGGCCCCTGAAAAGAAACCCGAGCCGAAGAAACCCGAACCGAAAGACAATCTCTATGTGATGAATATCAACACGCTGGCCATCGATACGATCGCCTGCGTCGAGTCGTTCATCGTTTCGAAAGAGGGCGACAAGGTGGCATACATCACCAAACCCGACAAGAAGGACAGCGTCAACGTGCGCGGCGTCTTCGTCTATGACCCGGCTACCCGGGCCAAGACCGAAGTGCTGACCGGCGAAAAGGAAGCGACGTTCAAGAGCCTGACCTTCAATGAAGATGCCGACCGCCTGGCTTTCTTTGCCACGCTCGACACCGCCAAAGATGCAAAGAAGAGCCTGGACCTGTATCTGTATGACGGCGCCAAGGCCACCAAGGCGGTGGCTCACGATGCCTCCGTCCTTCCGAAAGGATGGAAACTGGGCGACGCGTCGACGGTCAGTTTCCACGACAACTTCGTGACCTTCGGCACCTGCCCGATTCCCCGCGAGAAAGACACCACGCTGGTGGAATTCGAACAGCCGAAACTCGACATCTGGGTCTGGAACGACGATTATATCCAGACCGTGCAGAAGAACAACCTGCGCCGCGACCTGGCCAAGACCTATCTGGCCAAAGTGAATTATGACGGCAGCGGTTTCGTGCAGCTGGCCGACGAGCAGATTCCGAACGTCAACATCGGCGACAAGAATAAGCAGGACTACCTCATCGTGACCACCGACAAACCGTATCGCGTCCAGCGCAGCTGGAGCTACGAGGCCCACAGCGATATCTATAAGATGTCGCTCAAGGACGGCAAGCGCGAACTCATCTGCAAGGACGCCCAGTTCAGCAACCTGTCCATCTCGCCCGACGGCGCCTATGCCGTAGGCTTCCAGACCAAGGAGAACAACTGGTATCTCTATACGCTCGCCACGGGCGAATTCAAGGAACTGACCTCGCAGCTCGGCGTCACCTTCTGGAACGAGGAAGACGACCACCCGGCCGATCCGGGTGCCTGGGGACGCGCCCTGTGGTCGGAAGACTCTAAGTTCTTCTGGATTCCCGACCAGTATGACCTCTGGCAGTTCGACCCGACGGGCGCCGTGGCGCCTTTCCGCGTGACCGAGGGCAAGGGCCGCGAGACAAAGACGACCTATAACTATACCAACCCGTATTCCGATCCCGACGCCCGCGGTCCGATGGGTATGTTCGGCGGTGGTGGCGGCATCAAGACCGACAAACCCGCCTGGTTCACGACCTTCAACCACGTGACCAAGGAGCGCGGCTACGCGATGAAGGACATTACCAAGAAGAAGGCGAAGCTCCAGAAGATCTATGAAGGACCGTACTCCTTCAACAGTCTCTCCGTATCGGCCGGCAAGAAAGCCAATACCTATCTGTATACCCGCGGTAACTTCGAAGACGGCAACAACGTCTGGATGACGACCGACAACTTCAAGACCCAGAAACAGATGAGCGACATCAACCCACAGCAGCGCGACTACAACTGGGGTACGGTGGAACTCGTGAGCTGGACCAGCGCCGACGGCAAGCCGCTCGAAGGCCTGCTCTTCAAGCCGGAGAACTTCGATCCCAAGAAGAAGTACCCGGTGATGATCTATTTCTATGAGAAGAATTCCGAGACGCTCTACAACAGCCGCGTTCCCGCGCCGAGCGCTTCGACGGTCAACATCCCGTACTTCGTGAGCAACGAGTACTTGGTGTTCGTGCCCGACTTGGTGTACACCGACGGTCATCCGGGCCAGAGCTGCCTCAAGTGCCTGATGCCGGGCGTCGATATGCTGTGCGAGTACCCGTGGGTGGACGGCGACAACATGGCCATCCAGGGCCAGAGCTGGGGCGGCTATCAGGTGGCCTACCTGATCACCCAGACCAACCGCTTCAAGGCGGCGGGCGCCGGTGCTCCGGTCAGCAATATGACCAGTGCTTACGGCGGCATCCGCTGGGAGAGCGGCATCGCCCGTACGGGCCAGTATGAGGAAGGCCAGAGCCGTATCGGCAAGAACCTCTGGGACGGTTTCGACCTCTATGTGGAGAACTCCCCGCTGTTCCACGTGCCGAACGTGACCACGCCGGTGCTCATCATGCACAATGACGCCGACGGCGCCGTGCCGTGGTGGCAGGGCATCGAGTTCTACAACGGTCTTCGCCGTATGGGCAAGCAGGCCTGGATGCTGGAGTACAACGACGAGGCGCACAACCTGCGCGAGCGTCGCAACCGCAAGGACCTGAGCATCCGTCTCTCGCAGTTCTTCGACCACTTCCTCAAGGGCGCCCCGATGCCCATCTGGATGTCGAAGGGCGTTCCCGCCACCCTCAAGGGCATCGAGTACGGTTACGGATATGATGAAGATTAAAGTATGAAACGTTTTGCATTTCTTTTGACAATTATGGCTCTTATGACCGCATGCGGTGAAAAGGCGCCGAAGGAGCCCGTGCTCGAAAAGCACGACATCGCCATTGTCGACGGCCACTTTACGCCGGAAATCATGCACCAGCTGGGCAAGATCTCCGACCTGCAGGTCTCGCCCGACGGATCGCAGATCCTCTATGGCGTGTCCTATACCTCCATCGAAGAGAACCGCAGCAACCGCAATCTCTTCGTGATGAACATCGACGGCAGCAACAACCGCCAGCTGACGCATTCGCCCAAGAGCATCAACAACGCCCGGTGGATCGAAGGCGGCAAGCGGATCGCCTTCCTGAAGGGCGGCCAGATGTATGTGATGAATGCCGACGGCACCGGCGAGCGCCAGGTGAGCGACGTGCCCGGCGGGATGTCCGAGTTCAAGATCCACCCGAAGGGCGACTACGTGATGTACGTGTCCGACTTCAAGGTGGCCCGCCAGCCCGCCGACATCTATCCCGACCTGGCCAAATCCACGGCCCGCACCATCGAAGGCCTGATGTACCGTCACTGGGACCACTTCGTGGAGAATATTCCGCATACCTATTATGCCAAGTTTGACGGCAAGACCCTGGGCGCAGGCGTCGACATCCTCGAAGGCGCACCGTTCGAACTGCCGACCGAACCGTTCGGCGGCCTCGAACAGCTCGACTTCAACCCCACCGGCAACCAGCTCGTCTATTCCTGCCGCAAACTCACCGGCCGCGACTACGCTTTCTCCACGAATACGGACATCTATGTCTATAATATGGACGAGCAGCCCGGCGTCGGCCATCCGCAGTACAACGCCTCGGCCGGTATGATGGGTTACGATACGGAGCCTGTGTGGTCGCCCGACGGCACGACGATCGCCTGGCTGAGCATGGAGCGCGACGGCTATGAAGCCGACAAGGTGCGCCTGTTCATCTCTCCGATCGTCAGCGGTGAACGCATTGAACTGTCGAAAGACTTCAAGTACAACGTCGGTTCACCCGTGTGGTCGCCCGACTCGAAGGAGATTTACTTCAGCGCCGAAGTGGAAGGCGTCAAGGAAATCTGGAAGACCGACCTGCAGGGCCATTTCACCCGCGTGACGCCCCAGCACGAGTGGGCCGATTTCGGCACCCCGATCCTCGTGGGCGACCGCATCATCACCACGCAGACCACGATGCTCCACCCGGCCGAGATCGTGTCGGTGTCGCTGGCCAACGGTACCTGGACGCAGCTTTCGCACGAGAACGACGATATCTTCGCCAAACTCGAGACCCCGACGGTCGAAGAGCGCTGGATTCCGACCACCGACGGCAAGAAGATGCTGACCTGGGTGGTCTATCCGCCGAAGTTTGACGCTTCGAAGCAGTATCCCGCCATCCTGATGTGCCTCGGCGGCCCGCAGGGCGCCATCACGCAGGGGTGGTCAACCCGCTGGAACTACCGCCTGATGGCCTCGCAGGGCTACATCACGGTACTGCCGAACCGTCGCGGCACGACGGCCTTCGGCCAGGAATGGTGCGAGCAGATCTCCGGCGACTACATCGGCCAGAACATGAAGGACTACTTCGCGGCGGCCGACGCCCTGAAGGCGGAGCCTTATGTGGGTAAGATGGCGGCCGCGGGCGCCAGCTACGGCGGCTACTCCGTGTACTACCTGGCGGGCATCCACCAGGGCCGCTTCTCGGCCTTCATCGCCCACGCCGGCATCTTCAACCAGGAATCGATGTATATGTCGACCGAAGAACTGTGGTTCCCCGACTGGGACAACGGCGGTTGCAAGACCCCCGGCGTCTATATGTCCGGATCCCCGTGGAGCAAGACCCCGGCTTCCGTCCGTCACTACGCCAACTCGCCGCATAAGCTTGTCCAGAACTGGGACACCCCGATCCTCGTGACCCACGGCGAACTCGACTACCGCGTCCCTGTGGAGCAGGGCATGTCGGCTTTCAACGCCGCCCAGATGATGGGCGTCCCCTCGAAGATGATCCTCTTCCCCGACGAGAACCACTGGATCCTCAAACCCCAGAACTCCGTCCACTGGAACCGCGAATTCTTCGCCTGGCTCGACAAGTACTGCAAGTAGCGGCTTCGCCTGGCGACCGCCCGCCCTGCCCGCTGGCTCTGCCTGACGCCCGCCCGCCCAGGCAGCCCGCCAAACAGCCGCAAAACCATCGGCCTCACACATTCTGTGGGGCCGATTTCTTTGCGCCACAGCCTGATTTCGGCTCCTGGCGCAAGGTCACCTGCCGTCCAGCTCTTTCTGGCAAGGTTCTCCTTGCGGCTATTTGGCGAAAGCCCAAATTACAACGGTTTTCTTTGGAAGATTCCCGAAAATAAGCCAACTTTACTTCAGACAAATCATCTGCTGTCATCGCGAAAGGTGGCGTGAGCATGAGGCGTGAGCGAAAACGATGCATTCCAAACAATTCTACCACATTTGCGCCAATGGCGCCGACGCCCGCAACTTCATTGTTTGCCCGGGCGATTATTATGCTGCCTTCAACCTGATTGCCGTATGCGCGGCCAACAACGCCCGGGTCATTGTCATTTCTTTTTCTATTGAAGACAGCCATCCGCATATGCTGTTGTGGGGGACCGAAGAGGACTGTGCCGCCTTTAAAGAAATGTTCGAACGGCTGTACCGGCATTATGTCGCTGCGACACGGAAGAATGGCGCCGATCTTTATCTTCATTGCGAATTATATCCGATTGGCGATGATGAGGATTATCTTCGAAACGTGGCCATTTATACAGTCATCCAGCCGACGAAGGATGGCAAACCGGTTATGCACTACGACTATCGCTGGGGTACCGGATCCCTGTATTTCCGCAGTCAATATTACACGCCCGTCTGGTTCTTCGATGAAGATGGTACGATCAGGCAGCCGGAAAGGTTCGGAGACCAGGATTCCCTGACAAAAAGAGCCTTGTTGCACTCCCGGATGTATACGATTCCTGATGACTGGTGGGTTTGCAACGGATTCATTTTGCCCACCAACTATATCGACGTTGCCCGATTCGAGCGGATATACCAGACGCATAACCGGTATCGGGTATTCCTGTCCAGTCCCAAAAAAAGAGAGGAAGAGATGTTGCGGAGGATGGCAGAATTCCGCGGCGTGATGATGGAAGACCTGGAGGCCCGCAAAATATGCGGCGATTTATGCAAGCAATTGTTCGGCACGCGCGATCCCCGTCGGTTGGATACGACACAACGGATTACCCTTGCGCAACAACTCAGGCGGCAATACCGCTTGACTTTCCGGCAACTCGCTACGCTTGTCCGGCTTCCCGAAGTGGAAATCCGGACGTATGTCCGTCACTGACAGGAAAGTCAGTTGCGGGGTGCGAACCACCAGCCGTTCCAGTAAAGGCGGGCGGCGGCCGGATCGAAAGCACTGGGGAAGCTGACCGCGTTTTCGTAGCGGTCGAAGACAGGGTTCTCTTCTTCGGAGATGGGCTGGGAACGATCTTCGTCGGCGGGAATCGGATAAAGGGTTGCGTCGCCGTGCGGGCCATAAGACCAGAACATTTGGCGGCCATAGACGCCGATTCCGTCGTCGCCGTCCCAAAGCGGCTGATAGTTCAGGCCGACGGTCCAGGTGCCGGCGTTGACCTGCCAGGCTTTGAGTTCAAAATGGTCGTCGAAATTGCCCGAGGGATCTTTCCAGCAACCGCCGATATAGAAATTGTCCTGATCGCAGACGATTTCGGCTTCCCGTTCCCAGACGCCGGGCGTGTTCGTTCCAAACAGGCCCCATTGCACGAGCATCGGCATCGGAAAGACTTCGACGATGGCGTCGTAGATGGCCTTCATATCGGGTTCGAATTCGCCTTTCCCTTTCTGCCCGGTCACTTCGATGGTGTGTTTCCGCCATTCTACCGGCAGTTTGTGTTCCACATCGTCCATCGACATCTCGTTCAGGGACGAAGACGCTGTAATGCTCGGGGTCGAGTCCGTCGGCGTCGTCGGGTCCGTCGGTTCGGCCGGGGTTTCCACGCTTGGCGTTTCCGCCGGCGCGGCTTTTTCTTTCTTTTCGCAGGAGACCAACGCAGCGAGGATCGCCAGCATCGCAGAGACTATCAGCAAAGTTTTTTTCATAGCAGACGGTTTGAATCGATGACAAAGTTAGCATTTCTCCTGCTTTCGCCAAACAGCCGCAAGGTAGTCCTTGCTAGATGGGGCTAGGTGGCAAGTGGGCTTGCGCCAGGGGCCGAAATCGGGCCTTGGCGCAACGAAATCGGCCCCACACACTCTGTGGGGCCGATAGGTTTGCGGCTGTTTGGCGGGTGGTCCGGAGGGTGTCCGGGCGGGTGGTCCGGGCGGTAGCCGGAGCGGGCGGCCGTCAGACTAGCAGAGTTTCAGGAAGACTTCCATGGCCTGGTATTCGGCCATGCCGAGTTCGTCGTAGAGGCGGGCGGTGTTCTGGGTGCGCTCTTCGGCGCGCTGCCAGAATTCTCGGGGGTCTTCGCCCGGGAACGGGACGATGTCTTTCTGGGAGAGGTGACGGAAGATGGCGTGTCGCTTCTTGATCACTTCGTCGGGGCTGAGCGGAACGGCCATGTCGACGCGGCCGAGCTCCCATTCCATCCAGGCGCCGCGATAGAGCCAGATGTGGGTGTCGGCGATCCAGGGGCAGCCTTCTTCGCGGAGCTGCTCCACGGCTTCGAGGGCCGCTTCGGTGCAGACGCGGTGGGTGCCGTGCGGGTCGGCGAGGTCGCCGGCCATGAAGATCATATGCGGCTTCAGGTCTGTGATGAGTTTCTTGATGATGTCCACGTCGGTCTGGGTGCGCGGGTTCTTCTTGATGCCGCCCGATTCGTAGAACGGCAGGTTGAGGAAGTGGGCGTTCGTGTTGTCGTTCAGGCCGAAGGAGCGGACGGCGCCGCGGGCTTCGCTGCGGCGGATGGCACCTTTGATCTCCAGCAGCTTGCGGGGCTCGGGTTCGCCCGGGACTTTGCTGTCGACCAGCGCCTTGACTTCGTTGAACTTGTCGGCGAAGCCGAGCTGGTAGGCCGCATCCATCATCTGGAGCACCACGTCGTCGTGGACGGCCACGTTGCCGGACGTCTCGTAGGCCACGTGCACGTTGTGTCCCTGGCTGGCCAGGCGGATGAACGTGCCGCCCATTGAGATCACGTCGTCGTCGGGGTGCGGCGAGAAGATGAGCACGGTCTTCGGGAACGGCTTGGCGGCCACGGGACGGGTCGAGTCGTCGGCATTGGGTTTGCCGCCCGGCCAGCCGGTGATGGTATGCTGGAGGTCGTTGAAGACGTCGATGTTGATCTTGTCGTACGGGCCGAACTTGTCGAGGAGTTCGTCCAGGGCATAGTCGAGATAGTCTTTCTGCGTCAGCTTGAGAATCGGCTTGTGGACCGTCTGGCAGAGCCAGACCACGGCGCTGCGCACGAGCTTGCGCGTCCAGTCGCAAGGACCGATGCGCCAGGGGGTGATGACGCGGGTGAGCTGGGAGGCGGCGTTCTGGTCGACGTAGAAGCTGATTTTTTCGTGCGGCTGCAGCAGCGAGGCCGGGCAGGCGGAGGTGGGCTCGCCTTCGGCGATGGTCCGGACGGCGGCGGCTTTCTCTTCGCCCCACGCCATCAGGATGATCTTCTTGGCGGACATCATCGTGCTGATGCCGATGGTGATGGCCATGTCGGGAGCCTCCGACATATCGAAATTGAAATTCCGGACTTGGCGGCGGCGCGAGTTGTGCGACAGGCGGACGACGCGGGTGCGGTCTTTGGGCATGGAGCCGGCTTCGTTGAAGCCTACCTGGCCGCGTTCGCCGATACCGATGACCAGCAGGTCGAGGTTGCGCGCGATTTCGTCGAATTCCGCGTTGTATTCGGAGACTTTGTCGCGGGGGACCCGGCCGTCCAGGATGTGGACATTCTCGTCGAGGATATCCACCTTGTCGAGCAGGGCCTCGTGCAACTGGTGGTTGCGGCTCTTGGATCCCTTCGGATCGGACGGGTAGTATTCATCGATGGAAACGACTTCGACGTTCTTGAAAGAGACTTCGCCGGCTTCGTAGCGGCGGGCCAGCTCGTCGTAAAGGGGCAGGGGCGTCCGGCCTGTGCTCAGGCCCAGGCGGTAGAGACGGCCTTCCGTCTTGTTGATGGCTTCGACGATGACGTCGGCCACGGCGTTGGAGGCCGGATGGGCGTCGTCGTAGATGTGGGTCCAGACTTTTTCGTAGGAGTGGAGAACGCCTTTCGGCAGGTCTTTTTCGATGAGACCGCCCTCGTAGGGCAGCGTAAAATGATCCCGTTTCATAGCCTTGTATTAATCCTACAAAGATAGTTTTTTTAGGATAAAGATATTCTCCCCAAAAATAGGTACCTTGTTTTATCGGAATTATTATGTAAATTTACAAGTTGCTATTACCAAAACACCTATTTGATATGTTCGACAAACAAGTCTATATTTCCCGCCGGAAACGCCTGCTGGAGCAGGTACGCGAGGGCGTGATCCTGCTGCTGGGCAACAGCGAGGCCAGCTGCAACTATCCCGACAACCAGTATCAGTTCCGGCAGGACAGTTCGTTCCTGTATTTCTTCGGGCTCGACAAACCCGACCTGGCCGCGGTCATCGACGCCGAAAGCGGCGAAGAATGGATCTTCGGCGACGACGTCGACATCGACGACATCATCTGGATGGGCCCGCAGCCGCTGATCGCCGATCAGGCCGCGACGGTGGGCGTGGCGAAGACCGCCCCGTTCGCCCGCCTGGCCGACTGCCTCAAGGCCGCGCAGGAAAAAGGCCGCAAGATCCACTATCTGCCGCCCTACCGCAACCACAACAAGATCCTGCTGCATCAACTGCTGGGCATCGGCTTCGACGAAATGAAAGCCGGCGCCAGCGTCGACCTGATCAAGGCCGTGGTGGCGCTCCGCCTCATCAAGGAGCCCTGCGAGATCGAGGAGATCGACAAGGCCTGCAACCTGGGCTACGCCATGCACTATGCCGCGATGAAGATGCTCCGCATCGGGATGGTGGAACAGGAACTGGTGGGCGTGATGGAAGGCGTCGTCAAAGGCGCCGGCCCGATGATCTCGTTCCCGACCATCCTCTCCCAGCGCGGCGAGACGCTCCATAACCACAACCACGCCGCCGTTCTGACCGAAGGCCAGCTCTGCGTGATCGACGCCGGCGCGGAAGTGCCGTCGCACTACTGCTCCGACAATACCCGCACCCTTCCCACGGGCGGCAAGTTCACCCAGAAGCAGAAAGATATCTATGAGATTGTCCTGACGGCCAACGACTATGCGCGCGAAGCCGCCCGGCCGGGCGTGACCTACCGCGACGTCCATCTGGGCGCCGCCAAGATCATCGTCCAGGGCCTCAAGAACCTCGGCCTCGTCCGCGGCGACGTCGATGAGATGGTGGCCGCCGGTGTACAGGGCCTCTTCATGCCGCACGGCCTCGGCCACAACTTGGGCCTCGACGTCCACGATATGGAAGACCTCGGTGAGAACTACGTGGGCTACGATCCCGACCAGACCCGCGCCAAACAGCTCGGCCTGGGCTCCCTCCGCATGGCCCGCAAACTCGTTCCCGGCCACGTGATCACCGACGAACCGGGCATCTACTTCATCCCGGCCCTCATCGAGAAATGGAAGAGCGAAGGCCACAACGCCCAGTTCGTGAACTTCGACAAGCTCGAAAGCTACTACACCTTCGGCGGCATCCGCCTCGAAGACGACCTGCTCATCACCCCGAAGGGCGCCCGCATCCTCGGTGCGAAGCGGCTCCCGATCACCGTGGAAGAAATCGAAAACACCATGTATACCGACTGATATGAAAAAAATCCTCTTCACCCTTGCGGCGGCGCTCGTATGCCTGACGGCCGGCGCCCAGGCTGTCGGCCAGGCCGAGCTTCAGGAAATCCGGGGCAGCTTCGTCAAAGATGCTTCCACGAAAGCCGTCCAGAACGCCCTGACCCACGAAAAGAACATCAAGGCGTTTACCTATAATTTCGACAAGGTCGGCACTATCGATCACTTCTTCAAGTATCGCTGCGACGTGAGCGGCATCACCAACCAGTTGAGCTCCGGCCGCTGCTGGATGTTCACCTCGATGAACGTGCTGCGTCCGACCGTGATGAAGAAATACAACCTCAAGGAATTCGACTTCTCCCACAACTACACCTTCTTCTGGGACCAGTTCGAGAAGGCGAACCTCTTCCTGGAGAACGTCATCGCCACGGCCGACCGTCCGATCACCGACCGCGACGTGGAATTCTTCTTCAAATCGCCCGTCGCCGACGGCGGCGTGTGGAACCTCTTCTGGGATGCGGCCGAGAAATACGGCGTCGTCCCGCAGAGCGTGATGCCGGAAACCGAGCACTCCAACAACACCGCCCAGATGCGGGGCGTGCTCAATGAACTGTTGCGCACCGGTGGCTGGCACCTGCGCGAACTGATTGCCGGCGGTGCCAAGAAGAAAGCCGTCGAAGCCAAGAAGATCGAGATCCTGAAAGACGTCTACCGCGTGCTGGCGCTCTGCCTGGGCGAGCCCCCGACGGAATTCACCTGGCGCTACCGCGACACCAAAGGCCAGGTCCAGACCCTGAAGACCACCCCGCTCGAATTCTACAAGAGCATCATTCCGGAGGACTACAATCCCGACACGTTCATTATGATCATGAACGACCCGACCCGCGAGTACTACAAGGTCTATGACATCGCCTCGTACCGCAATACTTATGAAGGTGTGAACTGGTGCTACCTGAACCTTCCGAACGAGGAGATCAAGCCGGCCGCCCTGGCTTCGATCAAGGACAACACCCCGCTCTACATCTCCTGCGACGTCGGCAAGCAGAGCGACCGCGAGAAAGGCATCATGGACGTGGACTACTACGACTATCAGTCGCTCTTCGGCATCAAGCTCGATATGGACAAGAAAGCCCGCATCCTGACCCGCCAGAGCGGATCTTCGCACGCCATGACCCTGATCGGCTGCGACACTGACGAGAATGACGTCCCCGTGAAATGGGAACTCGAGAACAGCTGGGGCCCCGCCAGCGGCAACCACGGTTACGTCACCTTCACCGACGAATGGTTTGACGAATACCTGTTCCGCATCGTCATCAATAAGAAGTATCTGAGCGAGAAAGCCCTGAAGGCCGCCAAGACCAAGCCCATCGCGCTTCCCGCCTGGGACTATATGTTCTGATGCTCGCCCTCAAGATCATCGCCGTCATCCTGGGCCTGATCGGCCTTGTCGGATGCATCCTGCCCGTCATCCCCGGCCCGCCGCTGTCGTGGCTGGGGATGCTGCTGGTGTGGTTTACCCACCCGGACGGATTCACTTCCCGGCTGCTGATCGTGTGGCTGGTCATCACGATCGTGGTCACAATCCTTGATTATGTGGCGCCCTCCTGGGTGACAACCAAGACAGGTGGTTCGAAGGCCGCAGGCCGCGGCTCCTTCGTGGGCCTGATCGTGGGCCTGATTTTCTTCCCGCCGTGGGGGATGATCCTCGGCAGCTTCCTGGGCGCCCTGGCCGCCGAAGTGCTGGTCAGCGGCCAGGCCGTGGCAGATTCAGTAAAGCCCGCCTTTGGCAGTTTTCTCGGATTCCTGCTCAGTACGGGCTTGAAGCTGACCGCCAGCGCGGTGATGCTTTTCTATATTTTCAAGTT
>CACYZM010000043.1 GCA_902778855.1 uncultured Bacteroidia bacterium
CTCTGGAACGCCGCCAAAGAAGCCGCCCTCACCGCCCACTTCAACGCCAACCCCAAAGCCCCCCTCTCGCAGGAAGGCACCATCACGTACATCTTCAAATTGGAGTAACCGTCGCTGCCTGGCTTTGGCGCTTCATTGTTTTCGCTGCAGGCTGTTCCGTCTGGCAGCTTCGCTCCAGCTAGTCATTCGCTTCAGACTCAATTTTGCGCTGCAATGTACGCATCAGTAAATCAGCTGTTTATGTAAAGTGATCCCCCTGTTTTTCAGGGGGATCACTTCTTGTAAGTCATTGACAACCAGCTGCGTCCGTTGCAGCACTCTCGTCGACTTGAGCCCGTTTACCCTTTGTCTGCTGCCCTTCTATCGCTATCTCCTCGGGCTCAGACTGACGTGAATGGGCATGACTGGACTGGCTCCGGCGGAGAAGGAACAATTCGTTCCGCTCAGGCTGTCGAAAAAGGGAGCGGCACCGGTCGCTTGACGGCGAACTCCTCCTTATCCGGGTCGCAAGGGCCCGGAACGTTCGTCGGACAAAACGCCGTCATGGCCTCGTCAGGGCCCGGGACCGAGGTTCCCGGGGCCCTTTTCAACGGCCACCGCTCCCTGCACAGGCCTTCCCACGTCCCTTTTTCGCCAATTCGCTCCAGAATTGTTCCTTCTCCGCCTGCGCCTAGTAGTGCAAAAGGGTGACGACGCCGTCCATGGTGGCGATCAGGAGGTGGTTGTCGGGGAGGGGGACGATGCTGTTGAGGAGAGCGACAGAGATTTTGTGTTTCCAGAGGAGGGAGCCGTCGTCGGCGCGGAGGCAGAAGAGGTTGCCCTTGTCGGTGGGGACGAAGAGCAGTTGGCCGTCGGGGCTGCAGGCGCAGGGGGTGGGGCCGATCTCATAGCCGAAGCCGGGGCGGACCTCCCAACGCTTGAGCGCGCCGCCGGTATCGCCGCTCGGGCTGCTGCTCGGGCTGTCGCCGTTCGGGTCGTCGCCGGTGGCGTAGGCCTGGACGCTGTCGAACATGGTTTTGACGTAGATGGTTTCGCCGTCGGGGGAGAGGGCGATGGATTCGCGGCCGCCGGGGGAGACCCAGCACTGTTCGCCGGTGCGGGCGTTGAGGGCGTAGGTCTTGCGCTCGGGGGTTACGATGAAGATTTTGCCGTGGGCTTTCACGGGGTAGACGGCCGCCGGGGAGAACATTCTGGAGCCCTTGACTTTCCAGGCCCATTGGAGGTTGCCCGTGCGGGGATCGAGGCTGTAGAGCGTGTTGGCCCAGTCGCCGAAGACGACCTGTTCGTCGTCCACGAACGGGCGGCATTCTACGAAGCCGGCGATGCCCTCGTGGGCCCACAGGAGGCGGCCGTTGCGGACTTTGAGCGCACGGAACACGTGGTCGGACGAGCCTACATAGGCGACGCCTTTGTGGATGGCCGGTGTGGCCAGCACAGATTTTTCGCAGCGGTGGCGCCAGAGCAGGCGGCCGTTGCGCAGGGAGAGGCAGTAGATAAAGCCGTCGGTGGAGCCGATGACGACCCGATTCTTCCAGACTGCCGGGGTGGAGAAGACTTTCCCCTCGGTGGCGAAGCGCCAGCGCTCGCGGCCGGTGGCGGCGTCGAGCGCTTTGATGACGCCCGTTTCGTTGGCGTAAAGCACGAATCGGCCCGCCTTCACGGCGCCGCAGCCGATGTCGCCTTCATCCTGCGCGCGCCAGACTTCGGTGACTTGCGGGTATTCCCGGTTGACGTCGAATTTCAGGAACGGATAGTCGCCGGGCAGTCCGTAGGGATTGTCGCGGCCGGCGGCCTTGTCGGGAACGTATTGCGGCGATGTGGAAAGATGCTGACTGTACCAGGGCTGCCGTTCCGTCGGCTGGATGGTCCGTCCATCGGCGTCCACAAGAATCCGTTCGTGTACCGAGAAAACGCCGTCGGCAATGTCGATAATGTTGTAGCCCACTTCCTTGCCCCGGTCGGGCGAGCGGCCGAGGATGGCGGGAACGCCTTCGTAGTTGAGGACGCGGTTCTGATGCCAGTGGCCGCCGATCAGCAGTTGGATGTTGCACTGTTTGACGGCGTTCATCAGCTGGAAGTAGTTGAGGACGGAAGTGTCTTGCGGATAGTGGTTGACCAGGATGACAGGCTGCTCTTTCGGGAGGGCTTTCGCCAGGGAGTCGAGCCAGGTGAGGCTTTCGTGCGGGATCAGCGCCGGGGCCATACGCATGTTGGGGCCGCAGTTGCAGCCCAGGAACTTGATGCCGCCGGCGTCGAATTCGAAGTGTTCGTAGCCGAAGATCTTGGCGAAGGAGTTGCAGCCGCTCTCCGACCATTTGGCGTCGTGGTTGCCCGCCACGACCCAATACGGATGCACGAGTTCGTCGAACATCCCCCGCGTGAAGGCGAATTCCTCGTCCGTCCCGAAATCCGTCAGGTCGCCGCCGAAAACCGTGAACTGGATATCCGGCTGCGAATTGATATCGGCGATGCATCGCTTCAGATTCTCAATACGCGACGTCCCGCTCAGCGTAATATGGACATCGCTCAGATAAGCAAACCTGACCGGCGTCGTCTGCGCCTGGGCCGAGATAACTGCGATTACAGCAAGGAATAATACGACGAAACGTTTCATATTTTCTATCTATAACTATCAATATATATATCAATCCCGTATCACTTCCCGAACCGTCTCGCTCCGCGAGACCCCTCCCAAGCAAGCTTGGGCCCCTCCCTCTTATGTTGCCGAGGGTGGCACAGGTTCTTGAAGTGATACGGGATTGATTATTACAAGATTGATTATGATAATAACGATAATAGATATTGTCCGTACTGGTTTTTCTTCATCGGTTCGGCGACGGAGCGGAGTTTTTCGGGGGTGATCCAGCCGTTGAGGTAGGCGATTTCTTCGAGGCAGGCGATCTTGAGGCCCTGGCGCTTCTCGATGACTTCGACGAAGGTCGAGGCTTCGGCGAGGGACTCGTGGGTGCCGGTGTCGAGCCAGGCGAAGCCGCGGCCGAAGGTGAGGACCTTGAGCTCGTGGTCGGCGAGGAAGGCGTTGTTGACCGAGGTGATCTCCAGCTCGCCGCGGGCCGAAGGTTTCACTTCCTTCGCGACGCGGACCACCTTGTTCGGATAGAAATAGAGGCCCACGACGGCATAGTTGCTCTTGGGCTCCTTCGGTTTTTCCTCGATGGTCTCGGGATTGCCGTCGGCGTCGAACGAGACGACGCCGTAGCGTTCGGGATCGTTGACCCAGCAGCCGAACACGGTCGCTTTCGCATCTTTCTCCGCATTGTCGACGGCCTTCAGCAGCAGATCCCGGAAGCCGGTGCCGTGGAAAATATTGTCGCCCAAGACCATGCAGACGGAGTCGTTGCCGATGAACTCCTCGCCGATGATAAAGGCCTGTGCCAGGCCGTCGGGCGAGGGCTGCTCCGCATAGGAGAACTGCACGCCGTAGTCGGATCCGTCGCCCAGCAGGCGCCGGAAGCCCTGCAGGTCGTACGGCGTGGAGATGACCAGGATCTCCCGGATCCCCGCCATCATCAGCACAGAGATCGGGTAGTAGACCATCGGTTTATCGTAGATGGGAATCAGTTGCTTGGAGATGCCCTTGGTGATGGGATAGAGGCGGGTTCCACTGCCGCCTGCGAGTACGATGCCTTTCATGATGCGATGCGGATTAACGGACTACCTGGGTAAATACGGGATCCTGGCCTTCTTCGGCGAGGACATAGACTTTCAATTCGTTGCCGAGGGTTTCACCGCCGTCGCGGGGGAGGTCACGCGCGGTGAAAAGATATTCGGTTCCGTCGGGGACGGGGCGGGAGGCGACTTCCACCGGTTTGGCGTGAATCATCGGATAGTCGCCGACGGCGGCGTCGAAGATGGCGGCCTCATTGTCCGTGACCGTTCTCGTGCCGGAGAAATCGGGCAGCTTGGCGACTTCACCCGGAAGGAATCCGCCGTTCATCAGGAAACGCTCAACTTCGGCGGGAGCGGCTTTGAGGCGGGCCTGGCGCACGCCGTAGCCGGGCAGGATCTCGGCATCCGGGAGTTTTTCCTGGATGTTCTTCACGCTGGATTCGAGGCCGCCGCTGCCGAAGGTGCAGAAGGGAACGACCTTCTTGCCCTTGAAGTCCTGTGTGGCCAGCACCGTGGCGATGGGCTGGGCATAGGTGCCGAACCAGACGGGATAGCCGAGGAAGATGACGTCATACGCGGAGAGGTCGGCCTTCATCGGCTGCAGCTCGGGAAGGATGCCTTCCTGCAGTTCTTTGCGGCCGCGCTCGACGGTCGCCTGGAAGTCGCCGTCGTAGGGTTCGACGGGGACGATGGCTTCGATATCGGCGCCGAGAGCGGCTTGGATTGCCAGGGCGACTTTTTCGGTCGTTCCGCCTTGGGAATAATAAAGCACGAGAACTTTCGGGGACTGGCTCCGGTTGCAGGCCAGGGCCAGCAGCAGGGTCAATGCGAGAAACAGAATTCTTTTCATAGCGTTATTCTTTCGATTTCCATTGATAGGCAGCTGCCAGCGGTGCGATGCCGGCAAGCTGCAGGATTCGGGCGACGAAACTGTCGACCAGCGTGTCGAGGTCGGCCGGGCGGGTGTAGAAGCCCGGCGCGGCGGGGGCGATGACCGCGCCGGCCTCGGCGAGCGTGGTCATATTCCGTAAGTGGATGAGATTGAGCGGCGTCTCGCGCGGAACGACGATCAGCGGCCGCCGCTCCTTGAGCTGGACGTCGGCCATGCGGGCGATGGCGTCGTCGGCCGTGCCGGCCGCGATGCGCCCCAGCATCCCCATCGAGCAGGGGAGGATCACCATCGCGTCGGCCGCCGCGCTGCCGGAGCAGAACGGCGCGTCGAACCGGCGGTCGTCGAGGCCGACCGGCGGCTCACACCCCAGTTCGTGCCGCCAGATTTCCCGGGCCGTGTCGGTCAGGACCACGTGCACCGCCACGCCTTCCAGCGCGGCGGCACGCTCCAGGAACCGCCGGGCATAGCACGCCCCGCTGGCTCCGGTCACGGCCAGGACGATCTGTTTACAGGTATTCATCGAGCAGGATCTGCTTGAGCTGCGCCATACCCACGGTCGCGGGCTCCTGGATCTGGCGGAAATTGCTATAGTCGAGCCGGATGGGCTTCGGATCGATGAGGAAGATGGGCCGGCCGTAGGTGATGTAGCGGAAGAGACCGGCGGCCGGATAGACGTTGAGCGAGGTGCCGATGATCAGCAGGATGTCGGCTTCGGAAACGGCCTGGGCGGCCGGCGTCAGCATCGGCACGGCCTCGCCGAACCAGACGATGTGGGGCCGCAGCTGCACGCCCCGCTTGTCGCAGTCGCCGAGGTTGATGTCCTTGTAGCCGATGTCCACCACGCCGCTGTTCTCCCGGTCCATGGGGCGGACCTTGGTCAGCTCGCCGTGGAGATGGATGATCTTCGTGGAGCCGGCCCGCTCGTGGAGGTTGTCTACGTTCTGCGTGACGACCGTCACGTCGAAGTATTTCTCGAGTTCGGCGATGATCTCGTGCGCGCGGTTGGGCTGCGCCTTTTCGAGCTGGTGGCGCCGTTCGTTGTAGAACTGGAGCACCAGGCCGGGATTGCGGTACCAGCCGTCGATGTCGGCCACGTCGGCCACGTTGTAGTTTTCCCAAAGACCGTCGCTGTCGCGGAAGGTCTTGATTCCGCTCTCGGCACTCACGCCGGCACCGGAAAGGACGACGAGTTTTTTCATGTCAGACAAAATAATAGTTGCGGAGCCAGTATTCAAAGAGCGGGTCGATGAGGCGGGCGTTGTCGTCGCGGTCGAAGGTAAGCACTTCTTTTTTCTGCAGGGCCTCGCGGCTGCGGACGACGCCGGCGGAGGAGTTGAGCCGGTAGTTCTCCAGCGTCTCGGCGCTCGTGAACTTCTGCACCCCGTCGACCACGGCGTGCAGCAGGTTGATCTGGTTGCCGGTCAGGTCGAGCAGGATTTGCTTGAAGCGGGGCTCGTGGATGGCCAGCAGCGTGTCGCGCGCCTGGTTGACGATCTTGCGGTTCACGTAGCCGATGGGCATCGCGTAGCAGAACGAGCAGAGCTGCTTCACGTACCACATATTGCCGGAAGAGATGTCGAAGATGGCCAGCGCCTCTTCCATTTCGATGACGCGGCCCGCGTTGAGGAAGGCGCTGCGGATGTATTCGCACACCATCCGCTTGTCGAGCGGCGGAAGTTCCAGCGGGCGGCACATCCCGTAGAAGAGGCGGCGCTCCTCGAAGATGCACTTCATCGCATTGACGAAGGAGCCGGTGAACAGGTATTTCACGTGGTGCTGGCGGCTCCAGGCGCGCTCGAGCATATCGAGGCTGAACGTTTCGTCCTCGAAGCGGAGGACGTTCTGGAATTCCTTGAAATAAACGACCATTTCGGCGCGGGCTTCGGCGGCGATGATGCCGGGCAGGTCGAAGATCTTGTTGCCGGCGATTTCATCAAAGCTGATTTCGAAGGGGAGGAGCGCCCCGCGGTTCACTTCCGCGGCGCATTCGCGCATCCGTTCGCGCCAGAGCGCGGAGAAATCCGCGAAGGTGCGGATGTTAAACAGGTCGATTTCGCAGACGATCAGATTGCTCCGCTGTTTGCGGACTTGTTCGACCGCTTCGCGGATGATGGTCTCCTTCCCGGTGCGGGGACCGGCCAGAATGGCAAGACTTCGTCCGCCCGGTTCCAGGGCGGCGACAACGGCTCCGATTTCCTGGCTGCGGCCGAGGATACTGCTTCCGGCAGCGATCTTATCGAATGCAAACGGGAGATCCATCCAGATTTTTAACAAAATTGTTACAAAGATAATCAAAAGCGGCACCGGCGCAAAAAAAAACCGGCTGAAAGGCCGGTTTTTGTCAGAGTTCCTCGAAATTGACGTCGGAGAACGGGGTGGGCGACTCCTGGACGGGCGCCTCGGGCCGTTCGGGCGGAACGGTTTCCGTGCCGGCCGGGCAACGTTCGCGGATGTAATTGACCACTTCCTGGAGGCCGTCGGCGAATTTGTCGAAATCTTCCTTATAGAGGAAGATCTTGTGCTTGTCGTATACGTAACGGCCATCGCGCTCGATGCGTCGCTTGCTCTCGGTGATGGTCAGGTAATAGTCATTGCCCTTGGTGGCTTTCACATCGAAAAAGTAGGTACGCTTTCCCGCTCTCACAGGCTTCGAATACACGTCATCTCCGTTCCTGTCCTGGAAGCCCGCATTGTCATAATCCTCGTAGTACATTGTCTCAGTTTTTAATCGTTTTTTCGATAATCTCCGACAAAGATAGATTTTATTTTTGAACGAAACCACTTATCTTTGTAAAAATTTTGTTTGAAATATTCGCAATGCTATCCCGCAGATTGATTCGCATAAAGGCTTTCAAGACCCTCTTCGCCTATGTGGGATCCGGATCGGACAATGCCGCTGCCGCGCAGAAGACGCTGATCGAATCGTGTGACAAGGTCAAGGACCTCTATTATTTCCTGCTCAACATCTCCACTTCCCTGGTCGACGTGGCCGCCGAAAAGATCGCGGCCGGCATGCGGAAGTTCCGCCCCACGGAAGAGGAGGCGCACCCTAACCTCAAGTTCGTGCACAACCGCTTCGCGCAGCTGCTCTCCGACGATCCTGAGTTCGGCCGCTACTGCCAGAAGCACGGCCTGACCTGGGGCGAGTGGGATCCCTTCGTGCGCCGCATCTACAATTCGATCGTCACGAAAGACTACTACATCAATTATATGGCCTCCGGCGAAGACTCCTTCGAGGAAGACTGCCGGCTGTTCTCGTGCATCTTCGAAGACGAGTTCGAAGACAACGAGGAACTGCTCTCCATCCTGGAAGATATGTCGCTCCTGTGGATCGACGATGTAGCCTTCGCGCTGAATGTCATCATCGCCGGTATCGCCGAGACCCGGCGCAAGAACCGGATCTTCCACCCCAACACCTTCCTCAAGGAAGACGACAAGGCCTTCGCGCTGCGCCTCCTGGCCGAGTCGATCGCCCGTTACGACGAATACGTCGAACTGATCTCCGCCCGCCTCGACAACTGGAAGTCCGAGCGGCTCGTTTCGACCGACGTGGCCCTGATCGTGCTGGGCATCACCGAAGCGGTGGTTTTCCCCACGATCCCCGTGAAGGTGACGATCAACGAATACGTGGAAATCGCCAAATACTACAGCACCCCCAACAGCCGCATCTTCGTCAACGGCATGCTCGACCGCATCATTCAGGAGAAAGTCCGGGAAGGCGAAATCGTGAAGCAGGGGCGCGGCCTCTATGAACAATAATTCTTAAAATACGAAACAATGAATCTCTCTATCATGACCCTCCTGCAAGCCCAGGGCCAGGCTGGACAGTCCGGCGGCGGCTTGACCATGCTGCTGATGCTCGCCCTCATCTTCGTGGTGATGTGGCTCTTTATGATCCGCCCGCAGCAGAAACGCCAGAAGGAACTCAACGCCTTCCGCGACAGCCTCAAGAAAGGCGACAAGGTCGTCACCGTCGGCGGCATCTACGGCACCATCGTCGAAGTCAACGACAACAAGGTGATGCTCGAGATCGACAAGGACGTCAAGATCAAAGTCGACAAGGCTTCGCTCGTCAAAGACTTCTCCGAGGCCCAGCAGGCCTAGTCCATGCGGGACCTGCGTCTCTTCCTGATTTCGTTGCTCATCGCCTGCGCCGTGTGGGCGATGCATACGTTTACCCTGGAGTATTCGGCCACGCTGCCGTGTTCGGTGCGTGTGGTGACGAACATGGAAGGCTATTCTCCCACCTCGACGGCCCGCGAGACGATGCTTCTCCGCGGCCGGGCGAGCGGGTTTTACCTGATCAAGACGCGCGGCTCCGGCCGGCAGGCGGTTCCGCTGGAAATCCACGTGGATCCGCGCCATTTCAAACCCGTGGAAGGGGAGCCCGACCTGTTTTCGCTCAGCGCCCAGGAACTCCGGGAGCGCCTCGACGAGCAGCTGGGCGACCGCTTCGTCATCGATTTCATCGAGACGGAGCAGCTGACCTTTCCCTTTACCCGCGAGTCGTACGCCCGCGTCCCCGTCGCCGCTTCGCTCGACCTGACTTTCCGCCCGCAGTATATGCAGGTGGGGGAGGTGCGGCTCCGGCCCGACACGGTGCTAGTCTACGGGCCCGTGAAGGAACTGGAGCGTTTGACGCAGGTGCGTACCCAAAGCATCTCGTACCACGCGGTCGACAAGAACCTGCAGGGCTCGGCGGCGCTTGAGCCCGTTCCGGGCCTGCGGCTCAATATCGACCAGGTGGCCTACGACATCGAAGTCGACCGCTATGTCGAGACGACGCTCACCCTGCCCGTGACGGCCATCCACGTGCCGGAGGGCCGCAGTCTGATGATTCTGCCCTCTCAGGTGGAATTCACCTTCCGCGCCCCGTTCCGCCCCCGCGGCGGCCGGATTACGGCCGACGATCTGTCGCTGGTGGTGGACTACAATGACTTTATCCGCGCCGGCAGCCCGCGGGTGATCCCGAAACTGATCACCGGGCGCGACGTGTATTCCTGGCGGATCACGCCGGCCCTGGTGGAATGTCTTCAGGTGGAGGAGTGATGCGGCAGCAGGTTCTTTTGTGTACGGGCGGCATCGGCAGCGGAAAGAGTTTCGTTGTCCGGGCGCTTCGCGAACTGGGTGCTCCCGCCTACGATTGCGACCAGGCCGCCAGAACCCTCTACGACCGCGACCCTGAATTGCTGGCCGCCGTGGTCCGGCTGACCGGTCCGGACGTGCTCGACGCTTCCGGCCGTCTCGACCGCGCCGCCCTGGCCGACCGGATCTTCCGCGACCGCGACCTGCTCCTGCAGGTCGAGGCGCTCGTCCATCCGGCCGTCCTGCGCGACTTCGCCGCCTGGCGCGCGGCCCGGCCCGAACCCGTGGTCGTCCTTGAATCGGCCATCCTGCTCGAAAAACCGGTTCCGCCCGAGACCTACGATTACGTGCTGGTCGTCACGGCGCCCGAAGCGGTCCGCGTGGCCCGCGTCGTTGCGCGCGACGGCGTGACCGAAACACAGGTGCGCCGGCGTATGGCGGCGCAGTGGAGCGACGCCGAGCGGGTGGCGCGCGCCGATTTCGTATTGGAAAATGATGACCGGCAGCCCCTGCTGCCGGCCCTGTTACAGCTATTGGATAAGATTAAACAAGATGGAAAAAACTGATTTGACCAAAATTCTCTCCGTTTCCGGAGAACACGGACTGTTTGCATACATTGCCCAGGGGCGCAACGGCATCATCGCCGAGTCGCTCGAGACGGGACACCGCCAGCAATTCGGCGCCAACGCGAAAGTGAGCGCCCTGGCCGATATCTCCATTTACACCGACGAGGCGGAAGTCTCGCTCCGCGAAGTGCTGACCAAAATGGCCGAGAAACTCGCGCAGGGCGCCGCGCCCGACCCGAAGTCGGATTCCCGCACCATCAAGGCCTTCTTCGACGAGGTGATCCCCAACTATGACGGGGACCGTTTCTACGTGTCGCATATGAAGAAGATCCTCGGCTGGTACGAAGTGCTGCGCACGCACGCTTCGCTCGACTTTGTCGAAGAAGAGAAGGAAGAAGAGAAGGAAGAGGAGAAGGCCGAGTGAAAAAGGTCCGCGTCGTGACGATGGGCTGCTCCAAGAATCGCGTCGATTCGGAGCACCTGCTGCGCATTCTGCAGGAACGCGGGTACGAACTCGTCCCCGAGGGCGTCGAACCCGCCGATGGCTGGATCGACGAGACCATCATCAACACCTGCGGCTTCATCCAGGACGCCAAGGAGGAATCGATCGAAGCGATCCTCGAGGCCGTCGAGGCCAAGAAGCAGGGGCGCGTGGGCAAGGTGGCCGTCTTCGGCTGCCTGTCGCAGCGCTATCGGGCGGAACTCCCGCCCGAAATCCCCGAGGTGGACGAATGGAACGGCATCCTGACGTTCGATACCCTGCGGCGCGTGCTCACCACGCCTTCGCACTATGCCTATCTGAAGATCTCCGAAGGCTGCGACCGCACCTGCTCCTACTGCGCCATCCCGCTCATCCGCGGCCCGCACGTGAGCGTGCCCCTGGAAGATCTGGTGGAAGAGGCGCGCGGCCTGGCCGCCCAGGGCGTGAAGGAGTTGATCGTCATTGCCCAGGATACGACCTACTACGGGCTCGACCGTTACGGAAAGCGCTGCCTGGCCCGCCTGCTGGAACAGCTCGCGAAGATCGACGGAATCGAATGGATCCGGCTGCACTACAGCTATCCCACGGGCTTCCCGGAGGATGTGCTCCGGCTGATGGCCGACAATCCGAAGATCTGCCCCTACATCGACATCCCGCTCCAGCACAGCGCCGACCGCGTGCTTTCGATGATGCGACGCGGCATCGACGGGCGCCAGACGCGCGACCTTGTCGCCAAGATGCGTGACCTGGTCCCCGGCGTCGTGCTCCGCACCACGCTCATCGTGGGCCATCCCGGCGAAGGGGAAGCCGAATTCCGCGACCTCCTCGACTTCGTCCGCGAATCGCGCTTCGAGCGCCTCGGCGCCTTCCAGTATTCCGAAGAAGAAGGCACCTACGGCGCCCTGCACTACAAGGATGAAATCCCGCCCGAGGTGAAGCAGGAACGCTACGACCGCCTGATGGAACTCCAGAGCGGCATCTCCCTGGCCTACAACCGAAGCCGCGTCGGCACCCGCACCCGCGTCCTGGTCGACAGCGTCTCCGACGGCGTCCTCGTCGCCCGCTCCCAGACCGAATCCCCCGAAGTCGACGGCGAAATCCTGATAGGGACGGGCGTGCGTAGGCCTGAGGAGAGCCCGTCCGCTATAATCGGTCATTTCCTCGACGTCAACATTATCGGTGCTGACGAATATGACTTACTAGCTGAAATATAAATTTTAAGATATGGAACTTTTGAAAGGAAAGGTCGCGCTGATCACAGGCGCGGCGAGGGGCATCGGAAAACAGATCGCCCTGAAATTCGCGGAAGAGGGCGCCGATATCGCCTTCACCGACCTGGTCATCGACGACATTGCCCAACAAACCAAAACCGAACTCGAAGCTTTCGGTGTCCGCGTCCTGGCCATCGCCTCCAACGCGGCTGACTTCCAGCAGACCCACGACACCGTCCAACAAATCATGGACGCCTTCGGCCGCATCGACATCCTCGTCAATAACGCCGGAATCACCAAAGACGGCCTCATGCTCCGCATGACCGAAGCCCAGTGGGACGCCGTCCTCACCGTCAACCTCAAGAGCGCCTTCAACTTCATCCACGCGGTCTCGCCGGTGATGCTCCGCCAGCGGGGCGGCTCCATCATCAACATCAGCTCCATCGTGGGTGTCCACGGCAACGCCGGCCAGTGCAACTACTCCGCCTCCAAAGCCGGCATGATCGGCCTGGCCAAATCCATCGCCGCCGAACTCGGCCCGAAGGGCGTCCGCGCCAACGTCGTCGCACCGGGCTTCATCCTGACCGACATGACCCAGCAACTCGGCCCCGAGGTGCTCCAGCAGTGGACTGCGAAGATTCCGATGCGTCGCGGCGGCACGCCGGCCGAGGTGGCCAAGGTCTGCGCCTTCCTGGCTTCCGACCTGGCTTCCTATGTTTCCGGACAGGTGATTCTCGTCGACGGCGGTATGGGGATGTAGTACAACGTTACGGTTTTTTGCTTAACTTTATAGCAAAATGTACTAATACCAAAATCATTTGCCTATGAAAAAGTACTTTGCAGAATGCATCGGAACGTTCGTCCTGACGTTCCTGGGTTGCGGCACCGCCATGTGGCTGGGCTGCGGTGACACCGCCGGCGTCGTCGGCACCGCCATCGCTTTCGGTCTTTCCGTGGTGGCCATGGCCTACACCATCGGCGGCATCTCCGGCTGCCACATCAATCCTGCCATTACCTTCGGCGTCGCCCTTTCGGGCCGTATGCCTTGGAAAGAAGCGGTCGGCTACTGGATCGGCCAGATCATCGGCGGTATCCTCGCCGGTGCCGTGCTTGTGCTGGTCGTCAAGGCGACGGGCGCTCCGGGCGCCATGGGCAATCCTGCCGGCCTCGGCACCAACGGTGTCGCCAATGCCGGTGGCGTCGGCGGCGCACTCCTCGTCGAATGCATCGCCACGTTCCTCTTCGTCCTTGTGGTGCTGGGCACCACCGATGCCAAGAAAGGCGCCGGCAACCTCGCCGGCCTGGCCATCGGTCTGACCCTGATCCTCATCCACCTGGTGTGCATCAACCTCACCGGCACCTCCGTGAACCCGGCCCGTTCCATCGGTCCGGCCCTCTTCGCCGGCGGCGAAGCCCTGAAGGTCGTGTGGGTGTTCATCCTCGCCCCGATGGTGGGTGGCGCGCTCGCAGCCTGGGTCTGGAAAGCCCTTGCCAAATAAGGTTTTTCTATTCATTCTTAAAAGTTCCGGCTTCCGGCCGGAACTTTTTTTCGTATGAACGAATTTCTCCTGTCTCTCCTGCTGACCGGCGCCCTCTCCACGGGGCCCACGCTCCCTTTCTGGATGACCGCCAACCAGTTCGGGCTGATGCCCGAACACAGCGGTGCGCTGGCACTGGTGCAGGCGGGAACGCAATACGACCCCGCCAAAGATTTCCAATGGAAGTGGGGCGCTTCGCTGGCCGCCAATCTCGACAAAGGCCCTACGGCCGACTTCAACCTGATGGTCGACGAACTCTACGCCAGCCTCAAATGGCGCGCCATTTCGCTCGACCTGGGCATGCGCCACGATCCGCTCGATTTCTACGGGGCGGCGGCGACGCTCGGCTCGCTGTCGACCACGGGCGGCCATCTCATTGCCAGCGGCAACGCCCGGTCGATGCCGGGCTATATGCTCCGGCTCGACCCCGTGCCCGTTCCGTTTACCGGAAAGCACGTATGGCTTTATGGCGCGTTCGGCGATTTCAAGACGCTCGACAAGCGCTATGTGCAGGGCGCGCTGGTCCATCGGACCCAACTTTTCGTCAAGGTTTCCGTCAGCCGCCTCGACTTCGACTTCGGCATCGATCACTATGCCATCTGGGCGGGGCAGAACCCGAAAGCCGATATGCCGGTGACCTTCGAGAATTATCTCCGCGTGATTACGGCGCGGCACGCGTCGGCTTCCGGTACGTGGAGCGACCGGCATAACGTGATCGGCGACCAGGGCGGCGGGGAACTGTTCCGGCTGAGTTGGCGCGGTGACGGGTGGCGGACAGTGCTCCAGCACGACATTCCCTACAGCGATGGCTCGGGTCTGGCTTTCCAGAACTTCCCCGACGGCGTCAATACGCTTGGGTTCAGTTTCGACCGGAAGGACCGCTGGGTGTCCGACGTCGTCTATGAGTTCCAATACACCCGCTGGCAGTCCGGCCCGTTCAATCCGATGCCTTCGAATCATTCCGGGAACTACATCATCGGCGGCGGCGACAATTATTTCAACAACGACGAATACCGGTCGGGCTGGACCTATTACGGCCGTCCGATCGGCAATCCGCTCTTTTTCCCGGCCGGGACCCGCAAGGGAACCTGGAATGGGAAGGAGGTGGTGTTGGGCGTCGAGAACAACCGCGTGCGGGCGCACCATCTGGGCGTCTCGGGCCGCCTGTTCAAGAAGACGCCCTACAAACTGATGCTCACCTACAGCCAGAATTACGGCATTTACAAGCGCCCCTATGCGGGAAAAACCGCCTGGAACAAGGAATGGGGCACGGTCGAGGAGACTCCGCTGCAACAAATGAGCGGGGCCTTCCTGGGAGAGGTCCCGCTCAAAAACATTACGTTGACGTATGGCCTTTATGCCGACCGGGGATCGGTTCTGCCCGATGCGTTCGGCTTTTCGCTGGGCCTGCGCTACGAGTTAGGGCATTGAGTCCTATTTCAGGCCGGTCCGGCTCTTGTCGGGAGCTGCGGGCGTGCCGGGCAGCGGCTGCCAGTTCTTCATTTCACCCTTCAGGACTTCGATGGCCTTGTCGAGCTGGGCGTCCTTGCCCTGGTAATCCTCGAACGGGTTGATGTCGATGTCGATGTCGGGATCCACGCCGTGGCCTTCGATGATCCACTGGCCT
>CACYZM010000044.1 GCA_902778855.1 uncultured Bacteroidia bacterium
CCGGTGAGGAGGGCGTACGTTTCCATCTGGAGCAGGACGTAGCTGACGATGTAGGCCAGGGCGACCAGGGCCACGAGGAAATAGGCCGACCGGTCCTTGAGGATGCCGCGGAAATAGCCCAGCAGGGCAAGGGTCGTCATCGCGGCGGCCAGGGCGTAGGCGATGCCGAAGGACACAAATTCGGAGAAGGAAAGGACCAGCGCATAAAACAGAACGAGCGAGAGTCCGATGACCAGGTACTGGATGATGCTGATCTCGCGTTTGCCGACCAGCTCCACGATCAGCCCGGCGATGAAGACCAGCGCGATGATGAGGAGGCCGTATTTCAGCAGACGGTCCGTCTGCTGGTACTGCGTGACCTTCTGGAGCAGGTCAACCTGGAAAGCGGACTCTTCCGGGCCGCCCCGGTTGATTTGCGACACGATCCATCGGGCCGAGAATCCGTCGTCACGGATCTCCCGTTCCGCGGGGAGGAAATCGCCCTTGAAGGACGGGGTCGGGCAATCGCCGTGCACCGTCACTTCCGTGATCCCGCCTACGGGTTTGAAGGATATGGATTTGGATCCTTTCACGCGCAGGTTCATCGCAAAGGGGATGTTCGCTTCCTTCCCTTTCTCGCAGACAATCTTCAATTCCTTGACCAGTATGGCGTCGCGGCTGTCGGTGAACCGGTACGGCTCGCCCGCCACGGTGAAACCCGCCTCTCCCTCGATGCCGCGAAGATCCGACATTTCCATCTCCAGCTGGACGCGGGCGTCCCGCACCGTCAAGTCTTCCGGAATGACGAAATCGCCTGCCAGCGCCAGGTCGGAACGATAGACCATCACGTCATAGATGGACCTGTGGAGCAATTGGGTGGCGATGTCTGCATCCACTTTCAGATGCTCGGGATAAATTTTCCGGGTAATCTTCCGGACTTGTGTTTTTCCGGCCGCATCTTTTTCCGCGACCTCATATTCAAAAACCAACCGGGGGCCGGAAAGGGTCTGTGCACGGCTCCATTCATCTGAAATGGCCCGGACGGTATTGTCGGCGTTATTCTGGCGTTCACTGACCAGCCCGCCGATCATCACGAGCGGAATCAGCATGGCGAGCGCAAGGATGCCCACCAACACGATCTTCAAGGCAAAGGAATTGATGAATTTCATAAAAAGAAAGAAAGAATGATGAACCCCAGCGTTGCAAGAATTAAGCCGGGAATTTAGCTATTTATCCTATCATTTCTTAACTTTGAAGTCCGAAACTCATTTATTATATATATAATATGAATACTTTTTGCGACTATAACATCAATCCACTGGTGCAGGCCATCGGCAAGGAGCCGGCAGCCTTCACGAAAAAAGACCTGACGGACTACATCGTCAAGCACGAGGTCCGCATTGTCAATTTCCGCTACGTGGCGGCCGACGGGCGGCTCAAGACGCTGAACTTCCCGGTCACGAACCGGCAGTATCTGGACACCATTCTTTCTTACGGCGAGCGTGTGGACGGCTCCAGTCTCTTCCCTTACATTGCCGCCGACAGCAGCGACCTTTATGTGATCCCCCGTTTCAGCACGGCCTACGTCGATCCGTTCCAGGAAATCCCCACGGTCGGCTTCCTCTGCAGCTATTTCACGAAAGACGGCCTGCCGCTCGAAAGCGCGCCTGAATTCACCCTCCGCAAGGCCCACAAGGCCTTCCGGGAGCGGACGGGCTACACCTTCGAGGCGATGGGTGAACTCGAATTCTATCTGGTCGACAGCGATGACGGGATGTTCCCCGCCGAAGACCAGCACGGCTACCACGAATCCACGCCCTTCGCCAAGTTCGAGAGTTTCCGGGCCGACGCCATCCGCGCCATCGCCGAAGTGGGCGGCCAGATCAAGTACGGTCACTGCGAAGTGGGCAACTTCACCCTCGACGGCAAGATCTACGAGCAGAACGAGATCGAATTCCTCGTCAACCCCGTGGAATCGGCGGCCGACCAGCTGATGATGGCCAAATGGATCCTCCGCTCGCTGGCCTACCAGTACGGCATCGACGTGACCTTCGCCCCGAAGATCACCACCGGCAAGGCCGGCAGCGGCCTGCACTTCCACACCCGGATGATGAAGGGCGACCGTTCGGTGATGATCAAGGACGGCTCCCTCTCCGATGACGCCCGCCGCGCCATCGCCGGCTATATGAAGTTCGCCTCCTCGCTCACGGCCTTCGGCAACACGAACCCCACCTCCTACTTCCGCCTGGTGCCGCACCAGGAAGCGCCCACCAGCGTCTGCTGGGGCGACCGCAACCGCTCGGTGCTCGTCCGCGTGCCGCTGGGCTGGAGCGTCGGCCACAGCATGAGCGCCATCGCCAACCCGCTCGAAGACCCCAACGATTTCGTGATCCCCGACAAGCAGACCGTGGAAATGCGTTCCGGCGACGGCAGCGCCGACATCTACAATATGCTCGCCGGCCTGGTGACTGCCGCCCGCACCGGCTTTGAAATGCCCGACGCCCTCGAAGTCGCCGACCGGACCTACGTCGACGTGAACATCCACGACAAGAAGAACGAGAAGCTCCTCAACTCCCTTGAACAGCTCCCCGCCTCCTGCCACGAATCGGCCGACTGCCTTGAGAAGAACCGCGCCCTCTATGAAAAGGACGGCATCTTCTCCCCCGCCATGATCGACGGTACCATCGAACGCCTCCGCGCCTTCAAGGACCAGCACATCCGCCACGACGCCACCAACGACCCCAAGAAAATGGCCGCGCTGGTCAAGAAGTATTACTACTGCGGATAGCCTATCCTGCCCCAGCTGGGCCCAGCCCAGGCTGGAGTTCAAATTGCTAATAGTCAGCACATTAATACAATCCTACCCCCTCTTTCCGCAGGTGGGTAGGATTTTGTTTATGGCTGATAATCAGCGAGATAGCCTCCAGGGCTCAAAGGCCTCCTTAGTTCCCGACTTCCGACAGGAATTTGATGCGGACGAGGCGGACTTCTTCTTCGGTGTAGTCGGCGCCGAGCTCTTTCATCGCGTCGGTGATGGAGTCGGAGTCGGCTTCTTCCTTGAAATAGTCGTAGATGTCGTCGACCTTGTCTTCGTCAATGGTCTGGCGGATGTAGTAGTCGATGTTCAGGCGGGTGCCGGAGCCGACGATCGATTCGATTTCGTCGAGGAGCTCGTCGAGGTCCATGTCCTTGTTGCGGGCGATGTCCTCGAACGGGAGCTTGCGGTCGATGCTCTGGATGATGAAGACCTTGTTGGCCGAACGGTTGACCACCGACTTGACCACGAAGTCGTCGGGCCGGATGATTTCGTTCTCTTCGACGTACTTGGCGATCAGCTCGATGAACGGCTTGCCGAACTTGCGGGCCTTGCCTTCGCCCACGCCCTGGCAGTTCTTGAGCTCGTCGACCGTCATCGGGTACTGGATCGACATATCTTCGAGGCTCGGGTCGGAGAAGATGACCCAGGCGGGCAGGTTCTGCCGGCGGGCGAGATCTTTCCGCACGTCCTTGAGCATGGCCAGCAGGTTCTGGTCGCCGCCTCCGCCGCCGCTCTGGCCGTGCTTGCCGGCTCCGATGACGGGTTCGTCGTCATCGTCGTCTTCGCCGTCCACGAATTCGCGGTCTTCGGTAAGCATCAGGGGCGTAGGGTGCTCGTAGAATTCGCGCCCCGCGATGGTGACGTTGATCAGGCCGTAGCGTTCGATGTCCTTGTCGAGCAGATGGAGGATGAGGCCCTGCCGGATGACGGCGCTCCAGAAGCGGACGCCGCGCTCGCGGCCGTAGCCGAAGAGCTCGTGCTTATGGTGGTTGTACGACTTGATGATCGAGTTGTCGACCCCGGCCAGTATGGCCGCCAGGTGGTCGGCCTTGAAGGCCTCGCGGAGCGAGAGGATGAGCTCGATGACCACGCACATCTCTTCGTGGCCGTCGAACTGCTTCTTGGGATAGAGGCAGTTGTCGCACATACCGCAGTTCTCCTGCGGATAGTCTTCGCCGAAGTAGTTGAGCAGGATCTTGCGGCGGCACTGGTTGGATTCGGCGTAGGAGACCGTCTCCATCAGCAGCTGCTTGCCGATCTCCTGCTCGGAGATGGGCTTGCCCTGCATGAATTTCTCGAGCCGCTGGATGTCCTTGTAGCTGTAGAACGCGATGCACTGGCCTTCCCGGCCGTCGCGGCCGGCGCGCCCCGTCTCCTGATAATAGCCTTCCAGGCTCTTGGGGATGTCGTAGTGGATCACGAAGCGGACGTCGGGCTTGTCGATGCCCATGCCGAAGGCGATGGTGGCCACGATCACGTCGACTTCTTCCATCAGGAAGGCGTCCTGGTTGTGGGCACGCGTGACGGCGTCCATACCGGCGTGGTAGGGCAGGGCCTTGATGCCGTTGACGTTCAGCAGCTGCGCGATTTCTTCCACTTTCTTGCGGCTGAGGCAGTAGATGATGCCGCTCTTGCCGGCGTTGTCCTTGATGAACTTGATGATGTCGCGCTTGGGGTTCGACTTGTCGCGGATTTCGTAATAGAGGTTCTCGCGGTTGAAGGAATCCTTGAACACCTTGGCGTTCAGCATGCCGAGGTTCTTCTGGATGTCCGACTGGACCTTCGGGGTGGCGGTGGCGGTCAGGGCGATGATGGGCGCCTTGCGGATCTGGCCGATGATTTCGCGGATGCGGCGGTATTCCGGCCGGAAATCGTGGCCCCACTCCGAGATGCAGTGGGCTTCGTCGATGGCGTAGAACGAGATGGGAAGCTGCTTGAGCAGCTGGATGTTCTCGTCTTTGGTCAGGGATTCGGGCGCCACGTAGAGGAGTTTGGTGACCCCGGAGAGAAGGTCGGCTTTGACTTCGGCGATCTGCGTCTTGTTGAGCGAGGAATTCAGGAAGTGGGCGATGCCCTCCCGGTTCTGGATGAAGCCGCGGATGGCGTCGACCTGGTTTTTCATCAGGGCGATCAGGGGGGAGATGACGATGGCCGTCCCCTCCAGGCAGAGGGCCGGGAGCTGATAGCACAGCGACTTGCCGCCGCCCGTGGGCATCAGTACGAATACGTCGTTGCCGGCCACGAGTTCCAGGATGATTTCTTCCTGGTTGCCCTTGAAGGCGTCCCACCCGAAAAATTCCTTGAGTTTGCCGCGAAGGTCTTCCGAAGTAATGTTCATACCACTAAATTAAGAAAAAAAAATGATAATTCCGCGATTCCGTGTTTTTTTTCGAACTTTTGCTATATTTGCGGCTCGTAAAAGGCGAATAACAAACCATTATCATATGAAAAAGATTGTCATTTTTGCAGTTATCTGCATCTGCGGCGCCCTGACGCTGGTTTCCTGCGACAAGAAGACCTCCGACGGCAAGCAGCCCGCCACCATCTCCGCATCCGATGTCGACTCCGTCAGCTACATGATCGGCTATTCTTTCGGTATGCAGCTTAAGCAGAACGATTTCGGCCCGCTCAGCGTGAACGGCATCGTCAAAGGCATCCAGGATGCCGGCAAAGACGTCGAAATCGACTATATGCAGTTCCAGCAGATCGTCAACGGTTTCCTGGAGAAACGCATGACCGCCGTCTCTGAAGAGATGGTGAACCGTTCGAAAGCCATGCTCGAAGCCAACGGCAAGAAAGAAGGCGTGGTCACCACCGAATCCGGCCTGCAGTACAAGATCATCCGCGAAGGCGAAGGCGTCAAGCCGACCAGCCGCGACACCGTGGAAGTCGACTACGAAGGCACCAACCTCGACGGCAAGGTGTTCGACTCCTCCTATGACCGCGGTCAGACCGCTACCTTCCCGCTCGACGGCGTGATCGCCGGCTGGACCGAAGGTCTGCAGTATGTGGGCGAAGGCGGTGAGATCATGCTCTACATCCCGGCCGAACTCGCCTATGGCGACCGTGGCGCCGGTGGAGACATCCACCCCAACGAAGCCCTGACCTTCAAGGTGGAGCTCAAGTCGGTCAAACCGTACGTCGAGCCCGTTGAGGAAGAGGTGAAGAAAAAGTAAGGGCACAAACACGCCTCATTTCATGCCCCGACCGATACATTTCATCGGTCGGGGCACGTTTTTACCCATTTCCGTGCCCGTTGACTGTATTTATCCGTAACTTTGGGGAAATCAAAACAACAACAAGGCAAAACGGATGAAACGGATCGCTAAGTACATCGGGATCGGGCTGCTGGCGGTGGCGGTGATCTGCATCGTAGGGGCGCATGTGCCTACGCTTGGGAAACAAGTTCCGTTCAATCAATGGTTTTGGAAACATGACCATTGGCCTTTCGAGCGGGTACGGTATTATATGTCCGAATCCTTGGTTGAAAAACTCCGCGCGGAAAAGCCCTCTATCGAGGAGACCGTTGAATTGCTGGGGAATGAGGATTACTTTGGAATTCGGTATGAGCCGGGGTATACCCGACTTTACTATTTTCTTATGACCCCGCCCTTCCTGATCATGGGACTCGATATGTACTCCCTAATCATTGATTTCAATGACGATGGGTCTTTTCGGGGCGCAAGCGTGATATTTGAAGATTGAGCCCTGGAGGCCATCTCGCTGATTATCAGCCATAAACAAAATCCTACCCACCTGCGGAAAGAGGGGGTAGGATTTTGCTAATATACTGATTATCAGTAGTTTGGTCTCCAGCCCAATTGAAGCCATTAGTGTATGTAAAGCCATCGACACGCCAACAATCAACGATACGGCCGAAGACGTGGCACCTATGTCGCTGTAAATCAGGATGATGTTAAAAATCGTGTGCGTAAAAATGCGCACACGATTATCAGGAATCAACTGACTATCAGGATGGTAAGTGCCACGGCAGACAAGGCATCCGAGACGGGCATTAACACAAAACTACCCACCTGAAGTTCAGGCGGGTAGTTCTGCGTGGCAGGCGGCCTGCCGGTTTAGAGGTTGCAGGCTACTTCGAAGGTGAGTTTGCCGTTGATGATGGTGGGTTTGAAGAGGGTGTCTTCCACCTGGTAGTAGGTCTTGCCGCCGAGTTCGATTTCGTCGTAGTCTTCGGGGATTTCGTCGACCAGGGCGCCGATGGGGGCTTCGATCACGCGGTATTCGCCGTTCTGGAGGGTGTAGAAGACGCCGTCCTGATAGTAGTAGTTCTGACCGGCCTGGGTCACCAGGTTCGTGTTGTAGTAATCGTCGCTGGTGCGGAGCGTGTAGTTGGCGTTCTGGGCCGCATAGTAGCTCGAGAGTTCGGCCGCGATGCGGGCGCGCTCGATCTCGTTGCGGATGGTGTTGATGGCGATGGTGGTCATAGCCACGTCGAAGAGCGTCGAGGCGATGACGGTTCCGAGCGGCGGACGGCAGATGTAGTAGCCGCCGTCCCAGTACGGGCGGTAATAGATGCCGTCATAGTAATAGTAGTCGCGATAGCCGACGCGGATCACCGAATAGCCGATCGGCAGGGTGTGGATGCGATGGCCGAAGTAGTGATAGCCGTGGTGATGGTACGGAATCGGACGGTGGCGCGGCTCCAGGTACGGGCGGGCGTAAGCCGGTCCGCGATGCACCGGAGCGTGGTGGTGCACAGCCGCCGGGGCGTGGCCGGGACGATGGTTATGGGCAATCGCGGAGCTGTGGTTCGGGCGCGGGCCACGGGAGACCGAGGAGCCGTTGCCCGGGCGCGGGCCACGGGAGACCGAGGAGCCGTTGCCCGGACGCGGGCCACGGTTCATCGAAGAGCCGTTGCTCGGGCGCGGCGTACGGGTTACGCTGCCGTTGTTGGCGCGGGGCGCGCGGTTGACCTGCGCGCTGCGATTGGCGGGCGTGCCGTGGCTGCGGTTCATCTGCGGAGCCGCCTGGCTGCGGGGAGTGCGAGCGATGCTGCCGCCGTGGCTGCGGTTCATCTGCGGAGCCGCCTGGCTGCGATTGACGTGGGAAGAGCTGCGGCTGACTGCCGAGCCGTGATTATTGCTGCGGGGCGCCGACATCTTCGTACTCGGCCCGCTGTGCCCGGAGGGGGCGCGGTGTTCTGTCCTTGGCGCGTGGGAAGATCCACCGCCTTGACGACGATTCTGGCCTTGTGCCTCAAAGGAGGTAGTACACATCATTGCGATGCAAAGCATCAGTACCACTTCTGTAAATCTTCTCATGATATTAGGGTATTTCGGTTGCGGTTTGAAACTTAAAACCGAAAAAAGGAAAAATCGTGCCAATCCGATGCGGGAAATCACTCGGAAAGCGTAATCCAGCGAATTGAGGCGTCGCGGCCCCACCAGGTGAGCTGCTTTTTGGCGTAGTGGCGGGTGTTGCGCTTGATGAGCCGGACGGCTTCGGCGAGGTCATACTTCCCATCGAAGTAGTCGAACAACTCCTTGTATCCCACGGTGTTGAGCGCCGGAAGGGCACGGTGCGGGAGCAGCGCGCGCGCCTCGTCGAGGAGGCCTTCGGCCATCATCGCGTCGACGCGCGCGTCGATGCGGGCATAAAGTTCAGCACGCGGCCGGGTCAGGCCGGTTTTTTCGATGGCGAAAGGGCGCTCCTTGTTCGCGTGGGTCTTGAACGAGGAAAACTTACGGCCCGTGGCGATCGTCACCTCGAGCGCGCGGACGATGCGCTGGCCGTTGGCCGGGTCGAGCGCGGCGTAGGATTCGGGGTCGAGGAGACGGAGTTCGGCGCGGAGGGCGGCGACGCCTTCCTCCCGCAGGCGGGCGGAGAGTTGCTCGCGCAACTCCGGATCGGCCGGCGGGAAATCGTCGAGGCCGTTGCAGAGGGCGTCGATGTAGAGCCCCGAGCCGCCGGCCATCACCACGGTCTCGTGATCCTGGAACAAGCGGTCGAGCAGGGCCAGGGCCTCAATCTCGAACTGGCCCGCCGTGAAGGGTTCGGTGACGCTGCGGTCGGCGATGAAATAATGCGGTACCTCCGCCAGCTGCGCGTCGGTGGGCCGGGCCGTGCCGATCCGCATCTCGCGGAACACCTGGCGGGAGTCGCACGAGACGACGGGCGAGCCGACCCGGCGGGCCAATGCCAGGGCATAGTCCGTCTTGCCGACGCCGGTCGGTCCCAATATGATGTGCAGCGTGTGCATCGGAGGCCGGATGCGCTATTCTTTGTCTTCGCCTTCGTCGTAGAGTTCCTCGCCGTCGAAGATCTTGTCGTCGTCTTCCTCTTCGTCTTCGTCGTCAAGATCGTCGTCGTCCGGTTCGTCGTCGCCGATGACGGCGGAATCGCGGTACGGATGGAGTTTGGGAACGGCGGGCGCTTCTTCGTAGCGCGCCCGGAACTGGTCGGGGTTCTGGCCGTTTTCGGCTACCAGGTGCGGATAGGCCCGCATCGGGGATTCGCCGCTCTCGCCTTCGAGCACCAGTTTGATGTACCGGTTGTTGCGCAGATCGAAACAGTAGTGCAGTTCCGACTCGCCGCGGGCGGCCACCTTGTCGAAGGTCACAGTGTCCATGGAGCCGTCGCCGAGGTCGAAGAGGCCGTACTCGCTGCAAAGCGCGCCGGCGGCGTCGTAGCCTTCGAACAGCACCATCTGGTCGGGCGAGAAGCCCAGATCATCAACAAGGAATAGATTGAACTTGAAGAGCGACATGTCGCCCTTTATTTCGTAAACCCGAAAAAAGATCTTGCTCTCGGGTATCGTTGCCCTGAATTGATATACCATAACACAAATTTAACAATTTTTTGCGTACTTTTACCCGATGAATTCAATTTCCGACACCTATTTTTCGATTGCAGGGCCTTCAGAGGGCATTTACAAGGAACTTGGGAGCAAGTTTCTGGCCTTTGCGTGGCCGGTCGAGACCGAAGAAGAGGCCAAGGCCCGCATCGCGGCCGTCCGGAAGGAGTACTTCGACGCCCGGCATCACTGCTTCGCCTGGCGGCTCGGCCTCACGGGCGAGCCGTATCGCCTGAGCGATGACGGCGAGCCCTCCTCCACGGCGGGCCGCCCCATCCACGGGCAGCTGCTGAGTCGGGAGCTGAGCGACGTGCTCGTGGTGGTCGTCCGCTATTTTGGCGGCGTGAAACTGGGCGTCCCGGGGCTCATCCGGGCCTATAAGACCGCCACGCAGGACGCGCTCGACCACGCGCAGGTTATCGAAAAAGTGGCGGGCCAGCACTTCACCATCCAGTTCGGCTATCTGCAGATGAACGACGTGATGAAGACGCTCAAGGAGATGGGCATCGCCCCCATCCGGCAGGACTTCGATCTCGACTGCACGATGGAAGTCCGGGTGCGTCTGAGCCAGATCGAAGACTTTCGCAAACAATTATCCTTTTGCCAGATCAATCTCAAATAATTTGTTTAAATTTGCGGATTACGGTTGAAAATCATTAACACCTTTAAACACAATACAATTTTTATGAAAAAAGCTTACAATTTCAACGCTGGTCCCTGCGTGTTGCCGCAGCAGGCAATCGACGCAGCCATCGCAGCATTGCAAGACTTCAAAGGTACCGGCATGCCGGTCATATCCGTATCTCACCGTTCGAAGGAATGGGAGGAAACCATGAACGAGTGCCGCGCACTCTGGAAGGAGCTCCTCAACATCCCCGACAACTATGAAGTGGTCTTCCTCGGCGGCGGCGCTTCGCTCCAGTTCCTCTATGTGGCGATGAACCTCCTCGAGAACAAGGCCGGCTACCTGGAAACGGGTGTCTGGGCCAAGAAGGCGCTCAAGGAAGCCAAGGGCATCGGCAACGCGATCTGCGTCGCCTCGTCGGCCGACAAGACCTACAGCTACATCCCGAAGGGCTATGAGATCCCGACCGACCTCGACTACTTCCACATCACCACCAACAACACGATCTACGGCACGGAGATCAAATACGACATGGACTGCCCGGTGAACCTCGTGGCCGATATGTCGTCCGACATCATGAGCCGTCCGGTCGACGTCAAGAAGTACGCCCTCATCTACGGCGGCGCGCAGAAGAACGTGGGCCCCGCCGGCGTGATCTTCGCCATCATCCGCAAGGACATCCTCGGCAAGGTGACCCGCTACCTCCCGACGATGATCGACTACCGCACGCACATCGAGAAAGAGTCGATGTTCAACACCCCGCCGGTGTTCCCGATCTTCGTGATGACCGAGACCCTGAAGTGGCTCAAGGGAATCGGCGGCGTCGAAGCCATCCACAAACTCAACGTCGAGAAAGCCCAGCTGCTTTACGATGAAATCGACCGCAACCCGCTCTTCGTGGGCACCGCTGCGAAGGAAGACCGCTCGATCATGAACGTCTGCTTCGTGATGGCTCCGGGTTACGAGAACCTGCAGGACGAGTTCCTGGCCTTCGCCAAGGAACGCGGCATGGTCGGCATCAAGGGCCACCGCAGTGTCGGCGGCTTCCGCGCCTCCCTCTACAACGCCTGCCCGAAAGAGGCCGTCCAGGCCCTGATCGCCTGCATGCAGGAATTCGAGAAACTCCACAAATAGGCCTGCCATGAAGATCTTAGTCGCTACGCAGAAACCTTTCGCGAAAGCTGCCGTCGACGGCATCCGCAAGATCGCCGAAGAGAACGGCCACACCCTCGCCCTCCTCGAAAAGTATCCCGGTGAAGCCGAACTCGTCGCCGCCGTCGCCGACGCCGACGCCCTGATCGTCCGCTCCGACAAGGTGACCGCCGCCGTGGTGGAGGCCGCCAAAAACCTGAAGATCGTCGTGCGTGCCGGCGCCGGTTTCGACAACCTCGACCTGGCCGCCTGCACCGCCCACAACGTGGTCGCGATGAACACCCCGGGCCAGAACTCCAACGCCGTGGCGGAACTCGCCCTCGGCCTGATGATCTATATGAACCGCAACCAGTTCACCCCGGGTACCGGCAGTGAGCTCAAGGGCAAGACCCTCGGCATCCAGGCCTACGGCAACGTCGGCCGCCTCGTGGGCAAGCTCGCCATGGGCTTCGGCATGAACGTCATCGCCTTCGACCCCTATCTCCCCAACGAGAAGATCGAAGCCACCGGTGCGAAAGTCGCCCCGAGCCTGGAAGCGCTCTATGAGAACTCCGACTTCGTGTCGCTGCACATCCCGGCCACGCCGGAGACCAAAGGCTCCATCGGCCGCAACCTCGTGGGCCGTATGCCCAAGGGTGGCTGCCTGATCAACACCGCCCGCAAGGAAGTCATCAACGAAGCCGAACTCTTCGACCTGATGACCGAGCGTGAAGACCTCCGCTACGTCGCCGACGTCGCCCCCGAGCGCGCCGCCGAGTTTGCCGAGAAGTTTGGCAAGCGCTATTTCGGCACGCCCAAGAAGATGGGTGCCGAGACCGCCGAAGCCAACATCAACGCCGGCCTGGCCGCCGCGAACCAGATCTGCAAGTTCTTCGCCACCGGCGACCGCACCTTCCAACTCAACAAATAAGACGCTATGGTAAAGGTTAAACCGTTCGCCGCCATCCGGCCGCCGAAGGCCATCGCCAAGGAAGTCTCCGCCCGCCCCTACGACGTGATGAACTCCGTCGAGGCCAAGGCCGAGGCCGGTGAGAAATCCCTGCTCCACATCACGAAGCCCGAGATCGATTTCGACCCGATCGCCGGCGAGCACGAGCAGCGTACCTACGACAAGGCCGTCGAGAACTTCAAGAAATGGCAGGAGCGCGGCTGGCTGAAGCAGGACGACAAGGAGTACTACTACGTATACGCCCAGACGATGGAAGGCCGCACCCAGTACGGCATCATCCTCTGCGCCAACACCGACGACTACGCCACGGGCGCCATCAAGAAACACGAGCTCACCCGCAAGGAGAAGGAAGACGACCGCATGGTCCACGTCCAGATCCAGAGCGCGAACATCGAGCCGGTGTTCTTCGCCTACCCCGACAACGCCGAGATCGACGCCATTATGTTCCGTTACATCGCCCGCGTGCCCGAATACGACTTCATCGCCGATGAAGACGGCTTCGGCCACAAACTCTGGGTGATCGACGACCAGAAAGACATCGACCGCATCACCGAGATCTTCGCCTCGATTCCGGCCTTCTACGTGGCCGACGGCCACCACCGCACCGCGGCAGCCGCCCGCGTGGGAGCCGAGCGTCGCGCGAAGAACCCGAACCACACCGGCAACGAAGAGTACAACTACTTCATGGCCGTGTGCTTCCCCGACAACCAGCTCAAGATCATCGACTACAACCGCGTGGTCAAGGATCTCAACGGCCTGACGGGCAAACAGTTCTTCGAAGCCCTGCAGAAGGATTTCATCGTGGAGTGCAAGTGCGACTGCACGAAGGACGGCGGCAAGTGCGAATGCGAGTTCCCGTGCCACTGCAACTGCAGCGAGGCCTATAAGCCCGCCGGCCTGCACAACTTCTCGATGTACTTTGAAGGCGTGTGGTATTCGCTCACCGCAAAACCCGGCACGTACAACGATAACGACCCGATCGGCGTGCTTGACGTGACGATCCTCTCGAACCTCGTGTTCGACAAGATCCTCAACCTCGGCGACCTGCGCACCTCCAACCGCATCGACTTCGTCGGCGGCATCCGCGGTCTGGGCGAACTGAAGCGTCGCGTCGACAGCGGCGAGATGAAAGTGGCTTTCGCGCTCTACCCGGTCTCGATGAAGCAGTTGATCGACATTGCCGACACCGGCAACATCATGCCCCCGAAGACCACCTGGTTCGAGCCGAAGCTCCGCAGCGGCCTGGCCATCCACAAGTTTTAACGGGGCGCTGCCCCGAAAGAAAAGGATATGAAAACCGGGAGTCCTTTTGACTCCCGGTTTTTAATTATTCTGTGACGGGACGGACATTGAGCCCGGCATAACGGTCGGCGGTTAACAACATGAAACTTGAATCTAATACCTCCACGCCCATGGCGAACAAAGCTGTTTCAAGAGAAGAGGACCAGTAAAACCCCTGGGAACCCCCATAGAGCCATCGGGACTCGAACCAGCGCCCAGCGGCGGGAAGGAATATGCTGTTTCCGGCGCAAGGGCCGGTTCCTTCCTTGCGGGTCACAAGCATGCCATTCTTGCCGGAACCGTTGTAATTGGTTTCCCACTTCCAGGTGTAGAGCGTCGTGTCGCGTAGCGCCGCCCATTCTTCGACCGTCGGCATACGCCAGGGATCCTTCCAAAGGCTCGTCGCAGCATCGTCTTCAGGAAACAACGTCTTATACGAGTCTTCTTCGGAATACTTCTTCACCCCATTATTATAATCAGAAGGGTCTTTGGCAAAGATGTAGTTGGTCCAAGCATAACTTTCCTTCGTGGCCGTCTCGCCCCAGGCGTAGTAGTCGCCGTAGTCCCACGGATTCTCCGCGCCGATGTTGCAGGTGGCCCATTTGAGGCCATCGCCCATCTCCACATAGGCGTGGCCGTTGATTTCCTTGGGGACCAAGACTTCGAGGACTTCCAGGATGGTTGTGAGGATGTCACTATAGTCAGTTTGGCCCGTGATGGCATCGAGGATGTTCGACAGTGCCGTGGCGACAGCGCCGGTGGTGAGCGTCGTATTGACGGCGCCGATGGCCGTGACCACTTCGGCGATCTTGGCGCTCAGGTCCGTGTCGAGCGATGTCAGGGAGCCAGGGATGGCTTCCACCGCCGTCTTGACCAGGGCCAGCGCGTCGGTGACGACGTCTCAATCGCCGTCTTAATGGCTTCCAGTGCCGTGGCTTCGTCGCTCGCACCGTTCTTGACAGCCGCCTCGATGGTGGCCAGCTTCGACGACAGCGTGGTCGTCTGGCTCGTAATGGCCTGCTCGATCTTCGCAAGTTTCTCGGCCTCCGTGCCTGCCAGCGATTCGACCGCCTTTTGAATCAGCGCACGCTGCTCCTTGGCGTCGGCAACGCCGTTCTCCACCGCCGTCTCGATGGCATCCAGTTTCGTTTCCAGGCTGGAGGTCTGGCTCTTCATCGCTTCTTCGAGGGCAGCGAGTTTCTCTTCAACAGTACCCTGCAGCGACTCGATGGCTTCTTTCAGCAAGTCTTCCTGGGCTTTCTGGTCGGCAAAGCCTTCCTTCACCGCCGTCTCGACCAGGGCGAGTTTGGCGCCCAGGTCGGTCGTCTGGCTTTGGAGAGCCGTTTCGATGGCGGCAAGTTTCTCCTCCATTGTGCCGCCCAGGGCTTCGATCGCTTCCTTAACCAGCTCCTGGGCCGTCTTGACGTCGGCCAGGCCGTTGGTCACGGCGGCTTCGACCAGGCTGAGCTTCGTCTCCAGGCTCGTCGCCTGTTCCTTGACGGCCGTCTCGATGGCCGCCAGTTTCTCGGCCATCGTGCCGCCCAGCGATTCAATGGCCTGCTTCAGCAGTTCCTGCTGCGTCTTCGCATCGGCGAAGCCGTTCTTCACGGCGGCCTCAACCAGGGCGATCTTCGTTTCCAGATTCGTGGTCTGCGACTGGATGGCCGTTTCGATGGCCGCCAGTTTCTCGGCCATCGTGCCGTTCATCGACTCCACGGCCTTGCGGACCATTTCGAGCGCTTCCTGACTGTCTGCCAGGCCGTCGGACATCGCCTTTTCAATCGAAGAAAGCTTGTCGCTCAACGACGTATTCGCGTTGTTTAGCGCCGCAAGCACACCGCTGAAATCGGTCTCCATCGAAATGTTGAGTTCCGGAGCAGGGTTGCCGCACGCGGTAAACGTTACCGACGCAAGCGGCACCAGCAACAGGAAAGAAACCAGCCAGCCGCAATGTATGATTCTATTCGTAAAACGTTTCATAAAGACGGCTATTCCTATTTAATTATTGGTGATCTCCACCGTCAAGTCGAAGCGGAACAGCATTTGGCAAGGTTTGAATGACGGCTCCGTCTCGCTGGGTGTGATGTAAACGACAATCGTTCCAATCAAACCGAAACTGTCGCCTACGTGATAATCGTCAGCAAACTCCACTTCCAGCGCAGTTTCCTCCGGCTTGAACTTGCCAGTTATACGCTTATAATTCCCGTACTTTTCGCACGCTGAATTGATCGAATACCAGGTACTCTTCAACTTATCATAGTCGAACCCGAGGACCCTGGAAAATTCATTCAACACGAGGGTCACTTTGTTGTCGTCGATCATGCTCATGGACACTTTCTTTCGCCAGGAGAAACCCGAGGCATTGAACCAACTGATCTTGAACAGTTTTTCACCACGCGGAGTCACCATATTGAAAATCGTGTCCTTCGTCTTCCAACGGTCAGTCAGGATCAGCCTGCCTGTCACACCTTCATTCTTAAACCCGGAAGAATCCTGAAAATTGCGCCAGACCCGGCTTCCGGTCGTATCGGGATGGAAACGAAGGAAATGCCTCTCCCTGTCAAAAGTAACCTGAACCGGTGCAATAGAGTCATTCAAAGGCAGGAACTCAACGGTCTCGATGTTATCGGCCGTATAGGAACCGTCCTTCGACGCATGGAGCGCACAAAAGATATCGCTGACCTCCACGGCCCTTGACAGATCGAGGTCGAAGGTCGCATTGGGATAACACCAGATATCAAGATCTTTGGGAGAGCCGTGAGAAGGCCCGATCGCCGCAACATTTTCCTGGATGAGGGTAAGGATTTCGCTGTAGTCGGTCTGGTCGGTGATGGCGTCGAGGATGTTCGACAGGGCCGTCGCGACATCGCCGGTGGTGAGCGTCGTATTGACGGCGCCGATGGCCGTGACCACTTCGGCGATCTTGGCGCTCAGGTCCGTGTCGAGCGATGTCAGGGATGCGGGAATGGCTTCCACCGCCGTCTTAATCAGGGCCAGCGCGGCGGTGACATCGGTGACGCCGCCGGTCACGGCCGTCTCGATGGCTTCCAGTTTCGTCGTCAGCCCGGTCGTCTGGTCGCTGATGGCCTGTTCAAGGGCCGCGAGTTTTTCGGCCGTGGTGGTACCCGACGTCTCGATCGCCGTCTTGATGGCTTCCAGCGCCGCGGCATCGTCGCTCGCACCACTCTTGACAGCCGCCTCGATGGCGGCCAGCTTCGATGACAGCGTGGTCGTCTGGCTCGTGATGGCCTGTTCGATCTTCGCGAGTTTCTCGGTTTCCGTGCCTGCCAGCGATTCAACCGCCTTCTGGATCAGCGCACGCTGCTCCTTGGCGTCAGCCAGGCCGTTCTCGACAGCCGTTTCAATGGCACCGAGTTTTGTCTCGAGGCTCGAAGTCTGGCTCTTCATCGCCTCTTCGAGGGCGGCGAGTTTTTCTTCCATCGTGCCGCCCAGCGACTCGACGGCCTCCTGCAGCAGCTCCTGTTGCGCATTGGCATCGGCGAAGCCTTCCTTCACCGCCGTCTCGACCAGGGCGAGCTTGGCGCCCAGGTCGGTCGTCTGGCTCTGGGCCGTCTTGACATCGGCCAGGCCGTTGGTCACGGCGGCTTCGACCAGGCCGATCTTCGTCTCCAGACCCGTCGTCTCGGATTGAACGGCCGTCTCGACGGCAGCAAGTTTCTCGGCCATCGTGCCGCCCAGCGATTCGATGGCCTCCTGCAGCAGCGCCTGTTGCGCATTGGCGTCGACGAAGCCTTCCTTGACGGCCGCTTCGACCAGCGCGAGCTTCGTCTCCAGACTTGTGGTCTGCGACTTGATGGCCGTTTCGATGGCCGCAAGCTTCTCGGCAGCCGTGCCACTCATCGACGCCACGGCTTGCCGGACCAGTTTCAGGGCCGACTCGTTGCCGGAGAAACCCTCGGTAAGTGACGACTCGATCAGTGACAGCTTGCTCGTCAACGAAGCGAATCCGGCCGCAACGTGATGTCGACCGGCTCCTGCTCTTTCTCGCACGCCGTAAACGCCAGCAGGAAAGCGGCCAGCCAACCGCAACGTATGATTCTGTAAGTAAAACGTTTCATAACGACTGGTTTTCTGAATTAGTCGGAGACGGCCCGTACAGTATACCCTGTATAGCGATAAGCCGCCCGTGTTTCCCATACGGTGGGGCCCACAAACAAGATATATGAGTGGTTATAGGTTGCGGTAAACATCTCA
>CACYZM010000045.1 GCA_902778855.1 uncultured Bacteroidia bacterium
ACGTCGCTGCCGGTTCCGGCGAACATCACGGGATGAAGGCGCTCTTTCATTTCCGGTTCTTGTAGGCGAAGGCTTTCCAGCGTTCTTCGGGCCAGTCCTGGCGGGCCAGCTCGCAGCGGGCCATGACGAAGAACAGGTCGGAAAGGCGGTTGATGTATTGCAGGATGGCTTCGGGGACGGGATCCTGGCGGTGCAGGGCCCAGAGGCGCCGTTCGGCGCGGCGGCACACGGCCCGTGCCAGCTGCAGCTGCGCTGCCAGCGGCGTGCCGCCCGGCAGCAGGAAGTGCAGGCCGGGCCCGGCCTGCTCCGTCAGCGCGTCGATGGCCGCTTCGCAGTCGGCCACGAGGTTTTCGGGCAGTTCGTTCGGGTTTTTCGCCCGCTCCGCCGAAGGCGTCGCGACCAGGCTCATCACGGTCATCATGTTCTGCTGGATGCGATGCAGCCCCTCGTCCCACTGCATTTCCGTCAGGCCCGGTTCGACCGGGCCTCTGAGCATCGAGCGGACCACGCCGAGCTGGCAATTCAGTTCGTCGAGATCGCCGTTGGCTTCGATGCGGGGGTCGTCTTTGGGTACGCGGGAACCGCCGTGGATGCCGGTGGTGCCGGCATCGCCCGTGCGGGTATAGATCCGGTTCATTACACTGTCGCTTAGGGACGTCAAATTTACGAAAAAACCGTATCTTTGCCATAATTGTCTACGATTATGAAAAAGTTCTTAGTTGTCCTATCGTTGCTCGCCCTGTGTCTGGGCGGCAACCGTGCCCTGGCCCAGGTGTCGGAATCGGCGGAATGGGCCAGCCGTATCAAGGCCGAGGGCCTGAGCAATTCCAAAATCGAGGAGCTTTCCCAGTTTATGACCGACTATCTCGGCTCGCGCCTGACAGCATCCTGCCAGAAACGCCGCGCCGACAGTCTCGTCATTGAAAAACTCAAGGAGTACGGCTTCTCCAATCCCCGTTCCGCCTTCGCGATGGAATTCCCCCGCGGCGGTTGGGACGTGGTCAAGACCTATGCGGCCATGACCGCTCCGTACTACTGCGCCTTTACCGTCAACCCCAAGGCCTGGTCGGGCAGCACCGACGGCCTGGTCAAGGGTGAATGCGTGGTCTTCAACATCCAGTCCAAGGAAGATCTGGAAAAATACCGTGGAAAGGTCGCCGGCAAGATCCTGCTGATGCCCTCCACCCAGACGGTCGACATCAATTTCGAACCCCTTGCCTCGCGCTATCAGGAGGAGGAACTGGAAGCCCTGAAAACCGACAACCGCGCCACGCCGCGCAACCGCTACGGCGGCCGGATGAATTTCGACTACCGGGCCATGATGGAGCTCCGCCGGCTGACCAATGAGTTCTGCGCCAGCGAGAAGCCGCTCTGCATCGTGACCGGCAGCGGCTCCTTCAACGTGCCGAGCGGCACGGGCGTCAACTACAAGGCCGGCGATCCCGAACCCGTTCCCGAAATCACGATGCCCCTCGAAGACCACGGCCGGATGGTCCGTCTGATCGAAAAGGGCCACAAGGTCGAGATGGAACTCGAACTGATCAACCGCTTTACCGACGACCGTGAAGTCCACAACATCTATGCGGAGATTCCCGGCACCGATCCCAAGCTGAAGGATGAAATCATCCTCCTCGGCGGTCACTTCGACTCCTGGCACGGCGGCACCGGCGCGGCCGACAACGCCTCCGGCTGCATCGTGATGATCGAAGCGATGCGCATCCTCCAGGAACTGGGCTTCAAACCCAAGCGCACCATCCGCCTGGCGCTGTGGGGCGGCGAGGAGCAGGGGCTCTACGGCTCGCGGGGCTATCTGGAGCAGTATCTTTACAAGGACCAGAAAAAGCTTCCCGGCTTCGACAAGTTCGCCCTCTATCTGAATATGGACAACGGCTCCGGCCGCTTCCGCGGGATCTACCTGGAGCGGAACGACGCTGCGTTCCCCTTCTTCGAGGCCTGGATGAAATACATCGAATCGCTCGGATTCCAGTATCTGTCGCCCCGGACCACCGGCGGCACCGATCACCAGACCTTCACCCGCTTCGGTCTCCCGGCCTATCAGTTCATCCAAGATGAACTCGAGTACTTCCGGACCTACCACACCATTATGGATACCTACGAGCGTCTTTCGCTCAGCGACCTGCGGGTCGACGCCACCATCGTGGCCTGGCTGGCCGCCTGCGCCGCCAACGATCCCGGCCGCATTCCGGTGTACCCTGTCAATCTGAACCAGCAGCCCCGTCCGTTCTAAGCGATGAGCGATCCGAAGATCTTTGTGGCCGGGCTCGGCCCGGGAAGCGAGGGTGACGTGACGCCCGCCGTGATCGAAGCGATCCGGCGCTCCGACGTCATCATCGGCTACCAGTATTACTTCCAATTCGTGCAACCGTATCTGACGCCCCGCACGGTCTGCGTCGATACGGGGATGAAGAAGGAACGCGAACGGGCCGAAGAGGCCTTCGCCCAGGCCGAGCAGGGAAAAGTTGTCTGCGTCGTCAGTTCCGGCGACGCAGGCATCTATGGCATGGCGCCGCTGATCTGGGAAATGAAGCGCGAACGCAGCAGCCAGGTCGAAATCGAAGTGCTACCCGGCATCAGCGCCTTCCAGAAAGCCGCTTCGCTGCTCGGGGCCCCGATCGGCCACGATCTTTGCATCATTTCGCTCTCCGACCTGATGACGCCGTGGGAGACGATCGAGCGGCGCATCCGCGCCGCCGCCGTCGCCGACTTCGTCACGGCGGTCTACAATCCCAAGAGCCACGGCCGCTACTGGCAGTTGTACCGCCTGCAGGAAATCTTCCTGCAGCACCGCGATCCCGCCACGCCGGTGGGCTTCGTCCGCCAGGCCGGCCGCGACGACCAGCAGGTGACGGTCACGACCCTGGGCGAGTTCGATCCGGAACAGGTGGATATGTTTACCGTGGTCCTGATCGGCAACTCCCAGTCCTATTGCTTCGCGGGCAAGTTCATCACCCCGCGCGGCTATTACCGCGAAAACCGGGGCGATGAAGCCAAGGGCATCGGCCAGGAGATCATGATCGAGAGCTTCCGTACCATCGAAAAAGAACTGCGCAACCCCGACATTCCGCTCGGCAGGAAATGGGCGCTGCTCCACGCCATCCACACCACGGCCGACTTCGATATGGAGAACATTCTCCAGGTCGATGACGGAGCCGTGGAAACGCTCTACGCGGGCTTTGCGGAAGGTCGCATCCGGACCATCGTGACCGATGTCACGATGGCCGCCTCCGGCATCCGCAAAGGCGCGCTGCAGCGGCTCGGCGTGGCGGTGAAGTGCTATCTCTCCGACCCGCGCACGGCGGAAATGGCCGCCGAAAAGGGAATCACCCGCACCCAGGCCGGTATCCGCCTGGCCGTGGCCGAGCATCCCGACGCGCTGTTCGTGTTCGGCAACGCGCCGACCGCGCTGATGGAACTCTGCCAGCAGATCCGCCTCGGGAAGGCCACGCCGGCCGGCATCGTCGCCGCGCCGGTCGGGTTCGTCCACGTGCGCGAAAGCAAGCATATGGTCAAGCCGTTCCGGCAGATCCCGAAACTCATCGTCGAAGGCCGCAAGGGCGGCAGCAATCTCGCCGCCACGCTGGTCAACGCGATTCTCTGCTACAACGACGCCGCGAACTTAAAGCCCGGGCGCGATGTCTAAGCCGTCCGCGCGTCAGCATTTCACGGTCATCGGAATGACCGACGAGCGGGAGGTCTGGTTCCCGCCCCAAATCCGCGATGTCATCGCCAAAGGCCGCGTCTTCTCGGGCGGAAAGCGCCACCACGAAATCGTGGCGTCCCTGCTGCCCGAAGGCGCCTGCTGGATCGACATCACGGCGCCGCTTGAGGCGGTGTTCGAACAATACGCCGGCCATCCGGAAGTGGTGGTCTTCGCCTCCGGCGATCCGCTTTTCTTCGGATTTGCCAATACCCTCCGCCGGGAACTCCCCGAAGCGGAGATTACGGTATATCCCTCGTTCAATTCCCTGCAGCTGCTGGCCCATCGGATGCAGCTGCCGTATGCCGATATGCGGACGGTGTCGCTGACCGGGCGGCCCTGGGACGGCTTCGACGAAGCCGTCATCCGGGGCGAACGGCTCATCGGCGCGCTGACCGACCGGCAGAAGACGCCGGCGATGATCGCCCGCCGCCTGCTCGACTACGGCTACGACAACTATCGGATGACGGTCGGGGAGTGTCTGGGCAACCAGGCGTCCGAGCGGGTGCGCACCTTCGCCTCGCTCGATGAAGCCGCTGCCGCCGACTGCGCTTTTCCGAACTGTCTGATCCTGGAGCGGACGGCCCTGCGGCCGCATCCCTTCGGCCTGCCGGAACAGGATTTCGCCCTGCTCGACGGCCGGGTGAATATGATCACCAAGATGCCCATCCGGCTGCTGACCCTCAGCCGGCTCGACCTGGCGCAGCGCACTTCTTTCTGGGACGTGGGTTTCTGCACTGGCTCGGTCTCCATCGAAGCCCGGCTGCAGTTCCCGCAGCTGAAAGTCACCTCGTTCGAAATCCGCGAAGCGGGCCGTGAGCTGATGGAAAAGAACGCCCGCAAATTCGGGGCGCCGGGCATCCACGCCATCATCGGCGACTTCCTGGAAGCCGATCTCAGCGGCCTGCCCGCTCCCGACGCCGTCTTCATCGGCGGCCACGGCGGCCGGCTGCCCGAAATGCTCCGTCGCATCGACAGCGTCCTGCTCCCCGGCGGCGTCATCGTCTTCAATGCCGTCAGCGAAGAAAGCCAGCAGCTCTTCCGCGAAAGCGTCGCCGCCGTCGGCCGTCGCCTCACCGGCGAAATGCGCGTCGCCGTCAACCAGTTCAACCCCATTACCATCCTCCGTGCCGAATGACCCATACCGCCATCATCCTCGTTTCTGAATCATCGAGTTCATTAGCTAAATGCGTAGCAGCGGAGCTGCGAAGCGTTATTTATACGAAAAACGAAGTCCCCGGTTGTACGGCGATTGGACCTTATGCTTCGTTTTTGAAGGAACATTGGCAGGATTTTGATGCCGTAATCTTCATAGGTGCCTTGGGCATCTGCGTCCGCAGCATTGCTTCGGCGCTGAAGAATAAATATCGCGACCCGGCGGTCGTCTGCATCGACAGTACCGGCAAATTCGTCATCCCTGTCGTCTCCGGCCACGTCGGCGGCGCCAACGACCTGGCGCGCCGCCTCGCTGCGCTCCTCGGCGCCGAGGCCGTTGTCACCACCCAGAGCGACAACGAAGGCCTCTGGGCCCTCGATACCCTCGACCGGACCTATGGCTGGCAAGTGAAAGCGACGCCGGCCCAGATGAACCGCGCCGTCTTCGCCTTCGTGCAGAAACAGCCCACGGCCCTGCTGCTCGAAATCCGCGACAAGGGCACGGATGCCCTTGAACAAACCAAACCCGACCACGTGCAGGTCTTCTATTGCCGCGAAGACCTCGACCCGACCCGCTTCGGCCTGCTGATCGCCGTCACGCCGCGTACGTTACCGGATGTCCCGGAAGGTCTGCCGGTGCTGGCGTTCCGCCCGCCGGTGCTCCATCTGGGCTTCGGCTGCCGGAAGCAGTGCGATCCGGCCGGCATTCCCGAAGCCATTGCGGCGAAGTTGCTCGATGCCGGGTTCGTCCCGGAATCCGTCGCGACCGTGGGGACCATCGAACTGAAAAAAGACGAGCCCCTGCTGCAGGCCCTGCTTGCCTGCTGGCCCTGGGCCCGTCCGGAAATCTATCCGGCCGAAACGCTGGCCGCTATCGACGTGCCGAATCCTTCGGAGAAGGCCCTGGCCGCCACCGGCAGCGCCGGCGTGGCCGAGGCCGCCGCGCTGGAAAGCGCGCACGGCGGTCCGCTGCTCATCGAAAAGCAGAAAGGCCGGCTCACCGAAGGCGGCGACTTTACTTTCGCGCTTGCGCTGGATGCCGCTTCGCTTCGCGCCGGCCACATCGAAATCGTCGGCGCCGGTCCCGGCGATCCGGAACTGGTGTCGGTCCGCGGCAAGCGTTTCCTCGAGCAGGCCGATCTGATCCTGTACGCCGGCAGTCTCGTTCCGGTGGAGCTCACGCATTATGCGAAGCCCGGCTGCACCGTCCGCAGTTCCGCTTCGATGGATCTGGAAGAGCAGTTCGCCCTGATGAAAGAGTTCTACGACCGCGGTCTGCTGGTCGTGCGGCTCCATACCGGCGATCCCTGCATTTACGGGGCGATTCAGGAGCAGATGGCGTTCTTCGACCGCTACGGCATGCGCTATCACATCACGCCCGGCATTTCGGCCTTCCAGGCCGCTGCCGCCGCGCTCCGTTCGCAGTTTACGATTCCCGAGAAGGTGCAGACCATCATCCTCACCCGCGGCGAAGGCCGCACGCCGATGCCCGAGCGGGAGCAGTTGCACAAGCTGGCGCAGTCGCAGAGCACGATGTGCATCTATCTGAGCGCCGCCATCGTGGAAGAAGTGCAGGCCGAGCTTCTGCAGGCCTATCCGCCCGAAACGCCCGTGGCCGCCTGTTACAAGCTCACCTGGAAGGAAGAGCGGATCTATCGCGGTCAATTGAAAGATCTGGCGAAGATCGTCCGCGAAAACAAGCTGACGCTGACCACCCTCCTGGTCGTCGGCGACGCCATCGGCAACCGCGAAGGCCTTTCCCGGCTCTATGCCCACGAGTTCAAACATTTGTTCAGGAACTAACTGATGGGATTGTCTTTGTTTCAAAACTACGGCCCCTCCGGGGCCTATCCCTCCCAAAGCCCAGGCTTTGGGCCCCTCCCACTCACGGCTGCGTGGGCGCAGACGGTTTTGAAACAAAGACAATCCCATCTGGAAGAAATCTGGTAGTATGATTTTGATTCTCGGTGGAACGACGGAGGGACGGCTGGCGGTGCGGGTGGCCGATGGGGCGGGTTCGCCGTATTGGTATTCGACGCGGGGGGAGCTGCAGCAGATCGAGTGCAAGAACGGGACACATATCACCGGGGCTCTCGACGAGGCTGCGATGGCGGCGTTCTGCCGGGATCACGACATCCGTCTGCTGATCGACGCCGCGCATCCTTTTGCCACCGAACTTCACCGTACCGTGGCCGCCGTCGCTGAGTCGTTGGACCTTCCGGTCGTGCGTGTGGAGCGGGTTTATTCCGATGGGAGCGGCGAGCCCGGCTCCGACCGGGCATCGCTCCGCTGGTGCGACGATTACGCCGCGGCCGTCCGTCGGCTGGAGGCCGACGGCATCACGCGGCTGCTGGCCTTGACCGGGGTTCAGACCATCGGGAAGTTACGGCCGTACTGGACGGCGCACGATTGCTGGTTCCGCATCCTGCGGCGCGAAGAGTCGCAGGAGAAGGCCGCCGGGCAGGGTTTTCCGGCGGATCGGCTGGTGTATTACGAGGAAGAGGACGATGCGTCGCTGATCGCCCGGCTGCGGCCGCAGGCCATCCTGACGAAGGAAAGCGGGGAATCGGGCGGTTTCAATGAGAAAGTCGCGGCCGCGCAGGCGGCCGGGATTCCGGTGTATGTGGTCCGCCGTCCGGCGCTGCCGGCCGGTTTCGAGACCGTTACCGGCGAGCACGGGCTGCGGAAGGCCATCGAGCGGCTGGTCCCCGGCTTCTTCCCGCTCCGCAGCGGCTTCACCACCGGCGCCTGCGCCACCGCCGCCGCCAAAGCCGCCCTGCTCTCCCTCCTCGGTCACCCCGTCGGGGAGAGCGTCGAGGTATTGTTTCCCGATGGCGAAATCCTATCTTTACCCATCGCGAATATCTGTAATTCGCAAGGGCCTGCGTGTGATGGCCTGGTGGAGCGGAGGGTTCTTTCAGGCCGGGCCTTGGACCGGCCTGAAAAGGTTCCGACGCGCGCTGGAAAGCAGGCACCCGCAGCGAATTCAGCAACAGCTATTGTGATCAAGGACGCGGGGGACGATCCTGACGTGACGAACGGACAGAAGATTGTCGCTACGGTGGCCTTCAGCGATGAGCCGGGGATTCATTTCCTGCAGGGTGAGGGCGTCGGCCGTGTGACGCTGCCGGGATTGGGCCTGCCGATCGGCGGCCCGGCCATCAACCGCGTGCCGCGCCGGATGATGGAACAGAACCTTTCCGCCCTCTACGCCGGCGGCCTCGACGTCACCATCTCCGTGCCCGGCGGCCGGGAACTGGCCCGCCGGACGTTCAACCCGAAGCTGGGCATCGTCGACGGCATCTCCATCATCGGGACCTCCGGCATCGTCCGCCCTTTCTCGAACGAAGCCTTCGTCGACGCCATCCGCCGCGAAATCGAAGTGGCCGTGGCCGTCGGCGCACCGATGCTGGTCATCAACTCCGGCGCCAAGAGCGAGGCCTTCCTCAAGGCCCGCTTCCCCGACCTGCCGCCCCAGGCGTTCGTCCATTACGGCAATTTCATCGGCGAGACCCTGAAGATCGCCGCCGACCTGCAAGTCCCGCAGGTCACGATGGGCATTATGCTCGGCAAAGCCGTCAAACTGGCCGAAGGCCATCTCGACACCCATAGCAAAAGCGTGGTGATGAACAAAACGTTCCTGAAGGAAGTCGCCGCCGTTGCCGGCTGCGCCCCCGCCACCGCCGACGCCATCGACAGCCTCACCCTCGCCCGAGAACTCTGGCACGGCCTTCCGCCCGCCGACCTCAATCGTTTCCTCTCCGCTCTCCTCGCGCGCTGCCGCGCCGCCTGCGCCTCCGTCTATTCCGCATCCCTCACGATTCTCCTCCTCGATGAAGACGGCAACGTCTTCCCTTGATCCCGATCGATTCATGGAGTTCGGTCAGGAATAACAAAGTTTTTTTTGGTATCTTTGTGGTTTGAATACAAATCAATGACGATCCGATGAAAAAATGGTTTTCCGTTTCAGCCGTAGCCGTCGTGATGCTGCTTATGCTGACCTCCTGCATGACTTCGCGTTATTCGGGCACCAATCCTTCTGAGATGGGCGAACTCGCGTTCTTCCAGCCTCGTGCCAACCAGTTCTATTTCGAGTCATCCACCGCGCCGCGCGAGCCGTCCCTTTCCGCGGCTTCCGAGGAACTGATGGCCGATCTGATCAATTCCCGCCGCTATCCTTTCTCCGAGATGATTCCGATGGATTATGCGGATGCGGATTCGGATATCGCCAACTGGATCAACGGTTTCTACGCCATGGATGTGAGTGACGCCAAGCATCTGCGTGTTCCCAAGCGGCTGACCGAAAAGATCGTTGCGAGCGGACATCGCTATGGCATCGTCGTCCATGCCTACGGCTATATCAAGAGCAATGAACGGTACGACAAAGAGAAAATGGCCGAGCTGGTGGGCAATATCATCCGGGCCGTTTTCAATGAAACGCCGCGGTACTCCTTCAACGATCAGTATGCCAATGCCCTCTATGCGGCTGTTGTCGATACCAAGACCGACCGCGTCGTCTACTTCTCCCGCGTCCTGTCGAATGCGGACCACCCGCTCAACCGCGGCTGCGTGGGCGAGCAGATGAAGAGCTTGCTGAAAGATTTCGAACGATAAAACTCAGAGCGTAATGCGCACCAGCCCGCCGAAAGGCGGGAGGGCGGCGAAGGCTTCCTCGGGGGTGACCAGGCCGGCGTAAACCTGCGCCGCGACCAGGACACCCCCGTGGGCAAATACGGCCACCCGTTGCCAGGGCTTGCCGCGCAGTTCGTCCAGGAAGTTGGCGACCCGTTCGTACTGCTGCCGGAACGACTCTCCGCCGGTGACCGGCGTGTTGATGTGGTCGGCGTACCAGGTCTGGAGGTGCGGATCGGTAATGTCGTCGAACAGCATCATCTCCCATTCTCCGAAATTCAGCTCGAGGATGCGCGGATCGCGCTCGGCGTCGGCGTAGCCGCAGAAAGCGGCCAGCCGCGTGCAGCGCGAGAGGGGGCTGGTATAGGCGTGGTCGATGGGCCCGCAGGCTTCCAGCGCGGCCCGCGATACGGCGGCTTCTTCTTCAAAAGAGGCTTTCAGGGGAACGTCGGTCTGCCCGTAGCAGGTTCCGACCGGGACATCGGGTGTCGTGTGGCGAAGGAGAATGACTTCCATGGTGGCAGGGTTAGGGTCAGCCCCCGATAGAGCAGTAGATCAATACCGAAAGATAGAAACTCAGTTCGCAGAGCAGGAAGGTCGCGCCGCAGCAGTCGCCGGTGTAGCCCTGGATTGTGCGCCGCATCAACAACGCCAGCAGCAACATCACGCCCAGTGGTACGAACAGCAGCCAGAGGAAGGAAACCGGCATCCAATGCAGGGCAAAAGTCAGGATGAAGGCCGGCGCCAGCCCGAAGAAGAAGCACAGGATCAGCTCTCCGAGTTTCATCCGCGCATAGACCGTCTTGTTTTTGGCGGTTTCTTCCGTGCGGGCGTAGGGGAGGAAGTTGATCAGCTGGGCGGCGCAGCACTTGGACCAGCAGTCGCCGCAGAGCACGGCCAAAATCAGCGTGTCGCGCGACAGGGTGGCCGGAAGCTGCAACAGGAGGGCGAAGTAGACGATCAACCCGATGACGCCGTAGGTGCCGATGTGCGAATCTTTCATGATGGCGAGCGTCCGCTCGCGCGTGGTGCCGCCGCCGAAGCCGTCGATGAAATCGGCCAGCCCGTCTTCGTGCAGGCATCCCGTGAGCAGCAGCCGCGTCACGATGGCCAGGATCCAGGCCAGCGTCAGCGGCATGACGTGGCTGCAGAGCCATAGAACGAGGGCCATCATCAAGCCTGTGAGCCAGCCCACGATCGGCCAGCGCGGAACCACCCGCTTGAAATCTTCGGCGGGAACGTCCTTGATGCGCCAGAAAGGCAGACGTGTAAAGAAAATCAAAGTGGCCAGCAGTAGCATCGTGCTGCAAATTTAGGGATTATTCGCTATCTTTGCAATTGGTGAAACGCATCATTCTGATCACAGGAGGCGCGCGGAGCGGCAAGAGCAGCTACGCGGAAAAACTGGCGCTGTCGTTGTCCGACGCACCGGTCTATCTGGCCACGGCCCGCATCTGGGACGAAGAGTTCCGCGAGCGGGTGCGCCGCCACCAGGCCCGTCGCGGGCCGCAATGGACCAACATTGAAGAGGAAAAGTTGTTGAGCCGGCACGACCTGTCCGGCCGCGTCGTGCTGGTCGACTGTCTCACGCTTTGGGCGACCAATTTCTTCTTCGATCTCGATTCCGACGTCGACCGGGCCCTGGCCGCCCTGCAGGCCGAGTTCGACCGCTTTACGACCCAGGACGCCACCTTCATTCTGGTAACCAACGAGATCGGGATGGGCGGCACTTCTGACAACGCCATCCAGCGCCATTTCACCGACCTGCAGGGCTGGATGAATCAATATGCCGCCGCCCGGGCCGATGAGGTGGTCCTGATGGTGAGCGGCATCCCCGTCAAAATCAAAGGATAGTCCGCTATGGAATTCGATATCCAACGGCCCGATCCGGCCATCCGTCCTGCGTTGCAGGCTAAAATCGACGATCTGACCAAACCCAAAGGCTCGCTGGGGCGGCTCGAAGAGCTCGCCCTGCAAGTCGGCCTGATCCAGCAGACGCTTTCTCCCGAACTCCGCCATCCGCAGAACATCGTCTTTGCGGCCGACCACGGCATCGTGGACGAGGGCGTGAGCATCGCCCCGAAAGAGGTAACCTGGCAGCAGGTCTGCCATTTCACACATCCGCACGGCACGGGCGGCGTCAACTTCCTCTGCCGGCAGCACGGTTTCACGCTCAAGGTGGTCGATGCCGGCGTCGATTACGACCTGCCCCGCGACCGCGGCATCATCGACCTGAAAGTCGGTCGCGGCACGCGCAACTTCCTTCACGGGCCGGCGATGACCGAAGCCGAGATGGAGCAGTGCCTGGCCGGCGGCGCGTCGGTCGTCCGCCAGTGCTTCGAAGAGGGGAGCAATGTCCTGAGTTTCGGCGAGATGGGCATCGGCAACACCTCGCCTTCGTCCATCTGGATGTCCTATTTCACGGGGATTCCCCTCGCGGAATGCGTCGGCGCCGGCAGCGGCCTCGACAGCGCCGGCATCCGGCACAAGTACGAAGTGCTCTCCCGGGCCATGGCCAACTACCGCGGCGACGGCTCCCCGCGCGACCTCATCCGCTGGTTCGGCGGCTTCGAGATGGTGATGGCTGTCGGCGCGATGCTCCAGGCGGCTTCGCTCCGAATGGTCATCCTCGTCGACGGTTTCATTATGACCAACTGCATGCTGGCCGCCTCCCGGCTCTATCCCGAAGTCCTTGACTATGCGGTCTTCGGCCACTGCGGCGACGAATCCGGTCACAAGAAAGTCCTCGACGCCCTGGGCGCCAAACCCCTCCTCAGCCTCGGCCTCCGCCTCGGCGAAGGCACCGGCGCCATCTGCGCCTATCCCATCCTCGACTCCGCCATCCGGATGATCAACCAGATGGACACCTTCTCCGGCGCAGATATCACGAAGTACTTCTAGTGCTGCGTTTTTTTTGTTCACAGCGCCCGCTATTTTTGTAAAAAAGTAGCGGGAATTGCATAATATTTAGTATATTAGAGGGGCGAACGGATTCCTGAATATTTATTGAATAATATACTTATGAAAAAACTCATTTTAGCCATCATGCCGGCGTTGCTGCTGTTGCTGCTGCCGGCTTCCCTTCAGGCGCAGGATGCGCGTGAGGGGACGTTGGGCATTCGCCTCGACGGTGGCCTTTCCTGGTCGCTGGGCGGCGATTTCGCCAACTCGGGCAAAAATGCCCTGACCCTGATCCAACCCCAGGGCGTCGTCGGGCTGTTCTATAACTTCAGCCCCCGTTTCCGGATGGGGCTGGACTACGGTTACACGCGGATGATCCGCGAACAGACCAATGGTACGATGAATGCGCTTCCGGGCGGTGGCATAGCGGGTGAGGTCTATCGCGACCTGAAAAACCATTTTCACGCTGCGGAACTCACGGGTGAATTCAATCTGCTGGGTGAAGGACCCTTGTCCTTGTACCTGGGTGCAGGTGCCGGCTGCCAGTTCGTGGTCGGTAATACCTATACCATCGCCGTGAAGAATGAAGTCAAACCCGGTGGCATAGGCAACACGATCCATGTGACGGGACACAATGTGGGACACAAGTTTGCAGCGCCCTATATTCCGGTGACGCTTTCGCTGGAATATGCGTTCTTGCCGCAAGTGGCTGTGAGCGTTGGCGGCGGTTACCGCCTCATCCTGGCCGGGAAGAAAGAGTTTTCGGCCAAGAGCCAGCCGTTCGCGACCCTCGGTCTTCGTTTCAATCTTTCGAAATAAAAAAGGAGTATCATCATGAAAACTTTCAAGAATAAAACGTTTTGGTGCGTCCTTCTTTGCGCCGTCGCCCTCTTCGGCTTCACGCCGCTCCTCCTGACTTCCTGTGAGCAGGATCCCGCTGAGATCAATGTCACGCTTGAAACCGACATGAGTTCCATCATTGCGGCCATCAACAATGCCAATACCGCGCTCTCCGACAAACTGGCGACCATCGAAAAGGCTATGTCCGACGGTCTGGCCGACAGCCAGGCCGCCATCAAGCTGATCCAGCAGGCCGTAGAGTCGATGAACGGTACGATGGCCGAGAAACTGGCGGCCATCGAAACGGCCATCAAGTCGCAGACCACGAGCCTGGAAATGAAGATTGCCCTGGTCGAGGCGGCCGTGAAGAACGGCTTCGCCGACGCGAAGACGCAGCAGGAACTGCTGAAGCAGGCCATCGAAGCGCTGGGCGGCACGATGGCCGAGAAGCTTGCTGCCGTCGAGACGGCCGTCAAAGAACAGACAACGAGTCTGGTGACGAAACTCGGCCTGATCGAGGCCGCCGTGACGACCGGCCTGGCCGACGTCAAGGATGCGCAGGATCTGATGAAAGAGGCGATCGAGACCCTGGGCGGCACGATGGAAGAGAAACTCGCCGCCATTGAAAAGGCGGTCGGCGACCAGACGACCGACCTGGGTGCCAAACTCGCCCTGGTCGAGACGGCGGTAAAGGAAGGCTTCGCCGATGCCAATGCGCAACAGGAGCTGCTGCAGGAGGCCATCGAGTCGCTGGGCGGCACGATGGAAGAAAAACTCGCCGCCCTCGAAGAGGCGATGAAGAGCCAGACCTCCAGCCTCGAAACGAAACTCGATGCCATCGAGACGGCGGTGGAGAACGGCGTTGCCGACGCCAAGGAGCAGCGTGAACTGATCCAGAAGGCGGTTGAATCGCTGGAAGGTACGGCCGCCGAAAGAATGGCGAAGATTGAGCAGGCCATCTCGAGCCAGACGACCACGCTGTCGTCGAAGCTGGCCACCGTCGAGGCGGCTGTCAAGAACGGTGCGAGCGACGAAGCCACGGCACTGGAAGCCATTAAGACGGCGATCGAAACGTCGGGCACCACCACGGCGGAGAAACTCACGGCCCTCGAACAGGCAATTGGCGGCCAGACGACCGACTTGACGACGAAGCTTGTGGCGATTCAGCAA
>CACYZM010000046.1 GCA_902778855.1 uncultured Bacteroidia bacterium
GGCCTCGGCATCCACTATATGTACATCGGCGAAATCGTCCACGTCTGGAAGAAGTAATGACAAAAGTGACGGATAGTCTGGCATACGACTGCCATTGCCATATCCTGCCGGGGATCGACGACGGGGCGGCCGATCTGGCCGAGTCGCTCGATCTGTGCCGCTGGTTCGTGGCTCACGGCATCACGGAAGTCGTGTGCACGTCCCACAGCACGCGGCGCTATCCCAATACGGCCGAGACGGTCGAGGCGGCTGCCGCCGCGCTGCAGGCGGAGCTGGACAAGCGGGGGATCGCCCTTCATCTGATCCCCTCGCTCGAATACCGCTTCGTGCCCCAGACCTGGCCCCCGAAGCGGCTCCTGCCCTGGAAGGGCAACCATATCCTTGTCGAACTCTCCCTGAAGAATCCCGAAAAAATGGCGCCGCTGGATCCGGAAGAAGAAATCCGGCGGCTGGTGCGGGAAGGCTATCAGCCGGTGCTGGCGCACCCGGAGCGCTATCTGTGGTCGACGCCCGGCGACTACGACCGCTGGCTGGCCGCCGGCGCCCTGTTCCAGCGGAACCTGGGTTCGCTGGAAGGTTTTTATGGCAGCCCGGCGCAGGAGCGTGCCCGCTACCTGCAGCAGAAAGGCTTGTATTCCTTCCTGGGCTCCGATCTCCACAACCGCCACTATGCCGAATTCTTCGACACGATTCTCGATCTCGAACCCGACATCCTGCCCCGGAAGCAGGTCGTGGCCGCCATCATCCGCAAAGGCGACCGGATCTTCGCTACCCAACGCGGGTATGGAGAATGGAAAGACTGGTGGGAATTCCCCGGCGGCAAGATCGAGGCGGGGGAGACGCCCGAAGCGGCGCTGGTCCGGGAAATCCGCGAGGAACTTTCGGCCGAAATCTCGATAGACAGGCTGCTCCATACCGTGGAGTGGGACTATCCCACGTTCCACCTGACGATGAATTGCTATCTTTGCGCCTTGAAAAGCGAGGCTTTGCACCTGAACGAACACGAAGCGGCCCGATGGCTCGACAAGACGGCCATCCACAGCGTCAAATGGCTGCCCGCCGACGAACAGTTGCTCCCGCTGATCATTGAATCCTTAGCAAACTGACGACAATGGCGATACCCAAGAAAGTGCGCGAACTGCTCGAAAAGCTGCTGGTCGGCGAAGAATCGTCGCCCGGCCGGGCGTATGCGGTAGCTCCGCTGATGGAGATGCTCCGCGACGACGAGATGACCAAGGAAGACAAGGAACACCTGATTCGCTATTATAATTTCCGCAAGCGTTTCCTCGATACGGGCCGGGGCGATCCCTATCCCGACGACCATCACGATACCCGCCTGGTGGTCGACGTGCCCGGCGACACCTTCCGCGACATCGTGCCGATTCTCCTGGAGTGTCTGAACTATGCCGGCGAAGACCTCGAAGACTTCCTTTGGGTGCTCGACGAAGACGAGAAGGCAGGCCGCGCCCCCGAAGACGTGAACGAACGCCGCGCCGTTTACAAACAGTTGCAGCCCGACTATGCGGACGAGGCCAAACGCCTCTCTGAGCGGCTCGAAAAGCTCGACAATCCCTTCATCACGACCTATCCGCTCTCGAAAGCCACGCTGATCGGCTACCTGGAGACGGCGCTCAGCCTGCTGGAGGTCTACCAGGCCATGTTCGACTACCTGATGTCGGGCGACGGCTCCGACCAGCCCGATGCGGAAAAAGAAAGAAGTCCGCGCGAGACGGACTTCAGTGCGATGTACGAGCTCTTCAAGAACAAGAAGAACAATCTGCCCAGCTAGGGCGTCTTATTCCCCGTCTTTGAGGAACGCTTCGACGTTCCGCTCGATGCGGCCGACGATATCCTCGTCTTCCTGGCGCACAAACGGCGTGCCGGTGATGTGCTCGTAGAGTTCGATGTACCGGTCGGTGATGCCGGCCACCACTTCTTCGGTCATCGGCGGGACCTGCTGGCCTTCCTTGCCCTGGAATCCCGAGGCCATGAGCCATTCGCGCACGAACTCCTTGGAGAGCTGCTTCTGGCGTTCGCCGCGGGCGAGGCGCTCTTCATAACCTTCGGCATAGATGTAGCGCGAGGAGTCGGGCGTGTGGATTTCGTCCATCAGGTAGATCTGCCCGTTGTATTTGCCGAACTCGTATTTGGTGTCCATCAGGATGAGCCCGCGTTTGGCGGCCAGTTCCTGGCCCCGTGCGAAGAGGGCGAGGGTGTATTTCTCGAGTTGGGCATAGTCCTCGGCTGAGACGAGGCCGGAGGCGATGATTTCCTCGCGGCTGATGTCTTCGTCGTGGCCTTCGCTGGCTTTGGTGGTGGGGGTGATGATCGGGTGGGGGAGCTGCTGGTTTTCCTTCAGGCCTTCCGGCAGGGGTTCGCCGCAGAGGGTGCGCTTGCCGGCGCAGTATTCGCGCCAGGCGTGGCCGGCCAGGTAGCCGCGGACCACCATTTCCACCTTGAAGGGCTCGCAGAGGATGCCGATCGTTGCCATCGGGTCGACTTCGGCGATCTTCCAGTTGGGGACGATGTCGGCGGTGGCGTCGAGGAAGCGGGACGCGATCTGGTTGAGCACCTGCCCTTTGCAGGGGATGCCTTTGGGCAGCACCACGTCGAAGGCGGAGATGCGGTCGGTGGCGACCAGCAGGATATATTTTCCGTCAAGGAAATAGACGTCCCGGACCTTTCCTACATACTTGGAAGTCTGTCCCGGGAAGTGGAAATCGGTATGGGTGATGGCTTTCATTTGGTGGGTTTATATTCGTTTTCGTAGTAGTCGATGAAGGCGCGGTTGAGCAGCTTGTAGCCGCCGGGCGTGGGGTAGTCGCCGCTGAAGTACCAGTCGCCGAGATGGTTCGGGCAGGCGGCGTGCAGGCCGTCGAGGGTCTGGTACACGATCTCCACTTGGGCCTTGACGTCGTCGGGGCGGAGGAGCTGGACGATCTTGCGGCTGACCTCTTCCTCGGAGGAGGCGTCGTAGATCATGCGGACGTAGTTGTGGCACTTTTCGGCCGGGACTTTCTCCTGGCCCTTGCAGAGCCGGTACACCTCGTCGATCAGGCCCTCGTTGCCCTTGTCCTTGAGCAGGGCGACGGCGGCGATGAAGGCGATGAATTCGGTCATGCGCGACATGTCGATGCCGTACCAGTCGGGGTAGCGCACCTGCGGGCAGGAGCTTGCGATGACGATTTTCCGGGGATGGAGCCGGTCGAGGATGCGGATGATGCTCTCGCGCAGGGTGGTGCCGCGGACGATGCTGTCGTCGATGACCACAAGGCTGTCGCGGCCCGGTTCGAGGGTGCCGTAGGTGATGTCGTAGACGTGGCCGGCCAGGTCGTTGCGCGAGGAGCCTTCGGTGATGAAGGTGCGCAGCTTGATGTCTTTCGAGACGACCTTGTCGGCGCGGACCGCGGGATAGAGCTCGCGGATGCTGTCGACCATGCCGTAGTAGGCCACTTCGGCCGTGTTCGGGATATAGGAGAAGACGGTGTGCGGGATGTCGTAGTCGACGGCCTTGAGGATGCGCTCGCGGAGCTGGAAGCCCAGGCGTTTCCGTTCGCGGTGGATGTCGCGGTCGTTGCCGCGGCTGAAGTAGATGCGCTCGAAGCTGCAGGCGGCCGGCCGTCCGGCCGGGATGATCCGCTGCAGGGAGAAGGATCCGTTGCTTTTGACGATCAGGGCGGTGCCGGGGCCGATCTCACGGACCTGTTCGCATTCCAGACCGAAGGTGGTCTGGAGCACGGGGCGCTCGCTGGCGATGGCCACGATCTCGTCGTCGGCATACCAGAAGGCAGGACGGATGCCGTTGGGGTCGCGCATGGCGAAGAGTTCGCCGCTGCCGGTGACGCCGCAGACTACGTAGCCGCCGTCGAAGTGGGGCATCGTGGTGCGGAGCACGTTGGCGATCTCCATATGGCTGTCGATGTAGTCGGTGATCTGGTGTCCTTCCAACTGCATTTTTTTGGCGTCCTGATAGTTGCGTTCAACTTCGCGGTCCAGCCGGTGCCCCATCAGTTCGAGCATGATGTAGGAGTCGGAACTGTTGCGCGGGTACTGGCCCTGCTCGGCGAGCATCTTGAAGACGTCGTCGACGTTGGTCATGTTGAAGTTGCCGCAGATGCAGAGGTTCTTGGCCTTCCAGTTGTTGCGGCGCAGGAACGGGTGGATGTATTTCTCGCCGCTGTGGCCGGTGGTTGCGTAGCGGAGGTGGCCCATATAGAGCTCACCGATGAAGGGCGGCTGTTCGCCGGCCGCCGTCTGGTCGATCTGCCGGTTGACGGCGGCGAAGATGTTGGTGATGGCATCTTTGCCGACGCCTTTTTCGCGGAACATGTATTCGTGTCCCGGTTCGGTGACCATTTTGACGCTGGCGATGCCGGCGCCTTCCTGCCCGCGGTTGTGCTGCTTCTCCATCATCAGATAGAGTTTGTTCAGCGCATAGCGTTCAGTACCGTATTTTTCTTTGTAATAGGAGAGCGGCTTGAGGAGCCGGATCATGGCTATACCGCATTCGTGCTTGAGAGGTTCCATCGGTTGGTGCGACTAAGGTGCAAATATACGTTTTTTTCCGTACCTTTATACTTTGATTATCCGAAACCGCCTATGAAACCGATTCCCTTCCTTACGATGCTTGCCCTTGCGGTCTTGACAGCCGCCTGCGGCCCGAAAACGCCCACGATGCCGGCCGACGCCATTGTGCTCCGCAGCCCGGATACGCAGCTTGAACTGAAATTCGCCGTCATCGACGGCGTGCCGACCTACACGCTCGACCGTGCCGGGGCGGCCGTCATCCTGCCGTCCAGAATGGGCTTTGCGCTCATCGGCCGGGAGAGTCTCGACAGGGGCTTTACCCTGAACGGCTCGTCGTTCAGCACCTTCGACGAAACCTGGGAACCGGTTTGGGGCGAGGAATCCGAGATCCGGAACCATTACAACGAACTGCTGGTGAATCTCGGCAAGGCGTCCGGCGAAGCGATGAACATCCGCTTCCGCCTTTACGATGACGGCCTGGGCTTCCGCTACGAGTTCCCGCTGGAGAATAAACTCACGTATTTCAATATCCAGGAAGAACTCACGGAATTCGCCCTGACCGAAGACCCGACGGCCTGGTGGGTGCCTGGCGACTACGACATCCAGGAATTCTGCCCCACGGAATCGCGCCTCCGCGAAGTCCGGACGGCCACCGACTCCGTCCGTGCCAAGGGCGGCTGGCCGCGCGTCCAGTCTTCGCCCACGGGTGTGCAGACGGCCCTCCAGCTTAAGACCGACGCCGGTCTGTATCTCAATATCCACGAAGCCGCCACGCTCGACTTCCCCACGCTGCACCTGGACTGGGGTGAAACCGATCACGTGCTGCGCGCGAACCTGACGCCCGACGCCGAAGGCGTGAAGGGCCGCATGCAGGCGCCTTGCAAGACGCCCTGGCGTACCGTGATGGTCTGCACCTCCGCCACGGACGTGCTGGCTTCCCGCCTGATCCTCAATCTCAACGACCCCTGCGCCCTGGAAGACGTAAGCTGGATCCACCCGGTCAAATATATGGGCGTGTGGTGGGAAATGATCGCCGGCAAGAGCCACTGGTCCTACACGAGCGACTATCCGTCCGTCCAGTTGGGCGTGACGGACTACGCGCATTCCAAGCCGCACGGCCGGCACGGCGCCAACAATGAGAACGTCCGCCGCTACATCGACTTCGCGGCCGAGAACGGCTTCGACGCCCTGCTGATCGAGGGCTGGAACGAAGGCTGGGAAGACTGGTACGGCTGCCAGAAAGACTTCGTCTTCGACTTCATCACCCCGTATCCTGATTTCGACCTGCCCGCACTCAACCGCTACGCGCACGAGAAGGGCATCCGGCTGATCATGCACCACGAGAGTTCTTCCTCCACGGTCAACTACGAACGCTGGATGGAACAGGCCTACACGCTGATGAACCAGTATGGCTACGACGCCGTCAAGAGCGGCTACGTGGGCGCGATCATTCCGTATGGCGAGCACCACTACAGCCAGCCCATCAACAACCACTACCACTACGCCATCGTCGAAGCCGCGAAGCACCACATCATGGTCGACGCCCACGAAGCCGTGCGGCCCACCGGCCTGTGCCGCACCTGGCCCAACATGATCGGCAACGAGAGCGCCATGGGCAACGAGTTCCGCAGCATCATCGAACCGGGCCACACCACCGTGTTGCCTTTTACCCGTCTTCAGGGCGGTCCGATGGACTTCACGCCGGGCATTTTCGAGATGGACATCCATAAAGTGAACCCGGATGACAACCAGAAGATGCGGCACACGCTCTGCAACCAGCTGGGCCTCTACGTGACCTTCTACTCGCCGCTCCAGATGGCGGCCGACCTGCCCGAGAATTACGCCCGCTTCATGGACGCCTTCCAGTTCATCAAGGACGTGGCGGTGGACTGGGACAAGAGCCTTTACCTGGAAGCCGAGCCGGGCGCGTATATCGTGACGGCCCGTCATCCGAAACTGTCCACGTTGAACAAGGCCGCCGAGGGCGTCGGTACGCTGCCCGACGGAAAGAAGGGCGTGGTCAACAGCGTGACCCGTTTCGTGTATGCCCTGCCTGAAGGCGCTACGGCCCGCGACCTGGCCCACGCTACGCCGCACGACGTGTGGTACGTGGGCGGCATCACCGACGAGAACGCCCGCGAGGTCTCCGTGAAACTCGACTTCCTCAAGCCGGGCTTCACCTATGAAGCCATCATCTACGCCGATGCGCCCGACGCGGATTTCGAGACGAATCCGCAGGCCTACACCATCACGAAACGGACCGTGGACTCCTCCACGGTGCTGAATCTCCGCATGGCCCGCTCGGGCGGCTTTGCCGTGTCGCTGCGCTCCCTGTAATTGCGCCCCGCCATGCGCCGCGCGCGAGTCCTGCTGCTGGCCGTCTTGTTCGCGGCCGTTTCCTGCAACCCTTTCCCCGAAGTTTACGACCTCCGCTGCGAAGGGTTGCGGGAGCCGCTGGCCATCGATTCGCCCCGGCCGCATTTCAGCTGGAAAATCCGCGCAAGCCGGCCTGTGAAGCAGCTGGCCTATGAAATACAAGTCGGGCCGGGGCGCTGGTCGTCGGGCAAAGTGTTTTCCCCCGACCAGGTGATGGTCCCGTATCAGGGCTTGCCGCTGCATTCCCGCGACCAGGCCTGGTGGCGGGTGCGTGTGTGGACTTCCTCCGACCGGGTGTCCCGGTGGAGCGAACCGCAGCGTTTCGGCGTAGGCATTCTGGAAGATGAGGGGGCTGCGCTGGCCGGCGCATATATCGGCGCCGTTCCCGGCGAGGGCCGCTCGCCCTGGCTGCGCAAACAATTTACGCTCGACAGCGTACCGGACCGGGCTTTGTTGCACGTGAATTCGCTCGGCTTTCACGAAGTCTGGGTCAATGGCCGGAAATTGTTGGACGACGTGCTTTCGCCGGCGGTATCCCAACTCGATAAACGATCGCTGACCGTCACCTATGATCTGACGCCGCGGCTTCGCCCCGGAGAGAATGAGCTTCGGCTATGGCTGGGCTCCGGATGGTACAAATCCACTACGTTCGGTACCGTGTATGACGGCCCGCTGGTGAAGGCGGAACTCGACGTTTGTTCACAGTCCGAAGCGGTCCCGATGCTGTGGACCGACGACTCCTGGGAAGGAGCGTGGAGCGGCTACTGTGACCTGGGTACCTGGACGCCGCACCGTTTCGGCGGTGAGGCGATTGATGCACGCGTCGCCCTCGCCGATCCGGCCTGGGAACCGGTCGACGTGATGCCGGACAGTCTGCTGGCCGGGATGAAAGTCTCGCCGCAAATGTGCGAGCCGACCCGGGTGCAGGAAATCCTCACGCCCGTGCGCATCGATTCGCTCGGCGAAGGGAGCTGGCTGGTCGATCTCGGCTGCATCGTCAACGCAATGCTGGACATTTCTTTGCCGGAATTGCCGGCCGGCCACGTGACGACCGCCACGTTCAGCGATTTCCTGCACGACGATGGCACGCTCGAAACGGCCACGATGGGGGAGGACCGCTACATTTCCTCCGGCACGGCCGGGGGCGACCGCTTCGAAAACCGTTTCAATCATCACGCGTTCCGCTATCTGCGCCTCGACAGTCTTCCCAAAAAGCCCGCGTTGCAGGATATCCGGGCCCGGCGCATCCGGACGGATTTCGCCCTGAACGCGTCGTTCGCTTGCTCCGACCCTGATTTGAACCGCATCTACGGCCTGGTGGCCCGGACAATCGAAAACCTGACGTTCGACGGGTATATGGTGGATTGCGCCACCATCGAGCGGCTGGGCTATGGCGGCGACGGAAACGCCTCTACGCTTTCGCTCCAGTATCTGGGCGATGTCGCCCCGCTCTACGCCAACTGGCTGCAGGCCTGGGCCGACGCGCAGTGGCTGGACGGTGGTCTGCCGCATACCGCGCCGAATCCTTATACGGCCGGCGGCGGCCCGTACTGGTGCAGTTTCCTGGTCCAGGCGGCCTGGCGCACTTATCTGCGCTACGGCGATGCCCGGTCCATCGAACGCTATTATCCCGCGATGAAACAATGGCTGGGCTATGTGGATGCCTGGTCGGTGGACGGCCTCTTGCGCCCCTGGCCCAATACGGAGTACCGGGGCTGGTATCTGGGCGACTGGGCTGCACCGCAGGGTGTGGACGTCCGCGATCCGGCGTCCGTCGACCTGATTAACAATTGTGCTTTGTGCCAGGTCTACCGGGCGATGGCCGGGATGGCCCGGTATCTGGGCGAAGAAGCCGATGCCGCCGCTTTCGACGGCCGTCTCGCCGCCCTGGCCTGGCGGATTCACGAGACATTCTATCATCCCGAGGAAGCGACCTATGCTTCCGGGAGCCAGGTCGATCTGGCCTATCCGCTGTTGGCGGGCGTGGTGCCGGATTCTCTTCGGACGCAGGTCCGCAATGCCCTTTTCGAGCGGACGGAACGTGTTTATGCCGGCCATCTGGCCACCGGCCTTGTGGGCGTTCCCATCATTACGGAATGGGCTTCGCTCGCCGGAGAGGCAGACTGGTTCTACGGCCTGCTGAAACAGCCCGGTTATCCCGGCTATCTGCATATGCTGGCGCAGGGCGCCACCGGCGTCTGGGAGGAATGGGACGGCGGACGCAGCCATCTGCACAACTGCTACAACGGCGTGCTGAGCTGGTTCTATCAGGCCCTGGGCGGCATTCGCGTGGATGCTCCGGGCTGCGCCCATCTGGTCATCGACCCTCAGATTCCGGCCGGGCTGGAATGGGTGAAGGTGTCGATGCAGACGCCGTACGGCACGGTCACCGTGCAACGCAAAGACCGGAAACTCCAGGTGGAGCTTCCGGTCGGTGTCACCGCCACGATCGGCGGGCGGGAATATGACAGCGGGTCCTGGCGGATCGCTATTTGAACAGTTTCCGGGCGAACGTATTGAGGTACAGGCGCCAGTTGGCCCAGGTATGGCCGCCTTCCGACACGAAGTATTCGTGCTGGAGGCCCTGCTCGTTGAGTTTGGCGTGCATCTCTTCAGCACCATTGAAGAGGAAGTCCGTGTTGCCGCAAGCGAGGAAGTACAACTTCACACCGGCTTTCTTCAGGGTCGCGATCTGTTCGGGCGTTGAACCGCCGGCCGCCGAGAGCGGGCAGATGTAGTCGAACAGTTCCGGATAGAGGTTCGAAGCCGAGATGGTGTGGCCGCCGCCCATCGACAGGCCGGCAATGGCGCGTGAGGCCGGTTTCGGAATGGCGCGGAAGTTCTTCTCGATGAAGGGGACGATTTCCGTGCAAAGGCTCTTCACATAGAGCTCGCGGTTTTCGGGGGCACGCCAGTCGATCTGCTTCTCGGGGATGTTGAGGGTGCGGGCGGCCGCCTGGCCGGGGTTGCCGTTGGGCATCACCACAATCATCGGTTCGGCGAGGCCTTTTTCGATGAGGTTGTCGAGGATCTGGGCGGTGCGGCCCATCGAGATCCAGGCTTCTTCATCGCCGCCGGCACCGTGCAGCAGGTAGAGCACCGGGTATTTCTTCTTGGGGCTGTTCTCGTAGCCGTATGGGGTATAGACCGTCAGGCGCCGGTCCATGCCCAGGATGTCGCTATGGTACCAGGGATGGCTCACCGTGCCGTGCAGGTGGGCTTCGTTGTAGTTCTCGGTGCGTTCGCCGGGGACGATCAGCATCGGCAGGTAGCGGGTGCCGTCACGCTGGACGAGCACATTCTGCGGATCGTTCACGGCCACGCCGTCGACCACGAAATAGTAGGTGTAGATTTCCGGTTCCGGCAGGGGAACCTTCACTTCCCAGACATTATTTTCGCCGCGGGTCATGTCGATGGTGCCGGTCCAGGGATTCGGCAGCCAGGAGCCGCTGAGCTTCACGATGGTGGCGTAGTCGGCCTTGAGGCGGAAGACGACGCTGTCCTGCACGATCTCGGGCGAAATGACGGGTTTCTGGTTGCCCCGCGCAAAATTGGCGAGTTCCTGCGCCTGGAGGCCGGTCGCCAGGGCCAGGACCAGGGCGAGGGTGGTTAGGATTTGTTTCATAATTACGGAGTTGTGGATGGTTTCTATGACAAATATAAGGAAATTCATTAACTTTGTTCTGATCATGAAAAGAATTGCTTTCCTTTTATTATGCGTGTTGGTTTTTGCGCTGGCCGCCTGCTCTGATCCCAACCCTGTCCTGACCGTCGAAGGCGGCCGGATTCGGGGCGTCCCGACCGAAAAGCCGGGCGTCATCGTCTATAAAGGCATCCCTTTCGCCGCGCCGCCGACCGGAGAACTTCGGTGGAAAGAACCGCAGCCCGTCGTGCCGTGGGAAGGCGTCCGTCTGGCCGATACTTTCGGCCATCCGGCCTGGCAGGCCGCCCATACGCCGGGCGGCTATACGCCTGAGTTCTTCTTCGACGGCGATCCGGCCTTCAGCGAGGACTGCCTCTATCTGAATGTCTGGACGCCCGCCGCCGGAAAACCTGCGAAAAAGCTTCCTGTGACCCTGTGGATCCACGGCGGCGGCTACAGCGCCGGCTGGGGCTTTGAACCCGAGATGGACGGCGAAGAGTGGGCCGCGCACGGCGGCGTGCTGGTGACGTGCAACTACCGGCTCGGCATTTTCGGCTTCCTGGCCCATCCCGCACTTTCGGCCGAGAGTCCCCACGGCGTTTCCGGCAACTATGGCATGCTCGACCAAATTGCCGCCCTGGCGTGGGTGAAGCGGAATATCGCCGCCTTCGGTGGTAATCCCGACCACATCACGATTATGGGCCAGAGCGCCGGCGCGATGAGTGTCCAGACGCTCGTAACCTCGCCCCTGTCGAAAGATATGATTGCCGGCGCAATCATCCAGAGCGGCGGCGGCCTGGGCGAGGGCCCGCTGATGCCCGATACGCCGATCGCTGAATACGAAGCCTCCGGTAAAGCCTTGATGGACTGGGCAGGCTATGAAACGCTCGAGCAGATGCGCGGCGCTTCTCCTGAAGAACTGCTCGCCCTGGGCGCGCGGTATATGCAGGAAACCCGCCAATGGCTCTTCTTCCGCCCGATCGTCGACGGTTTCGCCTATCCGGAAACCTTCCAGGCCGCCGCCCGGGCTGGCCGGATCGCCGATGTCCCGTATATGATCGGCTGCACGCTCGACGATATGGGCCGGCTGGCCGACGGCATCGACCGCTTCTGCTTCGCCCGCGAGGATGCGGGGACACCGGCCTATGCCTACCAGTTCGCCCGCCGGCTGCCTACTGACGGCCGCGAAGGCGTCCTGCAGGGCGCATTCCACTCCTCGGAACTGTGGTATATGTTCAAATCCCTGCGTTTCTGCTGGCGGCCTTTCGTGCCGGGCGACTATGATCTGGCCGAAGAGATGATCACCTGCTGGACGAACTTTGCCGCCTGCGGCGATCCGAACGGCGCCGGCGACCGCGTGTGGACACCGCTGACGCGGGACAACCCGCAATACCGCATTTTCCGCCTCGATGAAAACGACCGGCCGGCCTCGGGAATGGGTCCCAAACTCGAACAATAAATCAATTCCATAACCTATGAAAAAAACGCTACTGATCCTTGCTGCCGTGCTCTGCACGGTCTGCGTAACCGCCCAGCCCAAGCTGCAGCGCGACAACATTGACGAGATTCTGAAAGCCCTGACGCTGGAAGAAAAAGCCACGCTGCTGGTTGGCGGCGGCTGGGGCTCCATGGCCATCGGCTCGATGACCGCCTCGAGCGAGCGGCTGGTCCCGGGCGCTGCGGGAACGACCCGCCCGATTGCACGTCTGGGCATCCCCATGACCGTCGTGGCCGACGGCCCCGCCGGCCTCCGCATCAACCCGACCCGGCAGGGGACCGACATGACTTTCTATTGCACGGGCTTCCCCGTGGGCACCGTGATGGCTTCTACCTGGAACCTGCCGCTGGTGGAGAAACTCACCACCGCCATGGGCAACGAAGTCAAGGAATATGGGGTGGACGTGCTCCTGGCTCCCGGCCAGAACCTGCACCGCAACCCGCTCTGCGGCCGTAACTTCGAGTACTTCTCCGAAGACCCGCTGCTGTCCGGCAAGACTTCCGCGGCCTATGTGCGCGGCGTCCAGAGCAACGGGGTCGGCGTAAGCATCAAGCACTTCGCCGCCAACAGCCAGGAAGTGAACCGCCTGCAGAACGACTCGCGCATCAATGTGCGCGCGCTCCGCGAACTCTATCTCAAGGGCTTCGAGATTGCCGTCAAGGAGGCCGATCCCTGGACCGTGATGTCTTCCTACAACCGGCTCAACGGCGCCTTCACGCAGCAGCGCCGCGACCTGTTGACCACCGTCCTGCGCGATGAGTGGGGTTTCGGCGGCATTGTGATGACCGACTGGGGCAACAAGGAAGGCACCGTAGCCGCCGTCAATGCCGGCAACGACCTGATGGAACCGGGTGTGGACAATGAGATCGAACGCATTATCGCCGGTGTGAAAGACGGCAGCATCTCTCAGGAACAACTCGACCTGAACGTCCGCCGCATGCTGGAATACATCGTCCGCACGCCCCGTTTCCAGGGGTACAAGTTCTCGAACAAACCCGACCTGCAGGCCCACGCGAAACTCGTCCGCGAGGCTACGCCCGAAGGCCTCGTTCTGCTTGAAAACAACGGTGTGCTTCCGCTCAAGGAAGTGAAGAAGGTGGCCCTCTATGGCACTGGCTCCTACGACTTCATCGCCGGCGGTACGGGCTCCGGCAACGTGAACAAGGCCTATGTCCGCAATCTGGCCGAAGGCTTCAAGGCCAACGGCATTGAAGTGGACGCTGACATCCAGCGTTGGTATGAGCAGTACATCCCGTTCAAGAAAACCGATCTCAAGAACAATGCGATCGGAACGGACATTCTGCTGGGTAATCCCGTGTTGCCCGAGATGGAGATTTCCCGCGGCTTCATCGAGAAGAAGGCGGCTGAGACGGACTTCGCCGTGCTGACGATTTCCCGCAACGCCGGCGAGGGCGCCGACCGTCGGGCCGCCGACGGCGACTGGACCCTGACGGGCCAGGAACGCCAGATGCTCCAGACCCTGGCCGATGTCTATCACGCCGCCGGCAAGAAACTGGTGGTGGTGCTCAACATCGGCGGTGTCATTGAAACCGCGTCCTGGAAGCAGATCCCCGACGCCATCCTGCTGGCCTGGACGCCGGGGCAGGAGGGCGGTCTGGCCGTGGC
>CACYZM010000047.1 GCA_902778855.1 uncultured Bacteroidia bacterium
ACGAGATCGACGGCTTCTGCATCCCCACGAACTTCGTGAACCGCCAGCCGATCGAGGAGAACGACTACCTCCTCCCGATCCCGACCAGCGTGATCAACCAGTACTCGCAGAAGGCGGAAGTTGACCCCAACGTCCAGCCCATCCAGCAGAACCCCGGTTGGTAACAGGTCTTCGTATGAGAACATCCCTTTGGAAAGCCGTATCCGGAAAGATACGGCTTTCCGTTCTTCTGATCTTTTCCTGCTGCTGCGCGATGCAGGCGCAGGATATCCAGCACCAGCGCGGCGACGACCTCAAGGAATATCTGCTCGACAGCGTCAAGTTCGTCGCACCGGACTACTCCGCCGGCTTCGTCAAATTCAAAGACGGGACCAGTGCGAGAGGGCCGGTCAACGTTTCCACCATTGACCAGCGCATATACTTCGTCAATCCGGAGGGCGAGGTCCAGGTGCTGGTCAACGAGGACCAGGTCAGCTACGTCACCTTCGCCGGAAGGACGTTCATCAAGAGCCGCTACGGCTATGTGGAGCCCATCGACAAGGCCGGCGACGTCTCGCTGGGTGTCGTCCGCCGCGTCTCCTTCCTCGAATCGAAGAAGACAGGCGCCTTCGGCACGAACGCCGAGACCTCGTCCGTTACCTCCGTCAGCAGCATCTACGACTCCGGCCTCAGGTACACCCTCGGCGTCAATCAGGACACGCCTTACCGGTACAAGATCATACCTTATTTCTTGAAGGGCGAAAAAGTCCTGCTGTCAAACAAGAAGAACCTCCTCAAGTGCTTCCCCGACAGGAAGGACTTCATCGAGGAATATCTGAAGGAGAATCCAGTCGATTTTGAGAAACAGGATGATGTGTTTACGCTTTTCGAAGCCCTGAAGCAGTCTTCCTTATGAAACCCTAAAAAAAGATCCCCGTCGGGGATCTTTTTTATTATATTTGTGTCCGTGAAAATCGGAACCATAGACTTGGGGGAGCGCCCGGTGCTGCTGGCACCGATGGAGGATGTCACCGACCCCTCGGGAGTATGGCGCCGATCTGATGTTCACCGAATTCATCTCTTCCGACGGCCTGATCCGCGACGCCGCCAAGACCATCGCCAAAATGCAGGTTACCGATGCCGAACGTCCCATCGGCATCCAGATTTACGGGCATATTCCCGACGCTCTCGTTGAGGCCGCCGTGCGTGCCGAGGCGGCGGGTCCCGACCTGATCGACATCAATTTCGGCTGTCCCGTGACCAAGATCGCCCGGCGCGGCGCCGGCAGCGGCATGATGCGCGAGCCTGACAAGATGGTTGAGATCACGCGCCGCGTGGTGGAGTCGGTGAAACTGCCCGTGACCGTCAAGACGCGGCTGGGCTGGGACGAAAACAGCAAGATTATCGTGGAGCTGGCCGAAAGGCTCCAGGACGCGGGAATCTCGGCCCTGACCATCCACGGGCGTACGCGCGCGCAATTATATAAAGGTGCGGCCGACTGGACGCTCATCGGCGAAGTCAAGCGCAATCCCCGGATGCATATCCCGATCATCGGCAACGGCGACATCACCACGCCCGAAGGCGCGAAAGAAGCCTTCGACCGCTATGGCGTCGACGGCATCATGATCGGCCGGGCCAGTTTCGGCCATCCCTGGATTTTCAAGGAGGTGAAGCATTATCTGGCCACGGGCGAACTCCTGCCGCCGATGACGGTGCGCGAACGCGTGGCCCTGGCCCACCGGCACCTCGACAAATCCCTGGCGATCAAAGGCGAGAAAGTGGGGATCCTGGAGATGCGCCGGCATCTGAGCTGTTATTTCAAGGGCCTCGAGAATTTCCGCGAGACCCGCCTGAAACTGGTTACGGAAACCGATCCTGCAGCGGTACACGCGCTGCTCGACCATATTGCGGAGGTTTGGGGATGATCAGCAGTGTCGTTATGTTCCCTTATTGGCTGGTGCTTCGCATCCGCCACGCCCTTTTCGATGGGGGTAAACTCAAGTCGGTGACTCATCCGGTCCCGGTGATCTCGGTCGGCAACCTCACGGTTGGCGGCACGGGCAAAACCCCGATGGTGGAATACCTGGTGGCCTTGCTGCAGGGCCGATGCCGCGTGGCCGTGCTTTCGCGCGGCTACAAGCGGAAAGGGAAGGGGTTCCATCTGGTCGAGGCCGACGATACGGCCCTGACCGCCGGTGACGAACCGTTGCAGATCAAACGCAAGTTCCCCCATATCCTGGTGGCGGTCGACAAAGACCGCAACCGCGGCGTCCGCCAACTGCTCGCCCTGCCCGAAGACCAGCGTCCCGACCTGGTGATCCTCGACGACGGTTTCCAGTACCGCCGGCTCAAGCCGCAGACCGATCTGGTGATGGTGGACTACAACCGTCCCATCTTCAAGGACAACCTGCTGCCGTTCGGCCGTCTCCGCGACCTGCCCGAGCAGATCCGTCGCGCCAAAGTCGTGGTGGTCTCCAAGAGTCCCCGCTATCTCGACGAATGGGAACGCGCGAAAGTGCGCCAGCAGACGCGCCTGCGTCCCGACCAGCCCCTGTTCTTCACCATGGTCAAATACGGTGAGGCGCTCCCCGTGTTCCGCTGGGAGGCCGACAAGCGCTATATCTATTCCAAAGAAGTGTTCCTCTTCTCGGGCGTCGCCGACGACCGGCCGCTGGTGATCCACCTGACCGACCGCTACGAGCGCATCGCCCACAAGCGCTACGGCGACCATCACCGCTTTACCGCCGCCGACCTGCGCTGGCTGGACCGCTATGCGCGCAACAATCCGCGCGCGCTGCTGCTGACCACCGAGAAAGACGCCATGCGCCTGCTCCACGACGCCCGCCTGAGCAACGAAGTGCGCCGCCGGCTCTTCTATCTTCCGATAGAGCCGGAGTTCCTTTCCTGGGAGGAAGGAGAGGCCTTCGACAACCTGCTGCTCGGCGATGTGCCCGAAAAAGCCGGCAGCGGTCTGCTGTTCTAGCGTTCTTTCCGCCAGAAAATTTGCTATCGTAAAAATAATTCGTAAATTTGCAGCCCCCAAAATTTCGGGGGATCGCAACATTTATAGTATTAACCTAATTATCAAGAAAGTGGACACTTTAAGCTACAAGACCATTTCCGCCAATAGCGGTACCGTCAAGAAAGAATGGTACGTTATTGATGCGACCGATCAGGTGCTGGGTCGTCTCGCTTCCCGCGTCGCTCTTGTCCTCCGTGGCAAGAACAAGCCGGATTTCACGCCGCACGTGGACTGTGGTGACAACGTCATCATCGTCAACGCCGACAAGATCCGTCTCACCGGCAAGAAGCTGACGGACCGTGTGTACGTTCGCCACACCGGTTATCCGGGCGGCCAGCGTTTCGCCACACCGAAAGAGATGCTCGATCGCAAGCCGACTTTTGTCGTGGAGCATGCCATCAAGGGAATGCTTCCGAAGAACCGCCTCGGCGCCAACCTGTTCCGCAACCTCTACGTTTACGCAGGTCCGGAGCACCCGCACGCCGCACAGCAACCCAAAACCCTCACGTTAAACGAAATTTAAGACAGCGCAATGGAAGTATTCAACGCCCTTGGAAGACGTAAATCAGCAGTTGCCCGCGTCTACATGAACTCCGGTTCCGGCAATATCGTGATCAACGACCGTCCCCTTGACGAATATTTCAAGGAAGACACGCTTCGCTATATTGTCAACCAGCCGCTGGTCCTGACCAACACCGAAGGACAGTTCGACCTCAAGGTCAACGTCGACGGTGGCGGTATCAAAGGCCAGGCGGAGGCCGTCCGTCTTGGCATCGCCCGCGCCCTGTGCAAGGTCGACGCCGAAGCGTATCGCCCCCTCCTCAAGTCCAACGGTTTCCTGACCCGCGACGCCCGCGAGGTGGAGCGCAAGAAACCTGGCCAGCCCGGTGCCCGCAGACGCTTCCAGTTCAGCAAACGTTAGTCGCCTGACACTGATTTACAAATGCACAGCCTGAATTGAAAACGCAGGGATCCGCAAGGCTACCCTTCTGTTTGTTCAGCTGCGGAAAATTCAGGAGACCGGTCCAGCACCGCTACTCCGAATTGATGAAAAGAGAAAAACAAAACAATTAAAAAACAAGACAATGTCTAGAACCAATTTCCAAGACTTACTCGATGCGGGCGTCCACTTCGGTCACCTGAAGCGGAAATGGAATCCCAAAATGGCTCCGTACATCTTTATGGAGAAAAACGGGATCCATATCATCGACCTGCACAAGACTGTCGTTAAGATAGACGAAGCCGCCGGTGTCATGAAGCAGCTGGCCCACGCGGGTCGCAAGATCCTGTTCGTGGCCACCAAGAAGCAGGCTAAAGATATCGTTGCGGAATGCGCACAGCGCGTCAACATGCCGTACGTCACCGAGCGCTGGGCCGGCGGCATGCTCACCAACTTCCCCACCATCCGCAAGGCCGTCAAGAAGATGAACACCATCGACAAGATGATGACCGACGGCACTTTCGAAACCCTGGCCAAACGCGAGCGTCTCCAGATCTCGCGCCAGCGTGCCAAACTCGAGAAGAACCTCGGTTCGATCGCCGACCTGAACCGCCTTCCCTCCGCCATTTTCGTTGTGGACGTCCAGAAAGAAATCAACGCCGTCCGCGAAGCCAATCGTCTGAACATCCCCGTTATCGCAATGGTTGATACATGTTGCGACCCGACCACGATTGATTATGTGATTCCGGCCAACGACGATGCGGCAAAATCCATCCAACTGATCACCTCGCTCCTCTGCGACGCTGTCTCCGAGGGTCTCGAGGAACGCCGGATCGAGAAGGAGAAAGAGAAGGACGAAGCTCCTGTCAAGGAAGAGGCTCCCGTCAAGCGCGTCCGCGCCCGTCGCAATGCCCCCAAGGCTGAAGAAGAAGCTTCCGAAGCTCAGGCTGAATAAGTAGAACCCCAATAAATCTCGAATCAATGGAAATCAAAGCATTAGATGTCGCAAAACTGCGCAAGATGACCGGCGCCGGCATGATGGACTGCAAGAAGGCCCTCGTGGAGGCGGAAGGTGATTTTGAGCGCGCTCAGGAGATTATCCGTGAGAAAGGCAAACTCGTCGCCGCCAAGCGTGCCGACCGTGAGACCACGGAAGGTGCCGTCAAGGCCCGCGTCGAAGGGGGCAAGGGTATCCTCGTCTGCCTCGGTTGCGAGACCGACTTCGTTTCCCAGAACGCCGAATTCCAGGCCTTGGCCAACGCCATCGCCGACACGGCGATCGCCAACTGCCCGGCCGACCTCGAAGCCCTGAAGGCTTGCAAGATGGCCAACGGCGAGACGGTGGAAGAAGCCATCTCCCAGCAGACCGGCAAGAGCGGTGAGAAACACACCCTCGCTTTCTACGGCAAACTCGAAGCCCCGTACGTGGCTTCCTACGTCCACACGACCAACGGCAAGCTCGGCGCCATCGTGGCTTTCAACAAGCCCGTCGACGAAGAACTCGCCAAAGGCATCGCCATCCAGGTGGTGACCATGAACCCGGTGTCCGTCTCCGCTGACGACTGCCCGGCCGACGTGGTTGAGAAAGAGCGCCAGGTGGCCATCGAGAAGACCAAGGAAGAGCAGGTCCGCAAGGCCGTTGAGAACGCCCTCAAGAAAGCCGGCATCAACCCCGCCCACTGCGACAGCGAAGACCACATCCAGTCGAACACCGCGAAGGGTTGGCTCACGCCCGAACAGGCTGACCAGGCCCGCGAGATCATCGCCAAGGTTTCGGCCGAGAAGGCTGCCAACCTGCCCGAGCAGATGATCCAGAACATCGCCAACGGCCGTATCCAGAAGTTCTTCAAGGAGAGCACCCTGGAGCAGCAGGAATACCAGATGGGCGATGGCAAGACCCCGGTGAAGGACGTGCTGACCGCCGCCGACAAGGATGCGAAGATCCTCGCCTTCTACCGCTTCTCGCTTACCGACGAGTAATCGAAGATATCACAAAAAAAAGCCGGCTGCGAAGCCGGCTTTTTTTATTTGATCACGCCAAGTTCTTTACCGATCTTGGTAAAGGCTGCGATACATTTGTCGAGGTGCTCCTTCTCGTGGCCGGCGGAAACCTGGACGCGGATGCGGGCCTGGCCCTTCGGAACGACGGGATAGTAGAAGCCGGTGACGTAGATGCCCTCTTCCTGGAGACGGGCCGCCATCTTCTGCGAGAGCGGGGCGTCGTAGAGCATCACGGCGCAGATGGCCGATTCGGTGGGCTTGATGTCGAAGCCGGCGGCCTTCATCTTGGCGATGAAGTAGTCGGTGTTGGCGTGGAGCTTGTCCTGGAGCTCGTTGGTCTGGCTCATCATTTCGAACATCTTGATGCCGGCGGCGGCGATCATCGGCGGGATGGAGTTGGAGAACAGGTACGGGCGGGAACGCTGGCGCAGCATCGCGATGATTTCCTTCTTGCCGGTGGTGAAACCGCCGACCGCGCCGCCGAAGCTCTTGCCGAGGGTGCCGGTGAGGATTTCGATCTGGCCGCGGAGGTTGAAGCGCTCGGTGGTGCCGCGGCCGGTGCGGCCGACCACGCCGGCGGAGTGGCTTTCGTCGACCATAACCATGGCGTTGTACTTCTCGGCGAGGGCGTGGATCTTGTCGAGCGGAGCGACGTTGCCGTCCATCGAGAACACGCCGTCGGTCACGATGATGCGGTGACGCTGGGCCTGGGCCATCTTCAGGCAGTTCTCGAGTTCTTCCATATTGGCGTTGGCGTAGCGGTAGCGCTGGGCCTTGCAGAGGCGCACGCCGTCGATGATGGAGGCGTGGTTGAGGGCGTCGGAGATGATGGCGTCGTGCTCGTCGAGCAGGGGCTCGAAGACGCCGCCGTTGGCGTCGAAGCAGGAGGCGTAGAGGATGGCGTCCTCGGTGCCGAAGAATTCGGAGATTTTCTTTTCAAGTTCCTTGTGCAGGTCGCCGGTGCCGCAGATGAAGCGGACGGAGGACATGCCGTAGCCGTGGGTGTCGAGGGCGGCTTTGGCCGCGTCGACCAGCGCCTGGCTGTTGGCAAGGCCCAGATAGTTGTTGGCGCAGAAGTTCAATACGTCCTTGCCCGGGGCGACCTTGATGGCAGCCTGCTGGGCGGAAGTGATGACACGTTCTTCTTTATAAAGGCCGGCGTCGCGGATCCCCTGGAGTTCGGCCTCGAGATACTTTTGAAAATCGGTATACATGGTTTTTAGTTTGAATATGACAAATATATGAAAATTTGTGATTGTGGACAAAAATTACTTACTTTGCAAAATCTTGTGGGCATATGCCAACAAGTTGACAAGCCAAAAACCAATAGATAATATAAACCAAAAACCTATTCACCATGGAAGATATTGCTTCAAAAGTCATCTCCATCATTGTTTACAAACTGGGCGCCGAAGAAAGCGAAGTTACCCCTGCTGCAAGTTTCAAGAACGACCTGGGTGCCGACTCGCTGGACACCGTCGAGCTCATCATGGAGTTTGAGAAAGAATTTAATATCACGATTCCCGACGATGTCGCCGAGAAGATTTCGACCGTTCAGGACGCTATCGACTACATCAAGGCCAACGTGCAGTAAATGACGAAGCGGGTCGTCATCACCGGCATCGGGACCATCAATCCCCTGGGCAATTCGGTTCCGGAGTATTTCGCGAACCTGGACCGGGGCGTAAGCGGGGCCCGGATCATCGACCGGATCGATACGACTCATTTCAAAACCAAGTTTGCGTGCCAGATTCCGGACTTCGCGCCGGAACGCTTCCCCGAGGCCATCGACCGCAAGGAAGCGCGCAGAACCGACCCCTTTACCCAATACGCCCTGATCGCGGCCGCCGAGGCGATCCGTGACAGCAAATTGGATACGGGTGACGTCGATCTCAAGCGGATCGGCGTGGTGGTCGGCTCGGGCGTTGGCGGAATCAACACGGAAACGGAAGAACTCAAGGACTATTTCGAGAGCGAACAGCCTCGATTCAGTCCTTTTTTGATTCCGAAATTCATCACCAACATCGCCTCGGGCCATATCGCCATCCGATATGGCTTCCGAGGCCCGAATTTCGGCGTCTCGTCGGCCTGCGCCACGTCGGCGCACGCCATCCTGACGGCCGCCTCGCAGATCCAGCTGGGGCGCGCCGACATCATGATCTCCGGCGGTACCGAAGCGCCGATCTCCATTCCGGGCATCGGCGGTTTCAATTCGGCGCACGCCCTTTCGACCAACAATGAAGAATATCGCACGGCCTCCCGTCCTTTCGACGCGACCCGCGACGGATTCGTGATGGGCGAGGGCGCGGCCATTCTGGTCGTGGAGGAATATGGGCACGCCCTGCGTCGCGGCGCTCCCATTTACGCCGAAATCGCCGGTTTCGGCATGACCTGCGACGCCTGGCACATCACCGCCCCGCGTGAAGACGGCGAAAGCGCCGCCGAAGCCATGGAACTCGCCCTGGCCGAGGCCGGGCTGACGCCCGCCGATGTCGACTACATCAACGCCCACGGCACCTCCACCCAGCAGGGCGACCTGGCCGAACTCCGGGCCATCAAGACCGTTTTCGGCGACGAAGCCTACAAGGTGAACATCAGTTCCACCAAATCGATGACCGGCCATATGATGGGCGCGGCCGGCGCAGCCGAAGCGCTGGCCTGCATCCACGCCATCCGCGACGGCGTGATTCCGCCGACCATCAATTTCCAGCACGAAGATCCGCAGATCGACTACCGGCTCAACCTGACGCTTTGCGAAAAGCAGGAGCGCCGGGTCCGCGTAGCGGTCAGCAACAATTTCGGTTTCGGCGGGCAGAACGCCAGTCTGGTGTTCCGCGCTATTTAAGAATCGTATATGTGAGGTTCAGCACGGGATGGCGCTCATCGGCCGTTCCGTTGAGGTAGCTTTGCGTGTAATAGTAGTAATCCGCAAAGTAGTAGGTGGTACTCGCGTAGCTGTCGTATACGCTGACCGTAGGCATCATCCACAGGTCGTCGTCGGCGGTCAAGCGGTTCGGGTCTTTCCGGAGGAGATTCTGCAGATACAGGCTGATGTTCGAGGTGTAAGTCAGCTTCGAGCGGTTGATGGCGCCGTTTTCGAGGGCCGTGTCGTTGATTTCGTCGAGCGGCGTGTAGTTCACCCTTTTGCTGGAGCGAACCCGCTTGCACGGGAACAGGGTTTTGGCGAAGTGGTCGAACTGGGTGCGGTCGCCGTCGTATTCGAAGGGGAAGGAGAGGGTGGCCTTGGCCACGAGCATGTTCTCGATGGGGAGATCGTGCTCTTCCGCCCAGGAGGCCACGACTGCGCGGAGTTCGCGCGCGTCGATGTGGGGCTTGATGCCGCAGAGTCCTTCGACATAGATGATGTCGCGGGGATCTTCGCGTTCGAGATCACGGGCCCCCGAGTTGCACGCAGTCACGGCGTAATATTCGCCGAGATTAAAGGTAACCGTCTTTGAGCGGCGGACGCCTTCATCGTCCTCGTAGGTGTAGTTGAGGTAGATGTAGGAAGACGAGAGGTCGAAGACGTTGATGCGGCCGGCGTTCAGGTCTTCATCGGGATCGTCGCAGCGGAGATAGAGCCCGTAGAACGCTTTCATGAAGAGTTCGGCGCTGTCGAGCGTCGCCATCGGGATCTGGAAGAGCTTTTCGCCGAAGGCGTGGGAGAGGCGGACTTCATAGGTGTCGCCGCCCGTGTAGATGCAGCCGCCGTCGGAGATTGGCTTCGGATCATAGTCGCCAGGGCCGAGGCTGTTGTGGTAGGCCATCGAGGAGTCGAGTTCCACGCTCAGCTGGTGGACGTAGATGTTCTGGGGAATGGAGCGCTGGATGTCATCCACGACGAGGGCGGTATCGCGCACCAGGTTCAGATAGATGTTGCGGACCTTCGGGTTCTTGCCCCAGATGATGGAGTCGGTGGCCGGGGTTACCGAGAACGCAGCGTCGGCGTGGAACAGGCCGAAATCATCGGTACGGATGGCGCCGACCCGCGCGCTGTTGGAGACGGTGGTCTGCAGGCTGTCGGCCATCCGGAGGGAGACGGGGATGTCGAGGGTGACGGAATGAATGGAAATATCCTGGTTGGCGGGCACCAGCGCGGAGCCCAGGGTCGAGTCGGTTTCGATGCAGGAGGAGAGGAAAAACAGGGTCAGCAGTGCCGCCAATCCCATGGTTATCCCGGTATGTTTCATCATCTGCTTGTTAAGAGGTCGTCGTAAAATTGGTTGTACGCGCGGACGAACGCCTGGTCGTCCTTGTCGATCGGGACATAGGGGAGAATCGGGAGATTCCGTTCCCGGGCGTAGGCGGTCAGCTGCGGGTCGATTTCAGGGACGCCTGCAATGACGCCGTCCGCGTAACGGATGGCGAGTTTCGCAAGATTTATGCCAGTGGGTTCAGCCAGTTCGTCCACGTCTTCGCGGGCCAGGTTCTCGAAACGCATCTTGTCGATGAGGTCGTCGCTCAGGCGGGCGCCGAGCAGATCGTTGTAGAGCGAGAGCACGACCTTGGTCTCGGTGAAGATCGGGTCTTCGTGGTAGACTTTCTTGAGATAGACGGGCAGGAAGTGGCTGATCCAGCCCTGGCAGTGGACGATGTCGGGTTTCCAGCGGAGCTTCTTGACGGTCTCAAGCACGCCCCGTGCGAAGAAGATCGCCCGTTCGTCGTTGTCCTTGAATTCTTTGCCTTCAGCGTCCCGGTAGATGAATTTGCGATGGAAGTAGTCTTCGTTGTCGATGAAGTAGACCTGCATCCGGGCGGAAGAGATGGACGAGACTTTGATGACCAGCGGGCGGTCGGCATTGTTGATGACGAGGTTCATCCCCGACAGGCGGATGACTTCGTGCAATTGATTCCGTCTTTCGTTGATCGTTCCATACCTGGGCATGAACGACCGGATTTCCTTGCCGCTCTCCTGAATCCCCTGGGGAAGAAACCTTCCCGACACAGCTATGTCTGTTTCAGGCATATAGGGGAAGATCTCGGAGCTCACGAACAAGACTCGTACAGGTTCTTCCATCTTTAAAGTCGTTTTAAGGCAAATTCGATACAAAGGTAACAAAATTTTTTGATTATCTTTGTGACTCTGTCCCGAAAATGGCAAACAAGGCTAAAAATATCGTACACAGGCGGTTGATCCGCTCTTATCTGACCTCGGTCATCAGCATCTCGCTGGTGCTCGTACTCGTGGCCGCCGCGGCTTTTTTCGCCGTCAACGCCGGTGGCGTGGCCCGCTGGGTCAAGGAGAACATGGCGGTTTCGGTGCTGCTCAAGCAGTCGGTTTCTGAGAAGGAGGGCCGCAAACTGGCCGATGAACTCGCAGCGCGGCCCTATGTCCGTGAAAGCCGCTTCATCTCCAAGGAAGAAGGGGCCGAAGAAATGAAGGCCCTGCTGGGCGAAGACTTCCTCTCCGTGTTCGAAAGTTCCCCGATCCCCATCTCCGTGGAGCTGAAACTGACAGGCGAAGCCATCACCTCCGATTCCCTCGAAGTGATCAAGGCCAACCTGCTGCAGAACCGGATGGTCGAGGAAGTGGTGTACCAGGAGTCCCTGGTCGAGACGCTCAATGCCAACCTGCGGCGCATCAGCCTGCTGCTGGGCGTGGTGATCGTGCTGCTGATGGTCATCTCGTTCGCCCTGATCAGCAATACCGTGCGGCTCAACATCTACGCGCGCCGCTTCACCATCCATACGATGAGCCAGGTGGGCGCCCGCCGCTCGCTGATCGCCCGGCCGTTCGTGCGGCAGGCCGTGGCCCAGGGGGCCGTCGCCGGCCTGATCGCCTCGGCGCTGCTCTATGCCGGCATTCGCCTGTCGGGCCGCGGGACGCCGCTGCTGGAAGCCCTGTTCGACCATCGCCTGATGTGGGTCGTCCTGGTCGGCACGGTTTTGTTGGGTATCGCCCTTTGCGTGCTCTCGACCCTCGTGGTGGTCCGTCGCGTGGCCTATCTGTCGAAAGACGATTTGTATTATTGATTATTTAGACAAGCAGAATCATATGGCAAACTTTTCCCTGCCTTCCAAAAACGTCAAGATCATCGCCATCGGCCTGGTGGTGATGATTCTCGGTTTCATCCTGATGATCGGCGGCGGCTCGTCCGATCCGAACGTGTTCAATCCGGCGATGTTCTCGTTCCGCCGGCTCACCCTCGCCCCGATCGTCATTATCGCCGGCATCGTCGTGGTCCTCTTCGGAATCATGAAGACGCCCAAAGAGAAAAAGGAGGAGTAGGGCATGAGCTGGATTGAAGCCATCATCCTGGGCCTGGTCCAGGGCCTGACGGAATTCCTGCCTGTGAGCAGCAGCGGCCACCTGGCCATCGGCAAGGCGCTCTTCGGCATCGAGACCGCCGACCTGAGTTTCGAGGTGGCGGTCCACGCCGCCACGGTACTGGCCACCGTCGTCGTTTTCTGGAAAGACATCGTCGCCCTGCTGCAGGGTCTGTTCAAGTTCAAGATGAACAGCGAGACGCGCTATATTCTGCTGATCCTGATCTCGATGATCCCCGTCTTCATCGTCGGTATGTTTTTCAAGGATTCGGTCGAGGCCCTCTTCGGCAACGGCCTCCGGGTGGTGGGTTGCGCCCTGATGGTGACGGCCCTGTTGCTCTTCCTGTCTGAAGCCATCACCGCCCGCCGGGGTGATGAAGGCGGGAAGGTCACTTGGAAATCCGCGCTCTGGATGGGTCTGGCCCAGGCCGTCGCCGTGATTCCGGGCCTTTCGCGCAGCGGCTCGACCATCGCGGCCGGTCTGCTCAGCGGCGTCTCGAAGAAAGAAGTCACGCGCTTCTCCTTCCTGATGGTCCTCGTCCCGATTCTCGGCGAGGCTTTCCTCGACGTGGTGGGCGGCGATTTCGCGGCCAGCAGCGTCGGCGTGCTGCCGCTCATCCTGGGTTTCGTAGCCGCTTTCCTTTCCGGCCTGTTCGCCTGCCGGGTGATGATCGCCCTCGTGAAGAAGGCGCGCCTCAAATGGTTCGCCCTCTACTGCGTCATCGTCGGCCTGGCCTGCCTGATCTCCACCTTCGTATAACGCCATGGCGGCGCAGGAGGGACGATACGCCTTCGTGGCCGACCTGCATCTGGGGCCTGATTCCGACCCCGGCGGCGTGCGCGAACAAGCGTTCGTGCAATACCTGAAATCACTTCCCTCCGACCTGAAGGGTCTTTTCCTGCTGGGCGACATCTTCGATTTCTGGGTAGACTATCACGATGTGGTGCCGCGCGGCGGCGTGCGGGTGCTCGCCGCACTCGCCGACGTGGCGGCGCGCACCGACGTCTGGTTCTTCCGCGGCAACCACGACTGGTGGGTGACCGATTACTTTGAGAAGGAGTTGGGCGTCCACATCGTTGAGGAGCCGTACCGGCTCTTCGATCTGGACGGTCGCCAGGCCCTCATCGGCCACGGCGACACGCTGGGCGTGAACGACGCCAAGGCGAAGCTCATCTTCCACGTCTTCCGCAACAAGGTCTGCATCGCCCTGCTCAAGGCGCTCCCGCCGCGCTGGGTCTTCGGCTTCGCCCGCGCCTGGTCGCGCCACAGCCGCAAGCGCCACCCCGAGCCGGGCCCCTTCCGCGGCACGGAAACCGGCGTCTATCGCTTCGCCGACGCCTATGGCCGCTCGCATCCGGCCCCCGACCTCTATCTTTTCGGCCATCTTCACGCCCCCGGCCGCATACCCGTCGCCAGCGGCGGCGAACTCATCGTTCTCCCCGCCTGGACAGGCCCCGAAGACACGTTGTTTCTGTAAAAATTGTGCTGTACTACCGGAACCGCTCGGGAATGTAGATTTCGGGGCGGGGCTTCTTCGCCGAATTTGTCGTACGGCTGTTTGAGGTTCCCCTTGAAAAGCTTGGCCACGCCCTGCCAGAAGCCGGCCGTCGTGCCGCCGAGATAACGTTTGAGGATGTAATACGGCGTCTGGCCGCATTCGCGGTCGATGAGCCGGATCATCATCAGGCCCTGCTTGAGCGTGAGCTTGCGGAAAATCGGGTCGAATTCCCGCAGCAGGTCTTCCTTCATCTGATTGAGATACTTGTCCTGCTGACGCTTGTTATAGTGGTCGGCTTCGAAGAGGCTGTCGGTCTGGTTGATGACGCGGGCGACCATCACGGCG
>CACYZM010000048.1 GCA_902778855.1 uncultured Bacteroidia bacterium
GAGGTCGCTCAGGCCGAACCGGTGCGCCCGGTCCACGATCATCGTGTTGGCGTTGGGAATGTCGATGCCGTTTTCGATGATGGTGGTCGAAAGCAGGATGTCATAGTCGCCGTTGATGAACTGGAGTACTTTCGACTCCAGCTCCCTGGGCTCCATCTGGCCGTGCGCCACGCAGATTTCCGCGCGGGGACAGATACGGTGCAGCATGTCGCGCACCTGGAAGATGTCGTCCACACGGTTGTGTACGTAATACACCTGGCCGCCCCTTTCCAGTTCCCGGTTCAAGATGTCGGCGATGTATTCCTCGTCGAAGAGGATGACTTCCGTAGTCACGGGGATGCGGTTCGGCGGCGGCGTATTGATGATGGAAAGGTCGCGGGCACCCAGCAGGGAGAACTGCAGCGTGCGGGGGATAGGCGTTGCTGTAAGCGTCAGCGTATCGACCGATGTCTTCATCTGACGGATCTTTTCCTTGGCCGTGACGCCGAACTTCTGCTCCTCGTCGATCACCAGCAGGCCCAGGTCCTTGAACTTGATGCTGCTGTTCAGCAGCCGGTGCGTACCGATGACGATGTCGATTTTTCCGGCGGCCAGGTCTTCCGTGATCTGTTTCAATTCCTTGGCCGTCCGCAGGCGGCTGATGTAATCCACGCGGACGGGAAAATCTTTCAAGCGGTCCTTGAACGTATGGAAATGCTGCAGGGCGAGGATGGTGGTGGGTACCAGCACCGCAACCTGCTTTCCGTCGCACGCCGCCTTGAAAGCGGCCCGCACCGCCACTTCGGTCTTGCCGAAGCCCACGTCGCCGCAGACCAGCCGGTCCATAGGGTGGATGCTTTCCATATCGGCCTTGACCGCTTCGGTGGCCGTCGCCTGGTCGGGCGTATCTTCGAACAGGAAGGAGGATTCCAGCTCCTGCTGCATATAGTTATCGGGCGAAAAGGCAAAGCCACGCGCCTGCTGACGCTCGCTGTAGAGTTTGATGAGGTCTTCGGCGATGTCCTTGACTTTCGATTTGGTACTGCGCTTGAGATTCTCCCAGGCCTTGCTGCCGAGCTTATAGATTTTCGGCGGTTCGCCGTCCCGCGACTTGAACTTGGCAATGCGATGCAGGGAATGGATCGACACGAACACCACGTCGCCGCCCGCATAGATGAGCTTGACGGCCTCCTGCACGCGCCCGCCCTCGATACTTTTCACCAGACCGCCGTACTGCCCTACTCCGTGATCGATGTGAACCACGTAATCGCCCATCCGCAGCGCATTCAGGTCGCTGATGGTCATCTGCTCGGAACGCTGCACCTGGCGGTGGATGTTGAGCTTGTGGTAACGCTCGAAAATCTGGTGGTCGGTATAATAACAGTGTTTCGCCCGCTTGTCGATATAGCCTTCGTGCAATGAAACCGGAAGGAATGTCGGTTTGACGCCGCGCAGGATGTCCTTCAGACGCCGCGTCTGGCTCTCATTGGGCGACAGAATCGTGACGGTATACCCGTCGATCTGTTTTTTGACGATATCGTTGCTGAGCAGTTCGAAATTTTTGGCAAAAGCCGGTTGCGGCACGATGTCTTCGTCTTCTTTCTCCCAAATGGAACTACGCAGATCCCACAGGTTGGTGCCTTTCGGCAGCAAAGCCATGAAATCCACCAGTTCATCTTCCGTTCCCACGGCGTCGAGATTCGGATAAATGGCCACCTCACTGAGCGGCTGGCCGACTGACAACTGATTGTCGGGGTTGAAATGCCGGATCGATTCGATCTCATCTCCGAAAAAGTCGATACGAAGCGGCCGTTCATCGGAAAAAGAAAACACATCGACCAGGGAACCGCGCAGGGCGAATTCACCCGGTTCCGTCACGAAATCGACTTTCCGGAAGCCGTCGCCGAAGAGCACTTCGCTGATAGCGGCGTGAGAAAGGGATTCCCCTTTCCGCAACGTCAGCAGCGAATCCCGGATCTTCTTGGGACGCAGGACCTTTTCATTGACCGCTTCTGTGTAAGTGACCAGCACCATCGAGGGAAGCAGCTGCTTGTTGAGCAACTGCGGGGTAATCTCATAACAGGTCTCACGGGAAACGGTCGGGCTGCTTTCCCAACTGGCCAGCGCCGACAAAGCCGCCGTACGCTGAAGCAGCGCCGTATTCTTCTTGTATTCGGATTTCTCGGCCGAAGCAGGAAAATAGAACAGGTTTTCCTCGAGCAGGAAATTGTCGAGGTCGGACGCCAGGTAATAGGCTTCTTTCTTGGTACCTGCAATCACAACGTGAAGCGCACCTGCAGAGGCGCGCTTCACCGTATGGGCTATATTGACAGCTTGGGCGGAGAATATCATAGGATATAAAGGAGCGGCAGGCTTTCTTTATCCAGCTTACCTTGCTTGTAGGAACGCTCCATCAGATAGTCGGCCCGGATGAACATGCTTTCTTCCAGCGGGGCAAGGTCTTTCATAAACTGGTGCGCGGCCGCCACATTGAAATAATTCTTTCCGTTGCCGCGCGTGAGGGGGAATACCTTGGCGCGACGGGCCAGCGCCTGGTCGCACATCAGGCAGTTGTCACCCTTGCCGCTGCCCTTGAGCATATATTCCGGCTGGTCTTTGCCCGCAGCGACGAACAAAGGAACGGCAGCGCTGCACGGCGGATAACCCAGAATGGTCCACATCACGGTCAGGTCGGGATTCTCCCCTTTCTTGACACCTTTGATCACGATCGAAGCGCTGGTGCTGCGGCGGGGAATGAAATCCTGGTCCACGAACCAGCCTTCCGGAGCCAGTTCCGGATGCTTGTTCAGGTCGACACCCAGCAACGAATGATAATAGCTGCGCGAAAGATTATTGAAAATCCACTGAGGAGTAAAGTCAACGCCCTGGATCCATCCTCTGTGGATGATTTCATTGGCGGTGTTGTAACGCACGTAGCCCATGCCGTCATCCTTGCGGCCGGTATAAGAGTGATTGGTGTAGATCAGAAAACCTTCCGGGGCAATCTTCGGGTCGTTGACGTCGATTTTGCGCCATTCGGTATTGTTCACTTCATAATAGGCAGCACCGCCTTCCGCATCGATCACGCCGAAATTGGCTTCCACGCCGCGGGGCTTCTTCATCTTGTCGAGCATTTTCTCGAAATCAGCCAGGGTCTTGCAGCTGCCCAGGGCCTGATACATCACCACGCCTTCCTGGTCTTCCAGTTTCGCCGGTTCACTCTGGAGATTATAGGAAGCGGTGTTCATAATGGAGAAACCGACTTCATTGGTGCCGGTCCAGACTTCCCCGTCCTGAACGTCGCTGTTCACCAGACCCAGGAAACCGTATTTGCGGCCATTGCCGGCCGGGAAGAATTCAATGCGGTTGTCGAGCTCCCCCGTATCGCGGTGTTTCCACAGGAGCGGGCGACCGTCCGGGGTGGATTTTCCCGTGAAGATGGCGGAAGTGCAGGCATCCGTCGGAAGGGCCGTCAACAGGGCGAGCGCCGTCAACAGACTAAGAGAAAAGATCTTTTTCATGGTTGAGGTTGAATTTTCCAAGATGTTTATAGGCCAGGTCCGTCACCACCCGGCCGCGCGGCGTGCGCGTGAGGAATCCTTCCTTGATCAGGAAAGGTTCATACACTTCCTCGAGCGTGCCCACGTCTTCGCTGATGGCCGTCGCAATCGTGCCGGCGCCCACCGGGCCGCCACCGAACTTGTCGATGATGGTGTTGAGGATCTTGTTGTCGATGGCATCGAGTCCGCGTTTGTCAATGTTCAGGGCATTGAGGGCGAAGCGGGTGATTTCCAAATCGATAATGCCGTCTCCCTTGACCTGTGCGAAGTCACGCACACGGCGCAGGAGCCGATTGGCGATACGCGGCGTGCCGCGGCTGCGCAGCGCGATCTCTTTTGCGGCTTCGTCGTGGATGTCGATGTTGAGGATGCCGGCGCTGCGACGGATGATGTTGAAAAGGACCGACGCATCGTAATATTCCAGGTGACACTGGATACCGAAACGGGCCCGGAGCGGCGCCGTCAGCAGACCGCTGCGCGTAGTGGCGCCGATCAACGTGAAAGGATTCAGGGAAATCTGCACGCTGCGGGCACCCGGCCCCTTGTCAATCATGATGTCGATGCGATAGTCTTCCATCGCGGAATAAAGATATTCCTCCACGATGGGACTCAGGCGGTGGATTTCGTCGATGAACAGCACGTCACCGGCTTCCAGGGAGGTCAGCAGGCCGGCCAGGTCACCCGGTTTGTCGAGAATCGGGCCGGAAGTGATCTTGAGATTCACTCCAAGTTCTTCCGCCACGATGTGCGCCAGGGTCGTCTTGCCCAGGCCCGGAGGCCCGTGGAAGAGCACGTGGTCGAGCGCTTCCCCGCGCAACAAGGCCGCCTTGACGAAAATCTTCAGATTTTCGAGCACCTTGTCCTGACCGGAAAACTGGTCGAAACTGCGGGGTCGGATGACCTCGTCGAATTCAGCTTCCCGGAAAGCGCGTTCCGTGCGGGGATTGAAATCTTCTGCCATGGGCGTCCAAACTTGTCAACAACACAAAATTAATAAATATAAATTTTAAAAATCTTTTTTCCGGTATTTCTTAGCCTGTGGAAACGGTTGATAAATTCCCGGAGAAAAAATATCCATACGGATTTCAACAGAAAACCAACACCCGTTTCATCGACGGGATGAAGCGGGTGCGGATTTGTGGATAACCGGGCGTTGTCGCCGTGTGGAAAACCGGATTGTGGAAAAGGGCCGGAAAAACGCTTGGTAAAACGGGTTTTATCAACAGCGGCCGATTTTTTCAACAGTCCGTAGCCGTTTTCCACTAGTCTTTGAACTTCGCCTTGAGGAATTCCCGGTTCAGGCGGGCGATGTGGCTTACCGTAATGTGCTTCGGGCATTCCATTTCGCAGGCGCGGGTGTTGGTGCAGGCACCGAAGCCCAGTTCGTCCATCTTGGCGACCATGGCTTTGGCTCTGCGGGCACCTTCGACCTTGCCTTGCGGAAGCAGGGCAAGCGAGCTGACGCGCGCAGCGACGAACAGCATGGCGGAGCCGTTCTTGCAGGTGGCCGCGCAAGCGCCGCAACCTACGCAGGCAGCCGCATCCATGCTCTCGTCCGCATCTTTCTTCGGAATGGGAATCGCATTGGCATCGGGAACGCCGCCGGTGTTGACGCTGATGAAACCGCCGGCCTGCAGGATCTTGTCGTAAGCACCGCGGTCGACCACCAGGTCTTTGATCACGGGGAATCCGCGGCTGCGCCAAGGCTCGATGGTAATGGTGCTGCCGTCCTTGAATTTGCGCATATAGAGCTGGCAGGTGGTCACACCGCTTTCCGGTCCGTGGGCCCGGCCGTTGATATACAGCGAGCAGGCGCCGCAGATACCTTCGCGGCAGTCGTGGTCGAACGAGACCGGTCCGCTCTGTTTGCCGTGGCAACCCGCATCGAACGACACCGGATCGATTTTCTCACCGATGAGTTGTTCGTTGAGGATGTCCATCATCTCCAGGAAAGAAGTGCCTTCCGAGATGTCCTTGACCTGATAAGTCTCAAAGTGTCCCTTGCTTTTGGCGTCTCTCTGACGCCAGACTTTCAATGTAAAATTCATAGCTCTTCTTTCTTAGGATTAGTCTTTGTAGTTACGGGTGGCCACGTGGGCGAATTCGAATTTGAGCGGTTCCTTGTGGAGTTCGGGTTTGACATTGTCGCCCTTGTACTCCCAGGCAGCCACATACATGTAGTTTTCGTCGTCGCGCTTGGTCTCGCCTTCCTCGGTCTGCATCTCCTCGCGGAAGTGTCCGCCGCAGGATTCGTTGCGGTCGAGGGCGTCGCGGGCCATCAGCTCGCCGATTTCCAGGAAGTCAGCCACGCGGAGGGCTTTCTCGAGTTCCTGGTTGAATACGCCGGTTTCACCGGCTACATAGACGTTCTCCCAGAATTCTTTCTTCAGGGCCTGGATCAGCTCGATGGCTTTCTTCAGACCGGCTTCGTTGCGGGCCATGCCCACATATTCCCACATAATGTGGCCGAGTTCCTTGTGGAACGCGTCGACGGTCTTCTTGCCCTTGATGTTCATCAGTTTGTCGATCTTGGCCTGGACGGCTTTCTCGGCGGCTTCGAATTCCGGCGCGTTGGTGTCGGTCTTCGGCTCCTTGAACTTGCTGGCCAGGTAGTCGCCGATGGTGTACGGCAGGATGAAGTAACCGTCGGCCAGACCCTGCATCAGGGCGGAGGCGCCAAGGCGGTTGCCGCCGTGGTCGGAGAAGTTGGCTTCGCCGATGGCGTAGAGGCCCGGGATGGTGGTCATCAGGTTGTAGTCGACCCAGAGGCCGCCCATCGTGTAGTGGATGGCCGGGTAGATCATCATCGGTTCGTCGTGCGGGTCGACGTCGGTGATTTCCTTGTACATGTCGAAGAGGTTGCCGTAGCGGGCGTCCACCACTTCGCGGCCGAGGCGCTTGAAAGCATCCTGGAAATCGAGGAACACGGCCTTGCCCGTGTTGTTCACGCCATAGCCGGCGTCGCAGCGCTCTTTCGCAGCACGGGAGGCCACGTCGCGCGGAACGAGGTTGCCGAAGGCGGGATAGCGGCGCTCGAGGTAGTAATCGCGGTCTTCTTCAGGAATCTGGGAACCCTTGATCTTGCCTTCCTGGAGTTTCTTGGCGTCTTCGAGTTTCTTGGGAACCCAGATGCGGCCGTCGTTGCGGAGCGACTCCGACATCAGGGTCAGTTTGGACTGCTGGTCTCCGTGGATCGGAATGCAGGTCGGGTGGATCTGGGCAAAGCACGGGTTGGCGAAGAAAGCGCCTTTCTTGTAGCACTGCCAGGCGGCCGAACCGTTGGAGTTCATGGCGTTGGTGCTCAGGAAGTAGGTGTTGCCATAACCGCCGGAGGCGAGCACCACGGCGTGGGCGCCGAAGCGTTCGATCTTGCCGTTGGTCAGGTTGCGGGCGATGATGCCTTTGGCTTCGCCGTTGATGATGACCAGGTCGAGCATCTCGTGGCGGGGGTACGACTTGACCTTGCCGTTGGCCACGGCGCGGTTGAGGGCCGCATAAGCGCCGAGGAGGAGCTGCTGGCCGGTCTGGCCGCGGGCGTAGAACGTACGCGAGACCTGCGCGCCGCCGAAAGAACGGTTGTCGAGCAGTCCGCCGTAGTCGCGGGCGAAGGGAACGCCCTGGGCCACGCACTGGTCGATGATGTTGTTGCTCACTTCGGCCAGACGGTAGACATTGGCTTCGCGGCTGCGGTAGTCGCCGCCCTTGATGGTGTCGTAGAAGAGGCGGTACACCGAGTCGTTGTCGTTCTGGTAGTTCTTGGCTGCGTTGATGCCGCCCTGCGCTGCGATGGAATGGGCGCGGCGCGGCGAGTCGCTGATGCAGAACACCTTCACATTGTAACCGAGCTCACCCAGCGAAGCGGCTGCGGAAGCGCCGCCCAGACCGGTGCCGATTACGATGATCTCCATTTTGCGTTTATTGGCAGGACTCACGACTTTGATGTCGGCTTTATGCTTCGACCATTTCAGTTCGAGCGGTCCTTCCGGAACCTTAGAAATCAATTCAGTCATATGGGAATTTTATTTAAGTGTTTCAAAAACATACAAATGTCGTAAAAATCGGACATATTTGCAATAATTTGTATCTTTACTGACGCAATTTTAGAATCCATTCCGATGAAAAATTTCAGAATCATTCTTATTCTGCTGACAACCTGCCTGATTGCGGGTTCCTGCGGCTCTTTCTCGAAGGCTTCGCGCGCGGAACGCGAGGCGGAACGGCAACTGTGTGCACAGACCATTGAATCGGGCTATTTCGTGCTCGACATCACCCAGATCATTCCCCGCGGCTTCCCTTCCCGCACGTCTACCGGCGAGTATGCGCTCCGGATGAAAGACGGCGTGGTCGATACCCGCCTTCCTTTCATCGGCGAATCGCGTACGGCGACCTACGGCGGCGTCGACGAGATTTCCATTGTGTTCGAATCGGAAAAAGTGGATCTCCAGAAAGACTTCTCCGATGCGGCCAAGGGAGAATACCGCTATACCTTCAAGGGCGGCAAAGGACAGGACAAGTGGACCGTGTACCTGCAGCTGTATGACAGCGGCCGCGCCAATATCAACTGCATCAGCCGGAATGGCCGTTATATGAGTTTCCTTGCCAATATCCTCATGCCTGAAAATGAGAAGAAATAGATTTTTGCCGGCCATGGTTACGGCTTTGCTTTGCCTGTCCTCCGCCATCGCTTCCGCCCAGGCTCCGTTCGATTTCGTGCCGATGCCCGCATCGGTGCAGTATGCCGACGCGTCGGTTTCCGCCCCGTTTATCCTGGATAAAAATGTGCGGATTGAGGGTGGAGAAGCCTTCAACGTGCAGTACCTGAAAGACCATCTCGCCCGCCTTTTCGACCCGATGGGCGACAGCTGGGCGATCGGCGGTCGGACCATTTCTTTCGTCCGCGTGAAGAGTTTCCCGCAGGAAGGCTATTCCCTGGAAGTCACGCCCGACCGGATCCTGATCAGCGCCTCCACGCGCACCGGCGAGTTCTATGCCGTCCAGACGCTCCTGCAGATGCTTCCGCCGCAGGTGTACAAACGGGCCGAAGGACCTGACGCCCAGTTGCTCCGGCAATGGAAGATTCCTTGCGTCCAGATCGTGGATGCGCCCCGCTTCCCCTGGCGCGGTAGCATGCTCGACGTCTCTCGCTCGTTCTTCAGTAAAGAATATATCCTGCGTCACCTCGACTGGCTGGCCTACCACAAGATCAACAAGTTCCACTGGCACCTGACCGACGACAACGGCTGGCGCGTGGAAATCAAGAAGTATCCGAAATTGACCGCCGTCGGTGCCTGGCGCGGCCGCGGCGAAGCGCTCGAACCGGCCTTCAACTCCGGCGAGGAGCGCTATGGCGGTTTCTATACCCAGAACGACATCCGGGAAATCGTGGCCTATGCCGCCGACCGGGGCATCGAAATCATCCCCGAAGTCGACCTCCCCGGCCACTCCAAGGCCCTGGCGGTCTCCTACCCCGAAGTGGTGTGCCGCCACGACGCCGATGTCCTGAGCGTGCAAGGCGAACTCCACAACGTCCTCTGCGTCGGCCGGGAGAAGAACTACGCGATGCTCGACGACATCATCAAGGAAATGGCGGCTCTCTTCCCCTCGAAATACTTCCACGTGGGCGTGGAGGAAGTGGCCACCGATTCGTGGAAACACTGCGCTGAATGCCAGAAACTGATGAAAAAGCTCGGTTACACCGATGAAAAACAGTTGCTGGGCTATTTCACCGAGCGGATGGAAAAGATCCTGGCCAAACACGGCAAGACGATGGAAGGCTGGGAAGACATCGTCACTTCGGGCGGCGACCTTTCCCGCAACGACCTCGTGCTGGTCTGGCACCGGCAGAACGTCCTGCAGCAAGCCATCGACGCCGGCTTCCCCGTCGTTACGCAGAACTGCGACTACCTCTATCTCGACATGAAGTACACGCCTGCCGAACGCGGCCATACCTGGGCGTCGATCATCGATGTCGAAAAGATCTATTCCTTCGATCCCCTGCAGGGGCTGAAACTCACGCCCGAACAGGAACCGCTCGTCCGCGGCCTGCAGGGCGGCCTCTGGACCGAAATGATGTTCTACCCGCCGCATTTCCCGGAATACCAGATGTTTCCCCGCCTCTGCGCCGTCGCCGAAATCGGCTGGACGCCGCAGGCGCAGCGCAATTACCGCGACTTCGACAACCGGCTTTCCCGCACCCACTTCGAGCGGATGCGCAATATGGGCATCCGTTTCCGCATCCCTGCACCGCAGGTCGATGCGCAGGGCAATGTGCGCAGCCCCTACCCCAATATGGTCGTCCGCTATACCTACGATGGTACTGCCCCGACTGTCAGTTCGCCGGTCGTGACGGGTCCCGTGGTGACCGATCATCCGGAAAAACTGCGGTTCGCCACCTTCTATGGCGACCTCTCCAGTATCGCCGTTGAAGTCCCCGCCGCCCGGACTTACCGAAAACCCGCCGTCCGGGTGGAAACCTCGCTCGAGGCGAATCCCCACTATCCGGTCGCGTCGCTCTCGCAGTATGAGCCCCGCCGGTATATGCGGACCGCCCGCCCGCCGAAACAGGGTGACTACGTGCTCTATACCTTCGAAGAACCGCTTACCTGCCAGCGGATTACCGTGCAGACCGCCGATCCCGTGAACCAGTTCTACGGCGTCACGCAGGGACACGTGGAGGTGCAGTATGCGGATGCGGATGGTTTTGAAAGACTTTCCGCCTTCGATATGTACAATCGGGTGGCTTTCGAGCCGGCCCGCCCGGTGAAAGCCGTCAAGATCGTCATCGACGGACCCTGCGAGGGCAAGGCCGTCAGCATTCAATCCTTGATCATCGAATAAATGGAATTCTTCACGATTGCCGCCAGTATCTCCGTACACGTGTGGGATACGAAAGATGAAAAGAGTCCGGAAGCGCCCTGCCTGGTGCTGCTGCACGGCTATCTCGAGACGATGTATGTCTTCAACGAGTTCGTGGAAGCCCTCAAGCCGCGTTACCGGGTGATTGTCATTGACTTGCCGGGTCACGGCCTGACCGATTCCGCGCCGGTCGACGCGGAGGGGAACCGTGTCAATACCATGGATTTCGCTACCCGGGTCGTGGCGGGCGTCCTCGACAAATGCGGAGTGCGGAAGGCTTATCTGGCCGGACACTCGATGGGCGGCTATGTCACGCTCCAGGCTTTGCGGACGATGCCGGAACGGCTCGAAGGCGCCATCCTGCTCCACTCCCACCCCCTGCCCGACGCGCCGGAAAAAGCGCAGGACCGGGAGCGCGAAAAGGCCCTGATCGCCGCCGGCAAGCTCCAGGCGCTGGCCGCCGCATCCATTCCCAAAATGTATGACGAAGACAACCTCCGGGCCTGCGACGAGAAGATCCGCGAAACGATCGAGCTTTGCGAAACCCACGATCCCGAAGGCATCATCAGTTGCATCGAAGGCATGCGCACGCGGCCTGACCAGCAGGAGATTATGTTGCATCCGCCCGTTCCCCTGCTGCTCGTTCACGGCGATCACGACAACTTCCTGCCGCTGGAAACCGTGGCGAAGTTCAAGACGGAATTTCCGGCCGTGCAGTATCAGTTAATCCCCGATACCGGCCACAACTCCTTCATCGAGCGTCCCGATGCGGCCGTAGCCGCCATCGAAGCGTTTACCACAAAAAATTGTTGAACGGGAACCTTCCCGCGTGAATCTCCGCAACCATCTTGTACAGGTCGTTGCGGAGTTTTTCTATGCCGATGCGCTCTTTCGCCGACAGGAAAATGCAGGGCGTGTGTTCGCGGGAGATCCAGGAATTCTTCATCTCCTCGAGCGTATAGTTTTTCGACGTGCGCTCCTGCAGCGAGAATTCGTCATAGGGTTCGTACTGGTAGGCGTCGATCTTGTTGAAGACCATATAGACCGGCTTGTCCTGTGCGCCGATGTCTTTGAGCGTCTGGTTGACGGTCCGGATCTGGTCTTCGAAGTTCGGGTGCGAGATGTCCACCACGTGCATCAGAATGTCGGCTTCCCGTACTTCGTCGAGCGTACTTTTGAACGATTCGACCAGCTGGGTGGGCAGTTTGCGGATAAAACCCACCGTGTCGCTGAGCAGGAACGGTACGTTTTCGATGACGACCTTCCGCACGGTAGTGTCGAGTGTGGCGAAGAGCTTGTTTTCGGCGAACACGTCGCTCTTGGCCAGCAGGTTCATGATGGTGCTCTTGCCTACGTTGGTGTAGCCCACCAGCGAGATGCGCACCATCTGCCCGCGGTTCGAGCGCTGCGAGGCCATCTGGCGGTCGATCTTGGTGAGCTGGTCCTTGAGCCGCGTGATCTTTTCCAGCACGATGCGCCGGTCGGTCTCCAGCTGGCTTTCACCCGGACCGCGCATGTTGAGGCCGCCCTTGCCGCCGCGCTGGCGCTCCAGGTGCGTCCACATACCGGTCAGGCGCGGATACAGGTATTGGTATTGCGCCAGTTCG
>CACYZM010000049.1 GCA_902778855.1 uncultured Bacteroidia bacterium
TATTGTGCTAAGTTACGCAAATAAATCGGATTTTTCGTGGTTTTTGGAAAAAATGAAACTAAATTTGTAGATTCAATATCTAAAAATCATCATTGCTAATCCAACAATAATGAAAATCAACTCAGCCGATGCCCTCGAAGGCATCCGACGGAAAGCTGCCAAGGCTTTGGCCGTCAGGGAGTCGAACAAACGTGCCGGCACGGTGGCTGCGTGCGGTCTCGATCTGGGGACGCCCCATATCCAGATCCTCTGCTGCGGCGGTACGGGCTGCAAGGCTTCCGAAAGCGCGAAAATCGTCGAGAATTTCCACGCGTCGATCCAGGCCCACGGAATCGCCGACAAGGTGGATGTGATCGTTACCGGCTGCTTCGGTTTCTGCGAGAAAGGCCCGATCGTCAAGATCATGCCCGACAACACTTTCTACACCTCGGTCCGCCCCATGGACGTGGAGGAGATCATCACCTCCCACATCATCGGCGGCATCCGTGTCGAGCGCCTGCTCTATCTGGATCCCGGTACCGGACGTCACATCAATGACTCCAAGCACATGAATTTCTACCGCAAGCAGATGCGCGTGGCGCTCCGCAACTGCGGCGTGATCAATCCCGAGGACATCACCGAGTACATCGGCCGCTACGGCTACCGCGCCTTGGCGGAAAGCCTCAAGCGCGACAGCCAGGAAGTCCTTGACGACATCAAGGCCTCCGGCCTCCGCGGCCGCGGCGGCGCCGGTTTCCCCACCGGAACGAAGTGGGAAATTGCCCGCAAGTTCAAGGCAAAAGACAAATACGTGGTCTGCAACGCCGACGAAGGCGACCCGGGCGCGTTCATGGACCGTTCCATCATGGAAGGCGACCCCAACTCCATCGTCGAGGCCATGACCATCTGCGGCTACTGCATCGAAGCGCACCACGGTCTGATCTATATCCGCGCCGAGTATCCGCTCGCCGTCGAACGCCTGAAGATCGCCATTGCCCAGGCCCGTGAATACGGCCTTCTCGGCAAGGACATCCTCGGCTCCGGCTTCGATTTCGACATCGAGATTCGCTACGGCGCCGGCGCCTTCGTCTGCGGCGAGGAGACGGCCCTGATCCACTCGATGGAAGGCAAGCGCGGCGAGCCGACGCTCAAACCGCCGTTCCCGGCCGAAGCCGGCTATATGGGCAAGCCGACCAACGTGAACAACGTGGAGACGCTGGCCAACATCCCCGTGATCCTGACGCGCGGACCGAAATGGTTCTCCTCTATCGGCACGGAGAAATCGAAGGGCACCAAGGTGTTCGCCCTGGCCGGCAAGATCAACAACGTCGGTCTGATCGAGGTTCCGATGGGCACGACCCTGCGCGAGATCATCTACGACATCGGCGGCGGCGTGAAGAACGGCAAGAAGTTCAAGGCCGTCCAGACCGGCGGTCCTTCCGGCGGCTGCCTCACCGAGAAACACCTCGACATCCCCATCGATTACGAAAGCCTGACGGCGGCCGGTTCGATGATGGGTTCCGGCGGTATGATCGTGATGGACGAAGACGACTGCATGGTGTCGGTCGCCAAGTTCTACCTCGAGTTCACCGTGGGTGAATCCTGCGGTAAGTGCACCCCTTGCCGCATCGGCAACAAGCGCATGCTCGAAATCCTGACCCGCATCACCGAAGGCAAGGGCCAGATGTCCGACCTCGACCAGCTCGAGAACCTGGCCACGGTCATCAAGGACTCCGCCCTCTGCGGTCTGGGCCAGACCTCGCCGAACCCCGTGCTCTCGACGCTCTCCAATTTCCGCGACGAATACGTGGAGCACGTGCGCGCCCACAAGTGCCGCGCGAAGAAGTGCAAGGCCCTGCTGACCTACACCATCGACCCGCAGCGCTGCAAGGGCTGCTCGGCCTGCCTGAAGTCCTGCCCGTCGCAGGCCATCATGGGCGAGAGCCGCAAACCGCACGTCATCAACCCGTACGTCTGCATCCGTTGCGGCATGTGCCTGTCGCGTTGCCATTTCGGCGCCATCACCGTAATCTAGAAGCATCATGGACAAAAAAATCAAACTTACCATAGACAATATCCCGGTGACCGTGGCCGCCGGGACGACCATCCTCGATGCTGCACAATCCATCGGCATCGACATCCCCACGCTCTGCCATATCGACCTCAAGGGAACCTGCGTGAAGAACAACCCCGCTTCCTGCCGCATCTGCGTCGTGGAAGTGGAGGGACGCCGCAACCTGGCGCCTTCCTGCGCCACGCAGTGTATGGAAGGCATGGTGGTCAAGACCAACTCCGCCCGCGTGATCCGCGCCCGCAAGACCATCGCCGAGCTGATGCTCTCCGATCACCCGAACGACTGCCTGACCTGCCCCAAGTGCAGCGACTGCGAACTGCAGCGTCTGGTGATGCGTTTCAACATCCGTCAGATGCCTTTCCAGGGCGGCGAACAGTCGACCCGCAAGAAAGAGGTGACGGCCGCCATCACGCGCAACATGGACAAGTGCATCCTCTGCCGCCGCTGCGAAAGCGTGTGCAACAACGTCCAGTCGGTGGGCGTGCTGGGTGCCATCCGCCGCGGTTTCGACACCACCATCGCCCCGACCTTCGACCGGATGTTCAAGGATACGGACTGCTCCTACTGCGGCCAGTGCGTGGCGGTCTGCCCGACCGGCGCCCTGACCGAGCGTGACAATACCGACCGCCTGCTCGACGACCTCTGCGATCCCAACAAGATCGTCATCGCCCAGCCCGCTCCCGCCGTCCGCGTCGCCCTCGGCGAGGAATTCGGCATGAAGCCCGGCACGATCGTCACCGGCAAGCTGGTGACCGCCCTCAAGCACCTGGGCTTCACCAAGGTCTTCGACACCGACTTCGCCGCCGACCTGACCATTATGGAAGAAGGCGCCGAGATCCTGAAACGCCTGAAGGCTTTCCTGGCGGGCGACAAGACCGTCAAACTGCCGATCATGACTTCGTGCTGCCCGGCGTGGGTCAATTTCTTCGAGCACAACTATCCCGACCTGCTGGATTACCCGTCTTCCGCCAAATCGCCGGCCCAGATGTTCGGCGCCATCGCCAAGACCTGGTGGTGCGAAAAGCGGAGCATCAATCCCAAGAAGGTGGTGGTCGTCTCGATCATGCCCTGCCTGGCCAAGAAGTACGAATGCGAACGTGAAGAGTTCTGCCCGGACGGCCAGCCCGACGTGGACTATTCCATCTCGACCCGCGAGCTGGCGCGCCTGATCAAGCGCTCCAACATCCGCTTCGCCGACCTGCCCGACAGCGACTTCGACACGCCGATGGGCGAGTCGTCGGGTGCCGGTGCCATCTTCGGCGCCACCGGCGGCGTGATGGAGGCGGCCCTCCGCACCGTGTACGAAGTGTACACGGGCAAGGAACTGCCGAAACTCGAATTCACCCAGGTCCGCGGCCTCGAAGGCATCAAGGAAGCCACCATCGATCTCAACGGCTTCCCGTTGAAGGTCTGTGTGGCCCACACGCTGGGCAACGCGCGCATCGTGATGGACCGGCTGCGTGCCGGCAAACTCGACTATCACGTCGTGGAAGTGATGGCCTGCCCGGGCGGCTGCATCGGCGGCGCCGGCCAGCCGTACCACCACGGCCATGCCGAGATTCTCCAGGCCCGTATGGAAGCCACCTACCGCGAAGACGAAGGCAAGGCCATCCGGATGAGCCACAAGAATCCCGATATCATCAAACTGTATGAAGAGTACCTCGGCGAACCGCTGGGTGAACGTTCCGAACAGTTGCTTCACACACATTACTTCAACAAACAGATCCAGTAGTCATGAGTGAGATGAAATTATCCTGCGAGGCCGTCCGCCAGGTTGAGGAGGTCTGCGAAAAATTCAATAACGATCCCGGGGAACTGATCGCCATCCTGCACGAATGCCAGTCCAAGCTGGGCTATCTGCCCGAGCCGGTGCAGCGGGTGATTGCCGCCAAGTTGCATATCCCTGCTTCGAAGGTCTACGGCGTGGTGACGTTCTACTCGTTCTTCACGATGACGCCCAAGGGCAAGTATCCGATTTCCGTCTGCCTGGGAACCGCGTGCTATGTGCGCGGTGCCGACAAGCTGCTGGAAGAGTTCAAGCGTGTGCTGGGCATCGACGTCGGCGAGACGACGCCCGACGGCAAGTTCTCGCTCGACTGCCTGCGCTGTGTCGGCGCCTGCGGTCTGGCTCCGGTGGCGACCATCGCCGAGAAGGTGTACGGCCGTCTGAATCCGGCCGACATCAAGCGGATCGTGGACGAATTCGCCGCTAAGGAATAACGATGCGGTCCAGCATCCCCTGCAGATAAGCCAGGGCGATGCCGTAATTGGTGAAGGGCACTCCCGCAAGGAGTGCCTTTCTCATTCTCGCCCGCACGAGCGTGCGCGTGGCGACACAGGCGCCGCAATGGATGATCAGGTCGTACGGCGTCAGATCCTCCGGAAAATCATTTCCGGCGGCGATTTCGACCTGGATGTCCGCCTTTTTGCGCAGTAGCGCCGGAATCTTGACGCGGCCGATGTCTTCGGTGTTGGGGACGTGTGTGCAGGCTTCGGCGATTAGCACCCGCGCGCCGCTGGTGAGCCGGTCGATGGCCTTCGCGCCTTCCGCGAAGACCGCCGCGTCGCCTTTCGCGGCCGCCAGCAGGACGGAAAAAGAGGTGAGGGGGGCCGTGGAGGGCAGGGCCCGGCTGACCAGGGCGAAGACCTGCGAGTCGGTGATGGTCAGGGCCGGCAGCGCCTTGAGCGCCGCCAGGGCCGACGGCAGGGAATCCGGCGTGCAGCAGACCGGGTTGCATCCCCGGTCGAGCAGCTCGCGCAACACCTGTACCTGCGGCAGGATCAGCCTGCCCTTCGGCGCCTCGCTGTCCTGCGGCATCACCAGCAGCACCGTGTCACCGGCCTTTACCAGATTTCCGGTCAAATACCGCTGTTCTTCTTGCGGAACCGCTTCCCGGATGCGCTGGAGAAGGGACTCGACGGATTCTCCGCGGGTATAGTGAATCACAGGAATCCCGGCTTGTGACGCCAATGTCCCCAAATCGGACATCTGGAGCACGACGGCCACGTCGGTTTCGTCGAGGACGGCCCGGGTAAGCCGTTGGCGTTCGGAGCCCAGAATACCCGTGTCATCGAGCCCTGCCGTATCGATCAGCACGCAAGGCCCCAGCCCCGGCAGTTCGATGAGCTTCCGCACCGGATCGGTCGTCGTCCCCGGCACGTCGCTCACCAGCGACACCTGCTGGCCCGCAATGGCGTTCACCAGCGTCGACTTCCCGCTATTGGTCGGTCCGAAGAAAGCGATATGAATTCGTTCCATATACTGTTTCAGCCCCATGAACTCATGGGCCCCATAATTATCAGAATCTAAAGTCTCTTTCTCCCGCCTCGATGCGCTTCAGGCGCTCGATGGTCAGGTCGCGGACGCGGCCGGCGGGGATGTCGGTCAGGGAGGCGGCGATCATCCTTTCGCCTTCGGCGCGGGTGGCGGGGGAGGCGTAGTCCATCAGGTATTCCTTGAGCGTCATCAGGGCGTTGGGGGTGCAGCAGAGACTGATCTTGCCGCTCTTGCACAGCGACATGAAGCGGTCGCCGGTGCGGCCTTCGCGGTAGCAGGCCGTGCAGAAGCTCGGGATATGTTCCTGCTCCAGCAGCCAGCGCACCACGTCGTCGAGCGGCCGGGTGTCGGCCACGTCGAACTGCGCGGTCTCATCGTGCCGCTCTTCGGTCGTGTAGCCGCCGACGCTCGTGCGCGAGCCGCCGCTGATCTGCGATACGCCGCAGTGCAGCAATTGCTCCCGCATCCGGGCCGATTCCCGGGTCGAGATGATCATGCCGGTGTAGGGGACGGCCACGCGGAGCACGGCCACGATTTTGCGGAAAATCGCATCGGGCAGGGCATCGGGGAAATTGTCGAGCGACACGTCGTCGGCCGGGCAGATGCGCGGCATGCTGATGGTGTGCGGCCCGACGCCGAAACGGGCTTCCAGATGCTCGGCGTGCATCAGCAGGCCGACGAGTTCATAGCGGTAGCCGCTCAGGCCGAACAGCACGCCGACACCCACGTCGTCGCAGCCGCCTTCCTGGGCGCGGTCCATCGCTTCGGTGTGCCACGCATAATTGCTCTTGGGCCCGGTCGGGTGCAACTCCTCGTACTGCTTGCGGTTGTAGGTCTCCTGGAAGAGGATGTACGTGCCGATGCCGGCGGCCTTCAGTTTCCGGTACGATTCCACGTCGGTGGCGGCGATGTTCACGTTCACGCGGCGGATGGAGTTGCCGCCTTCCTGCACGGAGTAGATGGTCTTGATGGACTCGAGGATGTATTCCAGCGGATTGTGCTTCGGATCCTCGCCGGCCTCCACGGCCAGGCGCTTGTGCCCGGTGCGGATGAGCGCGCGCACCTCTTCGGCAATCTCTTCCTGCGTGAGCTTCTTGCGGGGAATCGTGCGGTTCTTCGCGTGATAGGGGCAATAGACGCAGCCGTTGATGCAGTAGTTCGAGAGATAGAGCGGTGCGAACAGCACGATGCGGTTGCCGTAGAACTTGTGCTTGATTTCGCCTGCAAGCGCATAGAGCTGCGCTTCGAGTTCGGGATCGTCGCAGTCGAGCAGGATGGCCGCTTCGCGGTGGCTGAGGCCCTTGCACAGGGCGGCCTTGTTCAGGATTTCCCGGACGCGCGTCCGGTTGCGGCTTTCGCGGCCCGCTTCTGCCAGCGTCTCGAGCACTTCGGCGTGGTCGATGAATTCATCGGCATGGGTGGAGGAAGGATTATACATGGTATCCGATCGTATCTAATTCTGATTTCAGTTGTTGCAGGGTTTCGGCCGCTTCGGCGTCCGGGCGGCTCTTGCCGTCGTAGAGGGCGTAGGAATCGCGCCGCTCCACGGGCGTGAAGTTGGGCATTACCACATTCGCACCGGCCAGGATGCCGGCGGAGCGCCCGTCCGGCCGCAGGGTGGCGAGGGCCGTGGTGGCGGGAATCCAGGCCTGGGGCAGCATCAGCCGCAGGATCGAATAGATCCGCAGCGTCAGGTCGGCGCTGCCGGCCGGGCAGTCGCGGAAAGGCGTGTCGTGGTGGGGAAGGAAAGGGCCCAGCCCGATCATGTCGGGCCGGAACGATTCGAGGAAACGGATGTCGGTGATCAGGTCGTCCATTGTCTGGAAGGGGCTGCCGACCATCATGCCGGTGCCGGTCTGATAGCCCAGTTCCCGGATGGAACGCAGGCAGGCCAGGCGGTTTTCGAGTTTCATCCCGGCCGGATGCAGGCGGCCGTAATGGGCCGGATTCGCCGTTTCGTGCCGCAGCAGATAGCGGTTGGCGCCGCTGCGGCGCAGCAGGGCGTAGGTGTCGTAGGGGAGTTCGCCCAGCGAAAGCGTAATGGCGGCTTCGGGCCAGGATGCCCGCATTTCCGCCACGACCGGGGCGAGTTTTTCCGCCGCCGGCGGATTCTCGCCGCCCTGCAGCACAAACGTGCGGAGCCCCAGCCGCCAGGCGAGGTCGCAGCTCTGCAGGATTTCGTCTTTCGTCAGGGAATAGCGGACCAGATTCGGATTGCTCCGCCGGATGCCGCAATAAAGGCAGTCGTTGCGGCAGACATTGCTCCATTCGATCAGCGCCCGGAGCCAGATCACCCTGCCGAACTGTTCCACCGCCACCTCGCGGGCATTACGGTGCAAAGTTTCCACGAGGCCTTCGTCGTCGCATTCCAGCAACATCCGAAGCCCCTGGTCATCGAGCGTCCGCCGCTCCCTCAACTCATCGACAAGCCTGTTCACAACCTTTAAGAATATCAAACAAAGATAATCATTTCTTAGTGAACTTGTCTGGATAAGCCGCCTTCTGGCGGCCGCACGGAGTGCGAGGGGTGTGGGGATGTGCCCCACACAAAGAACCTGAGGGGGTACAAAAAAGAAAAGGCTGCTGAAAAGCAGCCTTTCTTGTACCCCCTCAGGGGCTCGAACCCTGGACCCCAACATTAAGAGTGTCGTGCTCTACCAACTGAGCTAAGGAGGTGTCCCTTTGTTTTGGGACTGCAAATGTAGAAACTTTTTTCTGACTGGCAAAATATTTTTTAACTATTTTGTCGCTGATTTTTGTTAGCTTTGATTTATGAAACGTTGGAGTCTTTTATTTCTGGCCTTCTTCTCCGTGGTGGCGTTGCAGGCCCAAACTTACGAATACGGAAAACTGCGCTGCGCCGACGGCGATACGCTCCTGTACCGGTATCTCACGCCGGAGAATCAGGAGAAAGACGCGCAATATCCTCTCGTCCTTTATCTGCATACGTCAGGTGAACGCGGCGACGACAATGAAGGGACCATTTTCGGCGCCCAGATGTTCCTGAACCCTTGCAACCGGGAGGATTATCCCTGCTTTGTCATCGTGCCGCAATGCCCGGCCAACCATACCTGGGCCTTCGACGTAAGCCCGGACTCTTACGATTTCCCCAAGGATTACCCGGAGAGCAAGATCATGAAGGAGGTGATGGAACTCGTCCATCTGTTCCTGCAGCGCCCCGACGTCGATCCGGACCGGGTCTATATCTATGGGATGTCGATGGGCGGGATCGGCGCTTTCGACGCGGTCGCCCGTCATCCCGACATCTTTGCTGCCGCCGTTCCCATCTGCGGAGACATCAATCCCGACCGCCTCGGCAAGTTCGAGGGCGTGTCGTTCAGCCTCTACCACGGCGACAGCGACCCGGCCGTGCCGGTTTCCGGCTCCCGGGATGCCTACCGCGCCCTGAAAGCCGCCGGAGCGGACGTCCGCTACCACGAGTTCCCGGGGTGCGGGCACGTGTGTTGGTGGAAGGCCTTCGAGATGCCCGATTTTATGTCCTGGCTGTTCTCGAAGAGCAAAAAAAAGCCGGCCGAGAACTCGGCCGGCCGCTAGTCGTCTGACTTTTCTTTAGCTCAATTTGTCGCCGTTCATCGAAATCAGGAATTCTTCGTTGTCGCGCGTCTTTTCGAGACGGCTCTTCATGAATTCCATGGCTTCGAGCGAGGTCATGTCGGCCAGGTGGTTGCGCAGGATCCACACGCGGTTGACGTATTCGGGATCGTAGAGCAGGTCGTCGCGGCGGGTGGAGCTGAGCGTCACGTCGACGGCCGGGAAGATGCGGCGGTTGGACAGCTTGCGGTCGAGCTGGAGCTCGAGGTTGCCGGTGCCCTTGAATTCTTCGAAGATCACGTCGTCCATCTTGGAGCCGGTTTCCGTGAGGGCCGTGGCCAGGATGGTGAGGGAACCGCCGCCTTCGATGTTGCGGGCCGCGCCGAAGAAGCGCTTGGGCTTGTGGAGGGCGTTGGCGTCGACACCGCCGGAGAGCACTTTGCCGGAGGCGGGCTGCACCGTGTTGAAGGCGCGGGCCAGACGGGTGATCGAGTCGAGGAGGATGACCACGTCGTGGCCGCATTCCACCAGGCGTTTGGCTTTTTCGAGGACCATGCTGGCCACTTTCACGTGGTGTTCGGCAGGTTCGTCGAAGGTGGAGGCGATGACTTCGGCCTTGACGCTGCGCTGCATGTCGGTGACCTCTTCCGGACGCTCGTCGATGAGCAGGACGATCATATAGACTTCCGGGTGGTTGTCGGCGATGGCGTTGGCGATGTCTTTGAGGAGCACCGTCTTACCGGTTTTCGGCTGGGCCACGATCAGGCCGCGCTGGCCTTTTCCGATCGGGGTGAAGAGGTCGACCACACGGACGGAGATGTTGCTGTTGTGGCCGTGGCCGGTGAGATTGAATTTCTCGTTGGGGAAGAGCGGGGTCAGGAAATCGAACGGTACGCGGTCGCGGATGAATTCCGGGGAACGGCCGTTGATGCGGTTGATTTTCACCAGCGGGAAATATTTGTCGCCTTCGCGCGGCGGACGGATCTCGCCCAGGATGGTGTCGCCCGTCTTGAGGGCGTACATCTTGATCTGGCTCTGGGAGACGTAGATGTCGTCGGGGGAGTTGAGGTAGTTATAGTCGGAGGAGCGGAGGAAACCGTAGCCGTCGGGCATGATTTCCAGAACGCCCGTGGCTTCCACGATGCCCTCGAATTCGATGCGCGGCTGTTTCGGCTGCTGCGGCTGCTGTTGCGGCTGCGGCTGTTTGGGCTGCTGCTGTTGTTGCGGCAGCTTGGGCTGCTGCGCTTTCTGCTGCTGGGGCTGCTGGGCAGGCTGCTGCGGCTGGGCCTGTTCCGGGGCCGGCTGGGGCTGCGGAGCGGGCTCTTCGGCCTTCGGCTGGTCTGCGGGCTTCTGGGCGTCTTTTACGCGGGGGCGTTTGCGCTCTTTCTGGGCCGGTTTCTCGGCCGGCTTCTCAGCGGGCTTTTCGGCGGCCTTGGGGGCTTCGGGTTTTTCGGCCGGAGCTTCAGCGGGCTTCGGCGCGGTTTCGGGCTGTGCGGGAGTGCCTTCTGCGGGGGCTGCGTTCTTTTTGGGACGGCCGCGTTTCTTTTTCTCGGCCGGTTTTTCGGCCGGAGCGGCGGCCTCGGCCGCAGGAGCCTGCGCCTCAGCCGCGGGCGCGGGTTCCGCCGTATTGGTATTCTTGTCGGATTTCTTCTTCTGGTTCTTGCGGGTCCGTTTCTTGGGATCTTCGTTGCTCACGATGGCCTGCTGGTCGAGGATGGCGTAGATCAGGTCTTCCTTGGAGAGCGATTCGGGTTTATGGACCTTCAGTTCTTTTGCGATAGCCACAAGATCGTCTTGACTCTTGTTGCTCAATTCAATTATGTCTAACATCTGTAAGGATTGGGAAACCGGGACCGCAAAGAAAGCCGTCGGCACCGGTTTTTGATTTGATTCGCAAATATACGAAAAAATTATTGTTTATCCCAATAACTGGCTGATTTCTTGAATTGCAGCAGGTCGCTCAGGGCGGACGCCTTGGCTGCGATCCGGAAACTCCAGCTTTCCCACTGGCCCGTAGGGACCCACGACACGGTGATGGCGAAGCAGTGCAGGTCGTAGGTGGCGCTGATCTGGGTGGTGCTCAGCTGCATCTTGGTCAGGTCGAAGCCGGTGTTGACGTTGAAGTTCATGGCTTTGGTCAGGCGCAGCTGCCCCGCGATGCTGATGGTCTGGATGTGGTTGTGCTTGGTCTGCAGCTGCTGGTTGGCGACCTGGTAGGAACGCGAGTAGGAATAGTTGTAGTTGAAACTCAGCGACCAGGGGATTTCGGGATTGAGATAGTACACCCAGCCGCCGGGAATGTATTCGCCGGTAATCGGGTGGTAATAGATGCGGGCGTAATCGGAGCCGCTGCTTCCTTGTCCGCCGCCCTGGCCTTGGCCGTGACCGTCGTTGCCCTTGGGCTTGCCTTCGCCGTTGATGGAGTAGGAGAGCGAGGCGCTGGCGTTGGTCAGGCGGGCCAGATGGCCGGTCTTCAGCACGTTGAGCTTGTTGATGCGCTGACCGGTTTCATTGATGGCATAGGGGTCGAGCGAGCAGTTGCCGTTGAGGCCCAGTTTGCCGAAGATGGTGGTGCTGGCGGTGACGTTGATGTTGGAAAGCCGCATCGAGTCGGCCAGGAAGTTATAGGAGCCCGACAGGTTCAGCTGGTCGATCAGCTTGACCTTCTTGTATTTGTCTTTCGGATTGGCAGGCTCTTCGGCATTGGGGTCCTGGCTCTTCAGCACCTTGGCCTCCAGGTTGTTGGCTACGGAGAAAGACAGCGATGCGTTGCGTCCGCCGGAGGGCGGCGAATAAAGCTGCCCCGCATATTTGTTGTATTCCACCGTCTTTTCCACGCCGTTCTTGTCGGTGTAGGTGTAGGATGTCATGCCGTTGGCGCGCGTAGCCAGGTTCGGGCTCAGCGAGAAGCTCATCGACGGCGTGATCATATGCCGGAT
>CACYZM010000050.1 GCA_902778855.1 uncultured Bacteroidia bacterium
CTGCAGGCCGCGGCGAGCACGGCAACTGCCAATAAAAACAGGATTTTTCTCATAGGTAAGTCGGTTTTCGAAGTCCGTCTTGCAAATATAAGAAAAATCGAAGGCTAAAAGGACACCCTGTAAGAGAAATTCGGCAAAATCGGGAACAGGGAGATATCCATCCAGGTTCCTTTGCTTTTGTCGTAGGTGATCATAAACGGGTTGTGGCGGTTGAGGACGTTATAAATACCCAGAACCAGGTTGTGCTCAGCGTGCTTGGAATGCCAGGAGGCGGAGTAACCGATATCCATACGGATATAGGCGGGCATCCGGTAGTTGTTGGGCTGCTTGCCATAATAGGGCAGGTAGAATTGCTCGCCATAGGGCATTACCGTCGGGTAGGAAAAGGCTTTGACGCTTTCGCAGTGCCCGCTCTGCAAAGTGAATGCTGCGTTGAAACTGTGTTGTCGATTATCTGTCCGGGATAGTATCCATTCCAGATCCGTGTTCAAGATATGCGGGCGGTCGTATTTGGCTGGGAAGGGAAGACCGTCGTTTAATGCGGAGAACTCCCGTGTTGTCTTGGAAAGCGTGTAGGAAATCTTGCCGTAAAGCCTTTCGCCCGAATAATCATAGAATAGTTCCATACCGTAAGAGCGTCCTTTTCCGACCTCTATATTGTCTTTCCATCCTGAGCGCGCTCCGCTGAAAATGGCCGCGGCCTCGGTGTAGTACACCAGATTCTGCATCTGCTTGTAATAGGCGCCGACCGAGAGAGAATGCGGCCCTGAATGGCCCCTCAAGCCCAAATAGCCCTGCCAGGCCGTTTCTGGCGGGGTGGCTGCATCGGCAGGGACCATCAAGTCGGTGGACCAACCCAAAGGGATGCCCTCCAAGGTATGGTAAAACTGCACAAGACGATCGGCCGTAATGTTGATGGCAAGCCAGGAGGAAAGCCTCGCCTCTGCCAGAAAACTCAGCTCCGGCCGGAAGAAGAACTGTTTGTCGGAATGGAACAGGTTTCCCCGCAGCGCGACCATCATTCTGTATCGGTCAGTCTCCTTCCAGTCGCCTTGAGCCCAGAAGGTAGTCGTCCAGGGAACGCTGCGTTGGTTCACATAGACTCCATCGATTGAAGATGCGCCGGGATTGAAGACGGACAAGACACCCTGCGCCCCTACCGTGGCCGTGAACCGATCGCCCACAGGACGCGCCCATTTTCCTTCCATCGTTAATTCTTGCAGTTGAGATTTCATCTTGAGAGAAGACGTTATGTCATTACCACTCAAGACCTCCAGTTGCTGCCGGTTCTCAAAAGAATTGAACGACAAGCTTGCGTCACTCACCCAGGGACCGCCGCGTTCGGCGTGATACTGGACAGCTCCAACCACATTAGACCAGCCCAGGCTTTGACGATTCGCTTCCGTCGTCTGGAACCGATAGTTGTCGCGGCTGCCAAACACCCAGGCAGACAAGCGCTTACCGGGTTTAATCGTCCAGTTCAGTTTGCTGTACAGGTCAAAGACGCCTGCGCCAAAGTCCTGAAGGGCCAAATCTTGTGGAAGAAGGTTCTTTACTGCCTTGTATTCCAACTGCAGGGGAGAAATCCGTCCGGCAACGACCAGGCCGGTTTTGTCCGATAGCGGGATATCAGCGCCTGCTCCTACGAGAAAGTTACTGGCAAACGCATTTATCTTTGCCTGAGATGCCCCCGGATCAATAGATTGAAGTTGTATGTGGGAAGACAGGAGTCCGCGGCGGGAGCCGTCGAAGCCGCCCACCTGAAAATCCATAGAACGGATGGCCTCGGAAGGGATGGCCGAGGTCAGCCCCAGCAAATGGCTGAGCCCATACACCGGAACGCCGTCGAGCGTCAGCAGGTTGTTTCCCATATTGCCGCCGCGAACGAAGAAAGCCGACGAGCCTTCTGCACCGGTGGAAACACCGGGAAGGGTCTGAATAAACTTGATGGCGTCGCCTTCGCCCAGAGGGCTTATCACCCGGCGCACGGTGGTGATATCGGTCTTGACCTTGCCGACCTCAATGACGGCATTCCGCCTCTCTGTCTTCAGGGCCTGGGGAAGCGTATCCCGCCACACAGGAGATTGGGCCCGTGTGAAGAAGGGGAGGGAAAGGCAAACCACGGCCAGAAACAGGTGTCTCATTCTTTTATTCATAGAGAGGATCCATCATTCTTCTGGACGGAAACCACGGCAGATAGTAGCTGATGCAAGCGCCGAAAATGCCGTGGCCTCCTTGAATATTGCCATATACGTTCGATCGGTCATAAATGGCCGTGATATCATCGCTGTTCTGTCGTAAGTAATAGGAAAGGCTTCCTTTCAGGTAACGGTCATATTCCTCGGAGCAGAACATAAAAACGACCTGACTGCCAGGTTGTTGAGGCCCTGCTGACGGGAGCGCTGACAAAAGGGGATGATCTTTTGACCACGACTCCCATTCTTCCTGCGCTATATAGGGCTCTTCCACTTCCGGTTCAAGAAAAAACGAGGTGGTGGAAGATCGGGTAATACTAGGGATCTCCCAATTTGTAAGCTTTTGAAAAGAGGATGGCTCAACATATTGATATTGCCCGGGCAAGGGAATCCGCAGGTAACGGTAATGAAAGACGGCTTCCCGAAAAGTCGCATATTTCCAACCAAGTATGGATTTCGGTACATAGCTTTGTCCAGGATGGTCCAGCGCGCCTCCTCTTTGATTGAATGGATCCACCGACTGGCATTCTGTCATAATCCTGTCAACGATATTCCAACAGGAAGTAGCCGGATCATAGGAAAGCGCATAAACCCACAAGGCATCTTCTCCCAGAAACTCGGTGTGATAACAGGAACTGGATTTAACCGTAAAATAGTCTGAATCATATTGAGATACTAGGACTCTTGAAGTGCTCCAAGGCTCATATTTCACTTCGTATATCGTAGGCACGGTCGTCGAGGCCTCAAGAGACGGGCCTCCGGCAACGTCAATATGCAAGCTGTAGCGATGACCAGGCACTACCGTAGCAGGAATCACCCACCGTCCCCCGCCTTGATACGAAAACTCCCCCAGAGTCTCTCCGGCTGTCTCATCACGCAAGACGAGGATAGCCGCATCAATCCCCTCTCCTCCCGTGCCGCTCGGAGAAGTCGTATAACACAACGTCAATTCCTGCTCCTGCTGCGGATACTTCAACACACAGTTGACAATCACCTCCGGCTCCGCCTTCGGATCCAACGCCGTCGGCCTCACACACGAAGCGGGCAGCATAAAGGATGTGCATAGAAGAAAGAAAAGGGGACGTAACGACATCTTAAGTGGAGGGTTCTACATAAACTTCGATTTCATAGGTAAAGGTAAGTATTCTTTTAATAAAGATGTAAAGCCACCTGAAATCTTGCGCCTGTTTGGCGAATCGGCATAAAAAAGGCCAGCCCGAAGCAGGCTGGCCTCTCATACGTTGTGTGTCGGAGGATTACTCCTCGCGACGGCCACGGCGTTCACCGCCACGGCGGTCGCCGCGGTCACCGCGACGTTCGCCGCCACGGCCGCCACGACGCTCGCGACGCTCGCCGCCGCGGCGTTCGCCACCGGCTGCACCCTGTGCAGCGGCGTTGACGCCGGCGTTCGGGGAGAGATCACGCTTGCCGTAGACTTCACCGTTGCAGATCCAAACCTTGACACCCAGGACGCCGACCTTGGTGTGAGCCTCGGCCAGAGCGTAGTCGATGTCGGCACGGATGGTGTGGAGCGGGGTACGTCCTTCCTTGAACATCTCGCTGCGGGCCATCTCGGCGCCGCCGACGCGGCCGGCGATCTGGACCTTGATGCCCTCGGCGCCCATACGCATCGTCGATGCGATGGCCATCTTGACGGCGCGGCGATAGGACACGCGGCCTTCGAGCTGACGGGCGATGTTGTTGGCAACGATGTTGGCATCCACTTCCGGACGCTTCACTTCGAAGATGTTGATCTGGACATCCTTGTTGCAGATGTTCTTGAGCTCTTCCTTCAGCTTGTCGACTTCCGTGCCGCCTTTGCCGATGATGATACCCGGACGGGCGGTGTGGATGGTGACGGTGATGAGCTTCAGGGTGCGCTCGATGACGATCTTCGACAGGGAAGCTTTCGCCAGGCGGGCATTCAGGTATTCACGGATTTTGGAATCCTCGAGAATACGGGTCGGATAGTCACCATACCAGTTGGAGTCCCAACCACGGATGATACCCAGACGGTTGCTGATCGGATTGGTTTTCTGTCCCATAATTATGCCTGCTCGGCCTCCTGTGCCGGTTCTTCTACTGCGGGTTTTTCCTGATTTTTCGTACCGACGATCACCGTGACGTGGTTCGAGCGCTTGCGGATGCGGGCGGCGCGACCCTGCGGGGCGGTGCGGATACGTTTGAGCTGACGGCCGCCGTCGACCATGATGGTCTGGACATAGACGTTACCGTTCTCAAGTTCTTTGCGCGAGTCTTCGTTTTTGGCCTCCCAGTTGGCGATGGCGCTGCGCACCAGCTTCTCCAGGCGGTAAGAAGCCTCTTTCTTCGAATAATGGAGGATATCCAAAGCGCGGTTGACTTCGACACCCCGGACCAGGTCGGCGACCAGGCGCATCTTGCGGGGCGACGTCGGGACATCATTCAGCTTTGCAATGGCTGTGTGTCGCTTTATCTCTTTCAGCCTTTCGGCCATTTCTCTTTTACGAGCTCCCATTGTGTACTCTTTTTAATCGGTTAACGGTTGCCGGAATGGCCCTTGAAGGTACGCGTCGGGGCGAACTCGCCGAGCTTGTGACCCACCATATTCTCCGTAACATACACCGGAATAAACTTGGTTCCGTTATGAACGGCGATCGTATGGCCAACGAAGTCAGGGGAGATCATGCTGGAACGCGACCAGGTCTTGATGGCTTCTTTCTTCATCGTGCCCTCGTTCATCGCGAGCACGCGTTTTTCCAGGGCTTCCTGGATATACGGACCTTTTCTAAGTGAACGACTCATAATCTATACAGTTTTATTCCGTTATTTCTTTCTTCTTTCGATGATGAACTTGCTGGAAGTCTTCTTAGGGTTACGAGTCTTGTATCCCTTGGCGGGCAGACCCTTGCGGGAGCGCGGGTGTCCACCGGAAGCGCGGCCTTCACCACCACCCATCGGGTGGTCAACCGGGTTCATGACGACACCGCGGTTGTGCGGGCGGATACCGAGCCAGCGACGCCGGCCGGCCTTGCCGTGGCTTTCCAGGTTGTGATCAGCATTGGAGACGGTACCGACCGTAGCACGGCAGGTAATCAGCACCATACGGGTCTCGCCCGAAGGGAGACGGAGGATGGCGTGGCCACCTTCACGGGCAGTCAGCTGGGCGAAAGTGCCCGCGCTGCGAGCCATCGCGCCACCGTTGCCGGGGCGGAGTTCGATGTTGTGTACGAGGGTACCGAGCGGAATTTCTGCCAGCGGAAGCGTGTTGCCGATTTCCGGCGCAACGCCGGAACCGGAAGCGATGACCTGTCCGACTTTGAGTCCGTTGGGAGCAATGATGTAGCGTTTTTCACCGTCGGCGTAGACGACCAGCGCAATGCGGGCACTGCGGTTGGGGTCGTACTCAATGGTCTTGACCGTGGCCGTGCAGTTGTCCTTGTCGCGCAGGAAGTCGATAACGCGGTACATTTTCTTGTGGCCGCCACCGATGTAGCGCACCGTCATCTTGCCCTGGTTGTTGCGGCCGCCGGTTCCGCGGAGCGGACGGAGGAGGCTCTTTTCAGGGGTGGTGCAGGTGATCTCGTCGAAGGCGCTGATAGCCTTATTGCGGGTACCGGGAGTTACCGGTTTGAACTTACGAATTGCCATGGCCTTTAAATGTTGCTGTAGAAGTCGATCTTATCATCACCGGCCAGCGTGACAAACGCTTTCTTGTAGTGGTTCGTGCGGCCTGTCTGTAAACCGTCTTTGGTATAACGGCTCTTGCGCTTGCCGTGGTAGTTCACCGTGTTGACGTCCTTCACGGAAACGCCGTACATCAGTTCCACAGCCTTCTTGATCTCTACCTTGTTGGCTTCACGCTCCACAAGGAAACCGTAACGGTTCATCTTATCGCCCAGAACCGTCATTTTCTCAGTTACGAGGGGCTTAATCAGAATTCCCATAGTCACAGGTGTTATTTACGTCTTTCAACGAGAATGTCCTGCACACCGTCCACGAGTACGAGATGATTGGCGTCCACGAGGGTGTAGGTGTTGATTTCGTCAATGGTAATGACCTTGACTTCAGGAAGGTTGCGAGACGACAGGTAAATGTTCTTGGAATTTTCGGGAAGCACGACGAGAGTCTTGCGGCCGTACGCCTTGAGGTTCTCCAGGATCTTGATGAAATCCTTGGTCTTGGGGTTTTCCATGGCGAAAGGCTCGACCATCGTGATGGCGTTCTCCTTGGCCTTGTAGGAAAGGGCGGAGAAGCGGGCGAGCTGCTTGACTTTCTTGTTGAGCTTGAAGTCGTAGTCGCGGGGTTTCGGACCGAAAGCGGTGCCGCCGCCCACATAGATGTTCGACTTGATGCTGCCGTGGCGAGCGCCGCCGCCGCCTTTCTGGCGACCCATCTTCTTGGTGGAGAAAGCGACTTCGCTGCGGTCCTTCGTCTTGTGCGTGCCCTGGCGCTGAGCGGCCAGATACTGTTTCACGTCAAGATAGATGGCGTGATCGTTGGGCTCGATGCCGAAGATGGCATCGTCGAGTTCGGCCTGCTTGCCGGAAGCGGTGCCGTCGATTTTCAAAACGTCCAGTTTCATAGCGCTTAGTCCTCCAGAATTACGTAAGAACCCTTGGCTCCCGGGACGGAGCCTTTGACGATGACAAGATTTTGTTCAGGGATGACCTTGATGACCTCGAGGTTGAAAACCTTCACGCGGTCACCACCCATATGGCCGGCCATGCGCATTCCGGGGAACACGCGGGAAGGCCAAGAGGATGCACCCATGGAACCGGGGTGGCGGAGACGGTCGTCCTGACCGTGCGTCTGTCCGCCGACGCCCTGGAAGTGATGGCGTTTCACAACGCCCTGGAAACCTTTACCCTTGGAGATACCGGTCACGTCGACCCACTTGATGCCGCGTTCGGCCATCGAAGCCAGCGTGAACGTATCGCCGAGCTTGAGCTCCGTCGGGTAGTCATTCTTGAACTCGACGAGCTTGCGCTTGGGCGTGGTCCCTGCCTTTTCAAAGTGCCCCTTCAGGGGCTTGCTGGCGTGCTTTTCAGTAATGTCGTCATAGGCAAGCTGCACGGCGTCGTATCCATCTTTCTCGACGGTGCGGATTTGCGTGACTACGCACGGACCAGCCTCGATCACAGTGCATGGAAGATTTTTTCCCTCGGCACTGAACACGGAAGTCATTCCGATTTTCTTTCCAATAATACCAGGCATTGGTGCTTAATTTGGTGTTTATTAATAAGTTAAAAAGCCCTGCGCGTTTTTCGCAGGGCTGCAAATGTACGGATTAAATTCCAAATGGCCAAATAATTAGCGCATTTTATTCTCCGTGGATCCTTTTCACGGCTTTCGTCATCTCGCGACGGAGGCGGGGGGACAGGTGCTGGTGGTGCAGGCAGTCGGTGAGGGTGGCGGCAATCTTGTCGCGCTCAATCGAATAGCAGAACCAGCCGAGGGCCTCGGCCAGGATAATGCGCAAGTGTTCGTCTTCCGTGGAATCGGTAACCACTTTCAGCAGGTCGTCCGTGCGCCAGTGGAGCGGATAGTTGCGCAGGCTTCGGATGGCGAATTCGCGTTCGCTGGGTCCGTCGTCGCCCGCGGCGGCCGTCTTGTCGAGGATGGTCTGCATCTGTTCCTCGATGCGCTGGGCCGTGCGCTGCATCCGCTTGGTGGCGGCGTAGTCGGCGGGCCAGTCGGCCGGGTTGAACTGCGAGATGGCGCTGTTGGCGGCATACTGGGCGCGGATCACTTCGTCGCTTTCGTTCTCAATCTTCACCAGCGGGGCCACGAAACGCGGGTCACCCATCCGGCCGGCCATATGGCAGCTTTCGCGGCGGATGCTTTCGAACGGATCGCTGAAGCCCTGCAGGATCACCTGCACGGTGTTCTCGTCGGCGAAGGGCGCGATGGCCTGGAGGGCCTGGCGGCGCACGATCCACGAAGGATCGTTCTCAAAGACGGCGCGGATCTCGGCGGAAGTCATCTTGCCCGCTTCGGCGCGGTGCTTCAGCGAAGCGGCGCGCTGCACGGCTTCCAGCGCCGGAGCGTCTTCCTGTACGGCGGAGAAGCGGAAGGTCGGGTCGCCGATCAGGTGCGATTCGAGCCAGCAGAATTCCTTCTGCCAGGCGCCCAGACGCTCTCCGAGGGAGAGCAGGCCCAGGAGCTGGTCGGCCCATTTGTCCTGCAGCACGTTGACCGTGTTGCCCTGGGCCGCGACGCATTCGCCTTCGCCGAAAATGTGGTAACCGGCCACATAGCCCGGCTCGTGGAAGGAGCCGTTGTAGCAGGCGTTCAGGATCACGAACTTGGCGTTGGTGTGGACCTTGGCCAGGTCTTCGAGCGAGATATTCACGTCGGCCTTGGCGATGGAGTCGCCCTTGGCTTCGGCGGCGAGGGCTTCGGGCGAGAACATGCTGCGGTCGAGATGGTACTCGGCGCAGGCCTCGTCGGCAAAGGCATCGGCTTTCTCCTGCCCGCGGCGCGCGAGCAGGCGCTGGTAGTAGCTGCGCAGCGAGCGCTTGAGCTCCACGATGTTCTCCTGCAAGCCCCGTGCGGGATAGCTTCCGTTGATGTACTGCGTGTCGGGTGCGCCGTGTTCGCTGAACATGAACACGTCGGTGCCTTTCCGCTGCAGCTCCGTGAAGAGCTTGTACTTCATATACGGATCCTGCCGGAAGTTGTAGAAGTGGTTGCCCGACGACTGCTTGAAAGCGGCCGGGAAGTACTCCCGGAAAAGCAGCGGCAGCTGCCGCCACACCGTGAGGCAGTCGGAGTTGTAGCCGTGGCCCGCAAAGAAGAGGAAATGGTCGAGGGGATCTCCCTCGTCCTGCACCTTCTTGTGGGCGGCCACCACCTTCTTCAGGTAGTTGCGCAGCACCGCATCGTGGTCGCCCGGATAATCGGTCGGCACGAGGATGCGGCCGGAATAATACGCCGGCTGCACGTGCTGGGCGCCTTTTTCCGTCAGGTTATAATAGAAGTGTCCCAGGGAGTCGAGGCCGATGAACTCGAAGTCCAGCGCCGGATCGTCGTAGTAGCGGTCGGAGGTGACCGACGACTCGATCATCGGGAAGGTGTTCTCGTTCATCTTGAACGCCGTGGTCATATGCTGACCCTGCCGGACGCGGACCACGGGGATGTCGCCGATGAAGACCATGCCTTCGAGGGCGGGCTTCTTCTTGGCCAGGGCGGCGATGCGGGCTTTCACCAGTTCAGGCTTGGCCCAGTCGCCGGCCAGGACAACCGCATTCAGCCCTTCGGACACGAGCTGGTCGCGGTAGGCGTCCACCTCGGCCTTGCAGGCTGCATAGGAAGCGTTGTCGATGAAGATGGCGAACGTCTCGGTGGCTTTCGGAGCCTTCGGGGCGGCATCCAGCTGCGGCCCCGCGAGCAGCAGGGCGGCGAGCATCGTAAAGAAAACAGCTATCCTTTTCATCGCATATACTCCTTCAGACGGTTGATGGTTTTGGTCAGCTCATCGGCCAGCGCAGGGTCCATGCCGGGCTCGGCGGCCAGGATCTTCTCGCAGCCGGCGATGATGTCGGCCCGATTCCAGGCACGCACGTACCAGCCGAGCGCTTCGGCCAGCAGGATGCGGTACTGCAGGTCTTCCGACTTGTCGGCGAGTTTCCGCAGCGCATCGGGCACGAGGGCCGGATAAGGGTTGTTGCGCAGTGACTGCGTGAACGACTTCTTGTAGCGCTTGTAGTCCGGGTCGGTCATCGCGCGCAGGCTCGACACGTACATATTGCGGGCGCTGTTCACGTTGGCTTGCACGTTCTTGCGGAACGCTTCCCGGTCATAGAGGTCGGCTTTGTCGATGGCATCGTCGAAGATATCCATCGCCAGCCCGGCGTCGAGATGGCTCAGGCTCTGCCACACATTGAAGACGATGCGCTCGCTCAGCCAGTCTTCCATATAGAGCTTCACGATATACGGCACGAAGTCATTGTTCCCGACCTTGCCCATAAAGTACACGGCCTTGCGGCGGATGAACTCGTAGGGATCTTCCAGTGCGGCCTTCAGCACGGTGGCGTAGTTGCCGTCGTTGTAGAAGGGCAGCAGGTGCAGGCACTGGAGCCGCTGGGTGTAGTAGGGACTATTAAAATAGGTGTCGCGCAGCAGGTCGGAGAGCCCGGCGTACTTGAGGTCGAAGAGCTTGTAGAGCGCGATCGACTGCAGGTCGGCGGGCAGGGTGGCGTCATTCAGGACGGAGAGCCAGTAGGCCGTGTCGGTGTTGCGCAGGTCGGGCTTCTTGGCGCCGGCCGTCGCGGTGAAGCGGAAGGTCGGGTCGCCGATGATATGGCTTTCGAGGATGTGGACCTGCTGGGCCCACTGTCCCACGCTGTAACCTTCGGCCAGCATCCCCATCAGGTCGGATGACGATTTGTCCTGCAGCACGTTCACCGAATTGCCCAGACAGGCAATGGTGCGGCCGCTGCCGAGGATGTATTCGGCGGCGATGAAATCCTGTTCGCGGAAGTCGCCGTTGTAGCAGGCGTCGAAAATCACGAAGCGGGGATTGGGATTGTATTTCCGCACGTCTTCCAGCACGATGCCGGTTTTCAGGTCGTCGATCGAATCCTGGGCGACGACGGCGGGATCGTCCCAGCCGGCGAACCAGGTGGAATCGATGCCGTATTGGGCGATGTTCTTCTGCATCGTGGCTTTCGGATCGCTGCCGTAACGCACGTTGCGGCGGAGCAGCTGGCGGGCGGCCAGCTTGCCGGCCTGATACATCTCGTCTTCCGACTCGGGATCGGGCGCGTGGGTGAGCCACTGACGGTCGGGCGTGCCGTGCTCGTGGTAGAGCATCAGGTCCACGTCGGGCCGGGCCATTTCGCGCGCCAGCACGTCCTTGATGTCGGGATACATATAGAACATATAGAACTTCGCGCCGTCCGCGTCGCGGAAGGCGGCGGGCATCTGCTCGCGCAGGGTGATGCTCTCGTCTTTCCAGGCGGAGAGGCTGTTGGAGAACGAACCTTCGCCCGTGTAGGAGACCACGCGGTCGAGCGGATTGTTTTCCTTGTGCGCCGCCACGGCCTTCTTCAGATAGGCCCGGATCTGCGCGAAGCCTTCCTCACCGGGCAGGACGGCCCGGATGCGGCCCGTGTAGATGTCGCTGTGGATGCGCTGTGCGGAGTCGCCGGTGAGCCAGTAGTAGAACAGGTCGTGGCGCGTGCTGTCCTGCGCGATGAAGCGGAACTTCAGGCCGAAGTCATCGTAGAAGCGGTCGGAAGGCACGCTCGAGTCGAACATCGGGAACTGCCGCTGGTCCATCTTGAAAGCCGAGGTGAAGTGCTGGGCGCCGCGGACCATCGCCACGGGGATGTCGCCCACAAACACGGCGCCTTCCAGGCCCTTGTCGCGGTACAGCTGCCGGATGCGGTCGCGCACCTGTTCGGGCGTGGCCCAGTCGCCGGCGAGGATCTCGGCCGGGAGGCCTTCCGCGGTAATGACGTCACGGTAGGCTTCCAGTTCGGCGCGGCAGGCCTGCGCCGTGGCCTTGTCCACGAAAATGGCGAACGACCTTTGCGCAATTTGCTGTGCCCCGAGACCGGAGCACAGCAAAATCGCAAGGA
>CACYZM010000051.1 GCA_902778855.1 uncultured Bacteroidia bacterium
ACGGAACCGGTGAGGTCACTCTTCTTGACCGTACCGTAACCGATGACCACCACCTCGTCGAGGAATTCGTGGTCATCCTCCATCAGGATGTGGCCGGCCTGGCCGGCCTCGACCGTCACGGTCTTCAGGCCCAGGAAGCTGATCTCGAGAAGCGTGCTGGCAGACGGGACGTTGAGCGTCCAGGCTCCGTCCAGATCCGTCTGCACGCCATTGCTGGTACCCACTTGGATCACAGCAGCACCGATCACCGGTCCGAATTTGTCTTCCACCACGCCTTTCGCCGTATACTGGGCGAAGGCCGTGGCCGAAGTCAGGGCCAGGATCGAGAGCAGAATAAGAATCTTCTTCATAGAAACTGCGTTTGTTAGACTTTTAGTGTTATGTTATTGGTTTGTGTTTTCACGGATGGCCAGCACGCTGGCGGCGCCGCACAGGAGCAGGATGCCCGCAATCACGAGCATGCCGGCCTGCGAGCCGCCGATGGCCCGGAGGACCAGGCCGCCGAAGGCCGCCGCCACGATCTGCGGCAGGCAGATGGTGCAGTTGAACAGGCCCAGGTATTCACCCATATGGGAGCTGCCCTTGAGTGCGTTGGTCAGGATCGAGAACGGGAGCGCCAGCATGGCGGCCCAGGCGAAGCCCACCAGGAAGTACGACACGAAGAGCAGGTATTTGTCGTGGATGAAAAAGACCGAGATGAAGCCGATGGCACCGATCACCAGGCTGGTGATGTAGGCGGCCCGGTTGTTCTTGAACTTCGGGATGAAGAGCGCCCAGCAGAGCGAACCCACGGCCTGGATGGCGAAGACCACGCCCACCCAGTTGCCGGCGGCCTGATAGCCTTCAGAAGCCGTGTCGAGCGTTCCCCAGACATTGCTGGCGATGGCGCCGTTGGTATAGGTCCACATAAACAGGAACGCGGCCCAGCAGAAGAACTGCACCAGACCCACCGTCCAGAACGCCTTCGGCGCCTGGGCCAGCAGCTTGATGAAGCCTTCCTTCTTGCCTTCCTGCGACTTCTGGAGGTCGAAGCCGTGGAACTCGGCGTATTCCTTCGGCGGCATCTCCTTTACTTTCATAAAGGTATAGAGGACGCAGAGGATGAGGATGGCGGCGCCGCAGTAGAAGCTCCAGATCACCGAATCGGGAATCACGCCCTTGGGGGCGGTGTTGGCAATGCCGATCCAGGTGAAGAAGATCGGGAAGAGGTAGCCGAAGAGGCTGCCGGCATTGCACAGGAAGCTCTGGATGGAATAGGCCTGCGTCTTCTGCTTCTCATTGACCATGTCGCCCACCATCATCTTGAAGGGCTGCATCGCCACATTGATGGAGGTGTCGAGGAAAATCAGGGAGAAGAGGCCGAACCACATCGCCCCGTTGAGACCCAGGAACAGCCGCTGGCTGAAGTTCAGGCTGCCCGCGTTGGGCAGGAAGACCATCACCAGCACGGCCACGATGGCGCCCACGAGCAGATAGGGTTTGCGGCGGCCCATCCGGCACCAGGTGCGGTCGGACCATTTGCCGATGAGCGGCTGGACAATCATGCCCATCAGCGGCGGGAGGATCCAGAAAAAGCTGAGCTGATGCGGGTCCGCGCCGAGGGTGGCGAAGATGCGGCTGATGTTGGCGCTCTGGAGCGCATAGGCGATCTGAACCCCGAAAAATCCGAAGCTCAGGTTGAACATCTGCCAGAACGAAAGGTTTCTTTTCTCCATGATACAATCGTTGACTATAAGGCCAAATAAACTTTCAAAAATAAACATTTTTTATAAAAGTATACGCTTTTTTTTCGCGCGGGAAAAAAAGTGGCGCATTTCGTGGAAATTCACTATCTTTATCGTATGAAAAAGACCTTCTTATTCCTGACTCTTTTTGCGCTTCTCGCGCCGCTGGCCGGGGCGCAGACCATGAAGAATATCCCCCCGCGGAAACCAGCCGTTTCCCAGGAGGAAATCATCGCCAACGTGGAACGGACCATCGCCCAGGTCATGGCCGACTGGAAGATTCCGGGCATGGGCGTTTCGATGTACAAAGACGGAAAAGTAATCCTGTCGAAAGGTTACGGTGTGAAGAGTCTCGAGACGGGCGTTCCCGTCGACGCCCACACCCTGTTCCAGATCGGTTCCGTGTCGAAATCCTTCACCGCGGCCGTGCTGGCGCAGCTAGCAGACGAGGGGCTCATCAGCTGGGACGACCCCGTGAAGAAGCACCTCCCCGACTTTGAAATGTACGACCCCTGGGTCACCGAGCACCTCCAGATCAAGGACCTCACCTCGCACCGCACCGGCCTGCGCGACGACATCGGCACCTATCTGGGCAACCTGGGCTACACCCGCGACGACATCTACCATATGCTGAAACTGATGCCGCCCGCCTACATCTTCCGCGGCGACTACCAGTACAACAACATCACCTTCATCCCCGCCGCCAAGATCATCGAAAAAGTGACGGGCAAGAGCTGGGAAGAGAATGTCCGCACCCGCATCTTCGAGCCGCTCGGCATGACCGAATCGACCCTCAACGGCGAAGGCTTCGGCGCCGCGCTGGCCGACGGAACGGCCGCCCTCCCCTACGCTTTCGAGCGCAAGGGCCGCGAGATGGACGTCTGGCCGATGTACGGCGACGAACAGTCGCTCTGGTGGCTGACTGTCGTGGGCCCTGCCGGCAGCGTCTGCTGCACCCCGACCGACCTCATCAAATGGGCCGTGTTCCACCTGGGCGACGGCAAGGTCGGCGACCGGCAGCTCATCTCGGAAAAGCAGATGAACTTCCTGCACCGCGGCGTGACCATCACCTCGCAGAATGCCGACAAGACGAACCTCTACGGCCACTGCTGGTTCATCGAGCAGACCCGCAAAGGGCGCCTGTACTTCCACACCGGCACTACCTGGGGCATGACCACGATCTGCGCCTTCATCCCTGAGATGGACTTCGCGATGACCATCCAGGTCAATAGCGAGGCGCCGTCCGAGGCCCGGCACGCCATCCTGCGGCGCGCCATCGACCTGTTCCTCGGCTATGAGGACTACGACTATGAGGCCGACTACATCGCCGACTGGTACAAGAACGCCGACCGGCGCGCGACGGCCGACGAGAAGGCGGCCGCCGAGCGGGTCGAGAAGCCCGCGCCGGCCTGGTCGCGCCTCCAGGGCCACTATACCGGCTGCCACGATGTCCTGGGCGACATCGACATCTTCATCGAAGGCGGCAAACTGATGATCAAACTGCACAACGAGAAAGCGTGGAAACGCGAGCTCAAGCACGTCAACGGCAATGTGTTCAACTTCCGTGCGGACGGCTGGGGCTTCGACGTGACCTTCGATTTCGAGAACCCCGACGAATGGGGCTCCCTCGCCCGCGGCCTGGAAATCACGGTCGGATCGGGTGAAGACTTTGCCAAATGGGTAAGAAAACCATAGTCTTATGAAAAAATATCTCTTTCTGGCCGCGGCGCTGCTGATCGCAGCTTCCGGCCTCTGGGCCAAGACCCCGATCATCGGCATTTCCGGCTATACCGAAGACGGACAGTGCCACGTCAACATGACCTATGTCAACTCCGTCCGCAAGGCCGGCGGCGTGCCGCTGGTGATTCCCGTCACGTCCGACGACGCACAGCTCGACGCCGTGCTCAATGCCGTCGACGGCATCCTGATGACCGGCGGCGAAGACTTCGACCCGCTGAAATGGTTCGGCGAAGAGCCTGTCCGCGGGCTGGGCGAAGTCGTGCCCGCGCGCGACGAGTTCGACGTGAAACTGGTCCGGGCCGCCGTCGCCAAGGGCATCCCCGTGCTGGGCATCTGCCGCGGCGAACAGCTGCTGGCCGTCGCCTTCGGCGGCTCCCTCTGGCAGGACATTCCTTCGCAGGTCCCCACGAGCTATGTCAAACATCGCCAGAGCCCGACGACCGGCACGGTCGGAACCCACACGATCAACATCGAGAAAGGTTCCCTGCTGGCCAAAATCCTCGGCAAAGAGAAAGCCGTGGTGAATACCTTCCACCACCAGGCCATCAAGGATGTGCCCCAGGGCTTCAAGGTCGTGGCCCGCGCGGCCGACGGCATCATCGAGGCCGTCGAGCGCACCGGCCGGCTGGCGCCCCAGTTCGCCGACGGCGGCGCGATGATCCTCGGCGTCCAGTTCCATCCGGAAGTGATCACCAACGGCGGCAACCCCGAATTCCTGCCCATCTTCCAGAAACTCGTGGCGGAAGCCGGCAAGTGATGCGAAAGATCCTGCGTTTTTCTGCGGCTGCTTTGCTGGCCGCGTTGTTCTGGCTGCCCGCTTCCGGGCAGCCGGTCGTTTCGGACCACGCCGCAATCGCATCCGCCATTGCGCGCCAGCTGCTGGAGTATCCGGAATCCCGGGTCCAGGACATCTACAAGAGTTTCTGCCAGGACAACCTGGGTCCGGAACACCTGATTCCCAATCCGGATGCCGCCCGGAACTACCTGCACCGGGAGCTTCAGGAGTATCGCGACGAACTCGACAGCCTCCGCCTGGAAGTCCCCGACCGGCTGTTCTGTCCCGTGGGTGACCAGGGGAACTATGTGCGGGTCGATCTGGCGGTCATCCTGAACGGGATGATCGGCGAAGACGAATACCTGGACGCGTTCGTCCGGAGCGCCAACCAAGGCCGGAAGGTTTCACACGCGGAGTGGAAGGCCAAATGGAGCGAGGTCGCGGCGGTCATCCGGGCAGCATTCCCGGACATTCCCGACGCGGCCGAAGACCTGCGGAAGATCGACTCCCTCGTCGCCGGCGACAATCTGATTTTCCACCACAGCCAGGCCTTCGGCCGGGCCTACCGGCCCCACTACCGGATCATCGCCCGGAACGTTTTCGACGAAGTGATCCTCCCGCGCTGCACCTTCAGCCCGAAACTGGCCGACGGCAAGGACGCCCATTTCCGCCTGCTTTACTGGAACATCCAAAACGGGATGTGGGACGGCCAGCCGGACAACTATGACCGCTTTGTGGAATGGGTTCGGAAGCAGGATCCGGACGTCTGCGTCTGGTGCGAAGCCGCCACCATCTATCTCGACGGGACCGACCGCCCCATGCCCGAGAAAGACCGCTATCTGCCGGCCCATTGGGACGAACTGGCGCGCCGGTACGGACACAAATACGTGTTCCTCGGCGGCTGGCGGGACGACTATCCGCAGGTCATCACCTCCCGCTATCCCATTGAAGAAGTGGCCCGCATCACCGGCAACGCCGATACGCTGGTCTCACACGGCGCCGGCTGGGCCCGGATCCGCGTGGACGACAAGGACCTGAACATCGTGACGCTTCACACCTGGCCGCAGGCCTACGGATTCAAAGTGCCGCTCGTGGACCGCGAGCGGAGCCGCGCCGCCCACGAGGGCGACCATTACCGCCGCACGGAGATGGAATACATCTGCCGGCATACTATCGGAACCGTCGCCCCGGAAACGGCGGCGACACAATACTGGATGATGATGGGCGACTTCAACAGCCGTTCCCGGGTCGACAACTGGGTCTACGGCTATCCGGAAGACGACACCCGGCTGCTGGTACACGACTACATCCGGAAGGAGACCCCCTACCTCGACCTGGTCCACGAACGCCACCCCAACGATTTCTACACCACGACCGGCGGCCGGGCCCGCATCGACTACATCTACTGCACCCGTCCCCTGTTCGACTGCGTCATTTCCGAACGAATCATCTCCGACGCCTACACGACTCCCGTCCGCAACCCGCAGAAAATCTCCAACTTCTGGCACCCTTCCGACCACCGGCCCATTCTCGTGGACTTCCGGTTCTGACCTTTACCCAGGCTACTGGAAAAGGCGGCGGCAGAGGGCGGCGATGTCGGAGACGGGCGTGACGCGGATGGAGGTTTTCTTCGAGAAGGAGGTTTCCTTGTTGAAAGAAGAGATGTAAATCTCTTCGAAGCCGAGTTTTTCAGCTTCGGCGATGCGGCGTTCGACCTGGCTGACGGGGCGGATTTCGCCGCTGAGGCCGACCTCGGCGGCGAAGCAGACCTTCGGGGAGATGTAGAGGTCGAAGTTCGAAGAAAGGATGGAGGCCACGATGGCCAGGTCGCAAGCAGGATCTGAAACGCGGAGGCCGCCGGCGATGTTGAGGAAGACGTCTTTCGCCGCCAGTTTGAAACCGGCGCGTTTCTCGAGCACGGCCAGGAGCATATTGAGGCGGCGGCCGTCGAAGCCGGTGGCGGAACGCTGGGGCGTGCCGTAGGCGGCGGTGCTGACCAGCGCCTGAATCTCGATAAGAAACGGGCGGGTGCCGTCCATCATGGCGGCGATGGCGATGCCGGAGAGGTCGTCCTGGTGCATCGGGATGAGGATCTCCGAGGGATTGCGCACTTCGCGCAGGCCACTGCCGGTCATCTCGAAGACGGCCAGTTCGTCGGTCGATCCGAAACGGTTCTTGATGCTGCGGAGGATGCGGTAGGCACCTTTGGTGTCTCCTTCGAACTGAAGGACGACGTCGACGATGTGTTCGAGTACTTTCGGCCCGGCGATGGTGCCGTCTTTGGTGATGTGACCGATCAGGATGACGGGCGTGCCGCTTTCCTTGGCGTAGCGGAGCAGCGCCGAGGCGCATTCGCGCACCTGTGACACGCTGCCGGCCGACGAATCGAGGACTTCGCTGTAGATGGTCTGGATGGAGTCGACGATCAGCAGGGCCGGCTGGATTTCCCGGGCCTGGTCGAGGATGTTTTCCAGGACCGTTTCGCTCAGGATGAAACAGTCCTCATCGCCGCCGCCGAGGCGGTCGGCCCGCAGCTTGATCTGCTTGGGGCTTTCCTCGCCGGAGACATAGAGCGTCCGAAGATTCTTGCAGCAGAGCGGAATCTGCAGCGAAAGCGTGGACTTTCCGATGCCGGGCTCGCCGCCGATCAGGACCATCGACCCTTCCACCAGGCCGCCGCCGAGCACGCGGTCGAGCTCTTCGATGCCCACGGAAAAACGATTGTCGCGCGAGAGGTCGATCTCCCGCAGACGCGTCGGCCGTGCGTCGGAAGCATCGAGGAACGCCCGCGACCGGCTGGCCGCCGCACCCCCGCGACTCCCCACACCACCCCCGGCGCCCTTCGGCGCCTTCGGCTCTTCCACCATCGTATTCCATTCTCCGCAGGCAGGACACCGCCCCATCCACTTCGGACTCTCATTCCCGCACGACGTGCAGTACCACACGCTTTTGATCTTCGTTGCCATACGACAAACTTACGAAAAAAAATGCTATCTTTGAAAATTATCACCGGAAGAACAAAAACAAAAAACACCATATGGAAACCATCACCATCAAGACCATCGGACCGTGGATGCCGCGGGGAGAAAAGATCCTGATTACGGGCAACTGCCCGTTACTCGGCGAATGGACCCCGGAAAAGGCCCTGCCGATGACCCTCAGCCAGGGCATCCTCTGGACCATCACCCTCGATAAAAAAAGACTGCCGGCCGGATTCGAATTCAAATTCATCCGCCAGAACAACGACGGCTCCTACACCTGGGAACAATGCTTCAACCGCACCAACCCCTATGCTGTCACTGAAACCACCTTCCCCGACCAGCACCCCCGCTACGCCGGTACCGCCATCCCCGTCTTTTCCCTCCGGAGCCGGAACTCCGCGGGTATCGGCGACTTCGGCGACATCAAACTGATGGTCGACTGGGCCGCCGCCACGGGCCAGGCCCTGCTCCAGCTGCTTCCCGTCAACGACACCACCTCCACCAAAACCTGGACCGACTCCTATCCCTACGGCGGCATCACCATCATGGCGCTGCACCCCATCTACCTCAACCTGAAGGATCTGGGAACGGTCCGCGGCGAGGCGGCCCGCAAGGCGTTCGACGAAGAGGCCGCGGAACTCAACGCCCTGCCGCAACTCGATTACGAACGCGTCTTTGACCTGAAGATGCGCTACGCCCACGCCATCTTCGCACAAAACGGCACGCGCACCCGCGGCAGCAAGGCCTACCAGGCCTTCTTCGAGGCCAACCGCGGCTGGCTGCTTCCCTACGCAGCCTTCAGCGTGCTGCGCGACCGCTTCGGCACCGCCGACTTCTCCACCTGGAAACGCCTGAAGAAATACAGCGCCCTCGGCGTGGCGCGCCTCTACGGCGAAGCGAAGGACGAGATGGATTTCTACATCTTCCTGCAATATCATCTCGACAAACAGCTGCGCGAAGCCCACGAATACGCCCGGAGCCGGGGTATCGCCCTGAAGGGCGACATCCCCATCGGCATCACGCCCCACAGCGTCGAAGCCTGGGCCGAACCCGAATACTTCAATATGGGCGAGCAGGCCGGCGCACCGCCGGATGCCTTCGCGGCCGACGGCCAGAACTGGGGCTTCCCCACCTACAACTGGGACCGCATGGCCCAGGACGGCTTCGCCTGGTGGAAGCGCCGCTTCCGCAAGATGGCCGAATACTTCGACGCCTACCGCATCGACCACGTGCTGGGCTTCTTCCGCATCTGGGAGATTCCCGTCCCCTATAAATCCGGCCTGATGGGCCACTTCTCCCCGGCGCTGCCCTTCACGCCCGACGAACTGCGCTGGCGCGGCTTCCCCTTCGACGTGAACCGCCACGCCCGCCCCTACGCGGACGATGACCCGCGCGAAGTACTGTTCCTCGAAGATCCCGTGCATCCGGACCACTGGCACCCGCGCATCAGCGCCCAGTACACCCGCAGCTACGCCGATCTGCCGCAGTGGGAGAAAGACGCCTACAACCGCCTCTACGACGACTTCTTCTATACCCGCAATACGGAATTCTGGCGCGAGCAGGCCATGCACAAGCTGCCCGAACTCATCGGGGCCACGCCGATGCTCACCTGCGCCGAAGACCTGGGCATGATTCCCGCCTGCGTGCCGCAGGTGCTGGACGACCTGCACATCCTCTCGCTCGAGGTGCAGCGGATGCCCAAGGATCCCCGGCAGGCGCTCGGTAATCCGGCGGAATATCCGTATATGAGCGTCTGCACCACGGGCTCGCACGACACGAGCACCCTGCGCGGCTGGTGGGGCGAAAACCACGACGGCGAAGACTGCCCGGTGGACACCTGCCGCTGGATCGTCGCGGAGCACCTCTACTCCCCGTCGATGCTGGCCGTCCTGCCGCTGCAGGACTGGTTCTCGATCGAGCCGTCGCTCCGCGTGACCGACGTCGCCGGCGAACGCATCAACATCCCCGCCAACCCGAAGCATTACTGGCGCTGGCGCATGCACGTCACGCTGGAAGACATGATCGCGAACGTGGATTTCAACGAAAAGGTCGCCACCCTCGTGGCCGACAGCGGACGGAAAGAGAGCCGGAAGGCATAAAGGCATCGGACTATGGCGGAAGCGAAAACCAAGAAGAAAGGACTGGCCCTGCACTGGCAGATCCTCATCGGCATCGGCCTGGGCATCGTCGCGGGCATCGTGCTCTGCAAAATCACCCCCTACGACAACTGGTACAAATACATCAAGTGGGCGGGCGACATCTTCCTGCGCGGCCTGCGGATGATTGTCATCCCGCTGGTGTTCAGCTCCATCGCACTGGGCGTAGCCGGCATGGGCAACTCCGCGGCGCTGGGGCGCATCGCCGGTAAGACGATCCTCTACTACATCGTCACCACGGCCATCGCCGCCACCATCGGCCTGACGCTGGTCAACATCGTCAAGCCGGGCGTGGGCGCCAGCCTCAACCTGGCGGAGGAAGTCACGGCGGTCGGTTCGGGCCAGGTGTCATTCATCGACCAGATCGTCTCGATCGTCCCGTCGAACATCTTTGAGTCGATGGCCAAGGGCGACCTGCTCCCGATCATCTTCTTCGCCATCATCTTCGGCCTGTTCATGAACAAGGTCGACGAGAAGTATACCGGATTCCTGACCAATCTGTTCACGTCCATCTATGAAGTGATCATGAAGATCACGATGTTCATCATCCGGCTGGCCCCGTTCGGTGTGTTCGCCATCGTGACGAACGTCGTGGGCAAGCAGGCCGACGATCCGCAGGCCCTGCTGGCGATGGCCGGTTCGCTCGGCATCTTCGTGCTGGTGGTCTGGGGCGGCCTGCTCATCCAGGGCGGCGTGATCCTGCCGCTGCTGGTGCGGCTGATCGGCAAGCAGAATCCCTGGCGGCACATCTCCAAGATGTCCACGGCCCTGCTGACGGCCTTCTCCACCTGCTCGTCGGGTGCGGCGCTGCCGATCAACATCCGGGATTCCCAGGAGAAATGCGGCGTATCGAACAAGATCGCGAGTTTCGTCCTGCCGCTGGGCAGCACCATCAATATGAACGGCACGGCGCTCTATGAGTGCGTGACGGCCATCTTCATCGCACAGGCTTACGGCATCGACCTGTCGCTGGCCCAGCAGGTGATGATCGTCTTCACGGCCCTGCTGGCCGCCATCGGCGCCGCCGGCATCCCGATGGCCGGTATGGTGATGCTGGCCATCGTGCTTTCGGCCGTCGGCCTGCCGCTCGAAGGCATCGGCCTGGTGCTGGCCGTGGAACAGCTCTGCGACATGCCCCGTACCTGCATCAACACCTACGGCGACGCCTGCGGCGCCGTCATCATCGCACACAGCGAAGGCGAGGAACTGACCATCTAGTTCCCCGCCCGGCCTGTGGAGCGCATCATCTTCCATATCGACGTCAACTCCGCCTTCCTGTCGTGGTCGGCGGTCAAACGGGTGCGCGAGGGCGGAGACGACCTCCGGCTCGTGCCGTCGGTGGTGTCGGGCGACCCGTCCGACCGCCGAAGCATCATCACGGCCGCGTCGATGCCCGCCAAGAAGATGGGCATCAAGACGGCGCAGCCGGTGTCGATGGCGCTGCGCACCTGCCCCACGCTGGTCATCGTGCGCGGCGACTGGGACTGGTACAAGCACTGCTCCCAGGGGTTCATCGGCATCTGCCGCAACTACTCGCCCATCCTGCAGCAGTTTTCCATCGATGAGTGTTTCCTCGATATGACCCAGCGCTGCGCGGGGCGCGATCCGGTGGCGGTGGCCACGCGGCTGAAAGACGAGATCAAGACGCGGCTCGGCTTTACCGTCAACGTGGGCGTCGGCTCCAACAAGCTGCTGGCCAAGATGGCCTCGGACTTCGAGAAGCCCGACAAGGTGCATACGCTCTGGACGCGCGAGGTTCCGGAAAAAATGTGGCCGCTGGGCGTGCGCGACCTGCTTTGGGTGGGCCGCAAAACGGAAGAGCGGCTGGTATCCTACGGGATCAACACGATCGGCGACCTGGCCCGGCTGAGCATCGGGTCCCTCACGCGGCTGGTCGGCTCCAAGTTCGCGGCCCAGCTGCACGACAACGCCAATGGACGGGACGACAGCCCCGTCGAGACGGAAAGCCAGGAAGCCAAGAGTTACAGCGCGGAAAGAACCTTCCCGAAGGACCTCTCCGATCCGAAGGATATCGACCGGGCCCTGTTCAACGT
>CACYZM010000052.1 GCA_902778855.1 uncultured Bacteroidia bacterium
CGTCACCCGTCCGAACGGCACCTGGCGCGACGATATGGGCGCCTGCACCGAGAACTTCCTCCTGGCCGCCGAATCGCTCGGCCTCGGCGCCGTGTGGACCGCTTCCTATCCCGATCCCGTCCGTTTCCTGACGATGAAACGCGAGCTCGGCCTCCCCGACAATTTCCTGCCCTACTGCGCCGTTGCCGTCGGCTACCCCGCCGGCGACGAACAGCCCAAAGACAAGTGGAAGCCCGAACGCATCCACTACGAGCAGTGGTGATTCGTGGCAGATAAATAGCTGATAATCATCCGTATGCTAAAAATCGTGTGCGTATTTTTACGCACACGATTTTGTGTAAGTTGCTGACCGATAGTCAGTTATCTGCCACGCAAAACGGTCAGATAATCTCGAAGGTCGAGGCGGAGGCCCAGCCTTGGCGGCCGTCGGCGATTTCGACTTTCGTCCAGTCGCCGACGCTGTCGAGCAGGCGGACTTTCGTGCCTTCGTGGAGGACGAAGACCGTGTTGCCGCCGTCGGCAGGGGAGCTCTTCACGGAGCAGACGGGCGCGGTGACGATGGCGCTGTCCTGGCGCGTGACCGCCCGCCGCTGCTGCAGCGAGAAGAGGAAGGTGCTGATGGCCAGGACGAACAGGACGCAGGCCACGATGAACGAGACGCGCCGCAGCGCCAGCGAATCACCGTGCCGGAAGACCAGCAGCAGGATGCCGATGAGCAACGCCAGGGCGAGGGTGATCCACGCCCAGGTGTCGGCCGCGCAGGCCTGCCGCAGATTGCGGAACCACGACAGGAGCACGAACTCGGGGACGGCATCGATGCGGTCGAGCGTCAGCTCCCGGGCGATGGCCAGATTGTTGGCGGCGTCGGCGTGCGACGGCTTGAGTTTGAGCGCCCGCTCGTAGTAGAGAATCGCGTGGGCGTTGTCTTCGAGTTTGAAATAGGCGTTGCCGATGTTGTAGAAGAGGTCGGCGCTTTCGAGGCCTTCCTGTTCGATGGCCAGATAGCCGTCGAGGGCGTTCTGCCACTGTTCGGCGGCGAAGGCTTCGCCGGCCTGCTGCCAGCGGGTGGCTGCGTCGTCCTGCGCGGAGGCCGGGGCCGCGGAGAGGCCCAGGGCGAGCAGCAGGGCGACAAGCGCCGCGCCTGCCTTCGCGCCCGGCTTCCGGCCGGCCTTGGCGTTCTTCAGCTGGCCTTCGATGTCGGAGATGACTTTCACGGCTTCGTTGTATTCGTTTTCCATTTGTGTCTGGGCGCTTTCGGGCGCGTAGCGGGCGAATTCGCACTTGTCGATCAGGGCGGTGAGCGCGTCCACGCTTTCTTCGCGGACGCCGCCTTCGCGGAGTTTTTCGCTGATGGTTTCCTTCGACAGATCGGCGGCGGGAATCATCAGTTTATCGGAAACATAGCCCAACAGGGCCTTGTGCAGTTCTTCGTAGTAGGCACTTCCCAGATTCTGGTGGAGATAGCCTTCGGCGCTCTTGAGCCGCGTCCGGGCCATCTTGTTGGCCCGGCGGTTCTTCGAACCGGCCACGTCGGCGCGGCGCGCCTGCCGGCGCCGGAGGATCAGGCTGGTCAGCAGGCAGGCGAGGGCGATCACGCCCAGGAGAATGAAGAACAGGGGAGAACCGGCGAAGAAGGCGCCTTTCTTCTTGAGGTGGCCGTCGCCGAGGGCGATGTAGCGGATATCCTCGCGCAGGCTGCGCACACCCTGCCGGTTGGTCCCGGCCACGGCGATGCCGCCGCCGGTGATCTCTTCACCCTTTTCGACGGTCACGGGGATTTCGCCCGTCGACGTGGTGACATACTTGCCGTGGGCGTTGTCGTAGTAACTGTATTCGATCGACGGAATCACGAAATCACCGTGGCTGCGGGGGATGAACGGATACTCGAAGGTCTTCGAGCCGTTCGTGCCGCTGGCGGAGGTCTTGTCGGTGCTCTTCAGGTCATAGACCTCGAAATCCGGCGGGAAGTCCACCTTCGGCGCCTCGAGCATCGAGAGGTTGCCGTTGCCGGAAATCGTGACGATCAGCGAACCGGCCTCGTTCGACTTGAGATCGTCCTTGCTCAGCTTCGCGGTAATCTTGAAGTCGCCCACGCCGCCCTTGAACGAGGCCGGCGCGCCCGCGGGCAGATCCTGCACGTTGACCTGGAGGGTCGGCGTGCTGATGCGTTTGCGCAGGGTCTGATACTGGTCGAAGAAATCGTCGAAAATGGAGAGCGGGCTGCCGCTCGAGGTGCGGACCCGCACCTGGCACACCATCTCGGCCGGATCGATCGACAACTTGCCGCTCTGCTGGGGAATCAGCACCCACTGGCGCAGCAGGGCCGCGTTGTAGATGGTGCCGTTTACGTTTTCACGCTTGAATTCCAGGTTGTTGACCGTCACGGTCTCCTTGCTCCAGAAGCCGTTGAAGGTCGGGAACTTGATGTCTTCGAAGCCCGCGATGTCGGCGCGGGTGTAAATCTTCAGCGTGGCAGTAATGGGTTCGCCCTTGACCACCCGGGTCTTGCCCAGCGACAGGCGCAGGAAGATGTCCTGGTTGGAGACGGTGCCCGTGACGGCGGGATCGTTCTGCTGGACGTTGCCCTGTTGCCCCTGCTGGTTCTGCTGCCCCTGGTTCCCCGATCCGGCGGTGCCGGCGTTGTTCTGGCCGCCGGCGACGACCTCGATCTTGAGGGTAGGCGAGGTCACGGCCTGCTTCCCGACGGTGGCGGTGGCCGCCGCAATCGTGAAGGTGCCCGTGTGCTTGGGCTGCAGGACGTAGGTGACGGTTTCCTGATGGGTGGACGTGCGTTTCCCGTTGATGATGTTGGTGCTCGACATCGAACCTTTCTGCGGGCCCCAGACCACGTCGAAATCATCGGTGCCGGGCCATTCGAAATCGCTCAGCTTGTCGTCGGCCGTAAAGACGATCCGGAACGTCTCGTCCTGTGAGACGACGCCCGGACCTTCGACTCTCAGCGTCTGCGCGGCGGCCGTCAGCGCGCCGCACAGCATCAGCAGGGTAAGAATGCGTTTTATCATCGTTCGATTACCAATTTTTCTCTTTCTGTTTGGACTTCAGTTTGGCGGCCTTTTCCTTCTTGACCTTGTCCTGGGTATCCTTCTCCTGGGCCTCGATGGCCTGCAGCATCTGCTGTGCGGCCTGCGGGCTTATCTTCGGCTGCTGCCCCTGCTGGTCCTGATTCTGATCCTGGTTCTGGTCTTGATTCTGCTGATCCTGATTTTGATCCTGGTTCTGCTGATCCTGGTTCTGGTCGTCGTTCTTGTCCTGGTTCTGATCGTTATTCTGATTCTGATCCTGGTTCTGGTCTTGATTCTGGTCCTGATTCTGCTGGTTGTCCTGACCGCCGCCACCGCCGTTCTGCTGTTCGTTCTCGAGCATCTTCTGGGCGTAGGCCAGGTTGGCCTTGGTCTCCATGTCGCCGGGGTTGCGGCGCAGGGCGTTCTTGTACAGGTCGATGGCTTCCTGCCAGGAGCGCTGTTTCAGTTTGGAGGTGCCGGCGTTGTGGTAGGCGTCGGCGCCGTGCTTGCCTTTGGCGAGCGAGTCGAGCCCGGCCTGGTAGCAGCGGTCGGCTTCGGCATAGTTCTCCAGCCGGAAGCAGGTGTTGCCCAGGTTGTAATCGGCCGTCACCGACGTGGAGTCGGCCACCAGGGCTTTCTTATAGTTGATTTCGGCCTGCGGCCAGTGTTCCTTCCGGAAGTCGCGGTTGCCGCGGCGCACGCTGGCCCGTTCGCTCTGGGCGAAGCAGACCGTCGCGGAAAGCAGGCAGGCCAGGACAAGGAAGAGGAATCGTTTCATATCATTTGAACAATTTGCGGCGCGCCTTCCGTTCCGGAACCAGCAGTTCGAGAATCAGGAAGAAGAGCGCGATGCCGAAGAAATACATATACTGTTCGTCGAAGTCTTCGAACACCACGGAGTTGAATTGCTCCTTGTCGAGGGTGCGGATGTCTTCGATGATGGGGTTCAGGCCGAACTCGGCGTTGCCGGCGCGGACATACTTGCCGTTGCCGGCGCCCGCGATCTCCTGCAGGATGTCTTCGTCGAGCCGGGTGACCACGATGTCGCCTTGCCGGTCTTTCATCAGGCTGCCGTTCTTGGGGATGGGCTTGCCCTGCGGCGAGCCCACGCCGATGCAGTAGATGCGGATGCCCTGTTCGGCAATGGCCTTGGCCGCCTCCACGGCTTCGCCTTCGTGGTCTTCGCCGTCGGTGATCAGGATGATGGCCCGCGAGCGTTCGCTCTGCGTGCTGAAGCTGCGCGCCGAGGCCATCAGTGCCTCGGCCAGCGCGGTGCCCTGGATGGGTACACTTTCCGTGTCGACCGTTTTGAGGAAGACTTTCGCCGATACGTAATCGGCCGTGATGGGCAGCTGGACGAAGGCTTCGCCGGCGAAGATCACCAGGCCGATGCGGTCGCCCTGCAGGCGGTCGACCAGCCGGGAGATGGCCAGTTTGGCCCGCTCCAGGCGGTTGGGCGAATAATCTTCCGCCAGCATGGAGTTGGAGACGTCGAGGGCGATCACCACTTCCACGCCCTGGCTCTGATGTTCCTTGAGCCGCGCGCCGAGTTGCGGCCGGCTCAGGCCCAGGACAAAGAAGAACCAGGCGAGGGCAAGCAGCGTGATCTTGAGCCACCCCTTGCCGGTCGAGGCTTCGGGCATCAGCGTGGCCACCAGTTCCGGATCGCCCAGCCGGGCGATCCGCCTGCGGCGGGCCCGCAGATAGAGGGCGTACGCCACGAACAGCAGCGGAACGATCAGCAGCAGCAACAGATATTGACTTTGTGCCAGATAGACCATTACGGAACCCTCCTTAAAATGACAAAACGGAAGAGCAACTCGAGGAGCAGCGCCGCCAGTGCGATGAGCGCGAAGCGCATGAACAGTTCCGAATAGACCGGGAAACTGTCGACCGTGGTGCGGGTCTTCTCCATCTGGTTGATCTCGTTGTAGATTTCCATCAGTTTGGTGTTGTTGGTGGCCCGGAAATACTTGCCGCCGGTCCCTTCGGCGATCTGACGCAGCAAGTCTTCATCGATTTCCACCTTGACATTCTGGACCTGGACGCCCCAGGGCGTCATGAACGGATACGGGGCCTCGCCCATGGCGCCGACGCCGATGGTGTAGACGCGCACGCCGTAGGTCTTGGCGATTTCGGCCGCCATCAGGGGAGACACCTCACCGCTATTGTTCATACCATCGGTCAGCAGGATCACCACCTTGCTCTTGGCGTCGGAATCTTTCAGGCGCGCCACGGCGGTGGCCAGGCCGTTGCCGATGGCGGTGCCGTCGTCGATCAGGCCGGTCTCGATCTCCTTCATCAGGTTGATCAGGGTGGCCCGGTCGGTGGTCAGCGGCGCTTGGGTGTAGCTTTCGCCGGCGAAGACCACGATGCCCATCCGGTCGGCCGGCCGGCTGGCGATGAATTCCATCGCGATGTCCTTGGCGGCGCCGATGCGGTCGGGCTTGAAGTCCCGGGCCAGCATCGAGGTGGAGACGTCCATCGTCAGCACGATGTCGATGCCTTCGGTATCTACTTTCTCAAAGTTCTCCGACGAACGCGGGCGGGCGATGGCCACGATCAGGGCGGCCAGCGCCACCATCCGGAGGATGAAGGGGATGTGCCGCGACCAGGAGAGGATGCGGCCGTTGCCGTCGTCCCACTGCGCGGCGTCGGGCACCGTCAACGACGGCTGCCGGCCCCGCAGGGTGCGCCACAGGTAGAGCGCGATCAGCGGGATGAGCAGGAGTTCCAGCCAGAGGAGTTGCGGGTATTCGAAAAACATGCTATTCCTCCTCCTCTTCCACTTGTTTCATATACGTCTCGTTGACGAAACGGACGGCCGTCGGGATGGCGTTCTCGTTTTCCTGGTCCGTGGCGGCGTGTTTGGCGAATTTCACGAAATCGGCGGTGGTGAACAGGTCTTTCAGGCTGTCCGTCAGGGCCGGGTCGATCGCTTTGTCTTCCAGGTCCTGGAACATTTCGGCCGAGGTCTGCTCGAGGGCCGGCACTTCGTAGCGCGCGGCGATGTACTGGCGCAGGGCGTCGGTCACCTGCGTGTAGAACTGTTTCTGCTTGCCCGTCTGCCAGAGTTTCTGGGAGCGGGTCTTCTCGAGGCTGCGGAGCGCCACGATGTGCGGCGGATCCTTCACCACGGGTTTGCCGAAGAAATCGCGGTTCTGCCGACGGAGCCGGATCCAGCGCACGAGCAGCCAGATCAGGGCCGCCACCAGGAGTGCGAGCCCCACCCACGGAATCACTTCCTTGAAGGTCAGCGGGTAGCGGATCTGCCCCTTGATGTCATAGGGCTGGAATGTGGCGGTATCGATGGGGATCGTGTTGACGGCGAGCGTCGGGCCGGCGTATTCCAGCGTGTCGATGGTGCCGTCGGCGCGGGCCAGCAGCACGTAGAGCGGCGGCAGGACATAGCTGCCGCTGTCGAAGCTCGTCAGGATGATGCGGCCGCGCAGGTTCAGCACGCCTTTCTTCTGGGAAAGCGTGTCGAGCGACATCTCGCCGAGCGCCTCGACGCCCGGGACGGGCGTTTCGCCCGGCTTGCTCACGCGGGCGCCTTCGCCCGGCGCGAGCTGCAGGTCGATCGTCCACTCGATCTGGTCGCCGATCAAGATGGAGTCGCGGCTCAGGCGGCTCCGGAGCGTACCGTCGTCCTGCGCGCGGCAGGTCAGGGAGCCGAGCGCCAAAGCCAGGACGAACAGGAATATCTTCTTCATGCTAAGCTCTGTTTTTGAAGAACGCGATGAGTTGCTTCACGTAGTCCTCGCCCGTGCCGATGGTCACCGTGTCGATGCGGTAGCGGCGCAGGGTGGAGAGCATATTTTCCGCGGCCTCGCGGTTCCACGTTTCGTAGTTGCGGCGCACGGCGGCCGATCCGGTGTTGATCCAGCGGTCGCGGCCGGTCTCGGCGTCGCGCACGTGGACGAGGCCGACGTTGGGCAGGGTGCGCTCGCGCGGGTCGTAGACGTTGATGACCGAGATGTCGTGCCGGTTGGCCGCGATCTTGAGGGCTTCCTCATAGCGCGGGCGCCGGTCGGCGTCGAGGTCGATCATATCGGACAGGAGGAAGGCCGTGCAGCGTTTCTTGAGGGCGTTCGTCAGGTATTCGAGCGCGGCGCCGATGTTGGTGCCGCGGTCTTCGGGCTCGAATTCCACCAGGTCGCGGATGATGTGCAGGAGGTGGCTCCGGCCCTTTTTCGGCGGGATGAATTTCTCGACCTTGCTGCTGAAGAACAAGGCGCCCACCTTATCGTTGTTGATGGAGGCGGAGAAGGAGAGGACGGCCGCGATTTCGGTCACCAGGTCTTTTTTGGTCTGGCTGGTGGTGCCGAAGAGTCGCGAGCCGCTCACGTCGACGAGGAGCATCACGGTGAGTTCGCGTTCCTCTTCGAAGATCTTGACGTAGGGGGTGCGCAGCCGGGCCGTGACGTTCCAGTCCATGTTGCGCACGTCGTCGCCGTACTGGTACTCGCGGACCTCGCTGAAGGCCATGCCCCGTCCCTTGAACGCGGAATGGTACTCCCCGGCGAAGACCTGGTGCGACAGCGCCTTCGTCTTGATCTCGATCTTCCGAACCTTCTTTAGCAGATCATTCTCCATAAAGGACTTTTTTCGGTCTTTTCCGGTATTCTCTTTTGAAACGTCGCTACGCGACCCCTCCCATAAACCGGAAAAGACAATCTTACTCATTACGGAACTTCTACGGCGTTGAGGACGTCGGTGATGATTTCTTCGGTGGTGATGTTTTCGGCTTCGGCTTCGTAGGTCAGGCCGATGCGGTGACGGAGGACGTCGTAGCTGACGGCACGGACGTCTTCGGGGATCACGTAGCCGCGGCGCTTGATGAAGGCGTAGGCTTTCGCGGCCATGGCCAGGGAGATGCTGGCGCGGGGCGAGCCGCCGTAGGCGATCATGTCTTTCAGTTTGCCGAGGCCGTATTCTTCCGGCTGCCGCGTCGCGAACACGATGTCCACGATGTAGCGCTCGATCTTCTCGTCCATATACACGTCGCGCACCACTTCGCGGGCGCGGATGATGTCTTCGGGTTTCAGCTGCGTGGTCGGGCGGGGGAATTCGCCCTGGTTGTTCATCCGGATGATGAGTTTCTCTTCCTCTTTCTTCGGGTAGGTGACCTTGACTTTCAGCATGAAACGGTCGACCTGGGCTTCGGGCAGGGGATAGGTGCCTTCCTGTTCGATGGGGTTCTGGGTAGCCATTACGAGGAAGGGCTCGGGGAGCTTGAAGGTCTCTTCGCCGATGGTCACCTGGCGCTCCTGCATGGCTTCGAGCAGGGCCGACTGCACTTTGGCCGGGCTTCGGTTGATTTCATCGGCCAGGATGAAGTTGGCGAAGACGGGGCCCTTCTTGATCTGGAACTGTTCGCTCTTCTGGCTGTAGATCATCGTACCGATCAGGTCGGCCGGCAACAGGTCAGGAGTGAACTGGATGCGGTTGAAACGGGCGTCCACAATCTGTGCGAGCGTGTTGATCGCGAGCGTCTTGGCCAGACCCGGCATGCCTTCGAGCAGAATGTGCCCGTTGGCCAGCAGGCCGATCAGCAGGTTGTCCACGAGTTGCTTCTGCCCCACGATGACCTTGCCCATCTCCATCTGGATGATGTCGACGAAGGCGCTCTCCCGCTCGATGCGTTCATTTAACGCTTTAATGTTTACGCTGTCCATATTATTTGTCGTTTTTTTGTATTTTTGTTGTCGGGTTTATCCTACAAATGTAATAAAAAAATCGATGCGGCTTTTCATCCGGCTCTCATACGACGGCGGCCCTTTCTGCGGATGGCAAACTCAGGCGAATGCTCCTTCCGTCCAATCGGAGGTGGAGCGGGCGCTTTCGATCGCTTTCGGGGAAAAAATCACCGTTGTGGGGGCGGGGCGGACGGATACGGGCGTCAATGCCGTGCATTTCATCGCCCATTTCGACCTGTCCGAATTTCCGGAGGAAACGTCCGCGCACCTTTTACGCAAAATAAATGCCATTCTGCCCCCTGCCATCGTGGCAGAGGCATTCTACCGGGTGGCTGACAACGCGCACGCGCGTTTCGACGCCGTGAGCCGCACCTACCGCTACTACGTCCACACGGCGAAAGATCCCTTCGCCCACCATTCCTGCCGCATCTGGTTCACGCCCGACGTGGCGGCGATGAACCGGGCGGCCCTTCCGCTGCTGGGCCGGCACGACTTCTCGAGCTTCGAGAAGACGGGCGGTGCCAACAAGACCGACATCTGCACCGTGTCCGAAGTGGAATGGAAGGCGCTCGACGAATGCCATTTCGTCTTCACCATCACGGCCGACCGTTTCCTTCGGAACATGGTCCGCGCCACGGTCGGCACGCTTTTGGAAGTGGGAAGGGGGCGTCGCGCGCCCGAGTGGGTGGCCGAGGTGCTGGAAGCGCGCGATCGCGGGCAGGCGGGCCAGTCCGTCATCGGGGAAGCGCTCTTCCTGGAAGACATCCGCTACCCGTATCCATTGATAACAATTTAATATTTTACATAGCTATGCTTTCTACTTTTCTCCAGACAACCGCCGAAACGATCGAGGCGGTTCCCGTGCAGGAAGAGCTTTCTTTTTCCCTGATCAGCATGGCCGCCAAGGGCGGTTGGCTGATGCTCGTGCTGCTCGCCCTCTCCATCGTGGCCATCTACATTTTCGGCAAGAAATGGTGGGCCATCAGCCAGGCCGGCAAAGTCGACAAGAACTTCATCAAAGACGTGGACAACTACCTGATGGAAGGTAAGGTCCGCTCCGCGCGCGCCCTGTGCCGCCGCAGCGACACCCCGGTCGCCCGGATGATCGAAAAAGGCGTCGAGCGCATCGACAAGCCGCTGGGCGACATCCGCATCGCCGTGGAGAACGTGGCCAACGTCGAAGTGGCCAAACTCGAGAAAGGGCTGCCCGCCCTGGCGACCATCGCCGGCGGCGCGCCGATGATCGGTTTCCTCGGCACCGTGATGGGTATGGTCCAGGCCTTCTTCAACATGGCCCAGGCCGGCAACAACATCGACATTACCCTGCTCTCGGGCGGTATCTATACGGCCATGATCACCACGGTCGGCGGTCTGATCGTCGGTATTCTGGCCTACTTCGGCTACAACTTCCTCACGGCGAAGATCACCGGTCTGGTCTCCAAGATGGAGGCCGCTTCCATTGAATTCCTCGACGCCGCCCAGGCGCGCAAAGAGGCCAAAGCGGAGGAATAGCGATGGCGATCAAGCGCTCAACGAAGGTGGACTCGGCATTCTCGATGTCGTCGATGACCGACATCGTGTTCCTGCTGCTCATCTTCTTCCTCGTCACTTCGACGCTGGTCAACCCCAACGCCCTCAAGCTCCTGCTCCCCAAGAGCACGGGCCAGGTGGCGGCCAAGGCGACGGTCAGCGTGTCGATCAAGCACTACCCCGATGAGAATCGGGTGACGTACCATATCAACGGCAACCAGAAGCCCGTGGCTTTCAGCCAGATCGAGCCGGAAATCCGGGATCTCCTCCAGTTCGAGGACGATCCGACCTTCTCGATCTACGCCGACGAGACGGTGCCGGTCAAGGAAGTGGTGGCGCTGATGAACATCGCCAAGCGCAACCACTACAAAGTCATTATGGCGACATCGCCGGAATAATTTTTCTTTCGCTGTTACGATGAATCGGTCCAATTGGGTGGGAATCGGCTTGACGGTGGCGTTTCACGCGGTGCTGTTGTTCCTCGGTTTTACCTCCGGGCTGAAGTATCTGTACCCGCCGCCCCAGGAGCAGGCGGTTCTGATGGAGTTCCCGGAAGAGCCTCTGCCCGAACTGGTGGAGGTCGGCGCGGAGCCCCGGGCGGAAGCGCCCGATCCCGACGCGCCGGTCCAGCTGGTGAAACGTTCCGAGTCGCCCGTCAAGGGCACGAAGGCCAATGAGGCGCAAGAAGCGACCGTCGGTGACGACGGCGACGTGGAAGTCCCCGAGCCCAAGCGGGAGATTGATCGTCGCGCGCTCTTCCCTTCGGCGGCCAACAACAAGAAAGACACCCTGGCGCCCCAGACGTCTTCGCAGCCCTCGAACCGCTTCGACGAAGGCCACGCCAGCGGCAACACCATGTCCGGCTCCTCCGACGGCACGCCGTCCGCCCGGCTGGCCGGCCGCAATGTCGTCGGTTCGCTGAAGCTGCCGTCCTATGGTGTCCAGAAGGCCGGCCGCGTGGTGGTCAAGATCATGGTCGACCGCGACGGCAACGTCACCGAAGCCATCCCCGGCGTCGAAGGCACCTCCGTCACCGACCGCTCCCTCTGGAACGCCGCCAAAGAAGCCGCCCTCACCGCCCACTTCAACGCCAACCCCAAAGCCCCCCTCTCGCAGGAAGGCACCATCACGTACATCTTCAAA
>CACYZM010000053.1 GCA_902778855.1 uncultured Bacteroidia bacterium
GGCATTGCTCTTGGGCGAGGTGGCCAGATAGATGCAGGTCTCGGCCAGGATGATGCGGGCTTCCGGCATGCCGATCTGATGGACGGCGTTGAAGCAGGCTTCGGCCAGCAGGGCGGCATTGGGATTTGCCAGGCCGACATCCTCGGAGGCCAGGATGAGCATACGGCGGGCGATGAAGAGGGGATCCTCGCCGCCGGCCAGCATGCGGGCCATCCAGTAGATGGCGCCGTTGGGGTCGCTGCCGCGCATACTTTTGATGAAAGCCGAGATGATGTCGTAATGCTGCTCGCCGTTCTTGTCGTAGAGGGCGATATTCTCCTGCAGACGGTCCGTCACGGTTTGATTGTCAATGACAATCTTCGCGTCCGGCGGAAATGACTGAACGATGATGTCAATGATATTCAGCAACTTGCGACCGTCGCCGCCGCTGAAACGGAAGAGGGCTTCTTTTTCCGCGACTTCTATCTGCCTGTCTTTTAGGTAGATATCTTCGTTCAACGCACGGTTGAGCAGGGTATCTAAGTCTTTAACATCCAGCGATTTAAGAACATAGACCTGGCAGCGGGAAAGCAGCGGAGAAATTACTTCGAACGAAGGATTCTCGGTCGTGGCGCCAATCAGGACGATCAGGCCGCTTTCCACGGCGCCCAGCAGTGCATCTTGCTGGGCTTTATTGAAACGGTGGATTTCGTCGATGAACAGGATCGGGGCACCTGCCGTGGCGAACATCCGGCCGGACTTGGCTTTGTCGATGACTTCGCGGACGTCCTTGACGCCGGAGCTGATGGCCGATAGTGTGAAAAATTCACGCTGCAACTGATTGGCGATAATCCGGGCGAGTGTCGTTTTGCCGACACCGGGAGGGCCCCAGAGAATAAACGACGAAACATTGCCGGTTTCAATCATTTTCCGCAGCACGGCACCGGGGCCGACCAGGTGTTCCTGACCGACATATTGGTCGAGACTCCGCGGACGGAGCCGTTCCGGCAGGGGGATGAGGGGAATTTCGGGAGCGTTCATCGTACAAATATAATTATAATCTCCCGTAATTCCTATTTAACATAATATAAATTGTGTTAAAATAGGGCTAGTCTGCATTCGCGGCATTGATGACACTCCAGTACAGTGCCCGGGCCACATCCTGCAAGGTTGACGGATCCTGGATTTCCCAACTGTCGCGCGGTTCGTGATAATACGATTCTCCGCCGACCGCGTAAAAATCGACCGTACGATAACCATTCTTCATAAATACGGCACCGTCGGTGCGCGGACGCGTCACATACCGGTTCGGATAGAAACTGAGCGGACGATGGACGTACTGTTCGTTCGCCTGCTTCACAAATTCGATAATCTCGGGCGAATCGTATTTATAACCCACTGAGAATCCCTCACCGATACCCACCTGTTCGAGGTTCAGGATAAATTTTACATTCTCAGGCGGTATAATCGGATGGGCCGTCAGATACAGGCTTCCCGTGAGGCCGGCTTCTTCGCCGTCGAGCGACAGGAAAATGACGCTGCGCTTCGGCTTGACCTGGCTGGCCTGCAAAGCCTTGGCGACAGCCAGCAGACACGCCGTGGACGAATTGTTGTCATTGGCACCGGCAATATGGAACGGGATCATGCCCAGATGGTCCAGGTGCGCCGACAGGATGACGTATTCGTTGCAGAGCTTCGGATCGCTGCCTTTGACCATACCCAGCAGATTGTGGCCGACCGCATCTTCGCGGTGCTTCATCGTCATCTGGATGCGGGCTTTTTTGCCCGTGGCGAACGATGCGGGACGCTTTTTCGCCCGCAGCTGGCGGATCGTGGCATCATAGCCTCTCCCCGACCCTTCAAATATCGTATCTGCCAGATTGTCAGTTATATACGCATATACAAAATTGGAATCATAACCGTTGTTCGGGCCTGGAACCCAGCGATATAGCATACCGATGGCGCCGTGGGCGACCGCGTTGGCCACCTTGTATTGATGCAAGGTGTACGGATACCAGATGCGGAGCGTATCGTCGTTGCGGCTGGTGTTCGGGGTCTCCCCTTCGATCAGCACGATTTTTCCGCGGACGTCGATGCCGGCATAGTCGTCGTAGCCCAGTTCCGGCGCGGAGACGCCGAAGCCGGCGAAGACGATTTCCGCCTCGGCGACGCCGTTGGCGGAGGTTCCGCCGGCGTACCATTCGGCGGCCCAGGTACAAGCCCGGCCGTCGACCGTCAGGCTGCAAGGGCCGGTGACTTCCGTGCATACGGTCGGGAAATTCAGGAAATAATCCGAGCACCCGGGAAGCGGCTGCAAGCCGATTTCAGCGTAGCGGGAGCTCACCCAGTCCACGGCACGCCGCATGCCCTCGGAGCCGCTGAGGCGGCCCTGGAAAAGCGTGGAATCGGACAGGAGCCGGACACAGTCGAAGATCTCCGTGCCCTTGATGTTCTCGAACATGGCGTCGAGGTACATCCGCTCCGGCGTCTTGGGCTGCGGAGCGCGGCGTTGCGCCGCAACCGGTTGCACGGCGGCCAGCGTCAGGACCGCCAGCACGGCCAGAAAAGGTCTGAAAACACGCATATTATTTCTTCTCTTTCAGTTGACGGAGGACTTCCTGGATGGCCGCATCCAGCTGCGGGTCGGCGCCGGTGATGCGGTCCTTGAAGGTATTTTTTACATAGATGTCCGGTTTGACGCCCAGGAATTCCAGGTCTTGCCCGGCGTTGTTGTAGCAGCCCCAGGCCGGCATGCGGGACGAGGAGCCGTCGATCAAGCCGACCGACGAGGTGAAGATGATCCAGCGATAGGTCTCCGTGCCGACAAGCTTGGCCAGACCCAGCGTCTGGATACCGTTGGAGGTGACTTCCGCGTCGCTGAGGCTGTGCTCGTTGACCAGTACGACGATCGGCTTGTCGGACGGCGTCACGTTGGGATGCGACACTTTCGGGAAATCGCGGTGGCTCCACTGGAAATGCTGCTTCTGCCGCAGGAAGTCGATGACCTCTTGGTGCACGTTACCGCCGTTGTTGTAGCGCAGGTCGAGGATCAGGGCGTCGCGGTTGACGGCATATGTATGCATCTTGGTGAGGAAGGAATCCAGGTCTTCCCCACCCATCGCACGCATATGGATATAGGCGATCTTCCCGGCCCCGTCCTTCTCGACTTTGGCCTTGCAGGCGTCTTCCCACTGTTTGTACTGCAGGTTGCGGAAAGCCATCTGCGGCATGGTGTGGACCTTGACGTCGAACTCTTTGCCGGAACGGTTGAAGGTGAGTTTCACTTCTTCTTTCTGCAGCGGCGTGGAGAGATATTTTTCGCGGTTGACCGAAGGAACGATGCGCACCCCGTCGACCGCCACGAGCCGGTCGCCCTTGCGGATGTCGATTTCCACCTTATCGGCGGCCGATCCGGGTAGAATGGAAGCCACGGCGTACGGGTCTTTGTTGTCGAACAGGATGCCAGTGACGATGGAATGGATCCGGGTCTCCGTCTTTTCTTCGGCGCCCATCGAATTGAATCCCAGGTGCGAGGAGTTCAGTTCGCCCAGCAGGTCGGCCATCAGGGTGCGGAGCTGGTCGCGGCTCTTGATGTCGGGCAGGAAGGCGGCGTAGCGGTCGCGGACCGCTTTCCAGTCGGCGTTGTGGTAATTGACGTCATAGAAGTTCTGGGCCAGCGTCGCCCAGGTCTCATAGAACATCTGGGAGAATTCATCCGAAAGAGTCTTGTCGACATTGACGGAAACGGGCACTTCGGTTGCATTCAGGGAATTCGGGTCGATCTTGTTGACTTTGCCGCGGGTCAGGTGATAGAGCCCTTCTTTCGAACTGAAGAAGGCGCCGGGCATCAGGCCTTTGATCGCTTTCGGCTTCGCTTCCGGATCGTTGATGTCCAGGGCGCGGACTTCGCGGACGCCGTCCGAGAACGAGGTGTAAAGCAGCAGGGTCTTCCCCTTCGATTGATACAGATGCAGGCCCATCTGCCGGCCGGTGCGCTCCACGGGCGTCATCCGTTCGAAGACATCGTTCGTATCGATGCGCACGACCGAGTCCTTGGCCGGCTTCTTCGCGTCGAACAGCTGGTCGTACGTGTCGGATTTGAATTGCGTGTCATATTTCTGCAGTGCCAGTTTATAGAGCTGTCCGCCGTAGCCGCGCGGGAACGAGGAGGACGTGGGCGAAGCGACCAGATACAGATATTTCCCGTCGGGCGAGAACACCGGTTCCCGCTCCGTGGAGGCGGAATGCGTGAGGTTGATCAGTTTCTTGTCGGCGAAAGAGTACAGGAAGATGTCCGGCTCGAAACGGTCCATCGCTTCGAAGGCCAGCCAGCTGTCGTCGCTGGAGAACGAAAGGTTGTACTGCTGGAACGACCAGAACTCGGCATCCGCGAGCTTTTCCGTCGTACCGGCTTTCACGTCGAAGAGCATCACCCGGTCGCTGCCGTCCACGAAGGCAATCTTGTCGCCTTTGTTCGACACGGTCAGGCTCTTGACATTGGCTTCGGAGGTATAGAGGGCCTTTTCGGCGCCCTTGTTGTCGGCCGCGATGCAGAAGAGGTCGACCCAGCCGTGTTGCGTACGGGTGTAATAGAGGGTCTTGTTGTCGGCGCCCCAGACGACTTCGTGAACGCGTTCGTCATCGGGCGTTGCCAGGCGCTGGAAATACTTTCCTTTGGTATCCGTCACATATAGGAAACCGCGGACGACGAAAGCCAGTTTCTTGCCGTCGGGCGAAACGTCGCCCGCCGAAGGATTCTGTTTCTCGAACGAGCGGCGGACTGTGGGATCCGGGGCGGTTACGACAATCCGGGGAACCACGTCCTTTCCGCTGGCGGGATCCAGCAGGTGGATCTCATAATCGAGCAGGTACGCGATCTTCGAGCCGTTCCAGGCAATGCGCGGGTACTGGACGGAACTGCCGAAGCGGGTCAGTTGCACCGGCTTGCCGCCCGGAACATAGCGTACGATGTTGGATTCCTTGTTCAGTTCATCGGTCACGTAATACAGGTTGCCGGACGCATCGACCATCGGCCAGGTATCCTTGCCTTCGTAATCCGTCAGCGCGGCGTATTGCTTCTTTTTGGGGTTCCACGACTGGATGTTCGGGTTGTGGTCGCCGACATAGCGTTTGCGCGTCGGGAAGTTGATGCTTTCGGCCGACTCGTTGAAATAGAACGTGCCGTCTTTCGGATTCTCGACCAGATTGACCACGGTCGTGAAATAGCCGTCGAACAGCAGCTGCGGCGTGCCGCCGGTCACCGGGACGCAATAGGTCGTGCGCCGCGAACCGGAACGCTGCGATTCAAAATAGAGGGTTTTGGCATCGGGCGACCAGGATACCGGGAAATCGTTGGCTTCGTGATAGGTCAGCTGGACGGCCTGCCCGCCCCCGACCGGAACGACGAATACGTCCAAATTGCCGTTGATATCGGAAGAGAAGGCCAGCCATTTGCCGTCCGGAGAAACGAGCGGATGGTTCTCTTTCCCTTGCATGGCGACAAGGCTCAGGGCCTGTCCGCCGGCTGCAGGGACCGTATAGATGTCACCCAGGTATGAGAAATAAAGCGTTTGGCCATCGGGCGAAAGCGAGGGACGGCTCGCAAAACGCAGGTTTTGCCCCGATACGGCCGAGACGGCCAGTATGGCGGCAAAAAGAATCAGGATCCTTTTCATATGTTAGTCGAGATTGTGTTTTTTCAATTGACGGACGATCTTCCGGACGATGGCGTCGATGTCGGCATCGGGCTCGATCACGTTGTAGTTCTCCCAGAAGTTCTCGTCGGTGAAGGCGGAGACTTTCTCGGTAAGCTGGTCCCGGAACTTTACGCGGGCTTCCTTCACGATGACGGGCGGCGTGTCCTGGTGGTCGGTAATGGCGATTTCCGACATCACGGAATAGTGGTTCTTGAACAGGGAGCGCTTCTTGCGCGTCTCGAACTTGAGTTCCATCTTGGCGTAGTCGTAGTACCATTTGCCGTCGGAAGGCTTGTAGTTGACAATGTATTCCGCACTCTTCACCTCGAAGCGCGTATCGGCCGGACTCCGGAGGATGAACAGCGGCACGGCGTCTTCCCTGCCCTCCACGTTCATCCAGAGATGGACGCGGCCGATGGCCAGGCTCTCGCTGTCGATGTAGACCTGGCCGCGCATATAGATGTCCTCCATCGAGGGCTTCTGGTCGATCGAGACAACATAGTACATCCGGTCGTCGAGGAAGACAGACGGTTCCATGGTGCAGTCGTAGTAGACGGACAACTGCGAGATGGGGACCGTGGCGAAGGGGTTCTTGGCCTGGTCGATGTCGATGATCGATACCACGCCGCCCTGGTACTTGATGAACAGCGTATCGGAGGAGTCGTAGTTCTGGCTGCCGCGGCCTTTGTAGATGCCGACCCGGTCGGACTGGTACGAGGCGTACGGCGCCTTGTCGATGTCGAGGATGGCCTCGTTCATCGTCAGGTACTTCGAATTGCCCTTCTTCACCATTTCGCGGTAGAAGGCGGTCATACCCACGTGCTTGTCGGGATAGTTCTGCTTGATGCGGTAGAGGGCGGCGATGAGCAGCTCCTTGGCGTCCTGCGCCCGGATCAGCGCTGCGTCGAGCGAGATGGATATGGGCACCAGCGTGATGGTCAGCGGACTCTTGGCGTCGCCGGTCGGAAAATCGGATACTTTCCGGGTCACGGTCGCATAGCCCAGGTGGCTGATGGTCACCAGGGCGTCGGGCGGCGTGACGGGTGCGATTTTCAGACTGAATATGCCTTCGGCGTTCGTTACGTTGGAAACATGGGTCCCGGCCAGGTTGATGGAAGCGTAGTGCATCGGCTTCCCGGTGGCGCCATCGATCACTTTGCCGGTGATCTGCAGGAATTCGGGCAGATCCTGCGCGAAGCCGAAAGGCAGCGCGAGCAGGAGTGCAATAATCAGGGTGGCGGTCCGTTTCATGGGGGATGTCTTTTTATTCCTTCAAATATACGAAATTCTTTGATTAACTTTGCGGCCGAAGCGCAAAAGCCGAAAAACGGAAAGAAAATGGCGAGAAAGACAAAACCCTACCTGGAAGATATCACCATCGAGGCCACTGCGGCCGAAGGCAACGGCCTGGCCCACGTGGACGGAAAAGTCGTCTTTGTCCGGCAAGGCATCCCGGGCGACGTGGTGGACGTGCAGATCAACAAAGTGCGCAGCGGCTACTCCCAGGGCTACATCGCCCGGATGAAATCCCCTTCCCCGCACCGGCTCAAGCCCTTCTGCGCGCATTTCGAGGACTGCGGCGGCTGCACCTGGCAGACGCTGCCCTATCCGATGCAGATCGCTTTCAAGCAGCAGCAGGTCGTCGACCAGCTCACCCGCATCGGGCACCTGGAGCTTCCGGAAGTCTCCCCCATCCTCGGCTCCGCCCAGACCGACCACTACCGCAACAAGCTGGAATTCACCTTCTCGAACCATCGCTGGCTGCTGCCGGGCGAAGACTGGCAGACTCTCAGCCCGGAAGAACTCCTGGGCCTGGGCTTCCACGTGAGCGGCTTCTTCGACAAGGTGCTCGACATCCAGGAGTGCCATCTGCAGCGCGAACCCTCGAACGCCATCCGCCTGTTCATCCGGCAATACGCCATCGAGCACGGCCTGAGCTTCTATGACCTGCGCGAAAACCGCGGCTTCCTCCGGACGATGATCGTCCGCACCACATCGACCGGCGAGAACATGCTGGTCATCTGCTTCGGCGGCGAGGCCCAGGGCGAAGATGCGTGCCCGCCCCGCGAGGCGCTGCTGGAAGCCGTCCACACGCGTTTCCCCGAGATCACCTCGCTCTATTACGTCATCAACCCGAAGGGAAACGATAATTTCAGCGACCTCCCCTGCACGCTGTATTCCGGCGCGGAAGCGGTCTATGAGCGGATGGAGGACCTCCGTTTCAAGATCGGCCCCAAGTCGTTCTACCAGACCAATTCGGCCCAGGCGTACCGCCTCTACAGCGTCGTGCGCGATTTTGTGAAAGAAGGTCTTTCTGTCCTTTCCGGAACAGAAAGCCCCGTCATTTACGACCTCTATACCGGCACCGGCACCATCGCACTCTTCCTGGCCTCGCTGGCCCGCAAGGTCATCGGCATCGAGTATGTGCCCGAAGCCATCGATGATGCGAAGGTCAACGCCCGCGAGAACGGCATCGCCAACGCCGAATTCTTCGCCGGCGATATGAAAGACGTGCTGCAGGCCGATTTCATCGCCGCGCACGGACAGCCCGACATCGTGGTGCTCGACCCGCCGCGGGCCGGCATCCATCCCGACGTGGCCCGCGTGCTGCTCGACTGCGCACCGGCTTGGATGGTCTATGTGAGCTGCAACCCGGCCACGCAGGCGCGCGACCTGGCCGTTTTCTCAGACCGTTACGAGATCATCCACGTACAGCCCGTGGATATGTTCCCGCACACTACGCACGTTGAAAACGTCGTCTGTGCCAGACTGAAAACCAGATGATGGCCACCAGTACGGCGGCGAAGCCGATGCCGTACGACAGATAAAGGTTCAGGCCGAGCGAGTTGGGCGAGAACACGAAGAATGTGGTGCACACCCAGGTCATGAAGAGCGCCGGCACCAGCGTGATGACATACGGTTTCTTCTCGATGGCCAGATAGACGGTCAGCGTCCAGAGCGTGAAGACCGACAGCGTCTGGTTCGACCAGCCGAACCATCCCCAGAGTTTTTCGAAACCCGAAGCGTCGTTCATCTGCCACATCAGCAGGGCGAAGACCGCCGCAAAGAGCGGCAGGCAGATGTAGAGGCGTTTGCGGACGGATTTCTGCTCCAGTTTCAGGAAGTCCGCAATGATGAGGCGGGCGCTGCGCAGGGCCGTGTCGCCGCTCGTGATCGGGGCGGCCACGACGCCCAGCAGGGCGAGGATTCCGCCGAAGACGCCCAGCCATTCGTTGCACACCAGGTTCACGATCGACGGCGCGTCGCCGATGGCTTCGGCGCCGCCGGGAATCAGCTGGAAGGCCGGTTCCGGCTTGCCATAGAAGAAATAGCTGGCGACCGTCGCCCAGATGAGCGCCACGGCGCCTTCGGTGATCATGGCGCCGTAGAAGATGGGGCGCCCTTTTTTCTCGTGATCCATGCAGCGCGCCATCAGCGGGCTTTGCGTGGCGTGGAAGCCGCTGATCGCACCGCAGGCAATGGAAATGAACAGGCACGGGAAGATCGGATTCTTGGTCAGCGCGCCGCCCGGCGTATCCTTGAGCCCTTCCCACACTTCCGGAATGTCGGGGAACTTGACGAACAGCACGACCATCAGCGAAATGGCCATGAAGATCAGGGCGAAGGCGAACAGCGGATAGATCCGGCCGATGATCTTGTCGATCGGCAGCATCGTGGCGATGATGTAGTAGATGAACACGATGGCAATCCAGAAACCGTACTTGCCCAGATGGGCCACGGCGTACGCAGGCTCCCACATACCGCCCAGGATCTTGGCGGGGCTGAACACGAACACGGCGCCAACCATCATCAGCATCAGGACGGAGAAGATGAGCATCACCGTCTTGGTGGTCTTGCCCAGATAGGTCCCGATGAGGTCGGGCAGGTTCGCGCCGCCGTGCCGGACGGAGAGCATGCCCGACAGATAGTCGTGTACGGCGCCGGCGAAGATGCAGCCGAAGACGATCCACAGGTAGGCGGCGGGGCCGAACTTGGCGCCCATGATGGCGCCGAAGATCGGGCCGGTGCCGGCGATGTTCAGGAACTGGATCATAAAGATCTTCCACGAGGGCAGCACCATGAAATCGACGCCGTCGGCCTTGGAGACGGCGGGCGTCGGCCGGTCGTCCGCGCCGAAAACCCGTTCCACGAAGCGTCCGTAGAAGAAATAGCCGGCCACCAGGGCCAACAGGGCAAGGATGAAGGAGATCATACGCGCTGATTTATCATACAAATTTAGTGATTCTACCCGGGATTTTCCCTACTTTTGCGAAAAAAATAGGATGCAGCCCCACTTCGAAAATACCATCTGTGCTCCCGCCTCCGCCCGCGGCGGTGCGATCGCCGTTGTCCGTGTCAGCGGCCCGGATGCGATCGTGTGCGTGGACCGCATCTTCTCCGGCCGGGCTCCCCTCGCCGACGCGCCGGGCTATTCCCTGCATTTCGGCACGATCCGCGAGGCCGACGGCGCGCCGCTCGACGAAGTCGTCGTGTCCGTGTTTCGGGCGCCCCGCTCCTATACGGGCGAAAATGCGGCCGAAATCGCGTGCCACAGCTCCGACTACATTGTTTCCCGCATCCTCTCCCTTTTGTGCGAAAACGGGGCGCAAATGGCCGCTCCCGGCGAATTTACGCAGCGCGCCTTCGTCCGCGGCAAGATGGACCTCTCCCAGGCCGAAGCCGTCGCCGACCTGATCGCCGCGCAAACCGCCGCCGCGCATCGGATCGCTTTCAAGCAGCTCAAAGGAGGGTTCAGCGAAGAGCTCGCCGGGATGCGCGCCGAGCTCCTGCACCTGGCTTCTCTGATGGAACTGGAACTCGACTTCGGCGACGAGGAAGTGGAATTCGCCGACCGTTCGCAGCTGCGCGAACTCGTAGAAAAAGTGCTCGCCCACTGCGAGAAACTCATCGAAAGTTTCCGTTTAGGTAATGCCATTAAAAATGGTGTACCTGTGGCGATTGTCGGAAACACAAATTCCGGGAAAAGCACCCTGCTCAACGCCCTGCTCGGCGAGAACCGCGCCATCGTCTCCGACATCGCCGGCACCACGCGCGACACGATCGAAGAGACCTGCAACCTCGACGGTGTCCTGTTCCGTTTCATCGATACGGCCGGCCTCCGCCAGAGCGACGACACCATCGAACGCATCGGCATCGAGCGCGCCTACGAGAAACTCTCCGCCGCGCAACTCGTCCTTGCGATGCTCGATCTGACACAGCCGTTGGACGACTTGCTCGCCAGCGCTTCGCATATCGCCGACCGCGCGACCGACGGCCAACAACTCGTCTTCCTGCTAAACAAGGCCGACGCCGTGCCAGTTTCGGTAAGCACCGCGGCCCGCCGTGCCTTCTCGCCTCTCCTCGCCGCCCCCGGCCGACAGCTCTACACCATTTCCGCCAAAGCCGGCCTCGGCCTCGAAGACCTCCGCCACGCCCTCGCCGCCACTTGGCGCGACCTGGACACCGCCGCCGAAACCTCCCTCGTGACCAACGCCCGCCACCTCGCCGCCCTCCAGAACGCCGCCATCGCCCTCCGCCGCGTCCGCGACGGCCTCGGTTCCATTCCCACCGACCTCCTCGCCCAAGACCTCCGCGAATCCCTCTACCACCTCGGCTCCATCACCGGCGAAATTACCCCCGACGAAGTGCTGGGGAATATCTTCCGGAATTTCTGCATCGG
>CACYZM010000054.1 GCA_902778855.1 uncultured Bacteroidia bacterium
GACAAGAGTCAACCTACACCAGTAATAAAGTTAAACCAGAGTCAACTTCTTTCAGGGGAAGGCTCCAATCGGAGTCAACCAAAATCAGGAAAGTACATTCCGGTCCAATCTCTGGACCGGAAGGCGCGTTTTACCCCCATTTCTGCTTCCTCCGGTCCACCGGCTGGACCGGAAGGAACGATTCCACCGTCGGGCCCTCAAAATAAATTTGCAAAACGGCCTGTCGCGATAGTATATTTGTAGAGACTTTCTGCCCGCCAGTTCCGCCCGAGGTGGGGATAGACTTGAATGTTTTAATGTGCGAGAGATATGGAATACTGGCTTATCACGACCGAACATCTGGAAAAAGTGTTGTTCAGGGAACCCGCCGACTTTTGTGTGGGGATGAATTACGTCGCCGTCCTGACCTGGAAGACCGGGCTTTTTGTTCTGGCGTTTATCTTGATGTCCAACCATCTACACTTCGTCGTATATGGCACCCGGGCCCAGGCGGAGCTCTTCGCCAAAATGTTTAAAGGGACTTATTCCCGCTATGTTTGGGATAAGTATGGCATCCACGAGATCTTCCGCCGCAAGGGTGTGCGGGTCGAGCCTGTCCCGACTGTCGGCGAATCCCTCGAGCGCGCTATCGCCTACGTCCAGATGAACAGCGTCGCCGCCAACATCTGCGCACATCCCACCGAATACCCCTGGGGCACCGGCCGCACTTTCTTCCAGGTTCAGAGTACGTGGTCTGGGGTAAAACCGGTGGCCCCGCTGCGCGGAACGTCGCAGGTCGTTCCGCTAGGCCCGGGCGATCTCCCGCAGGGCTCGGGTGATCTCCCGTTGGGCCCGGGCGACCGGCGCTTGTCGGAGCTATCCACGCGGGAGCGGTATCGTCTGCTCCACTCGAAGTTTGACCTGCCGGGCGACTGGGTGATCTGCGCGGACGGGTATATCGTACCGGCTTCCTACGTGAAGGTGTCAACGGTCGAATCGATTTTCCGCACGCCGCGGCGGATGAACTATTTTCTGGTCAATTCACAGAAGGCCAAGCTGCGGCACGAAGCCGGCGCCGACAACATGCCGGCTTTCCGCGACCAGGCCATCCTCGCCGCCTTGCCCGACCTCTGCCGCTCCCTGTTCCGAAAATCATCTCCGGACGAACTCAACGAAGATCAACTCGTTGAGCTGATGCGCCAAATCCGCTTCCGCTTCTCCTCCAACGTCAATCAAATCGCCCGCATCGTCGGCCTTACCTACGAACGCGCCGCCCAACTCCTCGACCGGGAATAACCGCTCGGCGTGTCTTCCGGTCTTCTGGTCTTCCGGTTTCCCGGTTTCCATCTTCCCGACATCATCCTGTCTTCCCGCCGTTCCCTGTCTTTCCGAAGCCCTCCTGTCTTCCCGCTTCCGATCTTCCCAGCTTCAGCGTTCCCTCCGGTCCATCAACTGGACCGGAAGACGCGAAAAAGGGGGTAAAACGTTCCCTCCGGTCCATCTACTGGACCGGAAGGAACGGCCGCGGCGTGTTTGAGGCGTTGAGTGTTCGCGGTGAGCAGGCTCGGCGTGGTTTTTTTCCTTTTGGGCGGTGCAGGCGGGGACTGAGGCGGTTATCTCCCGCCAGCCTGGTGGATTTGTGCGGCTACGCGAGGAGGGGGCGCAGGGCTGTCGAGGATAACCGTTTGCTTGCTTGGGGTTGACCGACAGGAGTGTTCGCGGGACGTGGCAGGTGGTGGCTGAGGCGGTTTTCTCCCGTCTGGTCGCCAGGGAGCTAAAGAGGGGCTCCCTGCGCCCAGCCGGGGAAAACCGGTCAACCTCCGACTCCCCGAGAATCGCCGCGCCCGCTAAAACCATTTGCATTTGTAAGAAATATTCTTACCTTTGTGAATGTGTTAAGAAACAGAATATGGCAAGGACTGTGACAGTATCTTTGGGCCCGCATTATGAAGAGTTCATTCGGCAGAATATCGCCGGTGGACGTTACAATAATGCAAGCGAAGTCATTCGAGCCGCCCTGCGCCGGTTGGAGGAAGACGAGACCCGGCTTGCTGCGATGCGCGCTGCTTTAATCGAAGGAGAGGAGAGTGGTATTGTGGAGGATTTTAATCCTCAGGAGTTTATGAATCGGTTAAATGCTAAGCACGATGCAGAAGTACAGAATCTCTAAGCGGCAAACACGTATGTGAACGGCCTGTTGAATGCTTTTGCAAGAATCGCAAAAGCTCCCGATCAACTCGGCCGCTCTTATGAACACGTTCGCAAAGGGTATCGGAAATACCCGTATGGCCATCACGTCATTCTCTATCTAATTCAGCCGGACGGCCTTCCGCTAATCTCCCGCGTCCTGCATGAACGCATGGACTTCGACCGGCATCTCTGAACCGTTCATCGCCCGCTGATCCTACGTCCTTACGTCGGAAGTTTAGCGGAATTTTCGTAAATTTGGAGATTAATCAACGTGTAGTTTTGATGAAACAGAATATCCTGAGAATCGGTTTTCTTATCGTTTTGATGATTCTGCTGCCGGGGGTTGTTTCCGCACAGAAAAAGGTTAAAAAAATTGAAGATGAGCTCGGCGTCTATGAAGGGGGCGTCCGGGGCGATTTGCGGCACGGGCAGGGGACGAATGTGTTTCCTGATGGGCAGAAGTATGTCGGAGAATGGAAGGATGGCGCGCCGAACGGCAAGGGGAAACTCTCCAAGCCGGATGGCTCCTCCTATGAGGGGGATTGGAAGATGGGAACGCCGCACGGGCGGGGAACGTTCGTATACCCCGACGGTGTCACCTATGTGGGTGAAATCCGGGAAGGCCGGTTGCACGGGCAGGGGACTTATACCACTGAAGATGGGAGAAAACTTGTGGGTGTTTTCAACAATGGTGTGATCAGCAGCGGAGAGATCTATCTTCCCGACGGGTCGGTCTATAAAGGAGAGATCACAAACACCCGCCCCAGCGGGAAAGGCGTTTTGAAGACGCCCGAAGGGACGGTGTTCGACTGTGAATGGCGCATGGGCGCTCCCGACGGGCAGGGAACGATCACCGATGCGAAGGGCAATAAGTACATCGGCCAGTTGAGAGATGCCAAACCCCACGGCGAAGGGACTTCGCTTTGGGTCGGCGGCGACAAATATGTCGGCCGATGGTCGGAAGGCCTGCCGCACGGCCAGGGAACCTATACGTTCGCCTCGGGCGAAGAAAAAAGGGGAATCTGGAATCACGGCATCTATCAGGAAAACAGTGAAGGTCAGGTGAAATCCGAATTCAAAATCTCGATGGGCTCCGGCTCGCCGCTGGCGTCCGTATCCTATTCCGGAACTCCTGCACAAGCATCCGCCCAGGACGCTATGCCTCAGGAACCGGCCCCCGCTACCAAGAAGGATCCTGGCCCGCTTCGGCGCGCCTCGAAGACCGAGAAAATGCAGGCGCTTCTCGACGAGGCCATCCAGCGTGCGGAAGGTTTTGACGGCGTCTACACCATCGTCAATGATTATGACTTTGTACTCAAGCCCGAAGAAGTGAGCGAATTCCTGCGGAAAAAGGGTTATTCTATCGGGCAGTATTCCACGAAGAATATTATGCTGGTCGGCAATTTCGCCGGCGTGGGCGGCATGGTCGATGAACTTGACTTCTATACGCCCGATTGTCTTCGGAAATATGCCTACTATGTCTTGCGCGGCCAGGATCAGGAAGAGTATTCCCGGATGGACAAAACGGGTTGTTTCTATTTCCAAACTAGTCCCAACCCCTGGACAGAGCGGGTTGATAAGAGTACGCCGGTGTATTGGTCCGGATCCCTTGTCAACGGGCTCCTCGACGGTCCCGGCGTTGGCCTGGTCCTCTTCGAAGATGGCTGGGGCTTCATTGAAGCGACCTTCCGGGCCGGTTTCCCGACCGACAAGGTGCCGGTCGAAAAACTGTTTACCCAGACCTTGACGACCAAAACGCTGGAGTATCCTGCACTGCCGCATCGATATCTGCTCAATCAGGTCAATAAGGCGGAGGGAGATTTCAGAGAAGCCCTCAAGGCCTATTCAACTGAGGTTTATCCAGAATATGAAAAGTATCTGGAATCGGAGTATCGGAAAGCCTTGACCTTGAACAAGACAACCGAGAAATATAGCCAGGATGCCGACTTCCTCAAGGAGTTCATCGACTTCTATAGTGCGATGGGAACGGATTCCAAGAATCTAATACCCAAAGCACAGTCGATCCTCGATGCGTATTCGGTCCTCAATGCCGTCAAGCGTAGATTCAGTATCAACGATTACACAACCTTTGGCCCCCGCTGGAACTGGTCCTATGTCGATGAAGTGCGTAGTTACTACGACAAAGCGCTCGCCTCGGCCACGGCCAAGGCAAAGATCAAGAACGGCGCTTTCCAACCCTTCTATGCATCGGCCACAACTCTCCTGACTCAGAAACGGAAAGATCTTGAAAAACACATCGTCGACAGCGAGAAAGAGTACGAAAGCTGGCAGGAACGCGATCGTGAACAATCTCGTCTGGACGAGGGGCGGTACCAGGCATCGCAACTCTCATATGATGCCGAAAGATCGTACCCGCCCTCCGGCAAAAAGGTGGGTTCCCTTCTCGGTCCCGGCTTGCATTATGAAAAGAACGGTGAACTCGTCCTGCAAAACGGGCATTCCCTTGAGTACACGATCTATTACCACGACAATGGCTCTGTCATGTATTATAAAGTCATCGGTTCCTACCCGTCAGTCCCCAAGCCAGAGTATGAATCGTTCGAAGCTATGCTCAATGCCTTCGTCGCCGCCCACAAGAATAAATAATCAGGTTATTATGCGTCGTGATATGTGTCCTTTGATTGGTGTGACCCCGTTGTGGGATGAGGAGCGGCAGAGTGTGTGGATGTTGCCGGATTATTTGGAGGGGATTCAGCAGGCGGGGGGAGTGCCGGTGGTGCTGCCGTTCGGGTTGCCGTCAGCGGCGAAAAACGATGGTTCGTTAGAGGCGGCGATCGCGGAGATGGTGGAGCGGTTCGATGGGTTCCTGTTCACGGGTGGGCCGGATGTATCGCCGGGGTTGTATGGGCAGGATGATATGGGCGGGAAGATCAAGACCTGTCCTCGGCGGGACGAGCTTGAGGTGCCGCTGCTCAAGAAGGCGGTCGCCGCCGGGAAGCCGATCTTCGGTATTTGCCGCGGCCTGCAGCTGATCAATGCCGTCCTGGGCGGCACGCTTTATCGGGATCTCCCTTCGGAGCATCCGTCCGAGATTGTTCATAGACAGGCCAAGCCCTACGGCCGGTACACACATACAGTACAGTTGGCTGTGCCGCTCCGGGAGCTCTTGGCCGACCTGACCGGCCTGCCGGCCGGCGGTGTCGCGGCCAAGGCAGCAGCCACAGCGGCGGCTTCGCCCGCCACGGATGCCGCCCCTGCCGTCCTCCCCGTCAACACGCTCCATCATCAAGCCGTGCGGGAGCTGGCGCCGGGGTTGGAGGCGATGGCGGTGACGCCGGACGGGTTGATCGAGGCGTTTTATGCGCCGGGGGCGCGGTTCCTATGGGCGGTGCAGTGGCATCCGGAGTATTTGTTCCGGAACGATGAGGCGAGCCGGCGGCTGTTCAAGAAGTTCGTAGAGGCCTGCGGGTAAAACGCTGCTGAATGCTTCTGATGTCCCAAAAAGTGGGACGTCAGAAGCAAAAAAGGGGGAAAATGCGTCTGATGTCCCACTTTCGGGGACGCCGGGCGCATTTTTGCTGGGGTGGACGAAAATTTTTGTAAATTTGAAAGTTAAATACTGAAAAATCGGATGAAAATACTGGTGACTGGCGCCAAAGGCTTCGTAGGACGCAATCTTTGCGCGCAGTTGAAGAATATCCGCGATGGCAAGGCGCGGAATTACGGCTTCGGCCCGGCCGATCAGGCCGCGGCGGGAGCCGGCAGCCCGGCGCAGGCCGGGCGCGACAAGTGCATCGAGGAGGTCTTCGAGTACGACCTCGACTCGACGGCGGATGAGCTCGACCGGTGGTGTGGGGAGGCGGACTTCGTCTTTAATCTGGCGGGGGTGAATCGGCCGAAGGATGTGAAGGAGTTTATGAGCGGGAACTTCGGGTTCGCGTCGACGCTGCTGGAGAAGCTGAAGGAGCACGGGAACACGTGCCCGGTGATGCTTTCGTCGTCGCAGCAGGCGTCGCTGACCGGACGGTTCGGCGACAGCGAGTACGGCCGAAGCAAGAAGGCGGGGGAGGATCTGTTCCTGAAATATGGAGACGACACGGGCGCGAAGGTGCTGGTGTACCGCTTCCCGAATCTGTTCGGCAAGTGGTGCCGGCCGAATTATAACAGCGCGGTCGCGACGTTCTGCAACGCGATTGCGAACGACCTGCCGTTCACGGTGAACGACCCTTCGGTGGAACTCGAGCTGCTCTATATCGACGACCTCGTGGACGAGATGATCGCCTGCCTGCGCGGCGAGGAGCATCGCTGCGATTTCGACGGGCTGGGCGTGTTCCCGATGAAGAACGGCCCGTATTGCTACGTGCCCACGACGCATCGCGCCACGCTGGGCGAGATTGTGGATCTGCTGAACGCTTTTGAAGAGCAGCGCTCTACGCTGATCGTGCCGGAAATTCCGGCGGGATCGTTCGCCAAGAAGCTGTATTCCACGTTCTTATCGTATCTCCCGGAGCGGAAGGTGGCTTTCGCGCTGAAGACCAACGCCGACGCGCGCGGCTCCTTCACGGAGCTCGTGAAGACGCTCGGCAATGGGCAGTTCAGCGTGAACATCTCGAATCCCGGGGTGACCAAAGGGCAGCACTGGCACAACACGAAGTGGGAGTTTTTCATCGTCGTCTCGGGGCGGGCGCTCATCCAGGAGCGCCGCATCGGCAGCGACGAGGTGCTGAACTTCGAGGTCTCCGGCGCGGAGATCAAGGCCGTGCATATGCTCCCCGGCTACACGCATAACATCATCAATCTCTCCGACACGGAACCCCTCGTGACCCTGATGTGGGCCAACGAGCTCTTCGATCCGGGTCGGCCTGACACGTATTTTGAACCGGTAGAATAAATCAGATGCCCGATCAGGTCGGGCATGACGTATATGAATATCAACAACGTTTCTTTTGCCAACAACGGCAAGCTCAAACTCCTGATCATCGTGGGGACGCGGCCGGAGATCATCCGGCTGGCGGCGGTGATCAACAAGTGCCGGAAGTATTTCGACACGATCCTGGCGCATACGGGACAGAACTACGACTACAACCTGAACGGCGTGTTTTTCAAGGACTTGAAACTCGCCGACCCGGAGGTGTATATGGACGCCGTGGGGTCGGACCTGGGCGAGACGATGGGCAATATCATTGCCAAATCGTATCAACTGATGGTGGCCATCAAGCCCGAAGCGGTGCTGGTGCTGGGCGACACGAATTCGTGCCTTTCGGTGATCGGCGCGAAGCGTCTCCACATCCCGATCTTCCATATGGAGGCCGGCAACCGCTGCAAGGACGAGTGCCTGCCCGAGGAGACGAATCGGCGCATTGTGGACATCATCTCCGACGTGAATCTCGCGTACTCGGAGCACGCGCGCCGCTACCTCGCGGAGTGCGGCCTGCCGAAGGAGCGCACGTATGTCACGGGCTCGCCGATGGCGGAAGTGCTGCACGAGAATCTCGCGGAGATCGAGGCTTCGGATGTGCACGCTCGGCTGGGGCTCGAGAAGGGGAAGTACATTCTGCTGAGCGCGCACCGGGAGGAAAATATCGATACGGAGAAGAATTTCCTGTCGCTGTTCGGCGCCATCAATGCGATGGCGGCGAAGTACGATATGCCGATTCTGTACTCCTGCCATCCGCGGTCGCGGAAGCGGCTGGAGGCCTCCGGCTTCCAGCTCGACCCGCGCGTGATCCAGCACGAGCCGCTCGGATTCCACGACTACAATTGTCTGCAGATGAATGCCTTCGCCGTGGTTAGCGACAGCGGCACTTTACCTGAGGAATCGTCGTTCTTCACGAGCGTCGGGCACCCGTTCCCGGCCGTGTGCATCCGCACATCGACCGAGCGGCCCGAGGCCCTCGACAAAGCCTGCTTCATCCTCGCCGGCATCGACGAGAAGTCGCTCCTCCAGGCCGTCGATACCGCCGTCTCGATGAACACCGCCGGCGACCACGGCATCCCCGTCCCCAACTACGTCGATGAAAACGTCTCGACCAAAGTCGTCAAAATCATCCAGTCGTACACGGGCGTGGTGAATAAGATGGTTTGGCGGAAATTTTGATAGGGCTTAGGCCGTATGTTTGCGAAAAGACGATATTTTGCGCTGCTGCTCCTGATCTTCGTTGGGACCGTCTGCTCCGCGTGTGGCATCAAGGCGCTGGAAAAAGAAGTGGAAGACCAGCTCGAGGATGGCGTGCCGCTCGAGCCCGTGGTCATTGTGCCGGAAGATACCACGAAGGTGGAGCTGATCGTCAAGACCGGGAAGGGCGTCGATAACCGCTGCGACACGTGGTCGGGGCAGGGGGGCGCCATTCGCGACAGGATCTTGTACCGGCTATACGACACCGGCCTTTGCCAGACCTATGACATCACCGATCTGGCCCGTCCCTTCAAGATCGCAAAGTTCGAGCTGGGGTCGCATATGCTCGGCAACCACGCCAACTGCGTGCAGAGCTGTGTCGATACGGTCGGCAATGTCTTCCTGTACGTCTCCGGCCTGAAAGGCGGCCGGGCTTACGTGGAGTGGGTGTCGCCGATGGCCGCGATGCTCGTGCAGACCATCACGCTGATGCCGACCGACGTTTTCGACGGGAAGGTCGGGTTCAACATCATCTGCGGCGACGACGGTTATCTTTGGATTTTCGGCAGTGCCGGCAACAAGCTCTATTTCGGCAAGGCCCGAAAGCCCGACATCCAGGAGAGCAATGTCCTGCTCACGGACAAGGATATCCTGGACCACTGGACGGTCGATGGCTATGTCTATCATCAGGACGTCTGGCAGGGCGGCATGGTGTATGGCGGCTATCTCTATATGCTCTTCGGCGGCAACGGCACGCCGGCACATCTGGCCATCTACAACGTGAAGACCCACGCCCGCGTCAAGGACATCGACCTCTCGTCGGTCATCCGCGAAGAGCCCGAAGACTGCGAACTCGTCCCCGAAGGCATCCTCGTCTTTACCAACAACGGCGACAACTACTATCTCGTTCGTCCCGCCGCCCTGAATTAATGGATTTTTTATGAAGAATATCACCCTTCTTTTTGCGGCCCTGCTGATTGTGGCCTGCGGTAAGCAGCCGGCGGCGGGGGCCGGGGCGGCCGGCGAGCAGGCTTCGCCTGCCGCCGCCCCCGCGGCCGCCTCGGCCGACCCCCGCTCCGAATACACCTTCGTCACCAACTTCGAATATGACGATAACGGTCAGGTTGAGTGGTTGAAACTCGAGTGTCGTAAGGGAGAAATGACCCAGGATTTCGGCTTCGGATTCAACTGGTCGAAAGACAAGGAGATCCTCGTTGAAGAGGGATCGGGGACGGTCACCGAAGAAGATATCAACGGCGACGGCTGGCTCGACGTGGTCGTCTTTCTCGGCAATTTCGGCGTGTTGTCGCCGCTCTATTTCTACGGCGCCTGCGTCTGGAATCCCGATGAAGAATGCTTTGACCAAGTGAAGGAATACGAAGGTATTCCCAACGCCGAACTCTGCGAGCTCGACGGCAAGCCCGCCGTCAAAAGCGTGGCCGAAAGCCTGGACGGCGAAGTCAGCACTGACTATTACGTCTGGGAAGGTCGCAAACTTGTCTTGAAACAACAATGAACATCCTCGTTACCGGCAGCGCGACAGCCCCGACAATCTCCACATCGTCGGCCTCGACAATCTCAACGACTACTACGATCCCGCCTTGAAGGAATATCGCCTCCGGCAGATCGCCGACAAATACGCGGCCGTCTCGGCCGAGTCCGGCGCTCCCGCGCCGGCCTCGTCCCGCCCTGCCGCGCACGGCTACACCTTCGTCCGCGGCAGCATCGCCGACCGCGACCTGGTCGACGAGCTGTTTGAAGAGTATCGGTTCGACATCGTCGTCAACCTGGCGGCGCAGGCGGGGGTGCGCTATTCGATCGAGAATCCGGATGTCTATATTGAGAGCAACATCATCGGCTTCTATAATATTCTCGAAGCCTGCCGACACCATCCGGTGAAGCATCTCGTGTATGCTTCCTCGAGTTCGGTCTACGGCGGCAACAAGAAGGTTCCGTTCAGCGTCGAAGACCGCGTCGACAATCCGGTCTCGCTCTACGCCGCCACCAAGAAAAGCAACGAGCTGATGGCCCACTGCTATTCCAAGCTCTACGACATCCCCTCGACCGGCCTCCGCTTCTTCACCGTCTACGGCCCCGCCGGCCGGCCTGACATGGCGTACTTCGGCTTTACCAACAAACTCCTCCGCGGTGAAACCATCCAGATCTACAACTACGGCAACTGCCGCCGCGACTTCACTTATGTCGACGACATCGTCGAAGGCATCGTCCGTGTGATGGCCAAGGCGCCCGAGCGTCGGAAAGGGGAGGACGGCCTTCCCATCCCGCCCTACGCCGTCTACAACATCGGCGGCGGCCAGCCCGAGAATCTGCTCGACTTCGTCAACATCCTCCAGGAAGAACTCGTTGCCGCCGGCGTCCTCCCGTCCGACTTCGACTTCGAAGCCCACAAGCAGCTCGTCCCCATGCAGCCCGGCGACGTCCCCACAACCTACGCCGACGCCACCGCCCTCGAGCGCGACTTCGGCTTCACCCCCCGCATCCCCCTCCGCACCGGCCTCCGCCGCTTCGCCCAGTGGTATAAATCC
>CACYZM010000055.1 GCA_902778855.1 uncultured Bacteroidia bacterium
ATATGAAGAAAATCGCATTTATTTCCCTGGCTATCATACTGTTCTGCACGGCTTGCGCCCCCGGTGCGCCGAAGAGATACCAGGTTGGGGTTTTCGATGGATTCGGCGGCTCGCAAACCTGTATCTGGGAAAGCCTCGCCGCCTGTTCGCTTGACCCGGACCTGGATGCACGTCTGATTACCACTTCCGATATCGCCGACGGTGTGCTGGATTCCTTGGACGCCATTGTGATTCCCGGGGGTAGCGGGAGTCGACAATATCTCAATCTCGGTGCGCAGAACCTTGCCCGCATCAGAGACTTCGTCGCCCGGGGTGGCGGCGCGGTGGGCATCTGCGCCGGGGCCTATTTCTTCTCCGAAAGGCCCGACGGGGCCTCCCTCCCGTTGAGCGGTGCGCGCGCCATCGACATCGAACACGACAACCGCGGGCACGGAAACGTGGCCTTTACGCTCACGGACGAAGGACGGCAGCTGTTCGGCGAATATGCCGCCCTCGATACCTTGTACTGCATGTACTACGAAGGGCCGGTCCTTGTCCCCGTGGGCACTTACACGGAATTCGCGACGATGCGGAGCGATGTCCACGAAGAGGGCGATGCACCCGCCGGAATGACCGTCGGCCGCCCCTTCTTCCTGGGAACGGAATATGGCAAAGGACGGGTTTTCTGCTCAATTGCCCACCCCGAAGCCACGCCAGGTAAAATGTGGCCAAGCAGCGTTTCGCGTCGGATCCCGCCCTCCAGGACGCCTCCCTGGTCGGCCGGGAGTGTCTGATGACCCTCGACGACATCGACCGGGAGACGGCTTGTTTCAAGACACTGCTCACCGGAACCGCTGCCGAGAAATGCGCGGCCCTCGACTGGCTCAAAGCCCATTCTTCCTGGGACGCCAAACGCTGGGTCCAGGGTCTGCTCTTTGACGCCGATCCTTCGGTGCGCGTCGCTGCGGCCGCTTACATCGCCGACATCCACTATCTCTCTTACCTGAAAGACGTCGAGACGCGCTACCGCACGGAAACCGAACCCGAAGCGCGAGAAGCCATCGGCAATAGCCTGGCCCGTCTCCGGAGCCTGCGTCCCGAATGATACGCAAATTATTGTATTTGAATAGTATAAGCCGATTATGAAAAAACTGACCCTCTTGCTCGCCGCGGTAGCCGTTGCGAGTCTCACGCTGGGCTGCAAGCAATCCAAGCAAGCCAATCAACCCGAACAACCTGACCAGCCTGAACAGACCTCTGTCGAGCAAGGCACGAAAGTGTCCCCTGCCGGCTACGAAGTCGAGCGTTTCCTCACCGACAGTGGCGAGCCGGTCGACATCACCCTCATCAAGCACGGAACCCTCGCCATCCACTTCGAAGATTTCTGGATCCACATCGACCCGGTCATCCAGCACGGAAAGACCACCAACTACGCCACGGAGTTTCCGAAGGCCGACTTCATTCTGATCACCCACGAACACGGCGACCACCTCGATGCCGAAGCCATCGCGGCCCTCACCGGCGACCAGACACGGATCCTCGCCAATGCGGCCGCCGCTGAAAAGCTCGGCACGGCCGAAGACCTCTCCAACGGCGACAGCCAGGCCCTGGCCAACGTCATCTCCGTCGACGCCGTCCCCGCCTACAACACCACCCCGGGCCGCGAAAAATTCCACCCGAAAGGCAACGGCAACGGCTACGTGCTGACCATCGACGGCCTCCGCATCTACATCGCCGGCGACACCGAAGACATTCCGGAAATGGCCGACCTGACCGACATCGACGTGGCCTTCCTCCCGGTCAACCAGCCCTACACGATGACCGTCGAGCAATGTGTCAACGCCGCCAAGATGATCAAACCCAAAGTCCTCATCCCCTACCACTTCGGCGACACTGACCTGAGCGGACTCCCTGCCCTCCTCCCCGACATCGACGTCCGTCTCCGCCAGATGCAATAGGATTGCGGCCTCAAACGCCCGCGGTGAGCAGTGATACTTGATTCGCACACCAATGGCCAAATAATAGGCCTTGGTGAGCGAAAAGCCTGTTATTGCACACCGAAGGGGTCTTCAAACGGCTGCGGTGAGTAGAAAGGACTGCTTTGCTCACCAACGGCAAAAAAACCGGCCGCGGTGGCAGAAGGCCCCGTATTGCACACCGATAAGGGCGGAGCAGACGGAGCCAGCCCCGGCCATCCCCATTCTCGTCAGTGTGAGCCCGGATAAGCCCAGGCGGAAGACCCCTGAGGCCACTGTCAGCGAGCTCAGGTGGACTTTTGACGGGGGTGAGCCCAGGACGCCCTACGCTGAGCGATGTCTGACAGGGAATCAGCGGGCTCACGGCGACGGGAGTTGTGGCGGTTATCTCTGCCAGGCCAGAAGAAAGCCGCGAGGAGAGCTGTTGCAGCCCGATCAGGCGCCGGGCTGGCTTTCTTACCGGCCTGGCAGGATAACCGTGGTTTCATCGGGGGCCGCTCAACTATGTGCATACCGATGTATGCGCACGTCTATGGCTGAGGCGCTTTTCTCCCGTCCGGGGCGCGGGGAGCCCTCCTAAGCTCCCCGCGCCCGGCCGAGGAAAAGCAGGCAGCGGCCGCTACGGGCAGAGCAGATTGTTTTGCCGCGACGACAGTGTGGAGAGGCTCAGATTGATGTCGCAGGCGAGTTTCGGGCGGATTGGATCGAAATGGCGGAGCGACGGCAATGTGGAGGGGCCTACGTTGTCATCGCGGCAAAAGTAAGTCTCGGAACGTACGCAGAGGGACATGCGACGAATGGCAGGCGCGGGAAGTCGGCGGAGGCAAATCTTCCGCTGCAACGGACGCAACTGACTGTCAGCGACTTGCTAAAAGTGATCCCCCCGAAAAACAGGGGGATCACTTTGCATAAACGACTGATTTGCTGATGCGTACATTGCAGCGCACGAAATGGGTAATGAGAATGCCTGGGCGGGACGGAGCCGGCGCGCGCTGGAGGTTACTGGTCGAAATGGAAGCGGCCGGTTTCTCTGTCGACGATGAGGTTGGCGGGGAGGCCGGTGCGGAGGGGTGTGCCTTTTTTCATCAGCCAGACGCGGTCAGCGACGCGGAGGGCGAGGTCGAGGTCGTGGGTGGAGAGGAAGACCGTCTTGCCCATCTCGCACGAGAGACGATGCAGCAGATTCAGGATTTCCACCTTGCTCGGATAATCGAGGAAGGCGGTGGGCTCGTCGAGGAAGATGATGGGCGTCTCCTGCGCCAGGGCTTTGGCGATCATCACTTTCTGGCGTTCGCCGTCACTCAGGGTCTGGACCATGCGGTCGCGGAGCGGGACGATGCCCACCAGCGCCAGCGCATCGTCCACCTTGCGGCGGTCTTCAGCCGACAGCCGGCCCCAGAATCCGGTGTAAGGGCTGCGCCCCATCCCCACCAGTTCGGTGACCGTCATGTTCTGGAGATTGGTCTTTTCCGTCAGGACCACCCCGATAACGGTAGCCAGCTCTTTTTCGCGATACTCCCGCAACGGCTTGCCCAGGATGGTGATCTCGCCGGACAGGGCCGGGAGAAAACCCGAAAGGGTGCGCAGCAGCGTGGACTTGCCGGCGCCGTTTTCGCCCAGCAGACAGGTCAACTCCCCGCTGTGGATGGACTGGGTGATGCCTTCGGCCACAACCTTAACCGAATGCTTGCCGGGATAACCGATGGCGAGCCCCGAAAGACGGATGGTTTCCTCTCGGTTCATTCCCCGGTATCCTCCTTCCGCCGTTTAAAAAGTACGACCGCCACGACCGGCGCACCGATCAGGGCCGTCACGGAATTGACGGGCAGCGCCCCTTCGAAGCCCGGCATCCGGGCGATGAGATTGCAAAGCAAGGCCAGCGCGGCGCCGGCCAGCAGGGAAGCAGGCATCAGCACACGGTGGTCCGACGTGCGGAAGATGCCGCGGCAAAGATGCGGGACGGCCAGACCCAGGAAGGAAATCGGGCCGCAATAGGCCGTGACGATGGCCACCAGCACGCCTGCGCAGACGATAACCCACATCCGCGCCCGACTGACGTTCAGGCCCAGGTTGCGGGCATAGCCGTCACCGAGCAGCAGCAGGTTCAGCGTCTTGACCAGCAGGAAGGAAAGCGGCAGCAGAATGGCCATGATGATGACGAATGTCATCACCTGACCGCCCGAAACACGGGCGAAACTGCCCAGACCCCAGACCACATAGGCCCGGACGTCTTCCTCGGCGCTGAAGAACTTCAGCACGCCGATGATGGCCGTGGCCACATAGCCGATCATCACACCGATGATCAGCAGCGTGACGTTGCCGCGCACCTTCTGCGCCACCCAGACGATCAGCAGCATAATGGCCAGGGCGCCAATGATGGCCGAAACGGTCATGGCCACCTCGCCCATATAGCCGAGATGGCTCAGGGCCACGCCGCCGAGCCGGCCGGAAAGCAGCACCACGAACGCCACGCCGAGACTGGCGCCCGAGCTGACGCCCAATACGGACGGGCCGGCCAGGGGGTTGCGGAAGACGGTCTGCATCTGCAGACCGGCCACCGCCAGCCCGGCGCCGGCCGCCAGGGCCGTGAGCGCTTGCGGGAAACGCGACTTGAGCACGATATTGCCCCAGATCGGATTGGATGCTTCCCCGCCCCAGATCACCTTCCACACCTGCCCGGCCGGAATCGACACCGAGCCCAACAGCAGGTTCAGAAAAAACAGCAGGAGGATGGAAACCCCCAGCGCGATCATACCGGCGGCGACGGAGCGTTTCATGGAAGCAATTCGTAGAAGACCGGCTGATAGTCGGCTGGAAGCAGTTCCGGATGGAAAATATGGATCAGGTCGGCGAGCACCACGTCGGGCTGCACCGGCATGTTTTCATAGAAGGGTTTCTCCCGCATGTTGCAATAGACCACACCCTTTTCGCGGAAGGCGTTCAGGTCGGCATAGCGGGCGTCCTCGGCCTTGAGGGCGTCGTAGGAGAAGGTGCCGTTATAGCTGTTGACGATGCGCCAATAGCGGGCATTCGCCGTCTGGCTGTAGACCGTCTCGAAATCGAGGTTCAGACCGCCGGAGTTTTCGTCGTCGGGCAGGAAATAGGCGCCGCCGGCATCGCGGAAGATCTGGGCCAGAAAACTGCGGCCGCCGCCCACATACCAGTTGCCGCCGTGCAGCTCGCCGCTGAGCACGACGGGCCGTTCGGCCACGTCGGCCGCCAGCGCCTTCAGCGCATTGTAGCGTTCCTCGATGCCGGCAAAAACCGCATTGGCCTTTTCCTCCTCGCCGGTCAGCAAACCAATGAACTTGATCCACTCGGCCTGTCCCAGGGGCGTGGTTTCCTTATAGCCCAAATGCGGAATCAGGGGAATGTCGACACCCTTGAGCGCTTCGTAACCGCCGCGCTTGAAGGGTGAGATCAGAATCAGGTCGGGATCGAGGCCGAGGATTACCTCGTTGTCGAAATTGCCCTCGATACCGATCTTTGCGGTACGGCCGTCGGCGAGCCGTTCTTTCATTTCGGGATTGAACAGATGGCGGGTGCTGGTGATGCCGACCACGCGGTCGAGTTCATCGAGGCAGATGAAATTGGACAGCTGCAGCGACGTCATGCAGACGATGCGCGACACGGGCACCTCCAGCGCGGTATAACCTTCCGGCACCTGCGCGGGTTTCGAGCCGGCAGGCACCAGCAGATAATGGAAGGACTGGCTCTCCTCCCGCTGCGGATCCTGGATGTCGACGAGACAGCCGGCATCGGTGTAGCTTACGCGAAAACCTTCGGCATAGGTGGGCGCGACCGCGCCCGCCCGGCCCGCAACCGGGGAAACGCCCGCCTTGGACGCTCCGCCGCGGCAGGAAACGGCCAGCAGCAGCACGCAAGCCGGCAACAGCAGGGAAAGCCATCTTTTCATATCAGTCCCAAAGATACAAAATATCCGATTCACCCCAGTACAGGTGCGTATAGCCGGCTACGACGTTGCCGACCCGGAATAGCGGCGTATCGACCGCTTCGCCGGCGGCATTGAACTGCCGGGCCATCGACGGAATGCCTTCCGCGCCGACCAGGGAAGAATAGTGGAATTCGTGTCCTTTCCAGGTGCGGCCCCGGTCGTCTTCGAGACGGCGATACCCCATGTGGAGCCGGGCTCCTTCCATCGTAGCGGCGCATGGCAGTACACCGCACATCGGGAAGGGGCCACTTTCCACATAACCAATAGACTCCGTGAGCCAAATCATTCCTCCGCATTCCGCCAGCACACAACCCCCGGAAAGGGCATAGTCCCGGACCTGTTGCTGAAGACGGGTCTGTCGGGACAACACGGGCGCATACAGTTCGGGGTATCCGCCCGGTAAATAAACCAGATCCGCCGCGGGGAGATCGTCTCCCGCGAGCGGACTAAAATACGTCACGTTACCGGCCTGGGCCAAACGGGCCAGGTTTTCCCGGTAGGTAAAATTGAAAGCCGCATCGCGGGCCACCGCAATGCGCATCGGCGCGGCGCGGCGAAGCGGCGGGACCGGATTGGGAACCGGCGCGGGAAAGTCCGCGGCCGTCCGGTCGAGCAGTTCCTGCAGATTGACGTGTTGTTCCACCAGCGTCGCGGCGCGCTCGGTCCAGGCAACCATTTCCGCGTCGTCACTCAGCCGGAGGCCGAGGTGACGCGACGGAATCTCCAGCTCCTGCGAACGGGGAAGCGCGCCCAGGCACGGCAAGCCCGCATCTTCGGCGGCCTGGCGGAGCAGTCGCTCGTGGCGCGGCGACCCCACCTGGTTGAAGATCACACCCGCGAAGCGGAGATCCGGCCGGAAATGCTGCATGCCGTAAAGCTGCGCAGCCAGCGTATAGGAAGTGGAACGGGCGCCGGCTACCAGCACGACCGGCAGGTCGAGCAGCCGCGCGATTTCCGCGCTGCTGCCGGCCGAACGGTCGTATCCGTCGAAAAGCCCCATCACACCCTCGACCACGCAGACGTCGGCATCCGCACCGTACCGGGCGAAGAGCTCCTTGACGTGGGCCTCGGAAGCAAGCCAGGTATCGAGATTGACGGATGCACGGCCCGTGGCCGCCTCGTGGAAGCGCGTGTCGATGTAGTCAGGACCGCACTTGAAGGGCTGCACCTGCAGGCCCTGCCGCTGCAGGGCCCGCAGGACGCCCATAGTCAGCGTGGTCTTGCCGCTGCCGGAGGCGGGTGCGCCGATGAGGAACCGGGGCTTCACGGGCGATTATTTCACGTCCATAGCCCGGATGATGTCGAAGCAGAAGCCCTTGGAGAGCTCCAAGCCTTTCTCCACCGCACCGGTCTTGCAGTCGTAGATGTAGATGGTCGGATAGGTCGCTTCGGCTTCGCCTTCGACCTCACCGCCGACACCGATATAAGCCTTGTTGTTGACCACCACGCTGCGCTGGGAGAAGCGGCCGCCGCAGTACTGCAGGTCGGTGCCGTTGTACTTCACGCGTTCACGCGAGCCGCTGGCCAGGTTGATGATGGAGTAGAAGTGGCTCTTGCTGTCGATCTTCGTGCCGAGGGTTTCGTCACGCGAATAGGACAGTGCCTTGCCGTTGCCCAGATACTGGACGGTCAGCAACTTGCCTTCCGGATTCGGGAAACCGTTCCAGGCGGGATCGAAAATCTTCGAACCCACGGGGATGCGGCGCAGGACACCCATTTCCTGGTCGTTCACGGTAATCATGCCGGCCACATACATATTGTCGGCCTCGTCGTACATGATCATGCTCTGCATCAGCTCGCCGTAGGCGCTGCCGGCGGTCTCCTCCATCACGGCCGAAGGAACGGCGGTGTTGGACTCCACCTGCATCGTCGCCGGATCGATGATGGCGATGTTCGTCACGGAAGTGGCGGCATCCGACTGGCCCGCTTCCCGCTTGGTCAGATAGAAATAATAGAGTTTCTTGTCGCTCTTGCGATAAGTCAGCAGACCGGCCGTCGAGAAGGCGTTGAATCCTTCGGGAAGTTTGATGTCGAGCGTGCCTTCGCTCTGGATGGCGAGGTTCGACTCATTGAGTTTCGACCAGATGATCTTCGTGGCCTTGCTGGCGGTACCCACGATGACGAGCGTCGTGCTGTCGCCGATCCAGGCGTGCGTATACTTGCGGGCGGAATACACGTTGTCCTTGAACGGGACTTCCGCGTCTTCGACGATCGTTTCCTCGCCGGCCGCATTGCGCTCGATGTGGAATTTCACGAAACCGCCGGTAGCCTTCTGCGGCACCTGATAGTAATACTTGCCGCGGGTAATGCTTTCCAGCGTGTAGTTCTGCGTGATGTCGACACCCTTGCCGGTGAATTCAACGCGGGGCTGGTCGGCCGTCAGGGCCGGGACGCTGCGCACATACGTGCCATTCTTGTTCTGCGACATGCCGCCGTGCTTGACGGCGCAGACGAACAGGTCAAAGTTGTAGTCCTTCAGGACTTCCGGTTCCGGCTGCGGTTCCGGTTCGGGTTCTTCGCAGCTGACGGCCATGGTCATCATCGAGACCATCGCGACGGTCAGGATGAGCAGCATTTTTTTCATTTCTTTCATATCTTTCTCTTACGTGTTTATTGTTATAGGAATAATCTGAATTTCAAGAAGAAAGCCCGGCCCGGCTTCTGCAGCATATAGTTGTCGAAGGCCAGGGCGTCGAGCAGGTTGGTGCACTCCAGCGACACGTTGTAACGGTTGGCGTGCCAGGAATAGAGCAGGGAGGCATTGGTGATGTGCTGCGTGGGAACTTTCGATTTTGTCGAAGCCGAGCCGAAGGCGGCCCAGGTGAGGTAGAACCAATGCACCCACTGGTAATCGGCGGAGAGGCGCAGGCGGCTGCCGCGCAGCCCCACGTCGTAGAACGAATACGACACTTCCGCGTTCGCATACGTCCACGGGCGGTTGGGCGTCCGGTTCCGATAGGTCACCGACAGGTCGCCGGACTGGGTGTACTTGCGCATATCGCGGCTGTCGTCATAGCTGGCATTCGCCGCGACGTGGAGCTTTCCGGCCCAATCGTAGCGGATCTCCCCGTCCACGCCCTTGATATGGACGGCTGCCACGTTGACGTACTGCATCATGCTCTCCGTCTCGGTGACGGTAGCGCGGATATAATTGTCCACCAGCCGGACGAAACCATTCATCTCATAAGAGATCGAATGGCCGCCGCCCAGATCGACGGTGCCGAACAGGCCGACATTGAAATTTTCGCTGATCTCGGGCTTGAGGGCCACATTGGGATAGACCGTGGAGCCGTTGCCCAGCAGCTCGCGCGAGATCGGCAGCCGGACGCTGTGCTCGTAGGAGCCCTTGACGGCCAGCGGGTCGAAGAAGAGATAACGCGTTCCGAGGCCATAACCCACATAGTTCTTCGTGTCGGAGCCCTGGACGACATTCGCGCCCGTGGTCGAGGGCAGTTCGTTCTGGCCGATCATCAGATGATTGACGTAGTCCTTCACGAAAAACGCATTGTTCAGGCGGCCGGAAAGCAGCGACTGGTCGTAGGACAGGCCGGCGATGTGTTTGGCCAGGACGTCGTCGGTCGGGACGAAATCGGTATCCCAGTCATCCGTCTGCCGGTTGCCGGCCCGGTTGAACACATAGTTCAAGGCCAGCTCGTGGCCTTCGGCCAGCCGGTACGACAGGTTGGAACTCACCACGGTCAACGGCCGGCGGTAATGCCGCAGCGTCTTCCCGCGACTGCGGATCTCGCTGTAGGAGCCGTCGATGTAGGAGCCGTCCCAATAATAGCGGCGGTAGGTGGTGTCGATGGTCTGCGAATGGTCCATCGTATGGGAGGCCGAGACCTGGAACTGCATGCCGTCGGTCAGGAAGTCCACTTTCTCGTAACGGGCCGACACATTGAGCGACTGCGTGTGGCGCTCCGCCATACCGATCACGCGGTCCTGGGTGGCGCCGGTCTGGATGTCCTTGTCGACCTTCGAGACGGAAGCGGACACGAAAAAGGCGTCCGCCCAGCTGCGGTCGGCCACGCCGACCTCCATCTGTCCAAACAGCGACAGGTAGTCGTCGTGGAAGCGCGGCAGGTCCTTGATGACGAAGGCCGTGCGGTCTTCGTTGCGCACCTTCACGCCGCGCATCAGATAGTCGTTCTTCGAATAGTTGGCGCTAATCACGGGCTTGAAGATCAGCCCGGTCTTCTTGCCGGTATATTGGGCGCTGAAATCAGCCTTGTGGGTATGGAACGACCCGATGCCGTAGGAGAAATCGAGGTAGTTGCGGCGGCTGCGGTTCGTCACGATG
>CACYZM010000056.1 GCA_902778855.1 uncultured Bacteroidia bacterium
ACCGACGAGGAATGGCTCCAGATGCTGAAAGACGAACTGCAGCTACGGCCGATCCTCTATTCGGCCCGCCGCGAGTCCGGCGGACACGCCTTCCTGGTCGACGGCTACGACGATGCCGGCAACCTCAGCGTCAACTGGGGCTGGGGTGGTTCCTGCAACGGTTACTATGCCCTTTCGGCCTTCGTTCCGACGGACAGCCGGCAGTATCTGTACCAGCACGGCGCCGTCTTCGGACTCCAGCCGAAGCAGGGCGGTAGTGCGCCTGCGCAGGAATACCTGTATTATCAGGGCGGTACCGCCAGCAGCGGTACGGTCTACAACGGCCTGACGACCGATTTTACGACCCTTCGTCCGGGCGAGGCTTTTACCGTGAACGTGGGCTACCTCTACAATGGCGGCATCCAGCCGTTTGCCGGGGACTTCTGCGTCGTGCTTGTCGATGCGCAGGGCGAAATCAAGGACTACCTCAGCACCGTCCGCAACATCGAAACGCTCAAGGCCGGCAGTGGCCGAGGCTATCCGAAAGTCAATTGCACGATGCGCCGGTTCCCGATGCCGGGCGACTATATCGAAGTGGTCTACCGCAGTTCCGCATGGCCGGAAGGCGTCTGGGAAAAGCCGTTGTACGACCTTTCTTCCACAATCGTCTCCCGGCTCGAACCGATCGACGATACCAAGATCGCCGAAGTCAGCTCCCTGCGCTACAGCAAGACGACCGGTGAGCTGATTCTCGAAACCAAGGACGATGCGGAGTGGACCCTTACCAATTCCGCCGGAGCCAAGGTGACCGAAGGGGTCGTCTATGACATCACCACGATGACCTTCAAGGTGGCCGAACTCCCGAAATCGGACTATACCCTCAAGCTCACGAGAGGTGAAGAAAAACTGGAATTAAAGCTCAAAATGGGAACGAAATGAGAAAGTTGCATACCTTGACCCTCGTGTTGGCAGCCTGCCTGCTGCCCGTGCTTTTCGCCTGTGAGCGGGAAGAACCGTCGATTGCGCTCGACAACACTTCGCTGGTATTGCCCGAGAACGGAGGCTCCGTGACCTTGAACGTGACCACTAACTACGACTGGACGGCTACGTCGTCGGATCCCTGGCTGCAAGTCTCGCCGACTTCCGGCAAGAAAGGCCCCTTTACCCTCACCATCAAGGCTGATACCAACGATAAGGCATCCCAGCGCAAAGCTTCCTTTACCATTTCTTGCCGCGATTTGAGCCGCAGCATATCCGTGACACAGCTGCCCAAGATGGACCAGCAGATGCAAATCACCCACTCGAACGACGCGATGACGGCGCCGCTTCTGATCGGCAGCAGCCTGGCCGGCAAGGTCAATTGGGGCGATGGCGTAGAAGAGGCCTATAAAGCCCATATGACGCACGAATATACAACAACCGGCGATCATACGATGGTCGTTGTGAGCGCCGGTGCCGTTACGTTTACGATCGAATCGCTCGTCGGTGTGAAGAGCGTGGATCTGCAGCAATTCTAAGGCGCGAAGAAGCGTGCGATTTCGCAGATCAGGCCATTGACCTGCTCCTGCGTCTCCAGCGTCTCGACCGGGAAACCGAGGATGACGGTTTTGTAGTCACCCTTGTACGCCACCCCGGCCGAGATGTTGTTTTCTGCATACCGGAACACGGTGTAGGAGCCGTCGCCGGCCGGGTTCAGGCCGTCGGGCGCTTCCACGCAGTAGCATTTGTCGTTGAGCTGCGTGTTGAAGACATAGCGGCTGCCCGCTTCCAGGCCGAGTTCATTCTGCACGCCCTTGACCTCGCCCGTCACGGCGGCGGAGTTGGTCATCCAGCGGTAGTGCAGCACTTCCTGGGCGAATTGCTGGCCCGGGGTGAAATAATCGGCCTTCAGGGTGGAATCGACTTCGAAATCGAAGACGGGCTCCCAGAGGTCGGAGCCGACGTGGGCGCCCGACACGAGCAGGCTGCCGCCGGAGCGGGTGAAATCTTCCAGCTGGCTGCGCAGTTCGGCCGGGAAGACCTGGTAGCGGAGCGGACCGGCGCCGCGGCGGCCGATCTGGGTGGTGACCTGCTTGCCGCAGATCAGGTCGGCGTAGACATAGCGGTTCATCTCGATGCGGCGCGTGACCACGGCGCTGCGGCTGGCCGACACGAAGTTGAAGCCGGCTTCCATCCAGGCTCTGCCGTGGACGGCCGGATAGTCGAAGGTGTTGCCGGCGATGATTTTCGTCTCATAGTCGCTGTCGGAGGCGCCGAATCCGGGGCTGTCGTCGTCCATCCAGGGGATGTGGCGGCGGAAGTCGTGCTGGTTGCCGATGTAGGAGATGTCATAGTTCCACGGCACGCCGCCGTCGAGGCGGTTCATGAATCCGGCGTAGCTGGAGTCGCGGGACGCGAAGCTCACGGGCGCACTGACGCGGTCGAAGTTGTTGACGACCAGCACGGTCGGCGCTTCTTCCGAGACCACGCCCACGGACAGGACCTCGCTCGGGAAGCTTTCGCCGCCTTCGTTGGTGGCGGAGACGCGGAAGCTGTAGAGATGTCCGGGTTCGAGGGCGATCTCGGCGTGGGACTCGTCGAGGGCCCGGCCGTCGTCGAAGCCGGCGTCGTCGATGCGGGTGTAGAGGATGTAGCCCGTCGTGTGGGCCGTGGGCTCCAGCGGGTCGGGCGTCGGCTCCCAGCTCAGGCAGGCCTGGCCTTCTTCGCCGAGGTGCACTTCAAAGCCGCTGACCGGCAGCGGCTGCACTGTGTAGTCGAAGTCGTTGATCCAGGCCAGGAACTTGAGCATGCCCTTGTAGATGGCGCGCGACACGGTGAAGCGGAAATTGGGATCGAGGCCGTAGCGCATGTCGGCCAGGTTCTGGTGGGAGAGGAGCTCCAGCAGCATGCCCGGAACTTCCGGCATGCGCGATTCGGCATAGGAACGGTCCCAGAGCTGGCGGCGGCTCCAAAGGGGCTCGTAGAGCGCCCGGATGTCGTTTACGATCTGGGTCTGGACAATGTCGGTGTAGTCGCGGCCCAGGGAGCGGTCTTCGCCGTTGGGGTATTTTTCATCGTCGTTCGACAGGCGCGTGTAGATGGCCAGCGTACCGACGATCGAATCGTTGAGGGTGGTGCCGGCATCGGTGTGGAAGGCGAACGAGAGGTCGACCGGGATGTTGTAGCCTTCCTTGCCGGGTTTCAGGTAGGAGCCGTCGGAGATGGTGTTCACCCAGAGGCCGCGCGACATATAGTCGTCGTTGTAGTCGGTCGTGCCGCGGTTGCGGGAGTAGATGGTGTCGTTGAAGCCGGCCCACTGGAGCCAGTAGCGGGAGCCTTCGGTAAAGCGGGGGTAGCCAGAGGTTTCCGGTTCGAGCGGCTTGGCACCGGGCTTGACTTCGAGCGGGCTGCGGGCGATGTTGCCCATGCCGCCGCCGAACTTCACGGCATCGGCCGTCACCACGGTGCGGCCGTCGCCCAGGTTGGTGAGGAAGACGCCCTGGTCCTGGTGCTTTCCCTTGAGGAAGCCGAAGCGGCCGAGGTAGACCCAGGTGCGGCCGCCCATCTGCTGGTTGACGCTGAAGCGGGTCGTGCCGCCCGTGTGGCGCACTTCATAGATGGCGGCGGTCGTACTGCCGGGGACGGTATGATAGGAGACGTAGACGGCGTATTCGCCCGTCTCGGGGATCCGCGGAATCCATGCGGCGGTCGTGCGGCCTTCGGAATCGGTGTCGGTCATCCGGGCGGTGCCCATCCGGAACGGGTTCTCCTGATAGAGATAGGCGACCTTCGGGTTGGCGAAGCCCGAGTCGGGGGCGTTGTCCCAGACGCCGGCTTCGAGGTAGCCGGAGCCCGATTCATCGTTGTCCACGATCACTTCGTGCACGTTCCAGTCGCGTTCCCGGGGCAGCAGCACGTTGGCGCCGGCGTTCTCGAGCATCGGCACGAGGAACGGGACGACGTAGCTCTGGGTGTAGAGGTCTTCCACCGTCTCGAAGATGCGGGCGCGCTGCCATTCCCAGCGGGCGAGCGACTGCTCATAGTACCAGCCGTGGCTCTGCCACAGGGCGATGTGCCGGTTCTGCAGGCCTTTCGTGGGCTTGTTGGGGGAGGAGAGCCGGCGGACCAGCGGGGCGGCGAGCTTGTCGTGGTACTGGCCGGCATACTGGCGGTGCTCCTTGGCCGGCTGCGCCGCGGGTGTCTCGCGGAAATAGCGGCTGCGGTAGAAGTCGATGGGCTTCTTGTCGGAATACAGCTGGATTTTCTTCTTGTACTGTTCGTATTTCTTCGGGAGCGTCGCCCGGGCGATGTCGTAGAGGTCCTTGACGTTCTGGTCGCGGAGCGGGTGATCGACCAGGGCGCGGCTGAGCGTGAGCCGCAGGGTGCCGTCTTTCAGAATGGCGGCCTTTTCGACGGAGACATAGCTGCGTACGGTCGTCTTTTCGCGCAGGTAGCTGCTGATGGAATCGGCCATCGGGACGAGGTCCTTGTCGCGGGCGGCACGGGCCTGCGTCGGGACGAGCAGGGCGAGGATCAGGAAGAGGGGAAGAAGGGAATATCTCATGGAACAGTGAAGTATTTCGGCTTTTATCCTACAAATTTACGTATATTTGTAGAAACGTATTAGCCTAAAACGCGAAAATAATATGAAGAAATTGGCCCTGGCGAATCTTCCCACGAAGATTCAGCGACTTGCCCGCTGGTCGGAGGAATGCGGGAAGAATATCTATGTCAAACGCGACGACCAGACCGGCAGCGAATGGTCGGGCAACAAGATCCGCAAGCTGGAGTTCGCCGTGCAGGAAGCCCTGGAGCAGGGCTGCGATCTGCTGATTACCTGCGGCGGCATCCAGTCGAACCATTGCCGCGCCACGGTGTCTGTGGCCACGTACCTGGGCCTCAAGTCGGCCGTGCTGCTGCGCATCAGCGAGGAGCCGCCGGTGGAAGGCAACTATTTCCTCGACCGCCTGCTCGGCGCCGACGTGCGTTTCTGCACCCGCGACGAATACCGCGAGCATCGCGGCGATATCATGCAGGAGATGGCCGACGCCTATGCGGCGCAGGGCTACAAGCCCTACATCATCCCCGAAGGCGCTTCGTTCGGCGTGGGCGTGCAGGGCTACTATTACGCGATGAAGGAGATTGTGGAGCAGGAGAAGGAGCTGGGCGTCCGTTTCGACACCGTGGTGGTCGCCACGGGCTCCGGCGGCACGCTCGCCGGCCTGCAGCTGGCCAATCTGGTGAACGGCTACGGCAAGCGCGTCATCGGTATGTGCGTGTGCGACGACACGGCCTATTTCCAAAACATCGCAGCGCAGATTTCGCGCGATGCGCTGCCGTATCTGGTGGCGCAGGGCGAGCTGACGCCCGCCCAGGCCGCCGACTGGAAGGCCTCGCTCAAGCCGACGCATTTCGAGCTCTTCGAAGAGTATGTCGGCATCGGCTACGCCCTGAGCCGGCCCGAAGAACTGGAGCACATCAAGCGGCTGGCCCGGCTCGAAGCCACGGTCTTCGATCCCGTCTACACCGGCAAGGCCACCTACGGCATGGTCTGCGAACTCCGCGAAGGCGGTCGGCTCCGCACCTCCGAGAACATCCTCTTCATCCACACCGGCGGCCTCTTCGGCCTCTTCCCGATTTCCAGGACGTTCCCTGTATAAAACGGATCAGCAGTAAGTTGTGGGTGAAGCCCCTTCCCGGAGTTTTTGCGGGGAGGCCTGTGCGTATTGCCGTAGCGGATGGGAAGGGGCTTCACCCACAACGATGGGTTAGCCGTTATTTTTTCTTGGCCAGCAAGCCGATCACGATCGTGATCAGCAGACCGAGCGTGATGCCGAGAAGGTTGGCGTTGAGGTCTTTGGCGTCGGTGATGCGGTAGGAGGTCAGGACGCTTTGGAGACGTTCGAACAGGAAGGCCACGACATTGGCCATCAGCATACTCAGGGCCAGGGCGCGCCACCAGCTGCGGAAATCGAAAGCCAGCGTGCCCAGGATCGGGAAGGGGAGGAACATCACGAAGTGGAAACACTTGTCGATGGGAATGCCCCAGAGACTGCGGGGAATGTCGGGACCCGGTTTGAAATTGCCGAAACACAACCAGGCGACGGCTGCCAGATAAATCAGGAACACCACGATCTTGATCGGGCGGGATACGGCCGCGTTCATCGGCCGTTCCTCCGGTTCTTGCGCTGCAGCGCGTGATAGTCGTTGTCGGCCTTGATTTTGTCGATCAGGGTGGTCACCACCTCATAGACCGGCCCGCCGACGCGGTAGTCGGCCTGGCAGACGAAATTCACGCGGTCCTGGCGCAGCAACTTGCGGGCGGTGTCCTGCTGCCGCTTGTTGTCGCGGCCGTACACGGCGATGGAATTGCCGCCGAACATCTTGACGATCTTCATGCAGGGCACGTCGGTGGTCCCGTCGCCCAGATAAATCATATGGCTGAACGGGATGGGCTTGTCGTCTTCCTTCTGACTCTCGTTGACCTTCGTGTTGTCGCTGATGTCCATAATGCCTTTCGCAATCTTGAACAGATATTGCGTCTTGCCGGTATAGTCCACGGCCACGGCGGGCCAGACGGCCACGCCGCTCTCGTCGTACCAGAACGAGCAGGCGAAGATCTTCTTGAACTCCTTGGCGATGGACGTGCCTTCGATCAGCTCGGTCTGGCCCGAGGAGTTGATGTAGTGCTCCACGATGACGCCGTGGCGCCGGCCATATTCGTTGATCAGGGAGAACCATTCCTTCACGCCTTCGTACAGCTCGATGTCCTTGCCGAACGAGACGAACGAATCGCGCGTCAGGGAGATACCCTTGGCGCGGGCTTCCTCGATCATCAGTTTCATATAGGAGAGGATGCTGCTCACTTCCTGTCCTTCGGGGGTGCTGTTGCTCTTCGACCAGAATTCTTCGGGCGTCTGGCCGATGGCCTGGATGAACCCGAATTCCTGCATGTTGCCCGGCGAGAGCGTCCCGTCGAAATCATAAATCAGCGCTACGGTAGGTCTTTTTTTCATATCGTGCAAAGTTAGCATTTTCTGAGGATTATTGCGTATCTTTGTCAAGATATGGAAACCAAGACCCGACTTGTGGAGCGGCAGTATCTGCTGCCATTCATCCTCATTACGACCCTGTTCGCCCTCTGGGGCTTCGCCAATGACATCACCAACCCGATGGTGGCGGGCTTCCAGACCATCATGGAACTGTCCGCCGCCAAGGCCTCGCTCATCCAGTTCGCCTTCTACGGGGGATACGCCACGATGGCCGTGCCGGCCGCACTCTTCATCCGGCGCTACAGCTACAAGAGCGGCATCCTGCTCGGGCTGGCGCTCTATGCCGTGGGGGCGCTGCTGTTCATTCCGGCGGCGGCGCAGCAGAGTTTCCTGTTTTTCTGCCTGTCGCTCTATATCCTGACCTTCGGTCTGGCTTTCCTCGAGACGACGGCCAATCCGTTCGTCCTCTCGCTCGGCTCGCGCGAGAACGCCACGCGGCGGCTCAACCTGGCACAGTCGTTCAACCCCCTGGGCTCGCTGGCCGGCATGGCGGTGGCCTCGTGGGTGGTGCTGCCCAATCTGCTCAGCGACAAGCACCGCGACGCGGCCGGCCAGCTGGTTTTCCATACGCTCCCCGAAGCCGTCAAGGCGCAGGAACGCGTCCACGACCTGGCGGTAATCCGCGACGCGTATGTCGCCCTGGGCATCATCGTACTGATCATTCTTGCGGTCATCGCCCTTACGCGGATGCCCCGGACGGCCGGTTCGGGCGTACGCACGCCCGGCACGGTCGGGCGGCTCTGGCGCAACAAGGCCTACCGTGAGGGTGTCCTGGCGCAGGTGTTCTATGTCGGCGCGCAGATCATGGTCTGGACGTTCATCATCCAGTACGCAGATTATTTGGGCATGAACAAAGCCACGGCCCAGAAGTACAACATCATCGCGATGGTGCTCTTCCTGTGCTTCCGCTTCCTGGCCACGTTCCTGATGAAATACGTCAACTCCCGCAAGCTGCTGGCCGTATTCGGCTGCCTGGCCGCGCTCTGCACGGTCGGCGCCATCGTCTTCGTCGGGCCGGTCGGCCTGGGCTTCCTGGTAGCCATCAGCGCCTTTATGAGCCTGATGTTCCCCACCATCTACGGCATCGCCCTCGAAGACGTGGCGCCCGAGGACAGCCAGCTCGGCGCCGCCTTCCTGGTGATGGCTATCGTCGGCGGTTCCATCCTGCCTCCGCTCCAGGGCGCGGTCATCGACCTGGGGACTGTCTGGGGCCATCCGGCCGTCAACGTCAGCTATTGCCTCCCGCTGGTCTGCTTCCTCGCCGTCACGGTGTTCGGACTGCGCCGAAGCCGGGAACAAAGGAAAACGACTTCTCAACGATAAGCTATGAAACGCATTCTCACTTTGACGGTTTTAATCGCGGGCTTCTGTCTGCTGGCCGCCTGCGACAAGCAGAAAAAACAGTCCCAGGACCCCAATCACGACATCGCCATGGAGATCTTCCAGCTGATTCCGAAATCGGATCTGCCCGATTACTGCGTGAAGATGGGCCGGAATGCCGAGCAGGACTCCACGTACGGCGTTCCCTTCGATCCCAGAGGGTTTTCCTCCTCCGTCCAGGGCTCTGAGATCGATCTTGACTCCGGCTTGTTTGCTTCCCTCGTCTTTCACTGCTATCCCCTCAGCACGGGCGGTTGGCGCGCCTACTGGGTTACCTATGCCGGCTTTGACGGCCTCTGCGGCTACGACCATTCGGGCGCCTACAATTATGTCGACGGCGAACTGACTCCTGAACCGGACTGGACCCTGCCTTGCCCGCCCGCTACGGAGTTGATCGACTACGCCCATTGGGACTACGATGAAGCCGAAAAGTCGTTCATCGCGGAAAGACCCAATTATCTCTACGCTTTCTACGATGACCACGTGGACGTCACCATCGACCTCGACTACCTGACCTACGGCCTCGAAGGCGATGCCGACGACCTGCCCGACCTCCCGGCCGTCGCCATCCGCACTTACACCTGGAACGGCACCTGCTTCGAGTAATCCTCCGCCACCTTTCCCCGCGACTCCTCGCGTTTCCCCGCGCCTCCCTTTGCTTCCTCGCGACTGCCCGCTTCGATCCTCGCTGTCCTGCGCTATCTCGCGCCGTCTTCATTTTGCTGCAATGTACGCATCTATTATTCAGCTGTTTATGTAAAGTGATCCCCCTCGGAATAAGGGGGATCACTTCTTATAAGCGTCTGGCTTTCAAGTGTGTACATTGCAGCGCTTTTTCATTGTTCGCCAAAGTCTCTGCACCGATTCGGCCTTATACTTCGTATTTCGCGCCTCTTCTGCCCACACCCCCCTCCGCAAGGCCGGTGTACGCAGGGACCTTGCGATATACGGCACCAGGACAATCCGACACGCAGACACTTTGGCGAAAAAAGGATCTGCCCCACCGGAGGATAAAAAACGCGAGGATAGATCCGTGGCGCTTAATCTTCTGAATATCAGTGGTTTTAAGATAATCGTGTGCGTGTTTTTACGCACACGATTTGTAGCAATAGTTTGATAATTAGATACATAAGTGCCACGCCACTTCAGAACGGAGTGGA
>CACYZM010000057.1 GCA_902778855.1 uncultured Bacteroidia bacterium
TCCCGGTCGAGGAGCACTTTGCGGGCATAGCCGCTCTGCAGACGCAGTTCGTCAAACAGATAGCGGATGCCGCACGGGCTCTCTACGATTTCCCTAAACTTCATAGTCGTTCTTCACAATGTCGTACACCGGCAGGCCGATCCGCTCGGAAAGCGAGCGGCACAGCGTGTCGGAGTCGAGGACAATCCCGTTGGGCGCCACCGGGTTGACGCACACGGCCAGCAGCTGGCTCTTCATCCGGACGAAGAGCCGGCCGCCGCGCCGGACGTAGGCCCGGTACAGCTCCTGGGAACAGAATATCTTGGTAAAGTCGCCGACGACCAGCGAGAACTCGTCGTCGTCGAGCGCCTGGCGGGCGATCTGCAGCAGCCGGTCGGTCAGGGCACCTTCGACCTCCACGACGCGGTGCTGTTTCAGCACGGCAGGCTCCGGCGAGGCGAACGAAGAGATCCGCAGCTCGGGCTCCGGCCCCAGATAGAGCGGCAGCCCGATCAGTTCTACCAGGAAGGCGGTCTTGTTCACCAGGTCGCGGACGTTGGCCGAAAGCGCGGCGCCGGTCGAAAGGACCATGGCCTCACTGACGGCCGGGGAGGCGGTGCTCAAGCGGGAAAGGGCGCCGTCGACCAGGATCAGGTCGATGCCGAACCCCTGAACGGAATCCATCCACCGCTTCATGGCGACCGCGCTCGAAGGGCCGCTGAGGAGGACTTTCCCCTCCTGCAGGGCCTTCGCGGTCACCACGCGGCCGAGGGCGGTGTTCTCTTCACTCACATCATACAGTTCGGAGAGGGGACGCTTCTGGCGGAAATGCTTCTCGCTCGTGGCGAAGAACATCCCCTCCCGGACTGTGATTTCGGGCTTGGCGGTACCGGTCACCTGGTCGGTGGTCTCCCCGTCAATTCCGATCGACGTCACCGCCACGTTGAAGTAGTCGGTCGGCAGACGCCGGATGATGTAGTTGAGACACTCCGTCTTGCCGGCGTTTTTGGCAAGGCCGACAATCGACACGCTGCGGTGCTTGAGGATCTCCCCGATGAAAGGCATTTACTTCTGGCGTTTTTTGCTGCGTTCCTTCCGCTGCAAGACGGCGGGTTCGATGGCCATGTCCTGTCCTTCCAGCAGGCCGGCCACGCCTTCGAGCCGCTTCTTGGTGCACTCGGGGCAATGGCATTCCTGATGGTATTCAGTGGGTTCGGTATAGGTTGTGATCACGCCTTCGAAGTTGCGGAGCACGACTTTGCCCGGCGCCTGCGAGATCACGTACTGCGGCATCACGGGCGTCTTGCCGCCGCCGCCCGGGGCGTCCACGACGAAGGTCGGGACGGCGTAGCCGGACGTATGGCCGCGGAGCGCCTCGATGATCTCGATGCCCTTCGACACGGGGGTGCGGAAGTGCTCGAGGCCCATCGAAAGGTCGCACTGGTAGATGTAGTACGGGCGTACGCGCATCTTCACCAGTTCGTGGACCAGTTTCTTCATCACGTGGACGCAGTCGTTCACGCCGCGCAGCAGTACGCTCTGGTTGCCCAGCGGGATGCCGGCGTCAGCCAGACGGGCGCAGGCGGCCGCGGATTCGGCGGTCACCTCGTTCGGGTGGTTGAAGTGCGTGTTGAGCCAGATCGGATGATACTTCTTGAGCATATTGCAAAGCTCGGGCGTAATGCGCTGCGGGCAGACAACCGGCGTGCGGGTACCAATGCGGACGATCTCCACGTGGGGAATCTCGCGCAGGCGGCGGATGATGTCTTCCAGCCAGGCGTCGCTCACCATCAGGGCGTCACCGCCCGAAAGGAGCACGTCGCGCACTTCCGGCGTATTGCGGATGTATTCGATGGCCTTGTCGATGCGCTCGCGCGGGCTTTCGTCGTCTTTCTGGCCGGCGAAGCGGCGGCGGGTGCAGTGGCGGCAGTACATCGAGCACATATCGGTGATCAGCAGCAGCACGCGGTCGGGATAGCGGTGCGTCAGGCCCGGCGTGGGGCTGTCGGTGTCCTCGTGGAGCGGGTCGAGCAGGTCGGCTGCGGCCTGGTGCGTCTCGGCGGCCGTGGGGATGCACTGGCGGCGCACGGGATCGTACGGATCATCCGGGTTGATGAGCGAGATGTAGTACGGCGTGATGGCCATGCGGAGCGTGGAGAGGCATTTCTTGACGCCCTCCTCCTCTTCCGGCGTGAGCTTCACGTATTTCTTGAGCTCGTCGAGGGTCTCGATCCGGTTTTTGACCTGCCATTTCCAGTCGTTCCACTGGGCGTCGGTCACTTCCGGGAAGAGCTCTTTTCTGCGGGAGACGTTCATAAGCTAGGCGTAGAGTTCTTCGAAGATCTTGCGGAGTTTCGGGCACTCACGGAGCTCCTGCAGCGTGAATTCGGCGTGGCCCTTGGTGTAGCCGTTGCCCATGATCATGTTCACGTCGGCACCGATGCCTTCGGCACCGAGGGAAGCCTTGGTGAAGCTGGTGGCCATCGAGAAGAAGTACACGATGCCGTCGTCCTTGGTGCAGAGCACGGCCGTCATTTCCTGGTCGGGCACGTTGACGCAGTTGATGGTCACGTCGGCCATCTTGCCGTCGGTGAGACGTTCCACCATTTCGTACACCTGAACCGGGGTCATGCCGGAAGCGCTTTCCACGATGTCGCAGAAGCCGAGGTCCTTGATGCGCTGCGTGGAGCGCGGGCTGTTGGCGATGCCGATCACCTTGCCGGTCACGCCGACGCGTTTCTTGGCCTCATAGGCGCAGAGCATGCCGCTCTTGCCGCCGGCGCCGAGGATGACGACGGTCTGGCCATACTGGCAGAGTTTCGCGGTCTGGGCGGGAGCGCCGGCCACGTCGAGGGCGGAAAGGGCGAGTTTCTCCGGCATGTCGGTCGGAATCTTCGCGTAGATGCCGCTTTCGAAGAGGATGGCTTTGCCCTTGATGTCGACCTGGTCCACGTCGGGGCGGATGGCGAGGATTTCGTCGATCCGCAGCGGGGTGAGGCTCAGCGAGACGAGGGTGGCGATGCGGTCGCCTTCCTTGAGGTCGATCTTGCCCTTGAGGGCGTCGCCGATTTTCTCGACCTTGCCCAGGAGCATGCCGCCCGAGCCGGTACGGCGGTTGCGGTGTTTGCCCTGGAGTTCCACGTTGAGGAACATTTCTTTCTTGACCTCTTCCATGATCTTCTCCTCGGAGGCGCCTTCGCCGGCCTGCTGTTTGGCGTAGTTGTGGATGTCGGTGAAGGAGGCGGAGTCGATGTTGAGGGTCTGGACGTCGATCAGGATTTCGTTGTCCCAGATTTCGTCCATGTTGTTGTCGAGTTTGTTAGCGGGCTGCGGAAGGACACCTTTCGGTTCGATGACGCGGTGCGTTCCGTACTTGTTTCCGTGTTTCTGTGCCATATTTTGACTGTTATTAAAAGATTATCTTATTTTGGCGGGCTTCACAGCTCCGTTTTTTTGTCTCGCTCCCGAAAAAAAGGTCGCTCGTCAAAAAAACATCCGCTGTTACGCCCTATGACTATTTCGCTTTAAGGCCTAAAATCTCGCGGGCTTCGGCGGAGGTGGCGACGGGACGGCCGAGCTCGTTGGCGAGGCGGACGACTTTGGCGACCAGTTCGCCGTTGCTCTTGGCGAGGACGCCCTTCGAGAGGTAGAGGTTGTCTTCGAAGCCGACGCGGACGTTGCCGCCCATGGCGATGGCCGCGGCGGCCATCGGGAAGGCGTGGCGGCCGACACCGGTGACGGTCCAGGTGCTGCCGGCGGGGATGCCGCCAACCAGCCAGCAGAGGTTGGCCACGGTCGCGGGCGTGCAGCCCGGGACGCCGAGGACGAAGTTGAACTGCATCGGGGCGCCGGGGACCTGGCCTTTGCGGGCCATCGTCAGGATGGTGTCGAGGTGACCCATCTCGAAGCACTCGTATTCGGGCTTGATGCCGCGCTCGATCATGCGTTTGCCGAAGGCGCGCATCGTGGGCATCGTGTTGTCGAAGATCTCGTCGCCGAAGTTGCAGGTACCGCAGTCGAGCGTGGCCATTTCGGGGACGGGCGTGGTGTCGGTGCTCTGCAGGCGCTCTTCGGGGCTCATGCCCACGGCGCCGCCGGTCGAGGGGATCAGGATCACGTCGGGGCACACCTTCAGGATGGCCTCGGTGCATTCCTGGAAGCGTTCGCGGCTCTGGGTGGGCGTGCCGTCATCGCAGCGTACGTGCAGGTGGACGATGGCGGCGCCGGCATCGACGGCCGACTTGGCTTCACGGACGATTTCTTCTACGGTATAGGGAACATTCGGGTTCTGCTCCTTGGTGACCTCTGCGCCGCAGATAGCGGCGGTGATGATGAGCTTGTCCATTACTTGCGCTGGCATTTTTTGGGGGTGACGCAGGTACCGCTGGCGCGGCAGACCACGATGGGCTCTTCGAGCAGGTCGGCGGCGGAATCGGAGATGTCCGGACGCGGGGCGATGACCTTGCGGGCTTCGAAGACCATCTTGCGGGAGGTGTTGCCTTCCGAGACGATCTCACCCGTGGCTTCGATGAAGTCGCCGGCGTAGACCGGGGCGATGAATTCCACCATGTCATAGGCCTTGAACAGGCCTTCGTCGCCGTCGCGGAGGATCAGGAGTTCCGTGGCCACGTCGCCGAAAAGATGGAGCATATGGGCTCCGTCGACCAGATTGCCGCCGTAGTGCGCATCCTTGGCGCTCATCCGCACGCGGATCATGGATTTGTACTGGGCCATGTCGTTCTCGTTTTACTGTTCGACATAGATGTAGTCCACGAACAGGGCCGGGGTGTGCACGGCTTCCGGTTCGATCTCCCCTACCTTCACCAGTTTCTCGGCTTCCACGATCACCGTGTCGGCCGCCTGGGCCATCATCGGGTTGAAGTTCTTCGTGGTGCCGCGGTAGAACACGTTGCCCGATTCGTCGACGATGCTGCCGCCCAGAATGGCGAAGTCGGCGCCGAGGGGTTTCTCAAGCAGATAGTCCTTGCCGTCGACGTTGATGATCTGTTTGCCTTCCTGGACCACCGTACCGATGCCGGTCGGGGTGAGGATGCCGCCCAGGCCGGCGCCTTTGGCGCGGATGCGTTCGGCCAGCGTGCCCTGCGGAACGAGGTTCATCTTCAGGTCGCCGTTGTTCATCTGTTCGATCGAGGCTTTGCTGCCGCCGATGTAGGAGGCGTAGATCTCCTTCACCTGGTGGTTCTCGATAAGTTTGCTCCAGCCCTTGCCGTCGAAGACGGTGTCATTGCAGATGATGGTCAGATTCTTGACGCCGCTTTCCACCAGCGCGTCGACAATCTGTTTCGGTGCTCCCGTGCCCAGGAACCCGCCGATCATAATCGTGGAGCCGTCCTTGATCAAGGCAACGGCCTCTTGCAGAGTGATGTTCTTTTTCATATTGCAGTGGTTATAGTTTTTGTAGATTTTACGTTTATTCCAGTTGGATTGCTTAATCTGCAAATATAATCATTTTTACCTACAATATAAAGACAAATCGGGCCTTTCGGGCCCGATTTACGAACAATTTTCAAACGGCCGGAAAACGGGCTCAGAGCCCTTTCCGACGCGCAGGTGTGGCGTAGATGTTCAACAGATTGTTGCGGATGGCGTTGCGGTCGACCCAACGGGGCAGAGAATCAAGCTCTTCCTTCAGATAGGACTCCAATTCGGCCGTTACGCGGCGCCGGCTCGCGGGCCTTCCTTCCAGCAATTCCAGGGCGGCGATGTTGACCGGCCAGACGCGCCAGGCGGCCAGGATCCGGTCGTCGATAATCTTGGCCAATTGCCGGAACCGTTCGTTCTTGTCGAGGGCGGCGCAGGCGCGCAGATCCTCCTCGGAAATCGGCTCGCAGAAAGCGATGTGGACCCGCCCTTTCTGCTGGGCGATTCCCACGACGATGCTCTCCAGATCTTCGCCGGGACGCTTGGCGTACTTACCAAACTGTTGCTTTACATAAACCTCGTAAGCCTTTTTGGTTCCGCAACTTTCGATTTCATAAGAGACGGCGACAGGCATCAGTTTCAAGCCCGACATATTCTCCACGAAATCGTTGCTGCCGCTCATCGAAAGCATCTTCAGCAGCCCCTGTTCCGTGGCGTCGTACCCGTCTTTGGTGCGGCCGTTCCGGTGCGAGATCCAGACCGAAGCCGGCTCCTCGTCGGTGAGCCTTTTGCGGATGTAGGCCGACAGCTCGCGCGAGGTTTCGTAGAGCTGCCGGGGGTTGGTGTTGCGAACGACCTTGATCATCCGGTTGGAACGCATCAGGTCTTCCATAAACTGGTTGTAGATGAGGTTGTCCCCCACTGCGATCTCAGAGAGCGGCAGGTCGTTGTCCTTGAAGATGAACTGGATGAACGCCGAGTCGAGCACGATGTCGCGATGCGAGGAAAGCATCGTGTAGCACTGCCCGCCCGTGAAATGCTCAAGCCCCTCGAAGGTCAGGCCCTTGGTGGTCTTGCCCAGGATGGTCCGGACGGCCGGATACATCACCCGCGTCTGGAAATCATCCACGCCGCGGATGGTATTGAGCGTATTGCGCAGGATGTCGGGATCCTTGCCCGGGAACAGGAAGGCCGAGATCTGGTCCATCAGCCGGTTGTTCGACACGCGCCGGAGCGCCGCCGCCGTCTCGGCATCATTGTAGGGACGGATATCTTCGAACATGGCCTAGAGGTATTTGTTGCCCGAAAGACTCAGCAGCGGAAGGATGACGGCCAGCTGCAGCGGAATCATCGCCACCAGCGGGAAGTAGCCGAAATTGGTGACGGCCAGCACGTTCTGGATCATCAGGAAATCGTAGGCCACGATGGCAAGCGCAGCCAGCACGAACCAGATGCGCCAGTGCGTGAAGCCGTGCAGCAGCAGCGCCAGGGCCACCAGGACCATCGGGACGAGCAGATGGAAGATGCTGTCGCCCATCGCGATGCGGATGCCGCAGATGACCGCCGAAACGAGCATGGCGGAGAATAGAAGCGCATAGCAGAACCGCGCCGCGCCACTGGCGGCAGCGCTCTTGCGGATGGCCGTGGCGGAACTCATCTGGATGAAATGCTTTTTCCGCCTGAAAAAGTACAGGAGGAAGCCCAGGAACGCCACGGCGGCCGCCCCGCACCAGACGGGAAGCGGATTGGCAGGCTGCCAGAGCGGTTTCTCCTTGGGGAACAGCGTGATCAGGCTCAGGGCCAGAATTCCGTAGTACCAGAGGGCGACCCAGGCCGTTTCCACGAACATCTGACGGGCTTTCAGCCGGCCGCGGCCGACCGCGAAAACGAAGCACACGCACAGCAGCGCGAAGGCAATCGAGGCGATCAGCAGCCACAGACCGTTGGAAAAGGCCAGTTTGTCGGCCAGATAACCGTTTATGTCGAAAATAGGTTTCATCATATTATCTTTAGCATAGGGAATACAAAGATATCACACTTTTTGCAAAAGTGAAGAGTCTCCGTAGCTTAAAAAGCGAAAATCGTTCGCCAGGGCGAAGTCGTAGATGGCGTGCCAGGCATCCCCCACGAAGGCGCCGATCAGCAGCAGGAGCGTGCTCTGGGGCTGATGGAAGTTGGTCACCAGGAAGTCGATCACCCGAAAGCGGAAGCCCGGCACGATGATGATGCGGGTGCGGGATACAAGTTCCTCAATCCCTTGACTTTCCATATAGGAAATCAGGGCCGAGAGGGCCTCTTCGAGGCTCCATTTGTAACCTTCTTCGCGATAGGGCTCCCATTGCTCCACAAAACCCGGTTCGCCCTGTTCCAGGCAGTGGACGCCCAGGTAATACAACGATTCCAGGCAGCGCGTCGACGTCGTGCCGACGGCCGTCACCGGACGGTCGCCTTTGTCGCGGAGCGTGGTCAGGAAGGTGCGCGAGACCGAGAAGGGTTCGCTGTGCATTTCGTGTTCACCGATCGTCCGGCTCTTGACGGGCAGGAAGGTGCCGGCACCCACGTGGAGGCATAGATTGAGGCGGGTAATCCCCTTTGCATCAATCGCATCCAGCTCCCTCTGGGCGAAGTGCAGGCCGGCCGTAGGCGCGGCCACGGAGCCCTCGCGGCGGGCATACCAGGTCTGGTAGCGTTCCAGGTCGATGGCTTCCGTATCGCGTTTCAAATACGGCGGAATGGGGATCCGGCCGCAGTGGGCCATGACCTGCGAGAACGAGTAGCCGCCTTGCCAGCTGAAGGTCACCACCGGGGTAGGGTCGGTCGCGTACCATTCGGCTTCCAGCGCCATGGCTTCCAGCTCCTTACGCTGCGGATTCCCTCCGTCGACCCAGAGTTTGAGACGGCCCGCTTTCCAGCGTTTGCGGTTGCCGACCATCACTTTCCAGCGGCAGGAAGCCGTGGAAGCGAAGCATTGGGCATAATCGGACGGGAATTCGGGCTCCAGGCAGAAGATCTCGATCAGGGCGCCTGTGTCTTTCTGAAATAGGAGACGGGCCGGAACGACCTTCGTATTGTTGAAGACCATCAGCGATTTTTCCGGGAGATAATCGGCCAGGTCGCGGAATTTTCGATTCTCAGGGCGTCTTCCGCTGCCATTTGTATAGACAAGAAGCTTAGAATCATCGCGTTGCGGCAGCGGATAACGGGCAATGCGGTCTTCAGGGAGGTTATATGTGTAATCTTCGATGCGAATATCCTGGACCATCGGGCAAAATTTAGCGATACAAAAATACAACTTTGCCGACGCAAATACAAGTTTAACTTTTTAAACGAGCAAGTTTACATTTATTTACCGAGAAGAGGGTGTTACAAATGTGGCCGCGATGCGGCGCCTACGAACAAACTATTCTCTCCCCAGCCGCAAGCAAAGTGACAAAAATATTTACCATTTTTTCAAATAGTATATTTAACAAACAATAACCCAGTATTTTACGATATCTATTAAAAGCTTTACTTTGTTTCATCCCCTAAACAAAACCCCGTTCAGGGCCGTTTTTAGGCATAATTGGACAACTAATGCTCTGATACCCAATATTATATATAACTTACCTCCATTATCTGGTCTGCATTTTAAGTTTTCTATTTGTTGATCACCGCTACCTCTCCTGTTCGGTTACATTTGTAATTGTTTAGTTCCGTGAAAAGGCGTAAAATTTCATTTGCGCTTCTCCGTTTTAATTGTTACATTTGTACATCGAAAAAAACAGGCTGTCATGCACGACCGACTCAAACAATTTCTGACCATGGAAGGCCTTTCCCCTGCCCGCTTCGCAGAGGTGATGGGCATTCAGCGTTCCGGCATC
>CACYZM010000058.1 GCA_902778855.1 uncultured Bacteroidia bacterium
CGTCACATCCTGGGGCTGGAGCAGGTTCCAAGGGTTCGGCTGTTCGCCGATTAAAGTGGCACGCGAGCTGGGTTCAGAACGTCGTGAGACAGTTCGGTCCCTATCTGTTGTGGGCGTAGGAAAACTGCGGAGGTCTGTCCTTAGTACGAGAGGACCGGGATGGACCAGCCTCTGGTTTACCGGTTGTGGCGCCAGCTGCACCGCCGGGTATCCATGCTGGGTCAGGATAAGCGCTGAAAGCATCTAAGCGCGAAGCCGTCTCCAAGATGAGTTTTCCATTGAGGGACGTGGGAGACTACCACGTTGATAGGCCGAAGATGTAAAGGCAGCAATGTCAAAGTCGATCGGTACTAATATCCCGAATACTTCGCTTGAGAGAAGAAGCATAGTTGCGAGCGGGAGTAAATACCAGAGAGTTCTCTCTCCTAGAGATATAATGAAAGGCGGTTATAGCGGTGAGGATCCACCTCTTCCCATTCCGAACAGAGAAGTTAAGCTCACGTGCGCCGATGGTACTGCTACACCAAGTGGGAGAGTAGGTTGCCGCCACCTTTGAGCCCCGAGTGTCTAACGACACCCGGGGCTTTTTTATTGTTGGCGGCAACCGTGCCGCCCCTTTTTCCACGGGGGCACATCCCCCGAACCCCCTCGTGCCTTCGGCACGGCCCGCTGGCGCGGGCTTGGGATAACAGAAGCGGGTCTTTTCCGTCGATTGGCCATAGAATGAAAATGGCGTATTCCCCATTCATTCTGTGGCCCGAAATCCAGCCATAATGCTTCATTGTTGGCCATAGAATGAAAACCGCCCCGTCCATTTCCATTCTGTGGTCTGTTGGGCGGATAGATTAGGGAGCCCAAGGAGGGAAGGGGCGATTCCGGAGCGAATTGGCGAAAAAGGGACGTGGGAAGGCCTGTGCAGGGAGCGGTGGCCGTAGGAAAGGGGCTGGGGCCTTGGCCCCGGGCCCTGACGAAGCCATGACGGCGAGGGAGGAGTTCGCCGTCAAGCTCCCGGTGCCGCTCCCTTTTTCGCCAGCCTGAGCGGAGGAATTGCCCCTTCCCGACAGGGCGATTCCCCACGGTTAAGGGAATGGAGCCCGATGATTTACAGGGCGGCGAGGATGAGGATTTGGGCGGAGACGACGCGGAGGAACATCGTCAGGGGGTAGACGGTGGAGTAGCTGACGGCGGGGATGTCGTTGGGGGAGTTGCTCGAGACGAACGAGAGGGCGATCGGATCGGTCATGCTGCCGGAGAGCGTGCCCATCAGCTCGAAATAATTGAACTTGAAGACCCAGCGGCCGAGAAGACCGACCAGCAGGATCGGAATGACCGTGATCAGGAAACCGTAGCCGACCCAGGCGAGACCGCCGCCTTGCAGCGTGCTGATGAACTCGGGACCGGCAGCCAGACCTACGGCAGCCAGGAACAGCGAAATGCCGATCTCGCGGAGCATCAGGCTGGCGCTCATCGTCGTGTAGGTCACCAGATGGAACCGGGCGCCGAACCGGCTCAGCAGGATGGCCACGATCAGGGGACCGCCGGCCAGACCGAGCTTCACGGGCAACGGAATGCCGTGGATGTGGAACGGAATCATACCGAGGGCCACACCGAGCAGGATGCCGATGAACATCGGAATCAAATTCGGCTCGCGCAGCCGCTTCGAGGAATTGCCCAGCAATCCGGCCACGGCGTTGATCGACGCTTCGGTGCCTACAACGGTCAGACGGTCTCCCACCTGGAGCGAGAGCGACGGCGAGGCGATCAGATCGACGCCCGCACGGTTGACGCGGGTGACATTCACCTTGAAATGATTGCGCAGCTGCAGCGAACCGAGCTGCTTGCCGTTGATTTTGCCCTTCGTGACCAGAATGCGGCGCGATACCAGTTCGGTGGCTCCGCTGATGCGGTCCCACACGGCCTGGTCCATCTCGATCCGCTCGCCGAGGAACGTGGTCACGGCTTCGGTGTCGCGGGGATCCGAGACAAAGAAAACTTTGTCGCCGAGCCGGATCTCGGTCTGTGCGTCGGCCAGAACCGGATCACCGCCGGGCCGGAGCATCCGGGAAATCACGAACTGCCGGTTGAGCAGCCGGGCGATATCATAGACTTTTTTGCCGTCGAGTTGCGGATTGGTGATGACCACGGTGACGCGGTCGGGGTCGTGGGTTTCGATGATGTGCTCCGCCTGGAGCCGGGCGTTCTCCTTCACGGGATCGACGCGGAACAGCTTCCGCATCAGCACCAGCGCGAGAATCAGGCCGATGACGCCCAGCGGATACGCCACTGCATAGCCCAGGGCGATGGAGGGGTCGTTGGCCCCTGTGGTTTCGAGGAAAGTCTGCTGCGCGGAACCCAGCGACGGCGTATTGGTGACAGCGCCCGACAGGATGCCCGTCATTGTGATCAGGCTGGTGCCGCTGATGGCGCCAATGGCCAGGGTCACGCCGATGCCCAGTAACAAAACGCAGAGCGCCATGACGTTGAGCCGGATGCCATTTTGTTTGAGCGAAGCGAAAAAGCCGGGTCCGACCTGCAGACCCACCGAATAGATGAACAGGATCAGGCCGAATTCCTTGACGAACCCGAGCACCTTGGGATCGATGCCCATGCCGAAATGGCCCAATGCGATGCCTACGAACAGAATCCAGGTCACGCCCAGCGAAATGCCGCCGATTTTGATCTTGCCCAAAAGGGTTCCCAGGGCGATGGTGGCGGCGAGAATGAAAATAATGTGGGCGGTACTGCTCCCAAATAGCAATTCTGCGAACATATTCGGCAAATCTTCGGACTTTTGCGCAAAGATACGCTTTTTCGGTACAACGAGGGAATCTTTTACTTAACTTTACCATGCAAACCTGAAAGAACTCCATGAAACGGATGAACAACAACTGGTGGTGGCGCTTGCAACTTCAATAGTCGCGAGGGAGCCAGCCGTTGTATATCATAATAAGGCCTGTCGAACTTGCGACAGGCCTTTTTCTTTTGAATTTTATTAATCAATCAAATACTAAACGCCATGAAACAGAAAAAATTCCTGCTTCCCGAAAGCGAAATCCCGACCCATTACTTCAACATGCAGGCCGTAATGCCCAACAAGCCGCTGCCGATCCTGAATCCGGCCACGCACGCGCCGCTCACCGCCCAGGACCTCTATCCCATCTTCTGCGAGGAATGTGCGAACCAGGAACTCAACCAGACCGACGAATGGATTCCGATTCCGGAGCCGGTCCGCGAGCAGTACGCCATGTACCGCTGCACGCCGCTCGTGCGCGCGTATGACCTGGAGAAAGCGCTTGGTACGCCCGCACACATCTATTTCAAGAATGAGAGCGTGAGCCCGGCCGGCAGCCATAAGCTCAATTCCGCACTGGCGCAGGCCTACTATGCCAAGAAGCAGGGCGTGACCAATATCACCACCGAGACCGGTGCCGGCCAGTGGGGTGGTGCCCTTTCGTACGCCGCCAAGAAGTTCGGCCTGGAACTGGCTGTCTATATGGTCAAATTGAGCTATGAGCAGAAACCCTACCGCCGCAGCATTATGCAGACCTTCGGCGCGGCCATTACGCCTTCGCCGTCGATGTCGACCCGGGCCGGCAAGGACATCCTGACCATCAACCCCAACGACCGGGGTTCCCTGGGCTGTGCCATCTCGGAAGCCATCGAACTGGCCGTCACCACGCCTAACTGCAAATACACCCTGGGCTCGGTACTCAACCACGTGTGCCTCCACCAGTCGATTATCGGTCTGGAAGCCGAGAAGCAGATGGAACTGGCGGGCGAATATCCCGACATCGTGATCGCCTGCTTCGGCGGCGGCTCGAACTTCAGCGGCATCGCCTATCCGTTCATGCGCCACAACATCCGGGAAGGCCGCAAGACGCGTTTCGTCGCGGCGGAACCCGCTTCCTGCCCGAAACTCACGCGCGGCAAGTTCGAATATGACTTCGGCGATGAGGCCGGCCTTACGCCGCTTCTACCGATGTACACCATCGGTCACGGTTTCAAGCCGGCCAGCATCCACGCCGGTGGCTTGCGCTACCACGGCGCCGGTGTGATCATGTCACAGCTGATGAAGGACGGATTTATGGAAGCGGTGGACATCAACCAGCTCGACTCGTTCAACGCCGGTGTGCTCTTCGCACGCACGGAAGGCATCATCCCGGCTCCGGAATCCTGCCACGCCATCGCCGCCACCATCCAGGAGGCCCTCAAATGCAAGGAAACCGGAGAAGCGAAGACCATTCTCTTCAACCTCTCCGGTCACGGATTCGTGGATATGGCCGCGTATGACCAGTATTTCTCGGGCGAGATGCAGAACTACCAGCTTACCGAAGAGGAACTGGCGAAGTTCATGGCCCCGGTCGATGCGCTCAACAAGGAGATTACTCGATAACCATCGCAAAGCCGCCGCCGGGAGCCAGATGGACCAGGAACGGTTTATTCATCGGGATTTCGAGTGAATCGAGCACATAGTCGGTGGCATTGCGGGTCGCGTTCACGCCGTCACGATAGACCGTGACGGCGTGCGTGCCTTTGGTCAGGCCGCTCAGGTCGAGCGAGATGTCGCGGGCGTCCCAGTTGGTCAGGCCGCCGATGTACCATTTTTCTCCCTTGCGCCGGGCGGTCACGATATACTTGCCGATTTCGCCCTGCAGGATGCGGGTTTCATCCCAGACGGTGGGGATGGCGGTGATGAAATCGGTGGTTTCCTGCTCTTTCATATAGGCGCTCGGGTTGTCGCAGAGCATCTCGAAGGGGGCGTCGAAGACAACGTATTCGGCCACCTGGCGGGCACGCGTGCCCTGGCTGGTCGGGTTGCCGTTATTGGGCGTGAATTCGTGACGCAGCTGGTTGCGCATGGCGCCGGGCGTGTAGTCGACCTGGCCGGAGAGCATGCGGATGTAGGGGAAGGTAACGTCGTATTCCACCATGTCGTCGCGCGACCATTTCATCTGTTCCAAACCCCAGACGCCTTCGAAATTGAGGACGTTGGGCCAGGTCCGGTTCATGCCGGCGGGCTTGTACATGCCGTGGTAGTCGACGATCATCTGGTAGTTGGCGGCCATTTCGGCGATGCGGTAGAGCTGTTCGGGGATGGTCTGGTCGTCGCGGTCCATGAAGTCGACCTTGAAGCCTTTGATGCCCATCCGCGAGTAGGTCTTGCAAGCTTTTTCGAGGTCTTTGTCGAGCACGTAGCTCACGGCCCAAAGTACCAGCCCCACGCCTTTGGACTCCGCATAGCGGCAGAGTTCCCGCAGGTCGATGACGGGTTTGATCCGCATGATGTCAAGGGGATCCGACCAGCCTTCGTCGAGCACCACGTATTCGATGCCGTTGGCCGAAGCGAAATCGATGTAGTACTTGTAGGTCTGGGTGTTGATGCCGGCCGTGAAATCGACGCCGGTGATGTTCCACCAGTTCCACCAGTCCCAGGCCACTTTGCCGGGCTTGATCCACGAGACGTTCTGGATCCGGCTCGGGGATGCGAGCAGATAGACCAGGTTGTTGGTGGGAAGGGCCGTGTCGCTCTCGGCGATGGCCATCAGGCGCCAGGGGAAGCTGCGCGGCTCTTTTTTCGAGGCGCTTTCGCGGATGACGGCCAGATAGTCGGTATAGGATGTGACGATCACTTGACCGCGCTCGGGCGTTTCCTTCACCTCGGCGGGATAGGGTGCGAACTCGCCACGGAGCGAGTTGGGATTCAGACCTTTGCGCAGGAACATGCCCGGATAGGCTTCGATGTCGGAGTCGGAGATTTCGACGCGGAGACCGTTGTCGAGGCAGACCAGCAGGGGAGAGAATGCCACCTCGTTGTCGCGGAAGGCGCTCAGCGGTGCCACGGTGTACCGGCTTTCGAACGAAGTGCGGAACGGATTGTTCGGGCCGCCGCTGCTATAGGGCACATAGGCGGTGTAATCGCCTGTGAAATTGAATTCGGCCAGTTCGGCGGTTACCCGGTCGTCCTTCTTGACCGAGGTGGATTCGAAACGGTAGGCCACGCCTTCCTTGTCGTAGGCCCGGAAGTAGACGGTCCAGCCGTCGTCCAGCGTCAGTTCCAGCTCGTTGTAGGTATAGTTGATGAACATCTGCCGCCAGAAGGGGGCTGCGATGGCGCTTTTCACTTTGTTGGTCTTGGCCGATTTGACTTTCGGGTCCAGGCCGATTTCCTTGCCCGCCACGGTCATCGAGACGGCGGAAGGGGCGAGGATGCGCTGCCCGTTGTGCGAGACGCTCCAGGTAATCCGGCCCTGGACGTCGACATCGACGACGGTCCTTCCGTTGGGCGAGGTGAGTTTATAGTTTTTGGCCTGGAGGCCGCCGGCCGCCAGGACGGCGATGAGCAATAAAGTAAGAAACCGTTTCATATAAAGTTCTGACGTTATCCTTACAAAATTACAAAGAATCTTTTATCTTTGTAGTCTGACTAACCGTTTTTATCATGAAACTCGAAGGAAGACGCGAAAGCACGAACGTTGACGACCGCCGGGGCGGCTCGTCGATGGGCACCATTGGCGGCCTGGGTATCGGCGGCCTCATCATTATCGGACTCCTCACCTGGCTGCTGGGCGGCGACCCTTCCTCGGTCATTCAGGAAGCCGGTCAGGTAATCGGTACGGGTTCGCAGACCGCGGGCGAATACACCCCGACGGCCGAAGAAGAGGAACTCGCCCGGTTCTCGAAACAGATTCTCGCCGGTACGGAAGACGTCTGGACCAAGATCTTCCGCCAGAACGGCCTGACCTACGAACCTCCGAAACTCGTGCTCTTCTCCGGTGCGGTGCAGTCCGGTTGCGGCGGCGCCACTTCCCAGTCCGGCCCGTTCTACTGCAGCGCCGACAAGTGTGTCTATCTCGACCTCTCGTTCTTCTCTTCGATGAAGAAGCAGATCGGCGCCGACGGTGACTTCGCTTATGCCTACGTCATCGCCCACGAAGTGGGACATCACGTCCAGAACCTGCTCGGCACCCTCGGCCAGGCCCATCAGCAGATGTCGCGCTATAAAGCCAACAGCAAGGAATACAACCAGATCAGCGTCCGCCTCGAGCTCCAGGCCGACTTTTATGCCGGTGTGTGGGCCCACCACGACAACGCGATGTTCGGCTCCCTCGAGCCCGGCGACATCGACGAAGGCTTGGCCGTGGCCGCAAAGATCGGCGACGACTATCTCCAGAAGCAAGCCTACGGCCGCACGGTTCCGGATTCCTTCAACCACGGCACTTCCGCCCAGCGCTCCAAATGGCTGAAGAAAGGCATCGCCACCGGCGACCCTTCGCAGGGAGACACCTTCTCGATCGCATATAACTCGCTGTAACATTCTGCCTTATGAAAAGCGAAATCCGCAATCTTGAGCTGTGGCCCGACGGCGCGCTCAAGATTGAATGGGTGCGGCATCATATGCCGCTGCTGAACGGCCTGGAGGCCGAATTCCGCACCGAACGCCCGTTCGCCGGCCTGAAAGTGGCCCTCTCCGTCCATCTGGAAGCCAAGACCGCCTACCTGTGCGAAGTTCTCTCCGCAGGCGGTGCCGAGATGTATGTTACAGGCAGCAACCCGCTCTCCACGCAGGATGACGTGGCCGCCGCCCTCGTGCACGAAGGTCTCAACGTCTTTGCCTGGCACGGTGCCACGCCCGAAGAATACGAAGCCCATATCCGCCGCGTCCTGGCCATCGGCCCGAACATCATCATCGACGACGGCGGCGACCTGGTTTCGCTGATGCATTCGGAATACCGCGATCTGCTTCCCGGCGTGATCGGCGGTTGCGAAGAAACCACCACCGGCATCCTGCGTCTGCAGGCCCTCGACAAGGCCCGGCAGCTCGAATTCCCGATGATGCTGGTCAACAACGCCGATTGCAAGCATCTTTTCGACAACCGCTACGGAACCGGCCAGAGCGTGTGGGACGGCATCAACCGCACCACCAACCTGATCGTGGCCGGCAAGACCGTCGTGGTGGCCGGCTATGGCTGGTGCGGCAAGGGCGTGGCCATGCGCGCCAAGGGGCTCGGCGCCCAGGTGGTCGTGACCGAAGTCGATCCGATCAAGGCCATGGAGGCCGTGATGGACGGTTTCTCGTTGATGCCGATGGACGAAGCGGCCCGCGTGGGCGATTTGTTCGTTACGGTGACGGGCTGTGCCGGCGTCATTACCCCGGCGCATTTCGCGAAGATGAAAGACGGCGCCATCCTGTGCAACGCCGGCCACTTCGACGTTGAGGTTGACGTGGCGGGGCTGCGCGCCATGGCCGTCGAGGCCGCTCCGGCCCGCAACAACATTATGGGCTACCGGTTGGAAAACGGCCGCAAGCTCTATGTCATCGCCGAAGGCCGGCTCGTCAACCTGGCCGCCGGCGACGGCCATCCGGCCGAGATCATGGACATGTCGTTCGCCATCCAGGCGCTCAGCGCCCGCTACCTGGCGTCGCACCGCGATTCGCTCCCGCGTTCGCGCGGTGCCATGCTCCACGACGTTCCCCGCGAAATCGACGAGGAAGTCGCACGCCGCAAAATCGCCTACTGGGGCTGCCGCATAGACACGCTGACCCCGGAACAGCACAAATACCTTTACGGAGAATAATAACCCCCTATGCTGGATGTCTTCTCTGCCGACGGCTGGCTCAACCGGGCGGTAACCGCCTCCAACGACTTTCTCTGGACGTACATCCTGATCGCCGTGCTGATTGGTTGCGCGCTCTGGTTCACGTTCCGTTCCCGGGGCGTGCAGTTCCGCATGCTCGGCGAGATGTTCCGTCTTTTGGGCGAGTCGACCGGCCGGCACGACGGGCAGAAGCACGTCTCTTCCTTCCAGGCCTTTGCCGTATCGGTGGCCACGCGAGTAGGGACGGGCAACCTGGCCGGCGTTGCCACGGCCATAGCGGTCGGCGGGCCGGGCGCCGTGTTCTGGATGTGGATCATCGCGCTGCTGGGTTCCGCCTCGGCCTTCGTCGAGTCGACCCTGGCCCAGCTCTTCAAGAAGCGCGAGAAGGATTCCTTCATTGGCGGGCCGGCCTACTACATCCTGAAAGGCCTGCGCCAGCCGTGGCTGGCCGCCCTGTTCGCGATCCTGATTTCCGTCACCTTCGGCCTGTCTTACAACTCCATCCAGAGCAATACCATCTGCAGCGCGCTGAACGTGGCTTTCGGCTTCAATCCCGTGTGGGTGGGCATCATCCTGGCTGTGGTGTCCCTGGTGGTCATCTTCGGCGGCATCCATCGCATCGCCAAGGTGAGCAGCGTCATCGTGCCGATCATGGCGCTGGGCTATCTGCTGCTGGCGCTGTTCGTAATTTTCCGCCACATCGACCTGATTCCGCAGGTGTTTGCCATCATTTTCAAGGACGCTTTCGGCATTACGCAGATCGCCGGCGGCGGCATCGCCGCCACGTTGATGAACGGCATCAAGCGGGGCCTTTTCTCGAATGAGGCGGGCGAGGGCTCGGCGCCGAACGTGGCTGCCACGGCCAGCACGAGCCATCCCGTGAAGCAGGGCCTCATCCAGGCGCTCGGCGTCTTTACCGACACGCTGGTGGTATGCAGCTGCACGGCATTCATCATCCTTTTCAGCGGTGTGGATTCCCAGGGCGGCCTGAACGGCATCGCCTTGACGCAGGCGGCGCTTGAAGCCGAGATCGGCCGTTTCGGCACCATCTTCGTGGCGGCCGCCATCTTGCTGTTTGCCTATTCGAGCATCATCGGCAACTATTATTACGGCGAGGCCAACATCCGCTTCCTCACCCGCAATGCCCGTTCGGGTTCCTGCCGGAAATGGGTGATGGCCATCTATCGGCTGCTGGCGGGCGGCGTTGTCGTCATCTTCGGCGCCCTGGCCAGCCTCGACCTGGTCTGGAGCCTGGGCGACCTCTGCATGGCCTTGCTGACCGCCTGCAACCTCTATGCGATCGCCCGGCTGGGCAAATATGCCTTCCGCCTCCTCGACGACTACCGCGCCCAGAAGAAAGCCGGCAAGAACCCCGGCAAGAACCCCGTCTTCCATCGCGATTCCCTCCCGGAGACGGCGGAACTGGATCTGGAGTGCTGGGAGTAGCATATCCGCTTTTTTCGTATATTTGGGAATTGAATCCCTAAAAACCTGTAACGATGAAACGCATCATTGTCTTTTTCCTGGTGGCCCTGGTGGCTTTCTGGACGACTTCCTGCAAGGAAACTTTACCGGCGCGGTTCGACATGTTCGTGAACAACGTGGAGAAGCGCTGCGACAAGTTCTCCGAAGATGACTGGACCAAGGCGAACGCCCAGTTCGAAAAATTGGTTGACGAATACACGCAGAACCGGAGTGCCTACAATGTCGACGAGCAAAAGCAGATCCGTTCGGCCATTGCCAAATATGTCGGCCTGGCCGCCAAGAGCGGTGTCAAGACGGCGATCGATGCGATCAACGGCGTGATTGAACAGATTCCCTCGCTGCTGGAAGGCATCGGCGGGTTTTTCAAGGACCTGGGGCTGGGAACCGAAGAAAAACCGGAATAGGCAATGAAACGATTATTGATGGCGGTCCTGGCGGCTTGCCTTTGCCTGTCGCTGACGGGCTGCGATTCTGTGAAAACCTTCCTGGCCGACGTGCTTGCCGGCATTGTCAACGGCGACAATGAGGCGGACGACGATGACGACGTGATCCTGGACGCCTGGGCCGGCCTGGTCAACAACGAGCGGCATGAGGCCTACGCGGACGGCAATTCCCTGCGCTACGGCGACCACGTCTATACGATAGTCCGCGAAATCGATTCCGCGACCCGGGAATTCAAGACGGCGACGGCGTCGGTGACCTTCACCAACGTCCCTTCCGGCTTTACGGAGTTCCAGGCGGTCTACGACGGGCTGCTGGGCAAGAGCATCGCCGGCACGGCCGCGATGATTCCCATGGCCATGGAGATCTATGCGCGCAATGCGGCGGAAGGGGAGCGGTGTTTCGGCCTGCTCTGCAACGGTCCGGCGACCGTGAGCGAAATTACGCGTGAACTGGTGCGGAAACTCGAGCCGTCACGCTTCTCGCCCGAGAACGATTCGTACATCCAGCGCTACCTGCCTGCCGCGGTGCTCAAGGGTGCCGTTCCGTCCAATGCCTATGCGCCGGAAAAGCCCTATACGGTGGAAATGACCATGTCGCCCAACGGCGTGAAAGCCGCCCCGCTCACTGGCGGTGAGGTGACTTATATCTATATACTCGCCGGCGGATGGGATACCTACCAGCGCGGCGTGGATATCTTCCAGGCCGACGGCAGCGACCATTATAAAGTGTTCAACTGCCCGTCCTGCTATACCCAGTGCAAGCAGATCAGAGGCACCTGGGCGGGCCTTGAGTAGAACGAACTGGTCTATTTTTTGTACTTTTGTGCCGCAGAACAATTAAAAAAGCATTTGTCATGAAGAAAATTGTTTGTTCTTTCGCGCTCCTTGCGGGCCTCCTTGCGGCTTTGTGTTCCTGCGATCCCCTGAACAACAACGATCAGGAAAAAGAGGGAACGCTCTATGGCTCTTGGAAACTGGATACGCTGACCATCGAGGCTTCGGCTTCCGTGATCGGAAGCGGTGCCCAGAATACATCGAACATCGACTTCACCGGGAATTCGGGTTATCTGTATCTGAGCGATGCCAATATGGCGACCGTGAAACTGGGCTGGGATGTCGAAATGTCATCCTTTACCTTCGATGCGGCGAAAAAAACCATCCACTTCAACAAGTCGATGGACGTATCGGACGACGGGAAAGCCATCGTGCTGGTCGGTACCTATGAGATCATCAGGCTGACGCCGGACCATCTGGCACTCCGCCAGCCGGATTTCAACATTGACATTCCCGGCCTGTTCTCCTCGCACCAGACGGCAATCTACAAATTCCATCGGGTGGTCGGCGACTAGCCTTTCCGGAAAAAGACACAAAAAAAGGAGCCTCCGAGGCTCCTTTTTTTATTACAAGTCATCGATGGGGTTGCCGGTCGATGGTGTGGTCAAGGTCTTCGAAGGCGCGTTGGCATAGGTCAGGATCACGTGCCAGGAAGAGCGGTCGCTCACGTCGGCATCGAGGGAGATGGTGCCGTTGGGAAGCTCGTACACGGCGAGGTTGCTGTTGGCCTTGGTTTTCGGTTCGATGCCATACTTCTGTGTCAGGGATGCCTGCATGGAATCATAAGCCTTTTCCAGCGCGTCCCAGTCGGAGATGACCGGGAAGTCCACGCGGACTTCCTGGACCGGATTGCTTCCGGAAGGGGTGATCTTGCATCCGTCATAGCCGGCGAAGGTGCCGGTATACGTACCGTTGCCGGCATTCCGGAATCCGGCTTTGACCAGTTCCGCGCCAAAGGAAGAAAGCGTCCCGGTCATGGGAATCCCTTTGAAGGTAAGAGGATTCGAGATTGACGAACCAGTGCTCGTTTTGGAACTGGCGTTGTTGTTCGTGGACGGGATTTTGGCCGTGGTTGTCTCGTTTTTTTCGACGCCGATGCCCAGCTCGCGCTCCAGGTCCCGGATCTCGTCGCTCGAAGCCGTTTTGTTTTCGGACTTCTGGACGGACTTTTCTTCGGTTTTCTCT
>CACYZM010000059.1 GCA_902778855.1 uncultured Bacteroidia bacterium
GAGGTAACCGAGCAGAAGCTGCTCCGTCACTTCAAGAGCTTGAAACGCATCAAAGAGGCTTCCCTCGAAGAGCTTACGGCCGTGGTTGGTCCGAAGCTCGCTTCGCTAATCCATTCCACTGAATGAGGCCGTAAATGGCGTTCGCCAGGAAGAAAGCGAACATCACCAGCATCAGCGCCGCGTGTTCCTCGCCCCGGACGGTGGCGATCAGCCACTTGACGACCTGGACGGCGTCGAGCACGATCCAGATGTACCACTGCTCCGCAATGGCCTTGACCATCATATACATAGCCAGGATCGAGATGACCGTGGTCACCGAATCGAGCCAGGGTTGCGAGTCACCGATGGCGGGCAGGCCGAGGATCCAGGCGAAGAGCGGAATCAGCACGGCGGCCACGGCCAGCAGCGTGAGCGCCATCCGGCCGGTCAGGTGCCTGGCGTTCACCGCGCCGCTCTCCTGGTTCTGGTTTTTCTTCCATTGGGCCCAGCCCACGAACTGCATGGGCAGATAGTAGAGCAGGTAGATGGCCGAGTCGGCGTAGAGCTTCGTGTGCCAGGCGATGTATACGTAGATGGCGTTGTAAACGATGCCGAAGGCATAGTTCCAGATATTGCCCTTGGCGCAGAGCACCAGATTGACGATGCCCGTGACGGCCACGATGAAGCCGAGGGTATCCCATCCTTCGCCCAGCAGCGATGAGGCGATGCTCACGACCGTGGTTCCCACGATCAGGAACCAGTCGAACCAGTTGAGTTTGCGTGCGTTGTTGTTTTCCATGGTCTTACAGGCCGGTGCTCATGATGAATTGGAAACGGCTTCCGTTATCGGGCATGAAGCTGGCGCGCACGCCGAACTTCAGGTCGGAACCGATGCGGAACAGGCGCGTGGTGATCATGACGGCCGAGCCGTAAGAGAAATAATGTTTTGGACCGAGTTCTGCGTGATAGCTGGGTGGATTATAGCCATCCTTTACGGGATTGATATGCCACTTGTCGATGGCGAAATCCACGAAGGGGACAAGCATGAACCGTTTGAGGTAGAAGAAGAATCCGCCGTCGATATCGCCCGCATAGATGGGGAGGGCGTATTCCAGCGTGCCGCGGTGATAGTTGATCAGGGGTTCCCGCCGATAGCCGAACGGCATCTTGACCAGGTTGTAGTCGGCCGTGTATTTGTAGGAGCCCCAGGGCTGGAACTGCCGGGCGTAGGAAAGTTTAAAGCCGTCTTCTTTTCCGAAGCCGGGCAGGTAGAACCAGGAGTTGAACCCATAAGCGGTGCTGTTCTCGATCTTCGGACCGAGCCGCATCTGACCGTTCAGCTGGAAACCGAAGCCCAGTCGCGGCGTCAGGCGCGCGGTGGGGCGACCCAGGCGGGTGTCGAAATGGAGCGTCGCGATCAGCGATTGTGTGTAGGGCTGGTCGATATCGCGATGCGTGGTGGGATCGAACAACCGGAAGGAGTCGTTGGTCAGCACATAATTGAACCGGGGCGTGAGCGTGGTGTTCCAGCCGCCGCGCGAAAGGTTGAGGGGTACGGAAATGGCGGCGTTGAGGTTGAGGCTCGGCTTGGCGAGGGTGTCGGTCTGCATCAGGAGTCCTTTGTCCGGGTCGTACCGGTATTCCGAGTGGGTCTGGCTGCGGCCGTTGAAGTCCACGGCCAGGTCGAATTTGGGATAGAGGCCGGAATAGCTGAAATAACCGTGGGCGCCGTGGTGATGATCGTGGTAGGAATAGCCCAGCACGGAAACCAGGGAGCCGAGATGGTTCTGGGAAATAAGCGTTGCGCCCGGGGCCACGTATTCGTACCAGTTGGAGAAGTTCGACAGGTCGAAACCGCCGATGTCGTTCATCAGCCGGTCGACATTGGCGTAGACGGGCGCCCAGGAATGGATGTGGATGCCGTGCAGGAGCTTGCTGTAGCGGCGGCTTTCCAGGGAATCGATGCGGCTGCGCAGCAGGACTTCCTCTTCCGGGGAGAGCAGGTCGACGTGATTGGCAACTTGTTCGGCGTTCCGGTCCGCCAATTCGTTGAGGTAAGGCTGATCGAAAGAGGCCTTTTTTCTGGGAAGCGTGTCGAAGGCGGTGGCGACAGGATGGTAGCCCATATGGTCGTAGTCACCATAAAGGAGTGTTCCGTCCGTCGTGAGCGACGGTTTTTCGGCACTGAACTGGGCGGAGGTGATACGCTGGAGGTTGCCGGAAGCGGGGTCGAACGTATAGAGATTGCTCAGGCCGTCGAGGTCGGAGACGAAGAAAAGGACGCTGTCGCCGGCGTTGCGCAGTTCCCGGATCATGCGGGACTGCGGCTCCAGCATCTGTTTCCAGTCGCCGTCGTATTGCCACAGGCCGATGCCTTCCGGCTGGATGACCGAAGCGTAGAAAGCGTCTTTCAGCTGGACTACGTGGGTAATCTGACCTTGTTCGGGGGCTTCAATCCGTCCCAGCAATGCGCCGTCGCGGTTGAGGATGGCTACGGCCGAACCGCCCGTGACGGGATATTCCACCGCAAGGATCGAATCGCGGCCGGCCGAGGGCACAGGATTGGCGTAGCGGGAATGGCGCGTCAGCGTCTTGTAGCGGTTGGTCCGGGCGTCGTAGCGGCGGATGACCGACCAGGAACGCTGTTCCCAGCGCGGGTCGGGCACGATTTCCGTGAAGAGCAGCGAGTGGTCGCTATCGGCGACCAGCGTGCTGGCCGTGGGAGCGAGGGGACGCCGGTAGCGGCGGTTGCCGAGCGAATCGATGGCGACCAGCCGGTTTTCGTACTGCATGCCCCACATCGTGGCGTAGGTCTCATCGCCCAGGCGCACGGGGTTGGAGGTTTCCGTATAGACGGGATCCCGTTCCGCCAGGATTTCGGAGGTGGTGGTATAAGGCGCCCGCAGATTGTATTCCCATTGCCAGAGTTCGTTGTTGCGTGCGACGGCGGCACGCCAGTTCTTGCGGCTGGTCAGGCCGGTGGCCCGCTGGTAGGCGCGGTGTGACACGCTGAAGAAACGCCACCAGTCGTGAACCTGCGTTTCCATAATGTCGCCGACCGCGTAATAGTTCCCGGAATTGTCGCGCATCGTGCTGACGTGCATATAGCCCAGCGGATACTTGCCGGGCGTATAGTAGCGGAACGAACCGTAGCGCCAGGCGAACCAGTTCCGATAGTCACCGGCAAGAAAGGCGGCACGGAAGTATTTCAGGAATTCCGGATCGCGGCCGCGGCCGGCGCCGGTCAGGTCGGTTTCGTTCTGGACGGCGTCGCCTTCGAGCAGCACTTTGGTGGGATAGAGCCCTACGCCGACGGCGCTGCCCTGCTCGCCCGCAAGGACGTTGAGGACGGCATAGATTCCTTTGGTATAGTGCGCCATCTGCCCGATGTGGCGTCCCTCATGAACGGCCAGCTGGGTGACCCAGTCGCGGGCATAGAGCGGATTGGCCATCGGTGTGGTATAGAGTTCCAGCCGCCGCGGCGCCCAGACCACCATGCCGTTGCTGTTCATCTGGTAGGGGTGCAGGATGATGGGCATATGCGGCGTGTCGATGTGCAGGCCGGCCAGATCGGCGTTGCGGGTCTTTTCGAAGCTGAAGAGATATTCCCGGGCCAGGGAATCGATCTCCGTCGGGTAGATGATGTCGAAATGGTCTCCCTGGATCCGGCTCCAGCGGGTGTTCGCGGGCGCCGTTCCGTTGAGCACGTACTGGGCGGCCGCGGGCAGGGCGCTCCACAGCAGCAAACAGATGAGGAAGATGTATTTAGGCCGCATAAAGCCGCAAAGATACACAAAATCCGTTCCTTAGCGGCCAAAAAACCGTATCTTTGCGGAGAAAGCCATGAAAGCGAGCCGGATCCTGACCGATGAACAATGTATGCGGGAAGCGCTGCGCGAAGCGCGCGCGGCCGCGGCCGAGGGGGAAGTCCCCATCGGCGCCGTGGTCGTGTGCGGTGACCGCATCATCGCCCGCGCCCACAACTACACCGAACGGCTGACCGACGTGACGGCCCACGCCGAGATGCAACTCATCGGCATGGCCGCCGATTATCTGGGTGGCAAATACCTGAACGACTGTACCTTATATGTAACCGTCGAACCCTGCCCGATGTGCGCCGCCGCCCTCGCCTGGGCCCAGCTCGGCCGCCTGGTCTACGCCGCCCCCGACCCCAAGCGCGGCTACACCCTCTTCACCCCCTCGCTCCTCCACCCCCGCACCGAAGTCACCTCCGGCCTCCTCGCCCCCGAAGCCTCCGTCCTGATGACAGAATTCTTCAAAAAGCAACGATAATCAAAAATAATTAATACCTTTGCAATCTTGACGAGTCGCCACGAGGTGACAGGAAATTTGAAGGAGATTAGGGCGAAGCCCTGCGGCATCAGCCGCTAGCGGAGACCGGGCAGGGAGGGCCCTGCGGGATAGCGAGGTCGGAGCGAGGGGGCTCGGGGGCTTGCCCCCGTAACATAGTGAGATATGGTGTAATGGTAGCACAACAGATTTTGGTTCTGTTTGTTCAGGTTCGAATCCTGATATCTCAACAAGATTAACCAACGAAGACACCACTGTGGAACCTCCGAGTAGTCTGAACAATACCGACGGGAGCCGAATATCCGGGCTTCCGGCCATGTGGTGTTTTTCCAAACCACTATGGCACTATACCTGAAAAAAGAACTCGATGACGACGCCCGGATCTATGTCTGGGAGATCACGGAAACCGAAGAAGAACTGATGGCGAACACAGCCGTTCCCGAGAACGAGCTGGAGGAGCTTTCGTATACGCGCAGCGAATCGCGCCGCAAGGAGAAACTGGCGACGCGGGCCCTGCTCAACGAAATCTTCCCGGAAAAGCTGTACCTGGGCCACCACGACAACGGCAAGCCGTATCTGCAGAACACGGCCATGGAGATCAGCATCTCCCACACCAGCCGCTTCGTCGCCATCCTGCTGCATCCCGACGAGGACCTGGGTATCGACATCGAAAGCCTCGACCGCGATTTCTCGGCCGTGGAGAAGAAAGCCCTCAGCGAAGATGAAATCGACGACCTGGACGACCGCAAGAAGAACCTCCAGCTGGCCATCTACTGGTGCGCCAAGGAAGCCATCTACAAGCGGATGTCGGTCTCGGACGTGGACTTCGCCGAACAGATCGAAGTCGAACGCTTCAATCCCCGCGACGAAGGCGAGATCGAAGCCACCTTCACCCACAAGGACGGCACGGAAATGGAGTTCGAGCTCAGCTATGAGGTTTTCGACAATCACGTCATGGTCTGGGTCGTGGGTTAACACAAAGATGATAGAAGATAGGGAAATGAAGAATTTTGTCAAGGAATTGGAATGGCGCGGCATGATCCAGGACATCATGCCCGGAACGGAAGAAAAACTGATGGAAGGCCCGCAGGCCGCCTATGTAGGCATCGACCCGACCGCGGACTCCCTGCATATCGGTCATCTCGTCAGCGTGATGATCCTCAAGCATTTCCAGAACTGCGGCCATAAGCCTTTCGCCCTGGTGGGCGGCGCGACCGGCATGATCGGCGACCCGTCGATGAAATCGGCCGAACGCAACCTGCTCGACGAAGAGACGCTCCGCCACAACGTGGCCTGCCTCAAGGCGCAGCTGGCCCGCTTCCTCGATTTCGAATCGGACGCCCCCAACAAGGCGGAACTGGTGAACAACTACGACTGGATGAAGGACTACACCTTCATCAATTTCATCCGCGATATCGGCAAGCACATCACGGTGAACTATATGATGGCCAAGGACTCGGTGAAGAAGCGCCTGTCGCGCGACTCCAGCGAAGGCATGTCGTTCACTGAATTCAGCTATCAGCTGATGCAGGGCTACGACTTCTACTGGCTCTGGAAGAACCGCGGCTGCGTGCTGCAGCTGGGCGGCAGCGACCAGTGGGGCAACATCACCACGGGTACCGAGCTCATCCGCCGCATCGACGGCGGCGAAGCCTTCGCCCTCACTTGCCCGCTCATCCGCAAGGCCGACGGCACCAAATTCGGCAAGACCGAGAAAGGCAACGTCTGGCTCGATGCCGAGCGCACCTCGCCCTATGAATTCTACCAGTTCTGGCTCAACGTTTCCGACGAGGACGCCGAGCGCTACATCAAGATCTTCACGATGCTCGACCGCGAGACCATCGAGACGGCCATCGCCGCCCACCGCGAAGCGCCCGAGCGCCGCGAACTCCAGAAGATCCTGGCCCGCGAAGTGACCGTGATGGTCCACGGACAGAAAGAATACGAGAACGCCGTGGCCGCCTCGCAGATGCTCTTCGGCAAGGGTACCGTAGAGGCGCTCAAGGCCCTTGACGAGCGCACGTTCCTTTCCGTGTTCAACAATGTCCCGCAGTTTGCGCTGCCCAAGGACGCGCTCCCGTGCGACCTGGTCGAAATGCTGGCCGTCCGGACGGACGTCTTCCCCAGCAAGGGCGAATGCCGCAAGATGGTCCAGGGCGGCGGCCTGAGCATCAATAAGGAAAAGGTCGCCGACGCAGCCCTGCAGCTGACGGCCGACCACCTGCTCGACGGCAAGTACATCCTGGTCCAGAAAGGCAAGAAGAACTACTATATCCTGAATTTCGCGTAATGGACAAGGAAACCACAAGACAGCAGAAGGTGGCGCGCCAGATCCAGAAGGACCTGGCCGAGATCATCCGCCTGCGCGGCATGGCGGCCTATGACGGCGCCATGCTGACCGTCAGCGGTGTGAAAATCACGCCCGACCTGGCCCTGGCCAAAGTCTACGTCAGCATCTTCCCCTCCGCCAAGGCGACGGCCGTGATGGAACAGCTCCAGAACGAGACCTCCCGCCTGCGCGGCGAACTTGGACGCAGGGTATCCAAGCAGCTTCGCATCGTGCCGGAGCTGGTCTTCTATCTCGACGACTCGCTCGACTACGTGGAGCATATCGACGAGCTGCTGAAACAGTAATTTCCGGATCCGATGCGACTCTCCCGGTTCATCGCCTGGCGCTATCTCTTTGCGAAGAAGTCGCACAATGTGATCAATATCATCTCGATCATTTCGGCCGCGGGCATCGCGGTCGGCTGTGCCGCATTGGTCGTCATCCTGTCGATCTACAACGGATTCGATTCGATCGTCCGCGACCTGAACGATTCCCATACGGCCGACGTGATGATCTCTCCGGCCACCGGCAAGGTGTTCACCCTCGACGACCGCTTTGCCTTCCTGCACGACGACCCCCGCGTGGCGGCTGCCTGCGGCGTGCTGGAAGAGAGCGTGTTCGTGCAGTACGGCGAGCGCAACAAGGTGGTGACCGCCAAGGGCGTGGATTCGCTCTACGAGCGGGTGACAGGCCTGCGCGACTATGTGGTGGAAGGCGAATTCTCGCTGGCTTTCGGCGATTTGAACCAAGTGGTCCTCGGCCGGACCGTCGCCTTGGAACTCGGTGCCCGCCCCGCTTTTCTCCAGCCCATTCTGGCCTGGTTCCCCAGCCGGACCCAGCAGGTGGACCTGCTCAATCCACTGGGCTCGCTGCATCAGGTGCGGCTGCATCCTGCCGGCATCGTGTCGCTGGAGCAGAATTTCGACCAAAAATACCTGATCATGCCGCTCGACGCGCTGCGCGAGCTGCTGGAGTATGACGACGAAGTTTCGGCTGTGGAAATTTATCTGAAGCCCGATGCGCTGAACCGGCACGGGCTGGCGCCGCGGAGCTTCCTGTCGCAGGTCCAGGACAAACTCGGTCCCGATTTCCGGGTCCGTGACCGGCAGCAGCAGAATACGACGCTCTACAAGCTGCTCAAGTACGAGAAGATCGCCATCTACCTGATCCTGCTCTTCGTGATGCTGATCGTCTCGTTCAACATCTATGGTTCGCTGTCGATGCTCATCATTGAAAAACGCGACGACATCGCCACGCTCCGCGCGATGGGCGCCGACGATGCGCTCGTCGGGCAGATCTTCACGCGGGAAGGCTGGCTGATTTCGCTGCTGGGCATTTTCTCGGGCGTCGCCATCGGCCTGCTCATCTGCTGGGCGCAGCAACGTTTCGGGCTGGTGAAAATGCCGGGCAATTTTGTGGTTGACGCCTATCCCGTGGTCGTCCAGGCCGCCGACATCCTCCTGATCATCGCCGGCGTCGCCCTCATCGGCTGGCTCATCTCCCTCCTGACCCGCAAGATGGCGAAATAAGACAAAAAGGCGGCCGATCTCCCGACGGGCCACCTTTTCTGATGATAATATACTAAAACCTAAACCACTTATTAGATGCAAGTGGAGGCCGAAATGTTGCGTCCGAAAATGAAAAAATCAGGCAATTTTTTCTCCGCGCAGCCTTTTTTCCACCCAATCGGCCATTTTTTCGCGCAATTCCGGGTCTGAAATGCGCGCCAGCACCTCGTCGACGAAGGCCAGCTGCTGCAACAACTGCGCTTCTTCGTACGGAATGCCGCGGGAGCGGAGATAGAAAAGTTCGTCGGGATTGAGCCGGCCGACCGTGGCGCCGTGGCTGCATTTGACGTCGTCGGCATAGATTTCCAGCTGGGGCTTGGTCTCGGCCTTGGCTTCTTCGCTGCAGAGCAGGTTGTGGTTGGCCTGGTAGGCTTCGGTCTGCTGGGCGTCGGGGACGACCTTGATCAGGCCGTCGAACCGGGCCTGGCT
>CACYZM010000060.1 GCA_902778855.1 uncultured Bacteroidia bacterium
GCTGCACAGGAAAAAGCGGCATTGCTGATGGTCCATTTCGGGACGACGTATGACGAGACCCGGGGAAAAACCATCGATGCCATTAACGAAAAAGCGCGGGCGTCCTTTCCCGAACTGACGGTGCGGGAAGCCTATACTTCGCGGATCGTGATCCGAAAGCTCAAAGAACGCGGGATTGAAAAGCTGACGCCGCTCGAGGCGCTGATCCGGCTGCGGGCCGACGGATTTACCCGCGTGATCGTCCAAAGCACGACGCTGCTCGACGGAGCCGAGATGGAATCGCTGCGCCGCGACGTGGCCAGCGTGGAGGGCTTCTTCGAAGAGGTGCGTGTCGGCACGCCCCTGCTCTATTCGGTCGACGACTGCGCCCGGGTCTGCGAGATCTTGTCCGCACGCCATGCCGATGCCGCTGACGCCAGGCAAAAAGCGCACGTCGTCCTGGTGGGCCACGGCACCTACACGCCGGCAACCGCCACGTACAGCCAGATCGATTATCTGTTCACCGCCCAGGGGCAGCCGCTGTTCCACGTCGCCACGATTGAAGGCTATCCGACCTTCGATACGATGCTGGCACGGCTGAAGGCGGCCAAGGCCCGCCGGGTAACCCTCGTTCCGCTGCTCTTCGTGGCCGGCGACCACGCCTCCAACGACATCGCCGTCGACTGGCGGGAAGCGCTCGAAAAGGAAGGCCTGCAGGTGGACTGCCGCCTGGAAGGCCTGGGCGAGATCCCCGAGATTCAGGATATCTACATCGAACACATCCGTTTCAGCCTGCACCATGCACCCGTGGACATCATGAAGAAGAAGCAGGAATATGCGGCAGGCAAAGACTAGCCGGATTTTCCGCATCTGTCTGATCGTTGCAGCCGCCTGCCTCCTGGCGGCCCTGGTTTGGGCGGTCTTTCTCCGCCCCACCCGCATTCTGGTCGTCAACGCCACCCTGGCCCAGCAGGCAGACGTGGCCCTCAACAACGACAGCCGGCGGATCCGTCTGAAGTTTGCCGACGCAACGCAACTCGCGGCGGACGGCAAGCCGCTGCGCGGCACCGACGCCGTGGTCATTTTCAGCCGTGGCCTTTACCTCGACGAAGGCCAGGTTTCCGCGCTGGAAAAGTCCGGGCGGCGGGGCGTGACCGTCTTCACCAATACGCTGAACAACCAGCACGTCGACGTCCAGGAGAACCTGACGCCGGAACAGGTGCAGACGATGCTGGACTATTTCCGCAACCCGAGCGCGGCCAACTACCGCAACGGGCTGCGCTATCTGCGCCGCATCGCCACACCGCTGCGCCGGGGAGACCGGGACGTCAATGCGCCCGTTCCCCTGCTGAAGAATATGTACTACCACCGGGAATACGGCAGGTATTTCCCGGACCACGAAGCGGTGACGGCCTATCTCCGGGAGAAGGGCTTGTACCACGAAGGCGGAGACAGGGTTCTCTTCATTTCGGGCCTGAATTTCCCGATGGAAGGAAACCGGGCGCACGTGGACACCCTCATCACGCGGCTCACGGAAGCGGGCTGTAACGTCTATCCGCTCACGGCCGAGGGTAAGGCGCGGGAAGAGATGATCCGCGCCCTGCACCCCGATGCCGTGATCTATCTGCCGATGGGCCGGCTGGGTGACGACGCGTTCATCCGCTGGCTGCACGAGGAGAACATCCCGCTTTTCAATCCGTTCCCGCTCATTCAGCCGCACGGCGACTGGATCGACCCGCTCCAGCCCGTCAGCAGCGGTACGCTGACGGCCCGGGTGGTGGTGCCCGAAATCGACGGGGGCGTCGGGAATTATTGCATCGCCACACAAAACGAAAGTGATTCCGGTTTCTTTCTGTACACGCCGGAACAGGAACGCATCGACGCTTTCCTGGAATACTTTACGCGCTATCTGGGCCTGCGCCGGAAGCCCCACGCCGAAAAACGCATCGCCATCGGCTATTTCAAGTCGCCCGGCAAGGACGCGCTGCTGGCCAGCGGGATGGAAGTGATTCCTTCGCTGTACCGCTTCCTGCTGCGGCTGCGCGAGGAGGGGTACGACGTGAGCGGCCTTCCCGCGACGGAGGCGGCCTTCTGCCGGCTCGTGCATCGGGAAGGCAGCGTGATGGGCTCGTACGCTCCGGGCGCGCAGGCGGAGTTCCTCCGCACCGCACACCCCGTGTGGCTGAGCCGCCCGCAGTACGAGGCTTGGGCGCACGAAACGCTGCTGCCGGAGAAATATCAGGAGGTCGTGGACCGCTACGGCCCGGCGCCGGGCCGCTTGCTGGTCCGCGGCGACAGCCTGGCGGTGGCCTGCCTGCAGTTCGGCAATGTCTTGCTCTTCCCGCAGCCCCGTCCTGCCCTGGGCGACGATGAGTTCCGGCTGGTCCACGGGGCCGGCGTGGCGCCGCCGCACAGCTATCTGGCGCCCTATCTCTATCTGAAGAAAGGATTCGGGGCCGACGCGCTGATCCATTTCGGGACGCACGGAAACCTGGAGTTCACGCCGGGCAAGAACGTGGCCCAGTCGCAAGCCGACTGGTCGGACGTGCTGGTGGGCAATTTGCCGCATTTCTACTACTATACGACCGGCAATGTGGGCGAAGGCATCATCGCCAAGCGCCGCACCCACGCCGCGCTGGTGACCTATCTCACGCCGCCGTATGTGGAAAGCGGGATGCGGCAGCGCTACAGCGCCCTGCTCGACGACATCCACCGCGCACAGGCGGCGGAGGGGGGCGACCGGGCGATTGGGCTTCGCGTCAAGCGCGAAGCCGTCCGCCTCGGGCTGCACCGCGACCTCGGGCTCGACTCGACGCTCTCCATTCCGTTTACCGAGGCGGAACTCGAGCAGCTCGACAACTTTACCGAAGAAATCGCCGACGAAAAGATTACCGGCGCCTATTATACCCTGGGGCAACCCTATTCCGACCAGGACCTGATCACCACGACGCTCGCCGTGGCGGCCGATCCGCTGGCCTATGAGACGGCCCGCCGCGACCGCGACGCGGGCCGCATCACGACGGAGCAGTTGCAGGACATCAACTATCTGCATCAGCATTATCTGCCGACGGCCCGTCGGCGGATCACCGCCCTGCTGCAGCATCCGCCGAAAGACACGGCGGCGGTCGCGCCGGAGCTCCGCCCGGCGCTGGCCTGCCGCGACGCCCTGCGTGCCGCTTCGCAGAATGAACTCGACGCCATGGTCCGGGCCCTGAATGGCGGAACCGTCTTCCCTGCCCCGGGCGGCGATCCGGTCCTCAACCCCAATGTCCTGCCGACGGGCCGCAATATGTTCGGCATCAACGCCGAGGCGACGCCGTCGCCCCTGGCCTGGGAAGACGGGGCCCGGCTGGCCGATGAAACGCTCCGGCAGTATAAGGAGCAGCACGGCGAGTATCCCCGCAAAGTGAGCTACACCTTCTGGGCCGGGGAATTCATCTCCACCGAAGGGGCCACAATCGCCCAGGCCTTCCGGATGCTGGGCGTGGAGCCGCTGCGCGACAAACAAGGGCGGGTCGTCGACCTGCGCGTCGTGCCGGCGGAAGAACTCGGGCGGCCGCGCATCGATGTGCTGGTGCAGGTTTCGGGACAGCTGCGCGATATCGCCGGCAGCCGCCTGCGGCTGCTGACCGACGCCGTGAAGCTGGCGGCGGAAGCGCCCGAAGGCGGCGGCTGGCCGAACTACGTGGCCGCCGGGACGCAGGCGCAGGAAAAGGCGCTGCTGGACAAAGGTCTGTCCCCGGTCCGTGCGCGCGAACTGGCGACGATGCGCGTGTTCGGCCCGCTCAACAGCGGCTACAGCACCGGGATGCTGGGCTTCGTCGAAAGCAGCGGCAGCTGGGACGACGAGCGGGAAATCGCCGAAGGCTTCCTCAACAATATGGGCGCCGCCTATGGTGACGAGGCCAACTGGGCCGGCTACGAGCCGGGCCTGCTCGCCGCCGCTATGGCCTCGACCGACGTGGTGATCCAGCCTCGCCAGAGCAACACCTGGGGGCCCATTTCGCTCGACCACGTTTATGAGTTTACCGGCGGCCTCTCCCTGGCCGTCAAGACCGTCACGGGCCGGGAACCCGATGCGTTCTTCGCGGACTACCGCAACCGGCACAACCGCCGGCTCCAGGGTGCCCGCGAAGCGGTCGCCGTGGAAACCCGCGCCACGGTTCTCAATCCCACGTTCATCCGGGAACGGATGAAAGGCGGCGAAGGATCGGCCCAGATGTTCGGCGAACTCTTCCGCAATGTTTTCGGCTGGAACGCCACCCGGCCTTCCGTCCTGGACCCGAAACTCTACGATGAGCTGTACGATACCTACATCGTGGATGCCGAAGGCCTCGGCATCCACGACTATCTCGACCGCGTCAATCCCGCCGCCTTCCAGGCGATGACGGCCGTGATGCTGGAAAGCGCCCGCAAGGGCTACTGGAAAGCCTCGGCCGAACAGCTGGCCACCACGGCGGCCCTGCACGCCGCCTCGACGCAGGCGCACGGGGCCGCGTGCACCGAGTTCGTCTGCGGCAATCCGAAGCTGGAGCATTATATCGCCGGGCAGCTCGCGGAGGCCGACCGTCGCGCATACGCCGCGACGATGGCGGCCGTCCGCAACGTGGCGGCCACAGACGCTTCGGAGATCGTCCTGAAGGAAGACCGGCTCGCCGATCCGGTACAGCAGCAGCACGCCTTCGCCCGCCACGCCGGCTGGGTCGGCGCGGCACTCGGCCTGCTGCTCGTCATCTTATTGCTGGTACGCCTTCGCCGCAAAAACCGCATTGTCTGATGGAGATTCTGTTCCCATTGATCGCTGTGCTTGTGCTCTTGAGTTTCCTGTTCAAGGGCAGTTTCCTGCCGCGTTGGGAAGCGGCGGCCGTTTCGCTGGCCCTGGCGGTTTTCGTCTGGCTGGCCATTCCCTGGCTGACGCGCCAGACGGCCGGCACGATCGAGCAATGGACTTCCGATCCCTCGCGTGTGCTCGACGGAGCGGTCTGTCTCGTCCTGGAAGGCGCGGTGATGATCCTTTTCTGCTTCACGGCGCCGGCCGGACGCTTCCGTTTTCTCCGCTTCATTCCGGGGCTGCTGGCCTTTCCGGCCGTTGTCTGGGGTTGGAGCCAGGTATTGTTCTCCCGGCCCGGCCTGGATTTCGGGCGGCTGGCCTGGGTCGCCGCCCTGGCCACCCTGGCTGTGGCCCTCGGCGGCACGGCGCTCATCCGCCGGCTCGTCCCCGACGAACCGTCCCGCCTCGAAGGGCTCTTCCTCATCAATCTCTTCCTGCTCCTGCTGACCATCGCCGCCACCGGCGCCATCACTTTTTAGTTAATCCATTATGAAAAGAATAACCTGTTTCACTTTCAAGACCGTCTGCGCCCACGCAGCCGTGAGTGGGAGGGGCCCAAGCTTGCTTGGGAGGGATAGGCCCCGAAGGGGCCGTAGTCTGGAAAGTGAAACAGGTTATTCTTTAAGTTTAAGCATATGAATACAATATCGAATGTTTTGTTTTGGATCTCCAACGGGCTGTTGGTGCCGGTGGCGGTCTTGCTGATTTTGTTTTTGATCCAGGCGCTGATTCTGGCGGGAGGCTTCTTTGGAGAGTATTTCCGGCGGAGGACGGTCGAGAAGAAGGTTTCGTCGCTGCTTGACGGCGGGGCGGCGGAGCTGGAGAAGGCGATGGCGAGCCTGCCGCAGGACGGCAAGTCGCCGCTGCTGCGGGCTGTCCGCCAGTTGTTCGCCCACCGGGGCGACAAGGCCTGGTGCGAACGGTTACTGGCGAACTTCGAAGTGGAAGCAGAGAAGGAGCTGGGACATTCCCGGACGCTGGCCAAGATCGGCCCGATGCTCGGCCTGATGGGCACGCTGATCCCGATGGGCCCGGCCCTCGTCGGCCTGGCGGCAGGCGACCTGGCCTCGATGGCCTATAACATGCAGGTGGCTTTCGCCACGACGGTCGTCGGCCTTCTGGTCGCCGCCATTGGCGTAGCGACCCTGCAGGTAAGGCAGCGCTGGTATGCCCGCGAGGCCAACGATCTCGAATATCTCGTCGAAACCCTGAGCCATGAAACGGAATAGGAACCGGCTGCTGCACGGCGACGGCGACATCGATCCGATGTCGACCGTGGCCAACCTGTTCGATGCGGCGATGGTCTTCGCCGTGGCCCTGATGGTGGCGCTCGTGGCCCGGTTCAATATGTCGGAGATCTTCACGAAAGAAGATTTCACGATGGTCAAGAACCCGGGCAAGGCCGATATGGAAATCATTACCCGCGAAGGGAATCAGATCAAACGGTACACGCCGAGCGAAAACCAGGAACAGTCCGGCCAGCGCGGCCGGCGCGTCGGCGTGGCCTACGAGCTGGAAAACGGCGAAATCATCTACGTACCCGAATAATTCTTTTTAACTTTCGTCCGGTTTCTGCGACTTAAAGGTAGGAACACGATGATGACCACGCAGGAATTCGGACAATTGTCAACCCGGATACGGGAAAAGCTGGTGGCGCTGGCCCGGCGGTTCACCCAAACCGCGGGTATCGGCGACGAGCCGGAAGACATCGTGCAGGAAGCGCTGGTGACGCTTTGGGAACTCTCCGAGAAGGGGTATCCGATCCAAAACGCCGAGGCGCTGGCCGTGCGGCTGGTGAAGAATGGCTGCGTCAACCACTACCGGAAACGGAAGATCTTTTTCAGACCGTTGGAAAACGGAGCCCAGGCGGGAAGCCCGCCCGTAACGGGGCGGCTGGAGGACGAGGAAAACGAACGGATCCGGAAGCATCTGTACGGAAAGTTGTCGGAGACCCAGCGCACGTTCCTGGCGATGCGCAATGAATACGATCTTTCCCTCGATGAAATCGCCGCCGCGACGGGGCGGCCGAAGAACAGCGTCAAATCGAGCCTCTCGTCGGCCCGCCGCCAGTTGCTCGAAGAACTCAAGAAAATCCCAAGATGATGGAAGATAAAGTCACACGCCGGGCATTGATCGAGAAGTATCTCAATGCCGAGACCACGCCGGAAGAAGAGCGGCAGCTGCGCGAATGGTTCGCCGGCCACGAGGCCGACGAAGACGAGCGCGACTTCGCCCTGCTCGTCGGCCTCGACGCCCCCTGCGCCAGCTGCCTCCCCGAACTCGACCTGACGGATGCAGAGTTCGACAGAATCATGGCGGCCGGCGGGCCGGGGACGCACGGCGGGCGCGCCCCGCAACGCGGGCGTCGCCGCCGCTGGTTCATCGGCCTCGCCGCCGCGGCCGCTGTCGCGGCCGTCGCCTGGCTCGCACTGCCCGCCCGCTCCGTCGAACGGCCTTTACCTCCCGTGGTCATCGCCGAAAGCATCCGGCAGATCATGCAGCTCAGCCCCGACGACATCGAATCGATCGAGGCCCGGCCCGACGGATCGAAAGCCATCTTGACCGCCCATCTGAAAGACGGCAGCATCTGCTCCTATATCCTGACTTACGACGAAGGCGAAGGGACCACATCCCTGCTCGCCTGCCAAAACCTACAAAACTGACACGAAAATGACCCACTTCCTGTTTACCGCCCTTTGCGCCCTCCTGCTGAATGCCGGCGCCCCCGCAGATACCCTCAACCACTACGTCATCGACAACCAGCCCGTTGAAAACTTCGACGGCAGCCAGCTCCTGGGTGAAAAAATCGAGGGCTATGACATCACGACCGTCGAAAAAGACGGCCAGGTCATCCGAATCCACCAGATCCGGACCCAACGGGGATCGGAGCCCCTCTATATCATCGATGGCAAAGCCGTCACGGCTACCGTTTTCCAAAGCCTCGACCCTAAAGCCATCGAAAGTGTTTCCGTTTACAAAGGGAACGGCGCCCAAGCCTACGAAAAGTACGGCAACACCGCCAACGGCGTCATCGTCGTCAACCTCAAGGAACCCGGCACCTACACCCCTTCCGACGAAAAACTCCAAGTTCGCGTCATCCGCGGCAAATCCTCCCTCAGAAACGACAAGAAATAAGCTGATCCCTTACTCCCGACGGAGGAGGCAGGTGGCGTAGGCGGCGACGCCTTCTTCGCGGCCGACGAAACCGAGGTGCTCGGTGGTGGTCGCCTTGACGGAGACGGCCCCGACAGGAAGGCCGAGGGTGTCGGCGAGGGCCTGGCGCATGGCCGGGACGAAAGGCGCGATCTTCGGCTTCTGAGCGAGGAGTGTGTTGTCCACGTTCACGATTTCCCAACCTTTTTCCCGGACCATCACCGCGACGCGGGCGAGCAGGATGCGGCTGTCGATGCCGGCATAATCGTCGGATGTATCGGGGAAATGCTGGCCGATGTCGCCCAGGGCGAGCGCGCCCAGCAGGGCGTCGCAAAGCGCGTGGATCAGCACGTCGCCGTCGGAATGGGCCACACAGCCCTTCGTATGGGGAATCTTCACCCCGCCCAGCACCAGCGGCAGCCCTTCGGCCAGCTGATGCACGTCATATCCGTTTCCTACTCTGAAATCCATCTGGAAAAAGCCTTAGGTTTCGGCAAAGTTAAACGAAGGCAATTCAGCGGGCGAGTTTGGCGAGCCAGCCGGCAATCAGTTCCAGGACATCGGGAGAGATGGTTTCTTCGATCTGCGGGTATTCAGCAACTTCGCCGCTGGCAGCGTGCTGGAAAAGATGGTTAAGGCCTTCGCAGGAAGTGCATACCAGACGGCGGGGAGAATCGGGAAGGCCGCGATGGAGAGCTTCCAGATTGGCAGAGGCATCAACCTGGGTGTCGAGAGTGCCGTTCAGGGCGAGGACAGGGCAAATGATTTCACCCAGACGGGTAGTCAGGTCCAGCTTGACGAAATAGCGCAGATAGGGCAGGTTTAACTGGGCCTGGACGGCGGCGAGATTCTGCTGAAGCATTGCGGGAATATCGAAGGAGGCCGGCGACGGCATCGGCCGACCGTCGTTCACGGCGGCAAAGGTAGCCGCCAATGCCTGGCAATAGCTTTCGGTCGTCGCTTCGTCCAGACCGGCCTGACGAAGG
>CACYZM010000061.1 GCA_902778855.1 uncultured Bacteroidia bacterium
ATAGTTGTAAATCTATTATTTATGTTTTGTTTCCCCGCTTTTTGCGGGGTTGCAAAGATAGGACAAAAATTCCTAACTGCCAACAAGTTTTGCACAAAATTACTCCACGTCGAACGAAGTTTCGGCCCGGAGGGGTTTTCCGTCGGACGAAAGGCCTTCCACAACAACCCGGAAGCGTCCCTTGTAATCAGGCAACTTGCAGGGAATCTGCAGGTCCTCACCGGGCTGGACGGTCTGGAGGGGATGCCAGTAGATGGTTTGTCTATAGTCGGGATAACGGCCATCCTTCGGCATGGAGCCCAAGGCATAGGCCATCGGATAACTCACGCCCTGCCAGTCGATGATCCGCGCACTCCCGTCGAAGGTGAACGAGGGAAGATTCCGCTTGTACGTCACAAAATTGGCCACACCGCCGAAAATCCGGCCCCCGATAAAATACGTATGCGGATAGATGTTGACCGACTCCACGAGCAACGGATCGTACTGCACAATCTTTTCCTGGTTGAAAACCGGCACGCCGTCCAGCATCGTCAGGGTTTTTTCCTGGGAAAAAGACAGGCCGCTCTGGCGCTCGTCGAGTTGGATCCGGATGTCCCGCCCGCCTGACGCGTTGCGCCGGAGGCTGATTTCCGAAATGAATTCCACAAAATCTTCCGCCATCGTCGGGAAACGGGTATAGTCATCCAGGATATAGCGGATGGCTTCTTCGCCGAAAAGTCCGTTGTCGCGGACCGGCAGCCAGTCGAACAGCGTATCGGCTTCAAACCGGCGCTCCACCTGCATGCTGACGCTGCGTGCTTTCAGGGCGTCCGACAGGTTGGAGGCGATCCGCAACGGCGCGGCCGCTTCCAGTTTCGGATTCACGAACGGAGAAAAAAGCTCCACATGGCAGGACAGTTTCGGGTCGATGCCTTCGATTTCGCAGACACATTCCTTGTTACCGTAAATATTACTAGTAAAGAAGGTCAGGGAACCGTCTTGTCCGATCGGCGCCGCATAGACATCGGATTTGTTGGAAGGCGTGGAAATGAAGGCGTATTTGCCGATCAGTTGCGGAATCATCGCTTCGCTGAAACCGACGACGTGACCGCGGATTACCTCTCCTTCGTAATCCGGAGGAATCGCACCCCGGAAACGGCGGGCACCGACACGGCGGCTTTCAGCCAGGAACTGACGGATATCAGGATTGTCGTTCGAGACAAAGCCGTCATCGTGGAAAACCGACAGGCTGAAGGTCGCCGGACTGTCACACTGATTGACCAGCGTCACGACACCGTTTTCGTACGACAGTGTCATTCCGGTCGTCTTTTCCGGCTCGGTGAGTGGCTTCAGCGCCGCATATTCCTCCGGCGTCACAACCTCGACCCCGTCGCTCACCCGGTCGTTGGAAAACACGTTGAAGACAGAGATCGTCTTGCCGGCAATCCCGGCATAATCGTAATCCACTTCATCCTTATTCTGGGCCGTGTAGGCAATCAGGCGGTAGTTGCCTGTCGGCAGTGCATTGGGCAGCATCAGGCGGCCGCCGCCACGCCCGTCCGAAAGGGCCACTTTGGAAGAGACCACCATACCCTCAGGCGAATGCAGTTCCAGATAGGCCACACTGCTGACCGGTGAAAGCGTACCCCGGGCCGCATCCACGCAGAAAGCCGAGTACCACACGGCATCCCCTGCCACATAGACATCTTTGTCGGTGGAAATATACGTCCGCTCCACGACCCGCTCCTGTCCCGGAAGCGGTAAGGTGGCCAGCAGGGCCGCAACAAAGAGTATGATCTGTTTTTTCATACGGCGTCAAATTTCAGGGGTCGGCCAATAGTCCGGCTTGTTCTTGGTTCCGCCCTTCAGGCGACAGTCCACACACCGGGCCGGCAGCCAATGGTAAAGTTCTATATAACCAGGCTTCGTGGTCTCCGCCGGATCCGGCGGTTCATAGACGGTCGTCGGCAGATAACCGCGCTGATAATAGTTCGTCCACTCATCCCGCTCAGGGACTTCACGTTCGGGAAGCGGCACACGATGAGGATCCCGATAGAAAAGGATCTCGCTGTCCAAGATGAACAGGCGTTTCGTTACGGGCTTCACGATGCTCACGAAACCCAGCACCATTTCCGCCGCGTCATCCACGTTCACCACATTGCCCCGTACTTCAGAAGGTTCCGGTGAAAAGAGCCCGCCGATATCCGTGCTGTTTCGCTGCATCTTTTCCCAATAGCGGTAGGCCTCCTCCGAAATGCGGGTCTGGCTGACCTCGACACTGTAGACACGGGACACCCTTTCGTCGTTGTAATTGAGCGTATAGAGCTGATGGTTTACCAGCCGGTCTTCCGAGAGGGATTCGGTGGTGGCCATCAGCAGTTCGCTGCGCTGGGCGGAGTTCCAGCAATAGATTAAATTCTCTCCGCGCTGGTAAGGCAGGACCGTATCCCGCTCCACCTTGATCCCGTAGTACGTGGTTCCGGCCGGAGCAAAAAAGTGAGAAGAATAGGCTTCGGACAAGTACTCCCAGGTCTCGACGGCCGTCCACCGGTAGTATCCCGAGGTTTCGTCAGAATGCGTGGACAATTTGACAGCGAGGTCCGTGCGAGCCTCATTGATGGTGAAAGACAAACTGTCAATAACGGCACCGGGGACAGCGTTGCTCCAATGGGTGGCATAGTGTCGCCCGTCGCAGTCAAACGCGAGGCGGTATTCCAGGGACGGGTCGGCACCGCTCAGGTCGATCTGCCCCGTTCCGCTGATGAAAGGTCCTTCCAGACCGAAAGAGCGCTCCGGATAAAGCGTGCCGTCGCTGGCTTCCACGCGCAGGTTGGAATAGGCCGCATATTCGAACAGATTCCAGGAATCCAGCGCCGTGGAGCGACGGATATTGAAGCTGCTCGTCTGACCGAGCACGATATCGCCTTCGACGATCAGGATGCCTTCTTTCCCTGAAAGATCCGGATTGAAATCATAGACGCAAGCTGTCGCCAGGATGGCAAGGAGCAGCATCGGAAGGCGGAAAACAAGACGCGGTTTCATCAGAATTTCAGATTGAAGTTGACATAGGGGATCTGCGTGGCGAAGACGCTCAGGATATGGCCGGAGATGTTGGTGCCTTCCGTGGTGTAGAACACGGAATACGGGTTCTTCCGGCCGGTCACGTTGTAACAACCGACCGTGAAGGACAAATGGGTGAGTTGCTTCAGATAGTGACCGGGCTCGATAATCAAAGCCAGGTCAAGGCGGAAGTAGTCGGGAATCCGGTAACTGTTCCGATCGGAATAGACCAGGCGGGCGCCGCCGGCATAGAGATATTTTCCGATCGGGATGGTCACCGGCCGGCCCGAAGCGTAGTCCAGATTGGCCGACAGGCTGAAACGGTGCGTGAACTTGTAGTTGGCCACGACCTTCACGTCGTGGGGCTTGTCGCACGGGGCATTGTACCAGTTGCCTCCGTTGATGGTATTCACGCCCCTGTCCTCCGTCTCGCGGAGGAACGAGCGTGACCAGGTGTAGGAAACCCAGCCATTCAGTTTGCCCAGCGTCTTTTTGGCCAGAAACTCGACGCCGTAGGAACGGTTTTCCGTGTCAATCAGGTCATCGGCCAGATTGGGATTCATCACCAGCACGGCGCCGCTCTTGTAGTCCACATAGTGGTGGACCCGCTTGTAGTAGCCTTCCAGCGAAATGTCGACCGTGTTGCCCATCAGGGTTCGGTAGAAACCGGCGGCAGCCTGCCAACCGTCCTGCGGCCGGATATCATCGCTGGTCAGGCGCCAACTGTCGGTCGGAGAAATGTTGACACTGTTGGAGATCATATGGATGTACTGCCGCATGGTGTTGAAACCCGCCTTGACACTTGTAACGTCATTGAAAGAGTACTTGCCCGAGAGACGGATCTCCGGCCCGCCCCGGAACTTGCCGTTCCGGGGCCGGAGGAACTGCGACCAGCGCAGGCCCGCATCGAAAGTCAGATGTTCGTCGACCTTCCAGATATCGCTCACGAACAGGGCGGCTTCCAGCGCCCGTTCCCGGTCCAGATCCTTCGATTCAATCAGCGAGACTTCCCCGACCGGATGATACGATCCGGGGTTGAGGTCATACAACACGGCATTCAAGCCATATTCCAGGGTATGGGCATCCGAGAGCGGCGACTTGAATTCAATCTTGGCAAAACCCTGATCCACCGCATTGGACAGCCGGTAGGCAGCATGGGCATTGAATACATCTTCGATGCTGTAGTGGTAGCTGTCGTACCCCACTGTGGCCGTCATGGAGACCTTCTCACTGAAAATGCTGTGCCAGCGCAACGAACCGTTGATGTTGCGGTAGCGGAAGGTCGTATCGTTGCTGAAGCTGAACCTGTCGTTCGACCAGTAGCCGTACAAGTGGACGCTGTTGCGCTCGTTGACCTTGTGGCTCAACCCCAGGTTGACATCCTGGAAATAAGCCTTGCCGCCGGAATAATCACTGCTGGTGGGCAGCACCCGGAAAATCCAGTTGGAGTAGGAAGTCCTGGCGCCAAGGATGAAAGTCGTACGGTCTTTCACCAGCGGGCCTTCCAAGTGGAGGCGGCTTGTCAGCAGGCCCAGGCCCAGGGAGCCCTGCACTTTTTTGCTGTTTCCTTCGCGGTTGCGGACTTCCAGTACCGAGGAGATGCGACCGCCGTAGGAAGCGGGGATCGAACTCTTGAAGAGTTCCACGTCACTGATGATATCCGGATTGAAGGCTGACAGGAGACCGAACATATGGTTCGGATTGTAGATCGTTCCGCCGTTGAAGAGTACCAGATTCTGGTCGGTCGAACCGCCGCGGACATTGAAGCCGCTGGATGCCTCGCCGACCGACTTGACGCCGGGCAGGGTCATCACCACTTTCAGGGCATCGGCCTCACCGAAGACCACCGGTACGTTTTTAATCATATTGATGCGCACCTTCTCGATGCCCATCCGGGCGGAGCGGTGACGGTCCATACTTTCCGAAGTAATTACAGCGCCGGTCAGCGAAAAGACCTTTTCCTTCATCACCACATCGAGGCCGCCGTCACCGTAAACCTTCAGGTCGAGTTTCATGTCTTCCAGGGAATAGCCGCTGAAACTAAGCTTGTTCTCGCCCACGGGAAGGGCGATCCGGTAGAAACCGTATTCATCGGTCTGCACATAGTTCTTGCCCGAGTCGTCATAGACCGACACGCCGACCAGCGGTTCGCCGCTGGCCACGTCGCGGACATACCCGCGAACCGTCGCCCGGCCACTCTTGCGCCGCTGGTCCGGATCGCCTATCTCATACACCTTGTTCTGGAAGGTCATCCGGGAGGTCTGTTCGCCCAAATACTGCTTGAGGGAATCGTCGGCCGCCGGAGCCATTTCGCGCCGGTTGAAGTAACCGACCGGCAACGTGGTCGCCAGGTCCATGCCGTGGAGGATAAAGTACTTGCCGTCGTAAGCCGTCACCGTGTAGCCGTTGCCCTGCATCTCGGCGAAGGCGCGTTCCAGGAACTGTTCACGCGGGACGCGGATCGTATAGGTCCGGTGATCGGCGGAATCCGGCACGAAAAAGATGTCCGGAGATATCTCCTTCCGCAGAAAATCCACCAGCGTGACGGCATCCGCCTTCACGACGCCGAAAACCTCGCCGGCAGGCTGGGCCTGAGCGGCAAGGGTGCAGCCGAGCAAGACGGCCAGGAGGATCGAGCGGAAGCTTCTCATTTTGTTTCCAGGTATTTCAGCAGTTCCTTCCCATAAGTCTCCAAGTTGAAGGTCCCGTTCGCCTGCAATCGGTTCATATAATGCCGGCCCTCCCGTTTCCGGGATTTGTAGAGGTTGGCGATCTGCTGCTTGCGGCGCACCGGCACGAACCGGCCGTCCTCCGTCAGGCAGGCATAGGCGGCCTTGTAAATGAAAACAGTGGACACTTTATCCTTATACTCCGAGAAATCCGTCCCGGTCAAGGCGCGTCTTGAACCATCCAGGTCCGATTCCAACTTCTTGGTGACTTGCTTGAGAAACTTTGCCTGTCCGTCATAGAGCACCTGCCAGTATCCGCCGGGGGCATCCGGACCCAGCAGAGCCTGCAGGTTGATGTACTTTTCACTGCCAATCCGGCAGGAATCCACATAGCTGATGTCCAACACCTTGCCGTTGACGCCCGCCGGCGCCTGAATGACCAGTTCCTGGCGGACCGCATCGATGTTCAGGGGAACGTTCCGGTAGGATTTGCCATTGTACTGGACCGCACCCGGTCTGAATTCCGGCGTCGACCACCAATAAGTCCCGTTGAAGACAATATCGTACATAAAAGCCTGCCGCCCCCGGTAGAGAAGAGACAATCCGCCGCTTTCCTGTATATAGACAGCATAATCATCCTGGGCGGATGCTGCCGCCAGGAAGCCGAGAATGGCCGCTGCCACAAGGCACAGTTTCTTGTACATAATTACCATATCTTTGTGCACAAAGATATGGTTTTTTGCTGAAAAAAAAATTAACGAATCTCGAAAGCCGAGGCCGCGCGGACGGGCGTTCCGTCGGCGGAAAGGCCTTCCACGACCACGATGAAGCGGCCTTTGTAGTCGGGCAGATTGCAGGGAACCGCCAGTTCCGCGCCGGGAGCGACATCCAGCAGCGGATGCCAGCAGATGGTCTGCCGATAGTCGGGAATGTCGGGCCTTTCCCGCAGGGCGGCGCCGGTCATGGCCATCGGCCACGACGCGCCCTGCCAGTCGATGACGCGAGAGTTGCCGCCGAAGTGGAAGGCGGGCAGATTGTGTTTGTAGGTCACGAAATTCGCAATGCCGTCGTAGACCCGCGTCCCGATATAATGGGTCCGCGGATAGATATGGATCGATTCCACCAGCAACGGGTCGTAATCCATGATTTTCTGCTGGTCGAACACCGGTACGCCGTCGAGCAGCATCAGGGATTGGCCCTGGGAGAAGAGGGACTGCGTGCCTTTCATCAGGAGAATCTGGATGTCGCGGCTTCCGTCGCTGCGGCGGCGGGCCCGGATTTCCGGAATGAATTCCACGAAGACCTCTTCCATCGTCGTGAAACGGGTATAGTCGTCGAGCGGATAGACGATCTCCTCCTCTTCGAAGAGCCCGTTGTCGCGCACGGGCAGGAAGTCATAGAGCGTGTCCGCCAGGAAGCGGCGTTCCACCTGCATGCCGAAACTCCTGTCCTGAAGCGCACTTTGCAGCGAGGCGGTCATCCGGAGCGGCGCCACGTCCGACACCGGGGCGTTGACGAAAGGTGACTCCAATTCGATGAAACAGTTCAGCGACGGATCGATTCCCTCGATTTCACAGATGCATTCCTTGTCGCCGTAGAGATTGCCCGTATAGAAAGCCAGACGGCCGTTCTCGTCGATCGATGAAGCATACACGTCCGACTTGTCGGAAGGCGTCGACAGGAAAGCGTAGTGACCCGCGAGAGTTCGCATTGACTCCGGATTCAGGCCGGTAATCCGGCCGCGGATAATTTCCCCTTCATAATCGGGAATGACGCCGGGATCCAGCGTCTGCGGCCCGACTTGGGCGCAGGCGGCCGCGAAGTCGGCGATGGTCGGATTGACGGGCGAAAGGATGCAGTCGTCGTGGTACACGGACACACTGAGCGAGAGGGCCTTTCCGGTCTTGTTGACGACGTTCACCGCACCGTCCGCCCAGGAGACTTCCACGCCCGCCGGCGTAACCGACGTAACCGGCGAAGTCATTGTGGCATAGTCGGCGTCAGAAACCACTTCAACGCCGTCTTTCACCCGCTCGGTCGAAAAGACGTTGAACACGGAGACGGTCTTTGACGCGAGGCCCGTATAGTCATAACCGGATTCGGCCTTGTTCTGCGTAGTATAAGCCACCAGCCGATAGTTTCCGGTCGGCAGCGATGCAGGCAGTTCAAGCCGGCCGGCACCGCGGCCGTTCACCAGGGCCACTTTGCCGGTAGCCGCCAGTATCCCGTTGCCGTGGAGTTCGATATACGCAATGTCGCTGACCGGGGAAAGCGTCCCTTTCGCGACGTCCACGCAGAAGGCGGAATACCAGAGCAGATCGCCCGCCACATAGACATCTTTATCGGTCGACAGATAAGTCCGTTCAACCACGCGGTCGCCGGCCTGGGCGACCAGGGCGGACAACAGCACCGCCGCGAGGAAGAGAGAAATCTTTTTCATCATCATTTATGGGAGTTGGGCCACCAGCTCGGTTTGTTTTTCGTACCGCCGCGATACCGGCAGTCCACACAGCGGGCGGGCCACCATTCGTAACCGATCAGCCGGCCCGTCAGGTCATCGTACAGATCGACGCCGGGCAGATAGCCCTTCTCAACGGCTTTCTTCCACTCTGCAGGCGTGCGCAACGTATCCGGCGAGGGCAGCGGAGCGCGGGCGCTCCGATAAAAACGGG
>CACYZM010000062.1 GCA_902778855.1 uncultured Bacteroidia bacterium
AGGTACGTGGCCGTGATGTCCTTCTTCATCATCGGATACTCGTAGAAGTTGCTGTTGGCCGTGGTGTCGAGCCCGCGCTCGGTGAACTCGTTGAACTTCTTGTCGGTGTTGAACACCAGGATGCGGCGGAAATACAGCGAGTCAGGCACCACGTAGGTCTCCAGCACGCGCGGGATCGAGGCGCGGATGCTGTCGCGATCCTCCTTCCGGTGCTTGCGCTTCAGGCGCTTGATGTCGTGCGTGTCGGGCAGGAACTGCGAGAGCGAGTCGAGATACGCCCTCGTGGCGGAATCGAGCTCCGGCAGGGTGGTGGTATCGAGCTTGTGCCAGAAGACATCGTCGAGCGAGTCGTGGAAATGCTTCCTCGCCAGCGAGTCGTTAATGCGCTTGAGCGTGGCGGAGTCGAGCTTCGGCACGGTGTCACGCGGCAGCGTGTCGAGCGCCTTCGCGAGCGAATCCGGCACCAGCGCCGTGTCCGGCGCGGCCACGACCAGCGAATCGGGCACGGCCCGCTTCAGCGAATCCGGCTCCTGGAGGATCCGGCTCTTGATCATACGGAAATAGGGGCTCCGCTCCGCGCCGGACACTTGTCCGGGCAGAAGAGCCAGCGCCAGCAGGATGGCGCCCAAAGCCAGTTTCCGTAAAATCTGCATAGACCCTAACCCTTATACAATCTTCACACCAATCCTGGCGAGTTCAGCGAGCGTGCGGTTGTGACCTTCCTTGTCGATGTAGGCCAGGCCCTTCTCGAGCAGGAACACGTTGTGGCCCGATTTCACGAGGTCGAAGCAGGTCTCGCGCACGCAGTATTCCGTGGCGATGCCGCTCACCAGCACGTTCTTCGTCAGGAAGTTGTTGAGTTCGATGCCTTCGGCGTTGTGGCTCTCGAAGCCCGAGTACTGCTCGCGTTTCGGATTCACGCCCTTGAAGAACGTATTCTCCTTCGACGGGCGGTGGTCTTCGCGTTCCACTTTCGTGTAGAAGTCGTCGTGGATGGCGCCGCCGCGGGTCTGCATCACGCAGTGGGCCGGCCAGGGGCCGCCCTGCGACTGGAAGGAGCAGTGGTTTTCGGGGTGATGGTCGCACACGTACAGCACGCGGTCGGTCGGGTAGCGGTTCAAGATCCGGATGCTCTCGGCCACGGCCTGCTCGGCGTTGGCGCAGGCCATTGTGCCGTCGATGAAGTCGTAGAGCATATCGACCACCACGTGCGAGAACTGCTGCGACACGCCGGCCTCTTCCTGCTGCATCATGTTGATCTGGTGGATGAGGCGGTTGATCAGGCGCATCTTCAGGTCGTACAGGTCGTCGGAGATGTCGACCTTGTAGTAGTGCGGATTGATGATACGGATCTGCGTCTCGTTGAACGAGGCCAGGTTCGCCTTATAGTAGTCGCGCTTCTCGTAGATCGTGCGCGTGTCCTCGAAGATCTTGCCGTTGTCGTAGGCCAGTTCCTGCAGCGGGCGGAAGGTGTAGGAGCCGGCGGGGAAGGTGCTGTACTTCGTCTCGTCGATCTCGTCGCGGATGAACAGTTCGCCGCCGCTCTCGATGGTCTTGGCGAACGAGTCGCCGCGGAGGCACGTGACGTCGGCCTTGAACTTGCCGTCCTGGATGATGCGGTAGGTGATCTGGAAGCCCGGGTTGATGAGCTTGGCCTTGTCCTCGGAGCGTTTGAGGATCGGCTCGTCGTCCACCTGCACGAGCTTGTACACGTTGCCGAAGCACGGGTTGTGCTTGCTCGTGGCGATGGCGTCGCCTACGCCGTAGCTGTCGATGCGGGCGCCCTGCTTCTCGATGTCGGAGATGATGTATTCGTCGAGCGAGTTGGTCGCGAAGATCTTGCAGTTCTTCAGGCCGGCCGCGTCGAGCGCCTCGCGGCACTTGATCGAGAGATAGGAAAGGTCGCCGCTGTCGAGGCGGACGCCGTAGCCCTGCGGGTAGTTGTCGTCGATGCCGTTGGCCTTGAAGGCCTTGATGGCGTTCTTGACGCCGCACTTGAGGGTGTCGAAGGTGTCGATCAGCAGGATCAGCCCTTCGCCCATATGGGTCTTGATATACGTGTCGAAGGCCTTGTATTCGCCGTCGATGGAGCAGCCGAACGAAGTGGTGTAGCTGTGAGCCATCGTGCCGGAAGACGGGAAGCCGAATTCCACGCCGGCCAGGACGTTCGACGAGCTGGCGCAGCCGCCGATGAACGCCGCCTTGGCGCCGTACTCGGCCGCCCAGGGGCCGTGGGCGCGGCGGGAGCCGAACTCGCTCACGGGGTGCGAGGCGGCGCGCGTGACGCGCGAGGCCTTGGTGGCGATGGCCATCTGGTGGTTCATGATGCAGAGCAGGGGCGTCTCCAGCACCTGGGCCTCGATGATCGGGCCCACGACCGTCAGGATCGGCTGTTTCGGGAAGGCAATCTCACCTTCTTTCATCGCATAGACCTTGCCCGTGAAACGCATATGGGCCAGGTACTCGCGGAACTCCCGGTATTCTTCTCCGGGCAGGAACTGCTCGAAGAAACCGATGTCCTCGCTGCCGAGGCCCGCAATCATCTGCAGGGCTTCGCGGATGCCGCTGACTACCGCCCAGTTGTTGTTGTCGGGGGCTTTGCGGAAAAAGAGGTTGAACACGGCGATCTTGTCTTTCATGCCGTTGTCGTAGAAAGACTTGCCCATCGTGTACTGGTATTTGTCGGAGCAGTAGGAAATGTTGAGCATGGTTTATTCGAACAGGGTTTCGTTGTTGCGGGCCAGAATCCTGACCTTGTCGAGTTGCTGGGGAGTGAGTTGGAATCCTTTGAAATGGTCGAGCTGGCCGCGGCTGTGCACGTCGGTTCCGATGAACTTGTACATATCGTGGTCGAGGAGCCAGTGCACGATGTCGAGCGAGTAGGGGCCGTATGCGCCCGTGAGCGACATCACGTTTAGCTGCAGCTCGCAGCCCATGTCCACCATTTCTTCGATTTCGGGGACGCCTTTCTTCTTGTCGTATATCTTCTGGTAGAAGACGTAGCGCTCGGGGTGGGCGAGCACCGGCTGGCGCCCTTCCATCCGAAGGTTGAACACCGTCTCCTTGATCTCGCGGCTGCGCTGGTAGTACGACATCTCGATGAGGATGCGTCCGTCGGGCCAGTAGAGCCGGTCGGTGAGGTCGCCGAAGAATTCGTCGACCATATATTCCGACGCCAGATGGAACTGCATATCGTTCCGCAGCTCTTCCGGAACCGCGGGCATGAAGGTATCGAAGCGGTGGCGCAGGCCGTCGGCGGTGTTGGGGAACATCGACCGCGAGACGTGGGGCGTGAAGATGCATTTGCGCACGCCGAGGCGGTGCAATTCGGTGAGAATCTTCACCGATTCCACGGCGTCCGGCGAGCCGTCATCCACGCTGGGCAAAATATGCGAATGGACATCGGTCGTCAAACCGATGTCCACGAACGCATATTCAGGTCTCTTTTTCTTGAAGAAAAGCATGGTTTATTTCGTCTCGGAAGCGGCGCTTTCGGTCTGGCCGACTTTCTTCTTGTCGCCGTAGCCATAGCCGTATCCGTAACCGTATTTGTTCTTGCCGTAGCCGTAGTGGCCGTAGCCGTAGCCGTAGTGGTAGCCGTAGGAGCGGGCCTTGATGTCGACGCCGTTGAGCACGATGTACACGTTCTTCAGGTTGCCGTTGGCGGCCGCCTCGTCGAGGTCTTCCACGAACTTCAGGTCGCACACGCCGGCACGCAACATAAAGATGTTGGCGTCGACATAGCGGTTGAACGTCGTGGCGTCGGCCACGGGCAGGTACGGTGAGCTGTCGAAGAAGATGTAGTCGTAGTCGAGGCTCTTGAGCAGCTCGACCGTCTGGGCCATCTTCTGCGACTCGATGAGTTCCGACGGGTTCGGCGGGATGGCGCCGGCCGGCAGGACGTCGAGCGTCTCGATGCCGTGGCAGCCGTGGATGATGGAAGGCATCAGGTCGTTGGTCTTGCCCACGAGGTAGGGAACCAGGCCTTCGTCGTGGTGCTGATGGATGCCGAAGATCTTGGCCAACTGCGGTTTGCGGAGGTCGATACCGACGAGCAGCACCTTCAGGCCGGTGTGGGCCAGTGAAAGGGCGAGATTCGCCGAGATGTAGGACTTGCCTTCACCCGGCACGCCCGAGGTAACCTGGAACACGCGGTGGCCCAGGTAACGGACGTTGGAGCGGAGGATACGGATGGTCTCTTCGAACGGCTCGCGGCCGGTGATCTCCATCAGTTCGCCCGGATGATCCGAGAGCGGTATCGAGGCCAGGATCGGGAGGTTGGTGCGGCGCGTGATATCGAGCTTGCCTTCCACCTTGCTCTTCATCACCTGGCGCAGGAAGAAGATGGCCGGCGGCAGGCAGAAGCCCAGCAGGAACGCCAGCAGGTAGATCATCTTCTTGTTGGGCGAGGTAATCGCGGCCGTGTTCGTGGCGGGATCGATGATCTTGCACTGGTCTACGATGGCGTAGAGCGAGATCAGGGCCTCTTCCTTCTTCTGCTGGAGCAGGATGTAGAGCGGCTCCTTCACCTGCTGCTGGCGGCCGAAGCGCGAGAGCTCGAGCTGCTGCGTCGGCATCGACGACAGGCGGCCCTTCGACTGGCGCAGCTTCGCGTTGATGTTGTTGCGCTGCAGGGTGAAGGCTTTCTCCTGGTTCTTCACCGACGTGACGATGTTGCCCAGGATCTCCTGGAGCTGGCTGTCGGCCTGGACCACGAGCGGGTTCGACTCGCTGGAGGAGGCGACCAGACGGTTGCGCTCCATCAGCAGGGTGTTGAACTGGTTGATGGTGCTGTTCAGGCCCACGTCGCTGATGCCGATGTTGGCGGGAATCAGGATCAGGCCGGCGTCCATCTGGTTGATGTATTCCTTGATGATGTTGAGCAGTTCGATCTGCACCTCGATGGCGTTGAGCTGCTCCTCGTACTTGGCGTCGGCCGAGAGGGTGATCTGCGACTGGGAGCCCAGGTCCACCACGGTGTTGCTGCGGCGGTAGCCTTCGTACTTGCTTTCGAGGCTGGCCAGTTCGTCCTCGATCAGTTCGAGCCGGTCGTCGAGGAAGGCGATGGTGTTGTTGATGGCCTTGCCGCTGAACTCCTTGGCATCGTCGTTATATTTCTGGATGAGGCAGTTGATGACGTCTTCCGCCCGTTTGGGGATATTGTCGACGCAGCTGATGTTGATCACGCTCGAGGGCGAGGAGGCCTTCGACATGCTGCTCAGGGAGATGCTGCTGCGAAGGGCCTTGGCCGTGATGCGGGAGGGAACCATCCGGATGGTATAGTCCTCGCCGGCCTCGAACTTGCCCAGGTGGGTTTCTTCGATGATGAAGTTGTAGCGGTCGATGGGGAACTGCTCGCCAAAGTGGTAGGAGTCACGCTCCAGGGGATACTTCTCGCCCTTGAGCAGCACTTTCTTGATCTTGAACGAGCTGGAGTCCGTGGGCGTGAAGGTGATCGACGCCTGCGGCGGGTTGGCGAAGTTCTCGGTCGAGTCGATGAGCACCTGGAACGGGTTGTTGCCGTAGAGCAGGATGTCCTTGAGCGGGCGCTCCTTCACGTACGTGTAGTTCAGGCCGTACTCTTCCACGACTTTCTGGAGGAGGGTGCGGGAACCCAGCACCTCCATCTCGTTGGTCATATAGCTGCTCTTGCTGTCGAAGCCGGAGATCAGGTCGCTGAGGTCCACCAGGTCGCTGTTGCCCTTGGTGACCAGCATGATCTTGCCGGAGGCGGTGTACTTGGGTTTGGTGACCTTGATGTAGCACCAGGCCAGCAGGAGGCAGAGCGCAACCGAAGCGAGGATGATCCATCTCATGCCCCACACGACGTTGAGCACTTTCTTGATGTCGAGGGAATCCTCTTCGCCGGTGAAGCGGTTGTTGTTGGTATTGTTGTTCTCTTGCATGGATGTCAGAGATTATTTGATGACACGGGTAAGCAGGAAGGTGACGACCGTCACGAGCGTGGTGATCGAGCTCAGGACGATCGACCACAGGCCGGTGGCCGTGGTGCCCTGGGCGATGCGGGTGGCGCTCTGCGGCACGTAGATCACGTCGTTCTGGTGGAGGTAGAAGTACGGCGAGTTGAGGATGTCGCTGCTGGTCAGGTCGAATTTGTAGTGGGTCTGCTTGCCGTCGACGTCGCGGATCAGGAGGATGTCGCTGCGGTCGGCGTTGATCAGCAGGTCGCCCGCCATACCGAGGGCCTGCAGCACGGTGACGCGTTCGCTCGACACGGTGTAGGTGCCGGGGCTCCGCACTTCACCCAGCACGGTGACGCGGAAGTTCAGGAACGAGACCGAGACCACGGGATCCTTCACCAGACCCTGGCTCACGAGCAGTTCCGTAATGTGGTTCACCAGGTCCATCCGGCGCATGCCTTCCACGTGGATGCGGCCCAGGCCCGGCATGTCGATCTCACCGCGGGAGTCGACCAGATAGGGGATCACCTGCGTGGTGGCGGCATAGCCCGACGAGGTGTTGCTCAGCGTGAGGTTGTACGGCATGACCACCGACTTGTCGGGGCCCGAAACGATGATCTGAAGCTTGTCGTCCTTCATGATCACCGGCTCATACTGCGCCTCGATTTTCTGGGGCACCGTCTGGTCGATGTCCTGGAAGTAGAGGATGTCTTTCGACGAGGTGCAACCCGGCAGGGTGCAGAATGCGGCAGCCGCCAACAGCAGGATCGGCAGCAGGGATTTGAGTGCTATTTTCATAAGTTAAGCATTATTTCTACCAACGGCGCTTACGCGCGCAGACTACAAAGGTAAGCATTATTCCGGAATAATGCAATCTAACTCAGCCAGTTTACCCACATCGTGCATCTTCAGGCCCGGCATCACGGCTGCGCGGACGGCGTGCGTGCGGCAGACCGACAGGTAGAAATCGACGATCGGGAACTTCTCGGGCCACGGGTGCATCAGCGGGAAGATGGCCGGGTCGATGTAGTGTATCCCCGAGAAGGCCAGGCGTTTACACTGATCCGGATCGATTCCGGCGTAGGGGCTGCGCACCTCGCCGGTGGCGATGTTGGTCCAGCCCACGAGGCGGTTGTCGTCGTCGAACAGGAAGTAGCGCTGCGTTTCGCGTTCGGGTCGAGATTGGAGAGGATGTCGACGTTGTGGACGAGGAACGGCTCGTGCGTGTCGGGGGCGTCGGCCGGAGCCAGCAGCGGCTCCGCGTGCCGGATGCCGCCGCCCGTTTCGCGCAGCAGATCCGTCTCGTCGGAGAAAGCGATCTTCACGCCGAAACTGTCGTTCGCCGCCACATATTCGCGGATCTGGTCGGCGAAATGGTGGACGTTGATCACGATGTCGTCGTAGCCGGCGGCAATGAGCTTGTCGAGGACGTGCCGCAGCAGCGGCTTGCCGCCTACGGGCACCAGCGCCTTGGGCATCGTGTCGGTCAGGGGTTTGAGCCGCGTGCCGAGGCCGGCGGCGAAAATCAGGGCTTTCATCGCCTTACAGCTCTTTCTCGATCTCCAGCTCGCGGTGCGTGATGCGCACCTTGATGCTGAACTTCTTCGACAGATGCTCGCCCAGGTGTTCGGCGCAGTACACGGAGCGGTGCTGGCCGCCCGTGCAGCCGAAGCTCACCATCAGGTGCGTGAACTTGCGCTGGATGAAGCGCTCCACGTGGGCGTCCACCAGGTCGTAGGCGTGGTCGAGGAACTTGAGCACGCCGCCGTCGTCTTCCATAAACTTGATGACTTCGGCGTCCATGCCCGTAAAGTGCTTGTAGTGTTCGTATTTGCCGGGATTCTCGAGGCCGCGGCAGTCGAAGACGTAGCCGCCGCCGTTGCCGCTGGCGTCGTTGGGGATGCCCTTCTTGTAGGCGAAGCTGAAGATGTCGACCTCCAGCCCCTTTTCGGGGTTGAGGTCGGAGAACTGCTTCATCCGCGTCAGCTCGTTGAGGAGTTCCGTCAGGTACGGATACTCCGTGAACGGCTCCTTGAGCAGGCGCCGCAGGTTCTCCATCGCGTAGGGCACGCTCTGCAGGAAGTGCGGCTTCTTCTCGAAGTAGCCCCGGAAGCCGTAGGCGCCCAGCACCTGCAGCGTGCGGAACAGCACGAAGTGCCGCAGCGTCGCCAGGAACTCGGCGCGCGAGACGGGCATATAGGGTTTCAGCGCATCGAGATACGCGTCGATGAGTTCCATCTTGAACTGCTCGGAGTAGGCCGCCTTGGCCTGCCAGATGAACGAGGCCACGTCGTAGTAGATCGGGCCCTTCCGGCCGCCCTGGAAATCAATGAAGTAGGGCTCGCCGTACTTGATCATCACGTTCCGCGCCTGGAAGTCGCGGTAGAGGAACGTGTCGGACATGCTGCACATCAGCACGTCGGCCATCTTGTTGAAGTCCTTGTCGAGTTCGATCTCGCTGAACTCCAGGCCCGTGGCCTTGAGGAAGCAGTATTTGAAATAGTTCTGGTCGAAGGAGATCATCCGCCGGTCGAACTCCGGCTGCGGGAAGCACACCGAAAAGTCGAGGCCCTTCGCGCCTTCGAACTGGAAACGCGGCAGGGCGCGCACCGCCTTGATGATCAGCATCCGTTCGGCAGGGGAGTAGGCGCCCTTTTCGCGGCCCTCACTCACCAGGCTGAACAGCGTGTCGTTGCCCAGGTCTTCCTGGAGATAGCAGGCGAAGTCGCCGCTGTGCGCCTTCACCTCCGGCACGTTCAGGCCCTGCGCCTTGAAATGCTTGGCCATCGCCCAGAACGCCTTGTTCTCCTCGATCGAAGTTCCCTTCGCCCCGATCAGCGTCTGCGTAGCCCCGCCAATCCTGAAATATCTTCGGTTACTCCCCGACGACGGCAATTCCTCGAAAGTCCTCACCGCCTCTCCGGTATATTCTTCAAAAAGTCGTTTGATAGGATCCATATTTTCGCAACTATGTCGTCCGGATGCTTTGTTTTTGTTTTGCACCCGATAATCTCTCAAAGTTACGAATTATTTTTGGCATACGGGCACGTTTCGGCCGGTTTTCGTGTCCGTCCCGACGATTTTGCCCCTTCGGGGCACACTTTGGTGGGTTATTGTGCCCAGCCGACGGTCTGGACCAGGGTGATTTCCTGCGTTGGGGCGAGTCCGAGGGCGGTGGCCAGGGATTCTTTGGGGACCATGGCGCGGACCACGGTGGCCAGGCCTTCGGAGGCGCAGTGGAGGTAGATGTTCTGGGAGATGAAGCCGGTGTCGACGTAGATGGTCTCTACTACGCCGCGGGGGCTCTTGCCGGTAATCTTGGCGGTGTCGGCGACGAAGGCGATTTCGGCGGCGGCGGTGCCGACGTAGTCCTGGGCGCCGGAGGCGGCGCGGAGGTCGGCCGCGGCGACGGCGACCAGCCGGCCGCCGCCGGGCTCGCCCGCCGTTGCCGCGCCGGGTACCGCCGGCTCGAACCGGAAGGCCCCTTCCGGCAGCAGCACATAGAGATCCGTCTCCTGGCGGTTGTGCGACGAGGGGGCGCTGCGGCGCTTCGGCGAGATGTAGCCGAAGCCCGCCCAAAGAAGGTCGGAAAGACGCTGCAAATCGTCGGCATCTTCCAGATTGAAACGTTTCGGCGAATAAACTCGCATCGACCGCCGGGTCATCAGCGCTTCGCGCAGGGGCATACCGCCTGTGCGAACGGGCTCAGGGAGAAAGATATCGTTATGCATAACTGATGAAAAATGATACGATGAACGGCACGGCAACCGTCAGGAAAAAGCCGTGATAAATTGAAACCGGAGCATATCGGCTGCCCCCATAGCGGACCGCGACCGGAAGGGTCGTATCCATCGATGTCGCGCCGCCGGAAGCGATCACCGCATACGGTCCGAACCAGCGCCGGAGCAGGGGAGCGGTGAGCAGCGTCAGCAGCTCCCGCAGCAGATTCGACGCCAGCGCAATCGTCGCGATCATCGGCCCCCGTGCCTCGTCGAGCAGCACGCTCGACAGCGAGTAATATCCGAACCCCGACGTCACCGCCAGCGTATCGGCCAGCCCTGGCGCCGTCGTATGCATCAGCGACACGACCCACCAGGCCAGCAAACCACCCGCCAGCGACCCGACAATCGTCACCAACGGCAGCAACAAACTCCTCACCGGCAGCGTCTTCAGACTGGCAAAGAACCCCTCGTCCATCCCCAGCCCGAACCCGACACACACCAGCAGCACATACAGCCCCCACGTCGTAATCTGCCCCATCGGCAAATCCTCCGGCAGCCATCCCGCCAGTGCGACCAGCACGCCGGCTACGAAGCAGCCTACGATAATCAGGCTGTCTCGCAGGCCTCCGGCTGGAGCCTCTGCCGCCTGCGCTCCGGCCTCTGCCGCTTGCGCTTTGCCGCTTGCCTCCGTCCGCGGTGCCCCGCCTGCCATCTCTTCTTTCTTCGTGAACAGCCGCGCCAGCACGACGCTGCCGAGCACGGCGAGAACCGTCACGATGAGGGCGGTGAGCCCCATCGTGGGGAGATTGCCGAGCAACTCGTCGTTGCCGCCGATCTCGAGACCGAGGATGAACAGCAGCAGACAAATCGAGGCCATCGTGATCGCCGAGGTCGGCAATTTCACGCGCCCCTTCAGCAACAGGCCGAAAAGAAAACCGGCCAGCAGAATCCCGATGGTTACGATCATCTCTGGCCGGTTAAAATCATGGTGAAATTTTGTGTTTGCTTTCAGTTTGTAAGGCCTTTCGGCCTGTCCAACCTACTCAGCCTTCGGACCAGCAGCGACGAGCGCCTTGCCGGCCTTGTTGTACTCGTACTTCTTGAAGTTCTTCACGAAGCGGCTGGCGAGGTCTTTCGCCTTGACTTCCCACTCCTTAGGATCGGCGTAGGTGTCGCGCGGATCGAGGATGCCGGTGTCAACGCCCTTCAGCTTGGTGGGCACTTCGAAATTGAAATACGGGATCGTCTTGGTCGGAGCCTTGTCGATGCTGTGGTCGAGGATCGCGTCGATGATGCCGCGGGTGTCCTTGATCGAGATGCGCTTGCCCGTGCCGTTCCAGCCGGTGTTCACCAGGTAGGCCTTGGCGCCGCTCTTCTTCATCTTCTTCACCAGTTCCTCAGCATACTTCGTCGGATGCAGTTCGAGGAACGCCTGGCCGAAGCAGGCCGAGAAGGTCGGCGTCGGCTCGGTGATGCCGCGCTCAGTGCCGGCGAGTTTGGCGGTGAAGCCGGAGAGGAAGTAGTACTTCGTCTGCTCGGGGGTCAGGATGCTCACCGGAGGCAGCACGCCGAAGGCGTCGGCGCTCAGGAAGATCACCTGCTCGGCGGCGGGGCCGTGGCTGTCGGGGCGCACGATCTTCTCGATGTGGTAGATCGGGTAGCTCACGCGGGTGTTCTCGGTGACGCTCTTGTCGTTGAAGTCGATCTTGCCGTTCTTGTCGACGGTTACGTTCTCGAGGAGGGCGTCGCGGTGGATGGCGTTATAGATATCGGGTTCAGACTCCTTGTCGAGCTTGATGACCTTGGCGTAGCAGCCGCCTTCGAAGTTGAACACGCCCTTGTTGTCCCAGCCGTGCTCGTCGTCGCCGATCAGCAGACGTTTCGGGTCGGTGGAGAGGGTGGTCTTGCCGGTGCCGGACAGGCCGAAGAAGATGGCGGTGTTCTTGCCTTCCATATCGGTGTTGGCCGAGCAGTGCATCGCGGCGATGCCCTTGAGCGGGAGGTAGTAGTTCATCATCGAGAACATACCCTTCTTCATCTCACCGCCGTACCAGGTGTTCAGGATCACCTGCTCGCGGCTCGTCACGTTGAACGCCACGCAGGTGTCGCTGCGGAGGCCGAGTTCCTTGTAGTTCTCAACCTTCGCTTTCGAAGCGCAGTACACCACGAAGTCCGGCTCCTGGTCGAATTCCTTCTGGTTCTTCGGACGGATGAACATATTGGTCACGAAGTGGGCCTGCCAGGCCACTTCCATGATGAAGCGCACCTTCATGCGGGTGTCCTTGTGCGTGCCGCAGAAGCCGTCGACCACGAACAGCCGCTTGCCGCTGAGCTGCTTGAGAGCCAGCTTCTTGACTTCCTTCCATACCTTCTCCGACATCTTGTGGTTGTCGTTCGGATACTCCGGAGTCGTCCACCAGACCTCGCCCGGCGCACCTTCCTTCGTCGTCTTGTCATAGACGATGTATTTGTCTTTAGGGCTGCGGCCGGTAAACTCGCCGGTCATCACGTTGATGGCGCCCAGCTCGGTCACCACACCCTTGTCAAAACCTTCCAGACCCGGTTTGGTCTCCTCGTTGTAGAGCACCTCATAGGTAGGATTGTAAAGCACTTCACGTACGCTCTTGATTCCGTACTGTTTCAAATCGATGTTTGCCATAATTAGTTTTATTATTGACTTTATTATTACTTATCGTTATTGGTGAATCGCTAATATCCTTAATCCGCAAAGATAATCTTTTTACCGATTCCCGCGCGCCCTCCCTGCAAAAAATATTCCACCTCTTATCAACCACCCCTTTCTGCCACACTGGCAGGAAATAACCGCCCTCAGCTACCGCTGTGGTCACCCCACCGACCCTCATCCCCGCCGTGAGCCTATCATCACGCCCGCAATCCCGAGCAAGATTCTCGATGAATCCTTTTTTCGCCAAAGTGTCCGCATGTCGGATTGCCTTGGAGCTGTATATCGCAAGGTCGCTGAGGACACCGGCCTTGCGGAGGGGGGTGTACTCAGCAGAAGTGTGAAATACGAAGTCTATGGCCGAATCTGTGCGGACACTTTGACGAAATGAGCTGGGGAGGGGCTAGCGGAAGGCGACAGCGTTAATTCCGGGCTCGCGATGGGGTAACATCTGGCTGGTGTGTGCTGAAAGGGTCGAAAACGGTTATCTCCTGCCAGCGCGCCGGGCCCCTAACGGCCAGGGGGCATGCCCCTGAGCCTGGGGCCCCGGCTGGGCACTGTCAAGGATAACCGCGGGGTAGTTTGGGGTCGGCCGAAAGCCGTGTCCGCGTTTGAAGCCGAAAGTGGCTGAGGCGGTTATCTCCCGTCCGGGCCCGCAGGAGCCTTAGAAGGGGCTCCCGGGCCCTCCCGGGGATAACCGATCGGCCGACAGGAGCAAAATAATCGCGAGCCCGGTGGCTCGGAGGATTTTGTGCTGGAGGCTAAGCCACTGAGTGCTAACTCATAACGTGAAATCGCCCTCCCCGAATCAGGGAGAGCGACTTTAAGAAACTTGCTGTCCGTCAATGGCTTGACCTCCAGCCGCTATAACGATTCGGTTACGATAATTGCTTGATTTCTTCTTCTGACAAACCGGTACTCTTCACAATGGTCTCCAACGAAACACCGTTCTCGATAAGCGCCTTTGCAATTCGGACTCTTTCTTCCGTCCGTCCTTCTTCTCTACCTTCTTCTCTACCTTCTTCTCGTCCGGTTCTAATGACGCTCATGGTACGTTGGTATTTGTCGAGATCGAGTTCGTAGTCACGCCATTGGTCGTCGGTGAGGTCGTCTTCGACGGTGTTGATGACACGCCGAAACACTTCTTTCGTGTGCTCGGGCAGGTCGATTCCTTCGATCTCAGCCAAGAGTTCTTCGCGGGTCTTCATCCTTTTACTCATTGATTGCAACAAATATAGCAAAATTTCATAAGATTCGCGGCATTCGGCGGCCGATTGCGACCTAAGGCAGGGGAGCTGCAGGGTGATGATGTTGAACAGGGGCGAGAAGATCCGATCTCGATAGATGCTTCTCAATTGATAGTCATCTCGCAGGATGGGATCTTTTTCGTAGGTGAAATTCATCAGGCAGATTGCAAAAACCCGATTGATATGCCCATACTCCCAGCTTTGACGGTGTTGTCCCATCTGGTCCACAAGCCGGCAGGCGTAGTAGAGCAGCCTTTGGCGGATGAAATGATCGGAAGCGTTTTGCATTTCAATGAGATAGCGATTCTCGTCCGAATCGGTGGCGAGTACGTCTACGACACATCTTTTCAGTTCGGGATTATCACCTAAAAGTTCCGTGTTAAGATACCGGATGTTATCGATTTCGATTTCCGGCCCTAACAATTGGTTCAAGAAGCCCATCAACAGGTCCTTGTTTTCTTCCCGGCCGAAAATGTACTTGAATCCCCAGTCCACAAACGGGTTGATCGGCCCTCTCCTCACAAATTGTCCAGTATGTTCCATGGTGTTGAAGATTAATTGATTGACCAGCAAAAATAAGACGGACCAACCCTCAAATAAAAACGCCGAATCAAGATTAACCGTTTGTCAACTTTTTCGCAAAAAACCGAAATTTTTCGGGCTATTCCCGGGCTCGCGGTCCTTCCTTTTCGAGCGGTCGGTTGGGGTTTTCCCCGGACTGGCCCGGGAGCCCCCTTTTAGGCTCCTGCGGGCCTGGACGGGAGAAAATCCGCTTCAGCCACGCATTGCCAACCACAGCAAGCATCCCCGCCGGCCGCCTCCTGACTGTCAATGCGGTTATCCTTGGCAGCCTGTGCCAAAGGGGCCTGGGCTTTGCCCTGGCCCTGGGCGGGCTGGCAGGAGATAACCGCCCTCAGCTACCGCAGTGGTCACCCCACCGACCATCATCCCCGCCGCGAGCCTAGGGGTTTTCGCCAAAGTGTCCGCAAGTCGGGTTGTCCTGGAGCCACATATCGCAAGGTCCCTGCGGACACTGGCCTTGCAGAGGTGGGTGTACTCAGCAGAAGTGTGAAATACGAAGTCTATGGCCGAATCGGTGCGGACACTTTGGCGAAATGGGTTATGGCGTGGCGCTTATGCGGCTGGGTATCAGTGAGTTGTTGGTAATCGTGTGCGTAAAAATGCGCACACGATTATCGGGAATGGGCTGTCTATCAGGGCAATAAGTGCCACGGGCCATTCCCGGCGGGTTTGTGGATGGGCGGGGACTCTGTTCAGGGGACGGACCTTGACGGAGTTTGAATAATAATTCGTATATTTGAAGATTCAAGCGTTGAACGAAACAATAAAAAACAATCTATATGGAGAACAATCGGCCGACGATCATTGATTTCGTCGAAAAGTACAC
>CACYZM010000063.1 GCA_902778855.1 uncultured Bacteroidia bacterium
ACCGAAACCACGGATACGGATGCTGCCGGAGGAACCCGGCTGGCCGGATGCCGAGGTGAACTGCACGCCGGAGGTAATACCTTCGAGGGCGTTGGTGGCATTGGTCACCGGGCGGACTTCCAGCTTCTTGCTGTCGAGCGAAGCGGCAGATCCGGTGAAGTCTTTCTTGTTGACCGTACCGTAGGCAACGACCACAAGTTCTTCCAGGCTTTCCGTGTCGGGTGCCAGCATGATGTTGACCACGCTGCGGCCTTCCACGGCAGCTTCCTGGTTGAGGTAGCCGATGGAGCTGAAGACCAGCACGGCATTGCGGGGAACGTCGATGGAATAGTTACCTTCCGCATCGGTCGCGGTACCGGTCATGGTGCCTTTCACCTGGATGGAGGCAAACGGAACACCTTCGCCGGTGTTGGCGTCTTTCACCTCACCCTTGACCGTGATGGTCTGCGCCAGGGCGCTTCCCAGTGCTAAAAAAGTCAAGAGGCAGGTAAACAAAAGTCTAAGTTTCCTCATAAATGAATTTTTAGATTAAAAAACGATTTATGAGAAAAAAGGAGAATTTAATAGGAATAATTAGGATTTATTAGGACTTTTCATTTAATTTGTAGGCACTTTCAGGACATGAGCAGAAAGACGACCGGCATCCTCGAACTTTTCAACCGCCACAACGACGCGTTTGCGGCGCGGGTGGGCTACGGACGGGCCCACGAGACGTATGCCCGCTACCGGATTGTGTGCAGACACCTGGAAACCTATATCCGGAAAAAGTATCGGAAAGACGACATTCCCCTGACGAGCATCCGCACCGCATTCGTCAGCGGTTTCGATACCTGGCTCCGGACGGAATGCCGGCTCGCGCCCAACAGTGTCTGGGGCTATATGATCGCCCTCAAGCACATCTTCACGCTCGCCCGCAACGAAGGGTTGATGACGCTCAATCCTTTCGCCTCGTACACAAACAGCTACACCGCCGTCGACCGCGGCCATCTGTCGGAAGAAGAGCTCGTCCGGCTGATGGAAGTCGGGACGGCGACGCCCGTCGAAGAGCGGGTCCGCGACCTGTTCCTCTTCTCCGCCTTCACGGGGCTTTCCTATGTGGATATCAAAAACCTGCGCGAGGAAAACGTACGGCGCTTCTTCGACGGGAACTGGTGGATTCTCACGCGGCGCCACAAGACGCAGGTCGAGTCGAACATCCGGCTGCTCGACGTACCGCTGCGGCTGGTGGAGAAATACCGGGGCACGGTGCCGGACGGGCGCATTTTCCCCGTACCGAGCAACAATTGCTGCAACGAGAACCTGCAGCGGCTGGCGGAGCGCTGCGGCATCAAGACGCATTTAACCTTCCACGTGGGGCGGCACACCTTCGCCACGATCGCGCTCAACCGCGGCATGCCCGTGGAGAGCCTGAGCCGCATCCTCGGGCACACGAACATCCGCACGACGCAGATCTACGCGAAAATCACCGACAAGAAGATCAGCGCCGACATGGCCGCCCTGTCCGACAGCCTTTCGGCCGTCGAAGCGGATATCTGCCGGAAAATCTGACTATTTATATAAGGTTCCCGGATCGGCGTTGTCCCAGGACGAACGCTTGCGGAAAGGATCGGAGAAGGTCTCGTCGATTTCGTAGTGATGGCCTTCGGCCACCATATGGCGGTAGAACCACAGGATATCGTCGTAGTTCGCGAAATAGCGGGCGGCGACGGTGTGGCCTTCATCGGTGAAACGGATGATCTTGTGGGCGTAATGGCTATCCTGGAATTCCCGGGCGATGGCGTTGGAACCGTAGAAGCCGATGCCGAAGAACTTGATCTGCTTGTAGGTGACAAGCCGGTCGGCCGTACCGTGCAGCAGGAGCGTGGGCGCAGGCATGTCGTGCGTGTACGCCAAGCCCTTGCGGGAGAAGATGGCGCCGGCGAAGGAGATAATGCCGGCGTAACGGAATCCTTCCGGCAGATATTGTTGCGCCAGGGCGGTGCGGTTGCAGCGCTCGAAGTCGCACTGCAGCGAAGTGATGGCACCGGCGCTGCTGCCCATCAGGAGGATGCGCTGCGGGTCGACGGTCAGTTCGGAGGCATAGTCGATGGCGTAGCGCGTGACTTTCATCACGTCTTCCGCGGCCAGCTGGATGGCGTTTTCCAGCGGCTTGACCATCCCGGCGACGCCGTTGAACTGCACGCCTTTCAGGCCGAGGCGATAGTTCGTGGCGATGACGACGAAGCCGTCATCGGCCAACTTGCGGCAGAGGTAGCGGGTATCGAAGTGACGCTGGTTGTTGTCGATGAAGCCGCCGCCGTAGCTGTAAATAATGCAGGGATGGGTTTCGGCTTCGTCGGACGGGAAATAGAGGTCCATTTCCAGGGCCAGGGTGTCGTATTGGGCGAAAGCAATGGATTCGTCGGGGTGGAAAGCGGCGCTGTCGATGGGAACTTCCTGCGCGTGAAGTGTCAATGTAAGGCAGAAAGCCGCGAAGAATGTCAGAATTCGTTTCATGGCAGTATTTTAGGTTTCAAATATAAGAAATTAATCCTAAATTTGCAGGATTAAGTAAGTTCATCTGAACAACACACTATAATTAAAACGTATAAACATGGCAGAAAAACTGTTTACTGAGTTTCCCCCTGTTTCCACAGAACAGTGGGATGCGGTAATTATCAAGGACTTGAAGGGGGCCGACTACGAGAAGAAGCTCGTATGGAAGACCCACGAAGGGTTCCCGGTGCGTCCGTACTACCGCGCCGAAAACCTGGGCGACATCAAGTCTCTCGGCGAGATGCCCGGGCAATTCCCGTTCGTCCGCGGCATCAAGAACGACAACAACTGGCTCACCCGCCAGGACATTTGCCTGTGCAAAGGCATTGAAAAGGCGAACGAGGAAGCCCTCGACATCCTGAACAAGGGCGTCGAATCGCTCGGCTTCATCCTCGCCGACGAAAAAGCGCTTTCCGTCGACCAGATGGAAGCCCTGCTCAAGGGCATCTGCATCCCGGCCGTGGAAATCAACTTCCGCAAGTGCTGCCCCAAGCACAGCGCCGATACCCTGAAGAGCTTCCTGGCCGTCGTGAAGAAGCAGGGCCTGAAACCCGAAGAGGTCCGCGCCTCGTTCGATTTCAGCCCGCTGCACCGCCTCACGGTGAAAGGCCACTTCTGCGAGGAGAAAGCCTACGGCTTCCTGGCCGAGGCCGTCAAGGCCGTCGCCGATTTCCCGAAGATCAAGGTCATCAACGTCCAGGCCTATGACTTCAATAACGCCGGCTCCAGCCTGGTGCAGGAACTCGCCTTCGCCGTGGCCATCGGCAACGAATACATCGCCAAACTCACCGAGCTGGGTCTCGATGCCAAGGAAGTCGCCAAGCGCATCAAGTTCACCTTCGGCATCAGCTCCAATTACTTTATGGAAATCGCCAAGTTCCGCGCCGGCCGCGTGGTCTGGGCCAACATCGTGAAGGCCTGGGGCGTTGACTGCGACTGCGCCTGCAAGATGCACGTCCACGCCGTCACCAGCCGCTGGAACCAGACGGTCTATGACGCTTATGTCAACATGCTCCGCGGCACGACCGAGACCATGAGCGCCGCCATCGCCGGCGTCGACTCCATCGAGGTCGTCCCGTTCGACGACGCCTTCCGCGCTCCGGGTGAATTCTCCAACCGCATTGCTCGCAACGTGCAGTCGGTTCTCAAGGAAGAATCCCACTTCAACAAGATCGTCGACCCGGCCGCCGGGTCCTACTACATCGAAGAACTTACCCAGTCGATCATCGACGCTTCCTGGAAGCTGTTCAAGGACGTCGAGGAGAAAGGCGGCTATACCGAGGCCTTCAAGGCCGGCTTCGTGCAGGAGCAGGTGAAAGCCGTTTCCGACAAGAAAGACAAACTCCTGGCCCAGCGCCGCGAGACCCTCCTGGGCACCAACCAGTTCCCGAACTTCCTCGAGAAAGCCGGTGACGAGATTACCAAGGAAATCGTGACTCGCGACGGCGGCTGCTGCGAAGAGAAAGCCTGCGGCTGCGAAGAGAAGATGGCCGAACCCCTGCGCGCCTACCGCGGCGCCCAGCCGTTCGAGGCCATGCGTCTGGCCACCGACCGCGGCGAGCGTCAGCCGATGGCCTTCATGCTGACCTTCGGCAACCTGGCCATGTGCCGCGCCCGCGCCCAGTTCAGCTCCAACTTCTTCGCCGTGGCCGGCATCAAGGTGGTGGACAACAACCGCTTTGCGACCATTGAAGAAGGCGTCGAAGCCGCCCTCAAGGCAAAGGCCGACATCGTCGTGGCCTGCTCGGCCGACGACGAGTATCTCGAGAACGTTCCCAAGATCGCCCAGCTCATCGGCGACAAGGCCATCGTGGTGGTCGCCGGTGATCCCGAGTGCCGTCCGCAGCTCGAAGAGCAGGGAATCAACCATTTCATCCACGTCAAGTGCAACGTGCTGGATACCCTCAAGGAATACCAGAAGGCCCTGGGCGTCAAGGAACTTTAATCAGGAGGAACTTCAATGAGACCGAAATTCAACGATATCGACTATACCAAGGGCGCCGCGCCCCAGTGCGCCTGTGCAGCCCCGAAAGAGGACGAACTCTGGCACACGCCTGAAAAGATCGACGTGAAGCCGCTCTATACGGCCGCCGACCTCGAAGGAATGGAACACTTGAACTACGCCGCCGGCGTGGCTCCGTTCCTCCGTGGACCTTACTCCACGATGTACGTCAACAAGCCCTGGACCATCCGCCAGTACGCCGGTTTCTCCACGGCTGAAGAATCCAACGCCTTCTATCGCCGCAACCTGGCCGCCGGTCAGAAAGGCCTCTCCGTGGCCTTCGACCTGGCGACGCACCGCGGCTACGACGCCGACCACCCGCGTGTGGTGGGCGACGTGGGCAAGGCCGGTGTGTCCATCTGCTCCGTCGAGGATATGAAAGTCCTCTTCGACCAGATTCCGCTCGGCAAGATGTCCGTCTCGATGACGATGAACGGCGCCGTCCTCCCGATCATGGCCTTCTACATCGTGGCCGGTCTGGAGCAGGGCGTGAAACTCGAAGAGATGGCCGGTACCATCCAGAACGACATCCTCAAGGAGTTCATGGTGCGTAATACCTATATTTATCCGCCGGAGTTCTCGATGCGCATCATCGGCGACATCTTCGCCTTCACTTCGCAGTTCATGCCCAAGTTCAACTCGATCTCGATCTCGGGCTACCATATGCAGGAAGCCGGTGCCACCAACGACATCGAAATGGCTTACACCCTCGCCGACGGTATGGACTACATCCGCACCGGTATCAAGGCCGGCATCGACGTGGACGCTTTCGCTCCGCGCCTGTCGTTCTTCTGGGCCATCGGCATGAACCACTTCATGGAAATCGCCAAGATGCGCGCCGCGCGTATGCTCTGGGCCAAGATCGTGGGCCAGTTCAACCCGAAGAACCCGAAGAGCCAGTCGCTCCGTACACACTGCCAGACCTCCGGTTGGTCGCTCACCGAGCAGGACCCGTTCAACAACGTGGCCCGTACCTGCATCGAGGCCATGGGCGCCGCCCTCGGCCACACGCAGTCGCTGCACACCAACGCGCTCGACGAAGCCATCGCCCTTCCGACCGACTTCTCCGCCCGTATCGCCCGTAACACCCAGATCTACATCCAGGAAGAAACGCAGGTCTGCCGTTCCATCGACCCGTGGGCCGGTTCCTACTACGTGGAGAGCCTCACCAACGAGCTCGCCCACAAGGCCTGGGCGCATATCCAGGAAGTCGAGAAGCTCGGCGGTATGGCCAAAGCCATCGAGACCGGCATCCCGAAACTCCGCATCGAGGAAGCTGCGGCCCGCAAGCAGGCCCGCATCGACTCCGGTCTGGAGAAGATCATCGGCATCAACGAGTACCGCCTGGCCCACGAGGATCCCATCGAGATCCTCGACGTGGACAACACGAAGGTGCGTGAATCGCAGATCGCCCGCTTGAAGGAGCTCCGCGCCAACCGCGACGAAGCCAAGGTCCAGGCCTGCCTGAACGCGATCACCCACGCCGTGGAGACCAAGACGGGCAACCTGCTCGCCCTGGCCGTCGAGGCCGCCAAGGCCCGCGCCACCCTGGGCGAGATCTCCGATGCCTGTGAAAAGATTGTCGGACGTTATAAAGCTGTGATCCGTATGAACACCGGTGTTTACTCTTCGGAAGTGAAGAACGACAGCGAGTTCGAGACCGCCAAGAAGATGGTGGCCGAGTTCGCCAAGAAGGAAGGCCGTCAGCCCCGTATCATGGTGGCCAAACTCGGCCAGGACGGTCACGACCGCGGCGCCAAGGTGGTCGCCACCGGTTATGCCGACTGCGGTTTCGACGTGGATATGGGCCCGCTCTTCCAGACGCCGGAAGAGGCTGCCCGCCAGGCTGTCGAGAACGACGTGCACATCGTGGGCGTCTCCTCGCTGGCCGCCGGCCACAAGACCCTCGTCCCGCAGATCATCGCGGAACTCAAGAAACTCGGCCGCGAGGACATCCTCGTCGTCGTGGGCGGTGTGATTCCGGCCCAGGATTACGATGAACTCTATCGCGACGGTGCCGTGGCCATCTTCGGCCCCGGCACGCCGATCTCGAAAGCCGTGATCAAGATGATCGAACTCCTGAATCAGAAGTTCGAAGACTGATAAATCTGGCTATTTCTAGAAAAAATGCGCTCCCTCATTGCGGGAACGCATTTTTTTTGTATCTTTGTCAATATTAACCTTATTGTCTATACAAGAAACCAAACCTAATAAAACTATTTTTTAATCTAAAACATCATTTATGAGGAAACTGAAATTCTTTCTCTCCTGCGTGATGCTTTTTGCAGTAGGCTTTCTTGCTTATGCACAAAACATTAACGTCAGCGGTAAGGTAACTGATGCACAGACCGGCGAAAGCGTTCCTTTCGCTTCGATCCAGGTCAAAGGCACCATGACCGGTACCGCTACCGACGCAGACGGCAACTACACAATTTCTGTGCCGAGAAATGCTATTCTTGTCTTCAGCTCCATCGGCTACCTCAACCAGGAAGCTGCCGTGGAAGGCCGCAGCGTGGTCAACATCATGCTGGCTCCCGACACGGAAAGCCTGGAAGAGCTCGTGGTCGTGGCTTACGGTACGGTCAACAAGAAAGACTTCACCGGTTCTGCCGCCTCCCTTGACAGCAAGAAACTGGAAGTCCGCCCGGTGACCAACGCCACCAACGCCCTCGAAGGTATTACCTCCGGCGTGCAGTTCACCTCGGCATCCGGCCAGCCGGGTTCCTCCGGCAGCATCCGTATCCGTGGTTTCGGT
>CACYZM010000064.1 GCA_902778855.1 uncultured Bacteroidia bacterium
CCCGAACTGGGGCGTGCATCTGCTGAAGGTCGATAAGAAACACCTGTTCTTCACGGCCAAGCGCGAGGCCACCACGCGCGTGGACATCTACCGCGTCGATCTCAAGAGCAAGGTGCTGCAGCGGATTTCGTACGGCCCGTATTCCTTCTCCGGCGTGCAGGTGTCGGACGACGGCAAGACCGTCGCCGCGACCCTGTCGAATTACCGGACGCCTTCCAAGCTGGTCTGCATCTCCGTCCCGTCCAAGGGCGACGTGGATCCGGAAAAGGATGTGCAGGTGGTCTACGATTCCAAGGGACCGAAGTTCGACAGCTATGCCATCGCCCTGCCGGAGCTGGTCTTCGTGACCACGCGCGACGGCGTGCGGATCCCCGCCGCGGTGACCTGGCCCGTCGATTTCGACAAGAACAAGCGTTATCCCGTGAGTCCGCGAAGGCTGGCGCGGCCTCTCGATGGCCAGCCAGTGGTGGGCCAACCACGGCGTGATCCAGGTGACGCTCGACAACCGCGCCGGCGGCCATTTCGGCAAGAAGGGCGTGGAAGCGGTGTACCGCTATCTCGGCATTCTGGAGCTGCAGGATTTTTGCGACGGCATCGACCATTTCCGCAAGATGCCGTTCGTCAATGAGAACAAGATCGGCGTCGAAGGCTTCTCCTTCGGCGGCACGATGACCGCCCTCTGCGTGACCGAAGGCAACGAGCACTTCCAGTACGGCATCGCCGGCGGCGGCGTCTACGACTGGGGCCTCTATGACACGCACTATGGCGAGCGCTATATGGACCGTCCCCAGGACAACCCCGACGGCTACGCCAAATCCCGCGTGGTCGACCGCGTCAGCAAGTACCGCGGCGACGCCACCAACATGCTCCGCCTCACCCACGGCACCGGTGACGACAACGTCCACTTCCAGAATTCCCTCCAGCTGATCGACCAGCTCCAGAAAGACCACAAGGACTTCGAACTGATGATCTACCCCGACGGCATGCACGGCTACCGCGGCGACCAGGGCATGCACTCCTCCCTCCAGGACTACAAATTCTGGTACCGCTACCTCCTCGAGCAACCCCTCCCGGAGATCCTCTTCGACTACTTCAAGAAGAAATAATCATCGCATCGTCCCATCCTATAGCATCCTGCCCGGCTTCGGCCGGGCTTTTTTTGTCCGCTAGGGCTGGCAGACGATGAGGACTTTCTGGCGGTCGGAGAGGGTGGTGGCGAAGGCGTGGGTGGGGCCGCCGGCGGGGAGGGAGAGGCGGTGGCGGAGGGCGTCGGTGTCGAGGGGGAAGTTGAGGGCGGTGAGGTCGAGGCGGTCGAATCGCTGGCGGATAGCCTTGATGGTGGCGTTGTTCCAGGGGAGGATTTCGGTGACTTCGAAGGTTTTGCCGGGGAAATCCGGCGTGGGGGCGTCGCCCGTATAAAGATGGGTGCTGGGCGCGAGTTTGGCCAGACCGAAGCGTTCGGAGAGCAGGCGGAAGGCGCCGGCTTTCCGCAGGGCTTTGGAGGGCTGGAAGAGATAGCGTCCGACGGTTTCGGCGTAGCGAACTTCGGCCGCGGGCTCTTCGTCGGGCGTGAATTCAAAGCGGATGCGGCCGTCGACGGCGACGATCTTGGGGGCGGGGTTTTCTCCGGGGTGGGTGGCTGGCTGCGCAGATTCAGGTAAGGCCTCCATCAGCAGGAGGATTTCCTTGACTTCGCCGGCGGCGGCGACTACGTGGAGTTCGCGGATTTCCGGGATCTGCGACAGGGTGCGGGTGATGTCGGCCATCGGGGAGATTTTGGCCAGGACGCGGTCGGCTTTTTGGAGCAGCAGGGGCAAGATTTCCAGCAGGTTAGGCTCGCAGTCAGCGATGTCGTAGAGCCGCCGGCCGTTGCTGCCGCCGCCGCTGCTGCTGCCGCCGCTGCCGCCACGGCCGCCGCGGCGGGCGGGGTCGAGGTAGATGAGGGAGAAGCGGCCGGGGTGGTTGCGGAGCCAGGCCACGCCGTCGCCTTCGTGGACGGTGACGTTGGCAAGCCCGAGTTCGGCGAAGTTATGGCGGGCAGCGGCGCAGAGATCGGGGTTGCGTTCGCAGTAGTCGACGGTGGCGGAGCGTTGGGCGAGCATCCAGGTGTCGACGCCGAGGCCGCCGGTCAGGTCGGCGACGGCGACGGCGGCAGCGCCGGCAGCGGCGGCGGCGCAGGGCGCGCCGGCCGCGTCAGCCCCGCCGGCCGGCACGAAGGCTTGCTTGTAGCGGGCGGTTTCTTCGGAGCTGCACTGCTCGAGGGAGAGGGAAGAGGGGTAGTCGATCGCGGGGTGGGCGAGCCACGACGGGATCTTGTCGCGGACCTTGCGGCGGGCCTCGATGGCCCGGGCGGCGCGGCGGACGTCGATGTCGGGCCAGCGGCCGGCCGAGAGGAGCAGCCGGGCCGGATCGTCGTCGTCGTGGGCCAGCACGAAATTGCTGAAATTTTCTTCCGTCATCACGACAAAATTACGGCTTTTTTCTTATATTTGAAGGATTAAAACCGATAACGCAATGGCAAATTATCTCGACGTGGCCAAGTCCTGGCTCAGCAACAGTTACGATGTAGAAACCCAACGGGAAGTATTGGAAATGATGAAAGGCGATCCCAAGGTGCTGGAAGACGCATTCTACCGCACGCTGGAGTTCGGCACCGGCGGTCTGCGCGGCGTGATGGGCGCCGGCACCAACCGCATGAACCGCTACACCGTGGCCATGGCCACGCAGGGTCTGGCGAATTACCTGAAGATGAATTTCGTGGACCAGCCGATCTCGGTCGTCATCTCCTACGACAGCCGCAACAACAGCCGCCTCTTCACGAAAGTGTCGGCCGACGTGCTGATGGCCAACGGCATCCAGACCTACGTGTTCGACAACATCCGCCCCACGCCCGAATTGAGCTTTGCCATCCGCTACCTCAAATGCAAGGCGGGCATCATGATCACCGCCTCGCACAACCCCAAGGAATACAACGGCTACAAAGTGTTCTGGGAAGACGGCGCCCAGATCATTGCCCCGCACGACAAGAACATCATCGCCGAAGTGAACAAGATCACCTCGATGGACCAGGTGCTCATCGACGAGAACAGCTACCCGCAGGGCATCGGCGCCGAGGTCGACAAAGCCTTCCTCGACAGCCAGCTCTCGCTGCTGCTCTCGCCCGCGTCCGTCGCCCGCCACAAGGATATGAAGATCGCCTACACGCCGCTCCACGGCACCGGCGTCCGCCTCGTGCCGGCCGGTCTCAAACAAGCCGGCTTCGAGAAGGTGTTCCACGTCGATGCCCAGGACGTCAGCGACGGCAACTTCCCGACCGTCGTCTCGCCCAACCCCGAAGAGCCCACGGCCATGAAGATGGTGATGGACCGCGCCAATGAAGTGGGCGCCGACATCGCCCTCGGCACCGACCCCGACGCCGACCGCGTCGGCTGCGCCGTGCGCAACGACAAAGGCGAAATGGTCCTCCTCACGGGCAACCAGATCGCCACGCTCGTCTCGTCCTACGCCCTCACCCGCTGGGCCGAACTGGGCAAGCTCGACGGTACCCAGTACCTCGTGAAGACCATCGTGACCACCGACCTGCTCAAAGTCATCTGCAAGAAATACGGCGTCGAGATCTTCGACGTGCTCACCGGCTTCAAATACATCGCCGAGAAACAGCGCGTCCTCGAAGGCAAGAAGACCTTCATCTGCGGCGGCGAGGAGAGCAACGGCTTCAACGCCGGCTCCTTCGTCCGCGACAAGGACTCCGTGATCACCTGCTGCCTCCTCTGCGAGTGCGCCGCCTGGCTGGCCGACCGCGGCCAGACGCTCTATGGTTACCTGCAGGAAATCTACGCCGAATACGGCTACTTCAAGGAGAGCCTGCTCTCGGTCACGAAAAAAGGCAAGACCGGCATCGAGCAGATCCAGCAGATGATGGCTGACTTCCGCTCCGAACCGCCCAAGACCCTGGCCGGTTCGCCGGTGGTGAAAGTGGTGGACTACAACGAGCCGGAGAAGACCGGTCTCCCGAAATCGAACGTGCTTCAGATCTTCAGCGAGGACGGCTGCAAGGTGACCATCCGCCCGTCCGGCACCGAGCCCAAGATCAAATACTACTTCAGTGCCTGCGGCGCCGATGCCGACGCCCGCAACGCCGCCCTGCGCGAACAGTTCTCCGCCTAGCCTGCGCCGGTTATGAGAGAGAACTACATCGAGATCGAAGAACTCGACGAACTGCGCGAAGTCCTGGCGAAGACCGAAGTGCTCCGTCACTACGCGTTCCAGGCCGTCAACTTCGAGAAATGCGGTTTCCCCGTCGAAAACTACCGCTTTGAAGACTGCCTCTTCATGGGCTGCCACATCCCGCCGCGGATGTATTACGCGATGGACGGCGAGTGCATCGTCTTCCCGCGCGTGAAAATGCCCTACAAGGTGTTCCCAAACAAGCTCTACGACGCCAAGTCGCTCTACCTGCACTACAAGCCGGGCTATCACGAGACGTTCTACACCTGCTACGACACCATCTGCTACGAGCGCTATATGGCCCACGGCAAGGAGACCAGCGACATCAAGGAAACCCTCTGCCGCGTGCTCCACGACCACTCCATCGGCAACGCCCTCGACCAGTTCATCAAGCAGTATGACGAGAAGGACATCGTGGCCGTGATGGGCGGCCACGCCGTCAAGCGCACCGACGAATCCTATCACCAGATCGTCGAAATCAGCAAGCGGCTCACCGAGCTCGGCAAGCTGATGGTCAGCGGCGGCGGCCCCGGCGCCATGGAAGCGGTGCATCTGGGCGCCTGGATGGCCGGCCGCTCGGAAGCGGAAGTCCTCGACGCCCTGACGATCGTGTCGGTGTCGCCCACGTTCCGCGATCCGGGCTGGCTCACCCGCGCCTTCGAGGTGATGGAAAAATACCCCCGCGACCCGCAGTACCACAGCCTCGGCATCCCCACCTGGTTCTACGGCCACGAGCCCGCCACCCCTTTCGCCACGGACATCGCCAAGTTCTTCGACAACAGCGTGCGCGAAAACTACATCATCTCCGTGCCCAAGGGCGGCATCATCTACACGCCCGGCAGCGCCGGCACCTTCCAGGAAATCTTCCAGGACGCCGCGCAGAACCACTATGAGACCCTGGGTTACTCCAGCCCGATGATTTTCCTGGGTACCCATTACTATACCGAAGACTCACCCATATACCCCTTGCTGGTCGACCTGCAGGAGCGGGGCAAGTACAGGAACCTGATCCTCCAGATCACCGATCAGACCGACGAAGTGGTCCGTTACCTGATGGATTTCCATCGCCCTTACCGGGAGTGGACCGGCGACGGGGTCTAACAGTCGCATGAACCTTTTCCAACTCTTCAAGAACATACGGCCTTTTGTCAAGCCGTATCGCTGGCTGGTTGTCATCACCCTCATCCTGACGCTGGTGGGGTCCCTGATGGCCCAGGTCAACGCCATCGTGCTCGACCGCACGGTCGACGCCATCAATGCCCTGATCGGCACTAACTTCACCTGGAGCCAGGCCGCGCGCATCATGACCGTCATCTCCATCGTCCTGCTGGGCAAGGAGATCCTGTCGGCCCTGATCACCTTCGCACAGAACTACTACGGCGAGCGGATGCGCATCTTCGTGTCGCGCGACCTCTCGCAGGCCGTGGTCGAGAAGGTGCTGACGTTCCGGATGGCTTATTTCAACAGCGATGAAAACGCCACCGGCAAGGTGCAGGCGCGTATCGACCAGGGCGTCAGCAGCCTGTCGCGTACGGTGCAGAACTTCTTCATCGACCTGCTGCCGCTGTTCTCCACGGCCATCCTGGCCCTCATCCTGATGTTCGCCGCCAACGTGTACGTGGGCCTGGTGGCCCTGGGCATCGTGCCGGTGTATTTCTGGATCACGTACCGGCAGGCCCGGCGCCTGAAAGGCTGGCGGCGCGAGATGCGCGGCCATCTGGAGGCCAAGAGCCAGGGCATCAAGAACATCATCGATTCGATCAACGTCATCAAGAGTTTCAACCGCGAGAAGATCGAGGCGGGCAAACAGCTCGACATCCAGAACCGGGTGACGGAGAATCAGATGAAGACGCGGAAAGTGGCCTTCTACTACAACGGCCTCAAGAGCTTCGTGCGGCAGGTCGGCACGGTGCTGGTCATCATCCTGACCGCCTATCTGGTCTTGAAGGAGTATCCCGGCATGACGATCGGTAAGATTATGTACCACGTGATGCTGTTCAGCAACGTCATCGCCCCGATCACGCAGCTGCAGCGCATCTTCGACGACGTGAACGACGCGCTGATCTACGCCGAGGGCTTCTTCGGCATCCTGAACTCCGAGAAGGAGGTCGAGCCGACGGGCGACTACAAGCCCGAGAAGATCCACGGCAAGTTCGAACTCCAGCACGTGGACTTCACCTATCCCAACGGCAACCAGGCACTCTTCGACGTGAACATGACCATCGAGCCGGGCAAGATCACGGCGCTGGTAGGCCTGTCGGGCGCCGGCAAGAGTACGATCGTGAACCTGCTCGACAAGTTCTACGAGCCGCAGACGGGCCGCATCCTGCTCGACGGGGTGGACCTCCGCGAATACGACACGAAGTACCTGCGCGACAATATCGGCCTGGTGCTGCAGAAGAACCACATCTTCGACGGGACCATCGAGGAGAACATTCTCTACGGCAATCCGAACGCCACGCACGAGGAGGTGGTGGAAGCGGCCAAGAAGTCGTTCCTTTACGACCAGATCATGGAACTGCCGAAGAAGTTCGAGAACAAGGCCTCCGACCTCTCGGGCGGCCAGCAGCAGCGCGTGGCCATCGCGCGTATGTTCCTCAAGAATCCGCCCATCATCTTCCTCGACGAGCCGACGGCCAGCCTCGACGCCATCGCCACCGAGCAGATCAAGAACAGCATCGACGCCATCAAGAAAGACCGCACCGTGATCATCATCTCGCACAGCATCTCCCAGATCATCGACAGCGAGATGGTCTATGCCCTGAAGACCGGCCGCGTGGAAGAGTCGGGCCACCCCGACGAAGT
>CACYZM010000065.1 GCA_902778855.1 uncultured Bacteroidia bacterium
AATGCCGCGCTCGGCGGCGTAACGCACGATTTCCCGTGCATCTTCCTGCGTGTAAAAGCCCTGGACGGGAATGCTGTCAAGCGCACCCGTACTGGAATAGTAGGTCCCCGGACGGTGGGACCCCACCTCCGTCAGGCGCGGATACCTCTTGATCTCCAGCCGCCAGCCCTGGTCATCGCTCAGGTGCCAATGGAAATAGTTGAGGTTGTGGAGGGCGAGGATGTCGATCAGCTTTTTGACATAGTCGGTCGTAAAGAAGTGCCGGCTGCAGTCGAGCATAAAGGCCCGGTAGGGGAATTCGGGATAGTCGAAGACCGTCCAGGCCGGCAGAGCGAAGCGATAGTGCCCCGGCGTTTCCGGTACGGGCAAAGCCTTGATCAGGGTCTGAATGCCGTGCAGGAGGCCCTGGGCGCCGCCGCCCACGAGGGAGACGGCTGCCGGCTCTACGCTCAGACAGTAACTCTCCGGTCCCTGGAAGTCCTGAAGTCCGGATCCCATGTCGGGATCGACGCCCAGGAAAATATAGTTCCGGCGGGGAGGACGCGTTGTGGTGCGGATGCGGCAGCCGGTCGCTTGCTGCAGCTGCCCGGCCAGCAGGTCCGCGGCGAAGCTGAGCTCCTCGTTACCTTCCGGATAGCAGATGACCGTCTGGGGAGAAAGGACGAACGGGGTTTCTTCCCCGGCGAAGATATTCTGCGGCAGCGGGCTGACCAGGGAAAAGTCGCCGGTCAGGACTTCCGGCCGGTGGCAGCCGGAAAACAGGACCAGCGCCGCCATCAGGACGGCGCTGGCCAGGATACGGAATCGATGACCGGTCATTATTTTACGGCAGGTTTGACATAACGGTCGCCGGTCTGCGCCTTCACCGCATCGACAAATGCGGGTGCGTAGGCGGGCGGCGTGGCACGTCCGCGGACGAATACGCCGTTTTCGCTGGGCATCATGCTCTGGTCGTTGTGCTTGACGATCAGGAAGCGGGCCAGTTTATCCCAGCGTTTCATCATCTTGTCGGTATAGGCGTCGGTCTTGTGCGTCAGATAAGTAGCCCGTTCGCCGGGCGTCATCTTGACGGCCTGCGCCTCCACGTCCTTCTGGTCTTCGGCGTAAAAGTCTTCCAGCTCTTTCTGCGCGTCGCGCAGGTCGCCGATCATCGCGTTCCAGCGCGGATAGACCATGTTGGCCACGAAGTTGTTCATCCAGAAGGCGCTTTCCGTACTGAATTCCCGGATATTGTTGTTCTCGCTGCGGAACGGCTCGGGGACACGGGTGATGCCGCAGTAGACGGGGACATAAGCCACCATCGTGGCATCGTCCATATTGAAATAGGTCACGCCGCCCACGGCATCGGGCAGCCAGCTGCGCATCTGGCAGACCATCGTCATGCCGCTCTGCTGGCAGCCGATCGGCCGTTCGCGGAACATCGCGGTGGAGTCGCTGCTGAAGTAGTTCACCGGCTGGTTGCGGTAGGGCGAGCCCCACGGGCCGGCGCTCACGTCGGCCGTCATATCGAGGGCGGTGCCTTCATAGTGGTCGCGCATATCGTTCATCAGCTCCCGGACGGAGATGGGCGCCTTCGGCTTGATCCAGAGCGGCAGGTGGTCGCAGACGTCGGTCTGACCGTTGATGAACGGCAGGTAGGCATCCATTTCCGCCGTGTCGTAGTGGTGGCGGAAGAAGCTCCAGACGCGGGCTTCGCAGTAGCGGATGGCGCTGAAATCGAGCGGACCATAGGCTTCGCGGAAGCTGAAGTCGGCATCGGAACCTTCGTAGAGGCCCAACTCACGGGCAAGGGAGATGACATCCTTGGAATACATGCAGACCCCTTCGATTTCGCAGAAAGCTTTCTTCTTGTCGGCCTTGGTCATCTTGGTGACTTGCGGGAACTGCTGGATGCGGCTGGAGTTGGCATAAGCGCAGACGCAGTCGTCGGGGACGCGGAGCGCCACCCAGACGGCGCCCTTGCGGCCGGGACCCTTACCCACGATCTCCATGATCCAGGCTTCCTCCTTGTCGCAGACGGCGAACGATTCGCCCGAACTGCTGTAGCCGTATTCGGTGACCAGTTCGTTGATGACGGCGATCGCTTCGCGGGCGGTCGTGCTGCGCTGCAGGGCCATATGCATCAGGGTGAAATAGTCGAAATAGCCTTCGCGGTTCACCAGCTCGCGGCGGCCGCCCCAGGTGGTTTCGACGATGCTGACCTGGTTTTCGTTCATCAGGCCCACGACGCCGTAGGTGTAGGGCGCCTCCCGGACCAGTTTCTCACCGGTCTGCGGACCCCATCCACGGATGGCGATCATTTCACCGTCTGCGTGGCGGCCGGGCGCAGAGAAGCTCAGCGGCATCAGGAATCCGAAACTGTCGCAGTTGTAGGTGCACATCACGCTGCCGTCGGCGGACGCTTTCTTGCCGACGATCAGATTGGTGCAGGCGAACGAGGCCACCGCTGCGAACAGCAGGATGGCCGAGCAAAGCAGCTTTTTCATATTTTCTTTATTTTAAGATGTTTACGATATCTCTGCGAGGCATTGGGCCAGGCCGTCCTTCGCGATAGAACGCTGCTCGCCGGTGGCGAGGTTCTTGAGCGTGACGGTCCCGTCCGTGACTTCCTGGTCGCCGACGATGGCCAGGTACGGGATGCCCTTGCGGTCGGCGTATTCAAACTGTTTCTTCAGTTTGGTGTTGTCGGGATAGATCTCGCAGGCGATGCCCGCGCGGCGCAGCGAGGCGGCCACGGGAATCGTGTAGGCCACTTCCGCTTCGCCCATATTGGTGAAAAGCACCGCGGCGGCCGCGGCGGCGTTTTTCGGGAACAGATTGAGCCCGGAGAGCACGTCGTAGATGCGGTCGGCGCCGAAGCTGATGCCGACGCCCGATGTGTTGGGCAGGCCGAAGATGCCGGTCAGGTCGTCGTAGCGGCCGCCGCCGCAGATGCTGCCGATGGCCCAGTCGAGCGCCTTGACTTCGAAGATGGCGCCGGTGTAGTAGTTGAGGCCACGGGCGAGCGACAGGTCGAGCTCGACCGGCTGGGAGATGCCGGCCTTGTCGATGAGCCCGAAGAGCGTCTCGACTTCGTCGAGGCCCTTGCATCCGGTCTCGGAGGCGGCGAGGAGCGTCCGCATACGGGCAATCTTTTCGGCCGTGGTGCCCGTGAGCGTCAGCACGGGCTCGATGAGGGCGACGGCCTCGGGGGTGAGCCCTTTTTCAAAGAGCTCCGCCTTGACGGCGTCGAGTCCGATCTTGTCGATCTTGTCGATGGCGACGGTAATGTCGACCAGACGCTCCGGCTGGCCGGAGACTTCCGCCAGACCGGCCAGGATCTTCCGGTTGTTGATCTTGATGCAGACCCGCACGCCGAAACGGCCGAACACCTCGTCGACCATCTGGACCAGTTCCAGTTCGCTGAGCAGCGACTTGCTGCCGATCACGTCGACGTCGCACTGATAGAATTCGCGGTAGCGGCCCTTCTGCGGCCGGTCGGCCCGCCATACGGGCTGGATTTGGTAGCGTTTGAACGGGAAGGCGATCTCGTTCTGGTGCTGGACCACGAAGCGGGCGAAAGGTACGGTCAGGTCGTAGCGGAGACCCTTTTCCGGCGCCAGCGCGGCTTTCTCGCCGCTGTTCTGGATGCGGAAGAGGAGTTTGTCGCCCTCTTCGCCGTATTTGCCCAGCAGGGTGCCGAGGTTCTCCATGGAGGGCGTTTCGATGCACTGGTAGCCGAATTTGCGGAATACGTCCTTGATAGTGTTGAATATATAATTGCGGCCTACCATTTCGGCGGGTCCGAAATCTCTGGTTCCCTTGGGGATCGACGGTTTTTGTGCCATGGTTTTCAGATTATTGAACAACAAAGATAGCAATTCTGCCGGGTCTGCTCAAAAATTGCGTTTTTTTTGTTCAACGAATAAAGATTGTTGTTACTTTTGCGACTTGTAAAAGGACAAACCTAATAACCTAATAACTTTTGTAATATGAAAAAGATTGCTCTTATGACCCTCGTGGCCTGCCTGAGCCTCTTCGTGGTTTCCTGCAAGGACCAGAAGAAAGAAGAAGCCGCTCCCGTTCAGGAAGCTGCTGAGCAGGTGGTCGACAAAGTCGAGGAAGTCTCCGAGGAAGCTGCCAAGACTGTCAAGGACGCGCTTGATCAGGCCGGTGAGGCCGTCAAGGATGCTGCCGAGAATGTCGAGGACGCTGCCAAGAAGGCTGCCGAAGAAATCAAGAAGTAAAGATTTCCCGGTACGAAAAAAAGAGGAGACCTTCAGGGCCTCCTCTTTTTTTTGTCGTTATTCGTAGCGGGAGATCGGAATCCGCTCATTGTCATCCGCAGCCGACGAACTGCCGAACTGGGAAGGGTGTTTTTCCTTGTAGTAGGAGTACTTGTGGTAGGTTACGTTGCCGATCTTCAGGACGTTCTCGTCCTGGAACTTGATGGGCTTGCCATCGTCATATTTGCCGTTCTGGTCGAGTTTCTCCATGAAGATGTTGCCGTCTTCGATATAGAAAGACAGATATTTGCTGGCGGTGTACTGGTCGTTCAGGTCGACATAGCAGAATTTTTCCTTGCTCTTGGAGAAAGACAGGGCCTTGTAATTGATGGTCTGGGTATACGAGAGCGAAGGATCGGTTTTGTGTTTGAACGTGACTTCAATGTTGCCGTGCTTGTCGAGGTCTCCGTCCCAGGTAGCGGAGAAGAGATCGGATTGGGAACTGCCGGAGGCATGGACGGGCCACCAGTCGGTATAAAGGTTTTTCGTTGTCTTTAAATCTTCGCTGCAGGCGGAAAGCAGCAGGAAAGAAGCTATGAGCGAAAGGAATAATACAGGTTTGCAGTGCATGGTGATGTGATGTTTGTTTGACAAAGAACGACAGTCTTCTCAACAAGATTTGCGCCGAATATACGCTGGCCGACGAAGTAAAGGCCATGGGCATATACCCTTATTACCGCCCCATTGAATCCGGCCAGGACCCGGTGGTGAAAATGAACGGAAAGGATGTGCTGATGTTCGGCTCGAATTCCTATCTGGGACTGTCCGACGACCCCCGTCTCAAAGAGGCCGCCATCGAGGCCATCCGCAAATACGGGACCAGCTGCTCCGGCTCGCGGTTCCTTAATGGAACGCTCGACATCCACCTGGCCCTCGAAGAGAAACTCGCCAAACTGGTCGGCAAAGAGGAAGCCGTGACCTACAGCACCGGTTTCCAGGTGAACCTGGGCGTCGTCTCCTGCCTGGGCTTCCGCAACGGTTACATCTTCCTCGATGCGCTCGACCACGCCTGCATCATCGACGGCAGCCGGCTTTCCCTCAGCCGCGTATTCAAGTTCGCCCACAACGATATGGATGAACTTGAGAAGAAACTGCAGGTCGCGGAGCCAGGCGCGCCGAAACTCATCGTGGTGGACGGCGTCTATTCGATGGAAGGCGACATCGCCCCGGTCCCGAAGCTGGTGGAGCTTTGCGAGCAGTACAACGCCTCGCTGATGATCGACGATGCCCACGGCCTCGGCGTCATGGGCGATTACGGCCGCGGTACGGCCAACCACTTCGGCCTGACCGACAAGGTGGACCTGATCATGGGTACCTTCTCCAAGTCGTTCGGCAGCCTGGGCGGTTTCATCGCCGGCGACCACGCCGTGATCAATTATCTGAAACACAATTCCCGGACACTGATCTTCAGCGCCAGCATGCCGCCGGCCAATGTGGCCGCCGTGAGCCGGGCCGTCGACATCATGCTCGACGAACCCGAGCGCCTCGCGCATCTCTGGGACCTGACCCGCCACGCCCACGCCGAATTCAAGGCCCGCGGCTTCGACATCGGCCATACCCAGTCGCCCATCATCCCGCTCTTCGTGCGCGATCTCCAGAAATGCCTGACCGCCGTGAAGATGGCCCTCGACGAAGGCGTCTTCATCACGCCCGTCATCCCGCCGGCCGTGCCCGAAGACTCCGTCATCGTGCGCTTCGCCCTGATGGCGACGCACACCTTCGAACAGCTTGACGAGGCGATCGACAAGCTGACAAAGATTTTCCGCAAACTCGAGATTATTCCTTAGTCCAGAGGATTTCGTTCTGGATCCGGACGCTCTCTTCGTGGATGTCATTGAAGAGGGCGCGCAGGAATTCTTCACCCAGACCGGAGCGTCCGCCTTTCTGGAGGACTTCGTCGAGCAGCGAGTCCCAACGGGTCAGCTGTAGGATGGCGATGTTGTGGTCTTTCTTGTACTGGCCGATGCGGCGCGAGATGTCCATCCGCTCCTTGAGCAGGTTGAGCAGATTTTCATCGATGACGTCGATGTCGGCGCGCAGGTGGTTGATGTTTTCGCGATAGTCGGCGGCCTGGCTGTCGGCGTCGCGCACGACGATCTGTTCGCCCAGGAGGATCCGCAGGTCGTCCGGCCGGAGCTGCTGCTTGGCATCGCTGAGCGCCACCTCGGGCTGGCAGTGCGATTCGATCATCAGGCCTTCCAGGCCCAGGTCCATGGCGCGCTGGCTGAGTTCGAGCAGGTACTTGCGGTCGCCGCCCATATGGGAAGGGTCGGCGAAGAAGGGCAGTTCCGGATACAGGGCGCGCAGCTCGATGGCGACCCGCCAGCCCGGATCGTTGCGGTAGGGGATGTCCTGCCAAGTGGAGAAGCCGCGATGGATGACGCCGAGTTTCCGGACGCCCGCGCGGTTCATCCGCTCCAGGGCGCCGATCCACAGGTCCAGGTCGGGACTCATCGGGTTCTTGACCAGCACCGGGATGTCCGTGCCGCTCAGGGCGTCGGCGATTTCCTGCATCAGGAAGGGATTGCCCGTCGTGCGGGCACCGATCCAGACCATATCGAGGCCGTGGTCGAGGCATTCGCGCACGTGTTTGGCGCTGGCCACCTCCGTGCAGATTTTCATCTTGAATTCCCGCTGGACCCGCTGCAGCCACGGAAGGCCCTTCGCACCGACGCCTTCAAAGCATCCGGGATGGGTCCGGGGTTTCCAGATGCCGGCCCGGAACACGTGGATGCCGAAACTGGCAAGGCCTTCGGCCGTTTCCATAATCTGCCGCTCGCTCTCGGCGGAGCAGGGTCCCGCAATCACCATCGGGCGGGGGAGCGTGAAGAAGCCCCATTCCGTTACGGGAATCAATTCCAGTTTGTCTGCCATTATCGTAGGATTTTCTTGATGCGGTTGGCCGATTCGATGAGTTCGCGGATCTTGTCTCCGTCGAAATCGTTGATGGCTTCCCGGAACTGCTGCATTTTTTCAATATACGTGTCGATGACCTGGAGCACGTTGTCGTGGTTCTGGGTCAGGATCGGAACCCACATGGCCGCGTTGCTCTTGGCCAGGCGCACCGTGGAGGAGAAACCGCCGGAAGCCAGGTCGAAGATGTGCTTCTCGTCTTTTTCCTTGTCGAGCACGGTCAGGGCCAGGGCAAAGGACGTGATGTGGGAAATGTGCGACACATAGGCCGTGTGCACGTCGTGGGCCGTGGCATCCATATGGATCGGGCGCATATTGAGCACGTCGTAGAGCTGTTCGATGGTCTTGAGGGCCTTGGGCGAGGATTCTTCGGCATTGGCGAAGATGCAGGCGCGGCCGTCGAAGAGGCCGGGCATAGCGGCCCAGGGGCCGGAATACTCCGTGCCGGCCATTGGGTGCGTCGAGACGTACTGTTCGCGGCAGGGATGGTAATGGGTGGCCTGGTTGATCTGCTCCTTGGTCGAGCAGACGTCGATGACGATCTTGTCGCGATAGCCGCCTTCCTTGAAGCGGTCGAGGATGTCGCAGACCATCCGCACGGCGGTGCCGACGGGGACGGCCACGACAATGATGTCGCTTCTTTCGATGCAGTTGTCAAAAGAGACGATTTCGTCGACAAGTTCCATTTTCAGGGCGGCGGCGGCGCTGACGGCGTCGGCTTCCACGCCCAGGACGACGTCGGCGTAGCCGCGACGCTTGAGGTCGAGGCCCAAAGATCCGCCGATCAGTCCGAGTCCGATGATTCCCAGGGTCATGAGGGGTTGTTATTAAGGATGGATTCGATGAGACATTTTGCGTGAACGAGCACCTCGGGCTTGGCGCACAGGGAGATCCGGACATAGTCCTTCCCGTTTTCGCCGAAAATGAAGCCCGGCGTGATGAAGACGCCCGAACGGTAGAGGATGGTGTCGGACACCCGTTCCCCGAGACTTGCTCCGGTGCCGGGTGTCAGCGCGGCGAAGGGATTGTCGGCGTCGATGCGGCCCCAGAGGAACAGGCCGGTCGAGGCGGCGTCATAGCGTGCGCCGATGGTGTCGAAGATTTCGCCGGCGAGGCGGCGCCTGCGGGCGTATTCGGCGTTGAGGTCGCGGAACCAGTCGGGGCCTTGCGAAAGGGCTTCGACCGCGGCCAGCTGGAGTGGCTTGAACATACCGGAGTCCATCTGCGACTTGACCTTCAGCACCTGGGCCACCAGGTCGCGCTGGCCGGCGACCATGCCGATGCGCCAGCCCGACATATTGTGGGCCTTGCTCAGGGAGTTGAGCTCCAGACAGCATTCCTTCGCACCGGGCGTGGCGAGAATGGAAAGCGGCCTGTCGTTAAGGATGAAACTGTAGGGGTTGTCGTTGACCACGAGCAAGTGATGCCGCAGGGCGAAATCTACGATCTTTCGATACAGTTCCGGCGTGGCCGATGCGCCGGTGGGCATATGGGGATAGTTGACCCAAAGGATCTTCACGCCGGTCAGGTCCATTCGCTCGAGCGCCTCGAAGTCCGGCTGCCAGCCGTTCTTTTCCAGCAGATCGTAGGTCAGGATCCGCGCCTCGACGAGCCGGGAGGCGGAAGTATAGGTGGGGTAGCCCGGATCCGGCACCAGTACGCCGTCACCCGCGTTGAGGAAGGCCAGGGAGATGAGCAGGATGCCCTCTTTCGAGCCGACCAGGGGCTGGATCTCGCAGGAAGGATCGAGTTCCACGTCATAATAGCGGCGATACCATCCGGCGAAAGCCTCGCGCAACTGATCCAGACCCACGTAACTCTGGTAGGCGTGGACGTCGGATTTGCGGGCGGTTTCGACCAGCGTTTCGATGGCCGGGGCGGGAGGCATCCCGTCCGGCGCGCCGATGCCCAGATTGATGATGGCGGGCTGGCCCGCCGCCTGCCGCTCCCGGTTGAGCGCGGCGATCTCTTTCAATTTTCGGGAGAAATAATACTCCCGGACCGATTCAGTCCTTCGGGCGGGCGGGATGATCATAGGGCAGCGGTATATTCTCCCAGTATCCGCAGGTCGTCGATGAGCGGACGGACGGCGGAAAGGGCTTGCAGATAACGTTCGAAACTTTCGAAAAGGTCGCTGAAGGTCGCGCATTCCACAATCCGGATGAGGGTGTTATCCCGGTCCCGGTAGAACTTCCGGGCGGCTTCCTCGTGGAAGCAGCCGGAGAACCCTTGGATGGCGACGCGTTTTTCCATTTTCATTAAGCGGCAAAGGTAGAAAAAAAATGCTGCGGAAATGATTGCTGCTATTATTTTATTTGTATATTTACGATATTAAATGACTGACTTATGGGACTTTTCAAGACTCTCCTCGGCTCAGTGGCCGAAAAGGCGATTTCGCAGGTGAAAGACGCCCTCTCCGATGCCATGTCGGAGCATGCCCCCAAGAACACCGCCCGCCCCGCGGCACCCGCTACACCCCGGCCCGAACCCGAGATCGTGGAAAGGACCGATGCCGAATGGCTGGCATTTTTCCGGGAAATCCTGCAGACGCAGTTTGCCGATTATTCCGTCCGTGAAGACGTGCCCGTGACCGACATCGCCGGTCCCGCCGCCGATTCCTTCCAACTCTATAGCACCCGCCCGACCCAGGTCTATAAGGCGGAGTGGGGAAAACCCTACACCTTCGTCCTGTCGCAGGGCGGCGCCCCGAAAGGCGTGGTGATGCTGGGCAAAGGCCATAGCCACGACGCCAATGTCAAGTACCTGATCGCCCGTATGTATGCGAAGAAGGCGGGCCTTCCGTACATCAACTTCTACACGCAGATGCCCAACGAACGCGACTATGTCGTGGGCCGCATCCGGAAGTTCCTGTCTTAAGCCTTTTTGGAAAAAGGGGATGCAACCCCGGTTGCGCCTGCTTTGGACGCAGCGCGGCCCTTTCTGGTGCCTTGCAGGCGGCCGGACCGCGTACCCGTCCCGTGAACAGCAATTTTGCTGATTCAAATCCTTTCCCCTTTTTCCTTTTTTCCTTCGCATGGACGGCATTCTCGGACAGCTGGAAAGTCAGGCGGCGTGGGATGAATTCCTGGCGCATCGCCTGATGAAGGGCCGTTTCACCTGGTCCCTGTTCAAGGATGCCGATGCGTATGTGGCGGAGGAACAGTATCTGCCGGTTGCCCACGCCCTGGTGGAAGGGGAGGGACCGGGCATTCCCGAGCGCAAGCGCATCAACAAGATGGGAACGGGGAAGAAACGGACCGTCTACAGTTTCAGTCTGGAAGAGACCCGGGCGCTCAAGTTGCTGGCCCATCTTCTGTACCGCTATGATGCCGCGTTTTCGCCCAACTGCTACGCCTTCCGCCGCGGCCTGCGGGCGAGCGACGCCATCTATGCGATCCGCAAGGCGCTCGGCGGCCGGCGGATGTGGGCCTACAAGCTCGATATCCACGATTATTTCAATTCGATCTCCATTCCCATCCTGCTCCCCATCCTGCAGCGGCTGCTGGCCGACGATCCCGACCTGTTCCGCTTTTTCGAGCGGATGCTGACCGACGACCGGGCGGTCGCCGACGGGCAGATCGTCCGGGAAAAACGCGGCATCATGGCCGGCACACCCACCGCGCCGTTCCTGGCCGACGTCTATCTGATGGAAGTCGACCGGTATTTCGCCGAGGCGGGGGTGGTGTACGCCCGCTATTCTGACGACATCATCCTCTTCGCGCCCGACCGCGAAACACTGGAAGGCCATAAGGCCGCGCTCCTCGGCTTTCTGGCGCAGTACCGGCTGGAAGTCAATCCGTCGAAGGAAAAGATCTATGCCCCCGACGAGCCTTTCGAATTCCTGGGCTTCAAATGCCTGGGCCGCAGCATCGACCTGTCGGAAGCCACGAAGCAGAAGATGAAGGGGAAAATCCGCCGCGCCGCCCGCGCCCTGCACCGCTGGCAGATCCGGAAAGGCTACGATCCGCAGC
>CACYZM010000066.1 GCA_902778855.1 uncultured Bacteroidia bacterium
GCGTCGCAGGTGCGGAAGGCCGATCCGATGTTGTGCTGGCTGCGCACATTGTCGAGCACCAGCACGAACGGGGTTTTTCCCGCCTCCTTGTACTCGGCTGCGCTCATCCGCCCGAGTTCGCTGTTTTTTAATTTCCGGAACATTTTTTTGTCGAAATTGCGAGGGCAAATATAGGAATTTGTTTTATCTTTGTAGATACTTTCGTTATGAAGCGCTAATTGTAACAAGATACCAACCATATGAAACAAGACGTACAAATTTCCGACCTGATCCGCAAGGAGGAAGAGCGGCAGAGCGAAGGCCTCGAACTGATCGCATCCGAGAACTTTGTGAGCAAACAGGTACTTGAAGCACTCGGCAGCGTGTGCACCAATAAATATGCAGAGGGTTATCCCCGGGCACGCTACTACGGTGGCTGCGAGGTGGTCGACCAGATTGAACAGCTGGCCATCGACCGCCTGTGCAAGCTCTTCGACGCCGAGTATGCCAACGTCCAGCCGCACTCCGGCGCCCAGGCCAATATGGCGGTGTTCTTCACCTGCCTCAAGCCGGGCGACACCTTCATGGGCCTCGACCTCGCCCACGGCGGTCACCTGACGCACGGCTCCCCGGTCAACATGTCGGGCAAGATGTACCACGCCATCGGCTATCAGCTCAATAAAGAGACGGGTCTGGTGGATTATGACGACATGGAACGTAAAGCCCGTGAGTTCAAACCGAAGCTCATCATCGGCGGCGCCTCCGCCTACTCCCGTGAATGGGATTGGGAGCGCATGCGCGCCATCGCCGACGAAGTGGGCGCCATCTTCATGGTGGACATGGCCCACCCGGCCGGCCTGATCGCCGCCGGTCTGCTCAAGAACCCGGTGAAATACGCCCACATCGTGACATCCACCACCCACAAGACCCTCCGCGGTCCGCGCGGCGGCGTCATCCTCATCGGCAAGGACTTCGACAACCCGTGGGGCATCACCACCCCGAAGGGCGAAATCAAGAAGATGAGCGCCATGATCAACTCCGCCGTCTTCCCGGGCATCCAGGGCGGTCCGCTGGAGCACTGCATCGCCGCCAAGGCCGTCGCCTTCTACGAGGCCCTGCAGCCTGAGTTCCGCGATTACCAGATCCAGGTCCAGAAGAACGCCAAGGCCCTCGCCGAAGCCTTCGTCAAGAAGGGCTACTACATCGTCTCCGGCGGCACCGACAACCACCTGATGCTGATCGACCTCCGCACCAAGTTCCCCGACCTTACCGGTAAGGTGGCCGAGAAAGCCCTCGTCCGCGCCGGCATCACCGTCAACAAGAACATGGTGCCGTTCGACAGCCGCAGCGCCTTCCAGACCTCCGGTCTGCGCGTCGGCACGCCCGCCGTCACGTCCCGTGGCCTCGTCGAGAAAGACATGCCCGTGATCGTCGATCTGATCGACAAGGTGCTCTGCGACGTGGAGAACGAGCAGGTCATCGAAGAAACCCGCCGTCAGGTCAAGATGATGATGAACGGCATGCCGCTCAACCGCTGGTAAGCGGGAACGCACTTAAACGAAAAGCTCTTCAGCCGTTGCTGAAGAGCTTTTTTTATTTTCCTAGAAATCTACGGTCGGGTTGTCGAAGTCGTGTCCGCCGAGGACGGTGCCGTCGCCGCTGTAGTTGATGGTGCGGCTGGGCGATCCGTCGGCTTTGTAGGTGGTACGGCTGTGTTCGCCGAGCTGTTCGGGCGGGAGGGTGCCGATGCGTTCGATTTCCGCGAGGAAGTGGCGCTCGGCCGACTGGCGGATTTCCCGCTCCGTGTTGGTCGGAGGGCGATGCTTGTAGTCGTCGCTATCGCGGTCGAGATAGTCCATTAACTCGTACATCCGGCCGTCGGAATAGGTGAGGATGGCGATCCAGCGCGGGCGGGACTTGTCCTCTTCCGAAAGCTTTTCGCCGCAATAGGAGCAGGCGTGGATCTCACGCAGATCCTTGTCGAGCTTCGTCAGCACTTCCGGGTCGCCGCAATAGTAATTGTAACCTTCCCAGCTGCCCAGGTTGCGGAAATAGACGGCGTTCCTTTCTTTCCGGAAACTGAAGACTTCGGTACCTTCTTCGTTATGCAGTTCGTAACGGAATGCGACGAGGGATGCCTCTTCGTCCGGTTCGTACTTGAGCCAGGGGGAGAAGAAAGCTTCGACCTGCTGGAAAGCCTCCCGGCCGTTGGCGGGCAGGGCCTCGTAGCCGCCGCTGCGGACGCTCTTTCCGTCGGAATACTTCAGCGAAAGGTCCCAGGTATCGCCGTCTTTGATGTCGAACATCGGCTTGTAGCGTTCTTTGTAGCGGTCCATCTTATATTGCTGGACGAGCGCTTCCAGGGAATCCATGACGGAAGCTTCGGCGAGGAATACGCGGTCGCGGTCGTCACCCAGTTCCACGGTAATGCGCGTCTTGCCGTCGTTGAGGCGTTCGGCGCGGTAGCCCCGGTTGGTGAACCCCCGGTAACCGTGCGTGGCGGAATAATAAAAAGAATCGAGTGTCGACGGATTGGGCCGGCACCCGAGCAGGGAAAGCAGGGACATCAGGACAAGGAGTTTTTTCACGGGAGACGCTGGATGGTTTCGCTGAAAACCCGCTGCACCGAACTGCGGAAGCCGATTTCCGAGATCGACGGAACACCGTGCCGCCAGGTGTCTTCCATCTCGCGGTCGAGATAATCCATCGCCTCGATCTTCTGCCCGTTTGCATATTCGGCCGTCAGGATCCAGCGGGGCCGGGTTTTGTCTTCTTCCTTCAGGTTCTCCCCGGTATAGGAAGCCAGATGGTTCCAGCGGATCTCGTTGGCGAGTTGTTTCGCCAGATCCGGGGCCACGTTCTCATAGGTTTGGCTTTCCTGCTGGCCGACGGGCTGGACAATAACCGTGCAGACCGTGTCTTTGAGCCGGCAGGAATAGACTTCCGAACCTTCGGCATCGTGGACTTCGTAGTGGAAAGCGACGAGGGCGACCTCTTCCGCCGGCTCCTGATAGAGCCAGCGGGAAAGGATGCCTTCGGTTTGGAAGATTCCCGCAGCGCCTTTCGGAGGGTAGGCCATGTAACCGCCGCAAGCGTTCGAAGATCCGTCCGTGTAGCAGATTTCCATCGACCAGGAATCGCCGTCCAGGACCTCCATCTTCGGCTCGTAGTGCCCGGTGAAGCGGTTCATCCGGTATTCGCGGACCACCGCTTCAAGGGAGTCCATCACCGACCCTTCCGCTTCGAACACGCGGTCGCGGTCGTTGCCCACTTCCACGACCACACGGGTCTTCCCATTTTCCAGCCGTTCGGCCCGGTAGCCGATGTTGCTGTAGGCGTGGTAGCCGTGCGTAGCGGTGAAGTAGAGCGATTGGACGTGGACGTCTTTGTCCAATTCCGGTCCGAGGGCGGGATTCTTGTGTCCGCATCCCAGGAGAGAGAAAAGTGACATCACGAGCAGCAGTTTATACATGGCGTCCAGGCGCATGGGAGAATTACTTGTTGTTGTCGCGACGCGGGCCGCGGCCGCCGTCGCGGCGGGGTCCACGGTTGCCACCGTCCTTGCCGTCGCGGCGAGGACCGTTGCCGCCTTCGCGGCGCGGGCCGCCCGTGCGGGGCTTGGGCTCCACATAGCCTTCCGGCTTCTCGGTCAGGGCGCGCATCGAGAGGCGCATCTTGCCGGCCTTCGGGTCGTATTCGAGGAGTTTGACGTCGACTTCGTCGCCGACGGCCAGGACGTCCTCGACCTTCTCGGTCTTGTTCCAGGCGATTTCGGAGACGTGCAGCAGGCCTTCCTTGCCCGGCATGATCTCGATGAACGCGCCGAACTCGAGGATCGAGACGACTTTGCCGTGGTACACCTTGCCGACCTCGGGGACCGCGCAGATACCCTTGATCCAGTCGAGGGCCTTCTGCATGTTGTCGGCGTTGTCGGAAGCGATGTCCACCACACCTTCGGTAAGGTTGGTGCCCGGGATGGGTTCTTCGTCGATGTTGATGACGGTACCGGTTTCCTTCTGGATCTTCTGGATGGTCTCACCGCCCTTGCCGATGACGGCGCCGATGAATTCGGCGGCGATGCGGATTTGGACGATGCGCGGCACGAACGGCTTGTAGTCGGCACGCGGTTCGGGGATCACCTTGAGCATTTCGCCCATGATGTGCATCCGGCCGCGGCGGGCCTGTTCGAGGGCTTTCTCCAGCACGTCGTAGCTCAGGCCGTCGACCTTGATGTCCATCTGGGTGGCGGTGATGCCGTCGGCGGTGCCGGTGACCTTGAAGTCCATGTCGCCGAGGTGGTCCTCGTCACCGAGGATGTCGGTCAGGATGGCGTAGCGGTCGTTCGGGCGCTCGGCGTCGGTGATCAGGCCCATGGCCACACCGGCCACCGGCTTCTTGATTTTCACGCCGGCGTCCATCAGGGCGAGGCAGCCGCCGCAGACGGAAGCCATCGACGACGAACCGTTCGATTCGAGGATGTCGGAGACTACGCGGACGGCGTACGGGTTTTCGGGAGCAAACGGCATGACGGCCTTGAGGGCGCGCATGGCCAGGTTGCCGTGGCCGATCTCGCGGCGGCCCGTGGCGCGCTGCGGTTTGGCCTCACCGGTTGCGAACGGCGGGAAGTTATAGTGGAGCACGAACTGCTGGTCGTCCTGGATGAGGACTTCGTCCTGCTCTTTCATATCGAGTTTGGTGCCGAGGGTCACGCTCGCGAGCGACTGCGTTTCGCCGCGGGTGAAGATGGCGGAGCCGTGGGCGCAGGGGAGGTAGTCCACTTCGCACCAGATGGGGCGCACCTCGTCGGTAGCGCGGCCGTCGAGGCGGCGGCCTTCGTCGAGGATGAGGTTACGCATGGCTTCCTTCTCCACGTCGTGGTAGTAGCGCTCCACGATCGGGGTCTTCTCCTCGAGTTCCTCTTCGGGAATCGTGGCCAGGAAGTCGTTCTTGATGGCGTCGAACGCATCAGCGCGCTCCTGCTTGGGCAGGGCGGACTTGGCGGTCTCGTAGCAGCGGGCGTAGCAGGCTTCGTGGACAGCTTTCTTGAGCTCTTCGTCCTCGACGTCGTGCGGATAGTCGCGCTTGTTCACGTCGGTGCCGAGTTCGTGCATCAGTTCCTTCTGCACGCGGCAGTGCTTCTTGATTTCTTCGTGGGCGAACTTGATGGCCTCGAGCATGTCGTGCTCGGAGACTTCCTTCATTTCACCTTCGACCATCATGATGTTCTCTTCGGTGGCGGCGACCATCAGTTCGAGGTCGGCACGTTCCATTTCCTTGAAGGTCGGGTTGATGACGAACTGGCCGTCGATGCGGCAGACGCGCACTTCGGAGATCGGGCCCTGGAAGGGCAGGTCGGTGGTGGCCAGGGCGGCCGAGGCGGCGAGGCCGGCCAGGGCGTCGGGCTGGATATCTTTTTCCGCTGAGATCAGCATGACGTTGACGAAAACTTCCAGATGGAAATCGTCGGGCCAGAGCGGACGGATGGGGCGGTCCACCAGACGGGAGATCAGGATCTCGTAGTCGTCGGGACGGCTCTCTCTCTTGAGGAATCCGCCGGGGAAACGGCCCGCAGCGTAATATTTCTCCCGGTAATCAACCTGGAGCGGAAGGAAATCCGTTCCTTCCTTGACTTCTTTGGCAGCAGTTACGGTCGCCAGGAGCATGGTGCCTCCCATCTTCACGACCGCCGAGCCGTCAGCCTGCTTGGCAAGCTTGCCGGTCTCGATTTCAATTGTCCGACCGTCGGACAATTCGATGATTTTCTTGATTACGTTCATATTTTAACCTTAGTGTGTCTTCATACAAAAAAGGCCGCTGAAACGGCGGCCTTGATTCGTTCCCTGGAGATTATTTACGGAGGCCGAGGGCCTTCACGATCTCACGGTATCTCTCAATATCCTTCTCTTTCAGGTAGTCGAGGAGCTGACGGCGCTTACCCACGAGGCGGAGAAGGGCACGCTGGGTGTTGTGATCCTTCTTGTTGGCCTTGAGGTGGTCGGTCAGATGAGCGATACGGTAGGAAAACAAAGCAACCTGACTCTCAGGCGAGCCGGTGTCAACATTAGACTTCCCGTATTTGCCGAAAATCTCTTGCTTCTTGTCTGCGTTCAAATACTCTGACATATTGCAAAAATGATTTTTAAGGGCTGCAAAGGTAAGGATATTTTTTGACTCTGCAACTTTTTCTTTTGCAATTATTTCGCGAGGGCGCTCAGTTTTTCGCAGAGGCCGTCGAGACCCGTCAGGAGCTCGGCGCCGATGCGGTTGTAGTAAGCGCGGGGCTTCACGTCGGGAGCCGGGTGGTTCACCTTGTCGAACAGGGCGTCGGCCAGGTCGCTGGCTTCATTGATCAGCCCTTCGACGGCGGTGACGTCTTTTTCAGGGTGCAGCATGGCGAACAGCAGGCAATCTTCCACGAAGTCGCCGACCAGGAATTCGATATCCTTCTT
>CACYZM010000067.1 GCA_902778855.1 uncultured Bacteroidia bacterium
AGGACTGGCCCGAAGAACGCTGGAAAGCCTTCGCCTACAAGAACCGGAAATGAAAGAGCGCCTTCATCCCGTGATGTTCGCCGGAACCGGCAGCGACGTAGGCAAGAGCATCATCGCCACCGCTTTCTGCCGGATTTTCCGCCAGGATGGCTACGATCCGGCGCCGTTCAAAGCGCAGAACATGGCGCTCAATTCCTTCGCCACGCCCGACGGGCTGGAGATCGGCCGCGCGCAGGCCGTGCAGGCCGAGGCGGCCGGCGTGCCCTGCCACACCGATATGAATCCCCTGCTGCTGAAGCCCCAGAGCGACCACACCTCGCAGGTGGTGCTCAACGGCAAGCCCATCGGCAACCGCGACGCCTACGACTATTTCCGCAAGGAAGGCCGCGAGGAGCTGCGCGACGCCGTCTATGCGGCCTACGACCGCCTGGCGGCGCGCCACAACCCCATCGTCATGGAAGGCGCCGGCTCGCTGGCCGAGATCAACCTGCGCGATTCCGACCTGGTGAACGTGCCGATGGCGATGCACGCCGGCGCCGACATCATCCTGGTGGGCGACATCGACCGGGGCGGCGTCTTCGCGAGCGTCTACGGCTCGGTGATGCTGCTGCGGCCCGAAGAGCGGAAATACGTCAAGGGCATCCTCATCAACAAATTCCGCGGCGACCTGCGGCTCTTCGAAGAAGGGCGACGGATGCTGGAGGAACTCTGCGGGATTCCCGTACTGGGCGTCGTCCCCTACTACCACGACATCCACATCGAAGAGGAAGATTCCGTGGCGCTGGCGGCCAAGAGCGCGGCGGCGCAGCGGGGCAAGATCAACGTGGCGGTGGTGCTGCTGCGCCACATCAGCAATTTCACGGATTTCAACGTCCTGGAACGCGATCCCCGGGTCCATCTGTTCTACAGCAACAACGTGGACGAACTGGCCAAGGCCGACATCCTCATTCTGCCGGGCAGCAAGAGCACCTTGGACGACCTGTATGAGCTCCGGCGCAACGGCGTGGCGCAGGCCATCCTGCGCGCCCGCCGCGAAGGGGCGACCGTACTGGGCGTCTGCGGCGGCTACCAGATGATGGGCGTGCAGATCCGCGACCCGCACCACATCGAAGGCCCGATCGAAGCGATGCCCGGGCTGGGGCTGCTGCCGATGATCACGGAGATGCTGCCCGACAAGGTAACCCGCCAGGTCCGCTTCGCGATGGCCGACAACGCGACGGCCGGCCGTTTCCCGTTCGAAGGCTACGAAATCCATATGGGCGAGACGATTCCCGTGGAAGGGAGCGTCTTCACGCCGCTCAACCGGCTGGAAGACGGCCACGACGACGGTTGTATCGTGGACGAAAAATGTATGGGCAGCTATCTGCACGGGCTGCTCGACAATCCGGCGTTCATCGACCGGCTGCTGGCGCCCCACAGCGCCAAACTCACGGAAGCCGCCGCGCAGTTCGACTACCACGCTTTCAAGGAAACACAATACGACAAGCTGGCCGCGCACGTGCGCAGGTACGTGGACGTGCCGCTGCTCTACGATATTCTGAAGGGGAAGCGATGATCCAGGGGCACGGGGACGACGCATACCGCTACGGGCGGCCCATCCGGGCGAATTTCAGCTCGAATGTCTATGGTCACGTGGATCTCGCGCCGCTGAAGGCGCATCTCCGTGCGCGGCTCGACGCCATCGGCAATTATCCCGAACCCGAACCCTACACGCTGGAAAAGGCCCTGGCCGACCGGCTCGGCCTCGACCCCGCCGCCGTCTGCGTCACTTCCGGCGCCACCGAAGCCATCTACCTCACTGCCCACGCCTTTGCCGGCAGTCAGACCACCATCCTCCAACCCACCTTCAGCGAATACGCCGACGCTTGCGCCTTATATAATCATCATCTGATTTCCCACACGCGGCAGAACCTTTTCAGGCCCGGGACAAGCCCGGTCCTGAAAGAACCTGCCGTTCCACCAGGCCCGCGCACGACCTTTTGGCTTTGTAATCCGAATAATCCGACGGGAGATGTCATTCCGAAGGATGAGTTGGTAAAGACGATTGAAACGAATCCGGAAACGGTTTTCGTCATCGACCAGTCGTATGGGTTTTTCACGCGGGAACCGCTGCTGAGCGCGGCGGAGGCCGTGGCGTTGCCGAATGTCATCCAGCTTCACTCGATGACGAAACGCTACGCCATGCCGGGCATCCGCCTGGGCTATATCACCGCCAACCCGCCGTTGCTCGACCGCATCCGCGCCGTGCGGATGCCCTGGTCGGTCAATGCCCTGGCCGTCGAGGCGGGCTTGTATCTCACGGCCCACCCCGATACGGCGCCCGTTGACCGGGCGGCTTTGCTCCGCGAGGCGGAGCGGCTGCGCGGCGCGCTCGACGCCCTGCCCGGCCTGTCGGCCCTGCCGACCCGGACGCATTTCTTCCTCTGCCGCCTCGACCGGGGCCACGCCGCCGATCTCAAGCAATGGCTGGCCGAAGAGCACGGCCTGCTCATCCGCGATGCCGCCAATTTCGAGGGACTTGACGAAAGCTATTTCCGCATCGCTGCGCAAACGCCGGAAGAAAACGACTTGCTGGTGGCGGCCGTGCGCCAGTATCTGGAGGAGGTCGCCCGATGAGCCGCATCTTCACCATCCTGGCCGGTTGGATAGCCGACCTGCTGCTGGGCGACCCGGCCTGGCTGCCGCATCCGGTGGTCGGGTTCGGCAAGTTGATCGCCGCAGGCGAGAAGCGCTGGAACCGGGGCGAGAACCGGCGGCGGAAGGGAATGTGGCTGGCCCTCGGTCTGGTCGTCGGCGTCTTTCTGCTGACCACGGGCCTTCTCATCGGCCTGCGGTACCTGTCCGAGGCCTGGCATCTCGGCAAGTTGCTTCCCTGCATCCTGGAAGGCCTGCTGATCTTCTTCTGCCTGGCCGGCACCACCCTGATCCGGGAAGTGCGGGAAGTTTTCCGCGCCGTCGACCGCTCGCTCGAAGAAGGGCGCAAGCAAGTGGCCCGCATCGTAGGCCGCGACACGTCGGAGCTATCGGCCCAGGAAGTCCGTACCGCCGCGCTCGAAACCCTGGCCGAAAACCTCAACGACGGCGTCATCGCCCCGCTCTTCTGGCTGGCGTTGCTCGGCGTGCCGGGTATGGTGGCCTACAAGATGGTCAACACCCTCGACTCAATGATAGGCTACCGAAACGAGCGTTATATCGAATTCGGCCGCTTCGCCGCGAAAATGGACGATGCGGCGGGTTGGATTCCGGCGCGGATCACGGCTTTCTTGATGCTGCTGGTGGCCGGGCGGCTGCGTATGCTGCCTTTTGTGCGCAGATACGGGCCACAGCACCTGAGTCCGAATTCCGGCTGGCCCGAAGCGGCGCTGGCCGCCATCCTGGACTGCCGGTTCGGAGGACCGCACAATTATTTCGGCGAAGAAGTCGTCAAACCCTACATCGGAGAGAACGACCGCCCGCTCACGACCGCCGACATGGAACGCGCCGTCCTGGTCAACCGCCTGGTTGAATTCTTTATGGTGCTACTATTACTGATTATTTCCTATATTTGCCATTGATTTTGGTAATCGGGCGGCGTAAGCCGCGCCGATGCAAGGGAACCCGGTGAAAGACCGGGGCTGTACCTGCAGCTGTGATCCCCATTCGGGGTCCGTTTCAAAATCGCCACTGAGCGCAGCGCGCCGCCTTTCTGAAGGCGCTCCGGCTGCAAAGGCTTGGGAAGGCGGAGCGGACCGGGGAAAGCCAGAAGACCTGCCAGAACGAGTTTGGATTCGCCCGCTCAGGAACAAGCGGGAGCGGAAAAATGAAGATTCGCGCGTTATTGCTCATCGGATGGGCCCTGTGCCTGACCGTCACGTTGTCGGCGCAATCGTACCTGCAGGATACGATTCCGGAGACTGTCGTCACGGCTACGGGCACCCTGCACCTGCTCAAGGACGTTCCCGTCCAGACGGAAGTCATCTCGGGCCGGATGCTGGAAAATTACGCCGGCCGCTCGCTGGAAGACATCCTCTCGGGCCTGACCTCCGCTTTTGCCTTCAATGAGGACGACATGGGCTCGCATATGCAGCTCGGCGGCCTGGGCAACAGCTATATCCTCATCCTGATCGACGGCAAGCGCATCCACGGCGACGTGGGCGGGGAAAACGACCTTTCGCTCATCGACCCCCGCAACATCGAAAAGATCGAAATCGTCAAGGGCGCCTCGTCGGCCCTCTACGGCAGCGACGCCATCGCCGGCGTCATCAACATCATCACGCGCAAGCACCGGGAAGAGGGGCTGTTGCTGGAAAACAGCACGCGCTACGGCTCTTACAACGACATCCGCCAGCACAACGCCATCGGCCTGAAATACGGGCGCTTCAGCTCGCTCACCAATTTTCAGTTCCAACATTCCGACGGCTGGCAGAACACCTCCGTGGAACACACCCCGGGGACGCAGACGCCCATCACCGACTCGCAGAACAAGACCGTGAACCGGCACACCAACGCCCAGGTCGGCGAGCAGCTCACCTTCGCGGCGTCCGACAAGTTGGAACTCTACGCCGGCGGCACCATCTACGGGAAGCGCATTTACCGGCCCAACGGCAAATATGCCCAGTTCGACGTCCACACCTACGACCTGCAGTACCGCAACGCCTCCGCCTCGGCGGGCGCCAAGTGGAAACCCAACGCCACCGACGTGGTGACGCTCGACCTCGACTGGAACCGCCACGCCTATATGTATTATTTCACGGCCACCACGCTCGTGGAAGACTACGAAAAGAGCAAGGGCACGATCTATTATCCCTACTTCCCCTACCTCCCCGGCCAAACCGAAATGCAGAGCGACCAGCGCCGCGCGATGGCCAGCCTGAAGGGCATCTTCCGGCTGCCCGCCGACAACCTGCTCAACACGGGCGTCGAGTATCGCTATGACTGGCTCTATGCGCCTACCCGCGTCGTGGGCGGCACCGTCAGCGACTGGACGGCAGCTCTGTATGCCCAGGATGAGTGGCAGCACGACTTCGGCCGGAACCGGATCCAGCTGGCCGGCGGCGCCCGGCTCACCTGGAACGGGCAGTTCGGCGTGAAAGTCACGCCGAAAGTGTCGGCGATGCTGGCCCTGGGCCTTCCCTGGCGCATCCGCGCCACCTGGAGCCAGGGCTTCAAGACCCCGACGCCCAAGGAACTGCACTACCGCTATGTCAAACAGATGAGCGGCACCTATCTCTATCTGGGCAACCTGGGGCTGCGGCCGCAGACCAGCAATTATTTCTCGCTGGGCGGGGAATACACGCTGTCGGGGCTGAGCCTCAACGTGACAGGCTATTACAACCGGGTGAAAGACATGATCACCCTGGTAACGATCCCCAACTACGAGGCACCCGCCGAATACATCATCCAGTACGATCCGGTCCGGACCCGGCAATACCAGAACGTGGACGACGCCCGCACGCTGGGTGTGGACTTCAGCGCCCGCTACAGCTTCCGCGACTGGGCCTTCGGCCTGGGCTACAGCTGGCTCGACACCGACGCCAACCAGTACGACGCCGACCACGACCGGATGCGCCAGGTGACCATCGACGGCACGGCGCACCACAAGGGAAATCTCTTCGTAACCTGGAACCACCGCTTCTCGCCGGACTACCGGCTGAGCGCGGGCCTCTATGGCCGGATGTCCTCCAAACGCCACTACCAGATCGACGGCGACGGCAAGGGCTACCAGATCTGGCGCATTTCGACCGGGCACGACTTCGGGCATTCGAAGCGCACGGCCTGGCGGGTCGAAGCCGGCGTGGACAACATTTTCAATTATGTAGACCGCACGCCGCACGGCCTGCACCTGGGCACCACGACGCCCGGTACAACCGTCTATCTCGGCCTGACCGTCCGGTTCAACCAGGGGCGGAAACTCAGCGGCAAATTCAATGAAACCATCAACAATAATTATAATTCCAAACAATATGAAGACAACTAAACTTTTGACTTTCGTCCTGCTGGCAGGGCTTGTCTTCGGGTTCTCCGCCTGCGAACCGCGCGAGAACAACGAATACAACTACAACGCCTACCAGAAGGCCGTCAACGAGACGGTCAAGAAAAACAAGAAGAACAACAAGGCCATCCTGCTGGTCGCTTTCGGCTCTACCTGGCAGCAGGCTTTCGATGCGTTCGACGCGACGGTCGATGCTTACAAGAGCGCTTTCTCGGGCTACGACGTGTACCTGTCCTTCTCGTCCGCCATGGGCGAGGAATACACCCGCGTGATCAACTATATCAAGGACTTCGCCAACAATGCCAACGGCGACATCGACGACGACTATCTGTCGCGCGTCGTTCTCAAACTCGGCGTTCCCCTTCTGCAGGATGCCGACAAGGACGTCCCGGCCGTCGCCAAGGAACTCAACAACCTCTACAAGAGCCAGGCTTCCAAAGACATCGTCGCCTTCATGGGCCACGGCAACCCCGACTCTTACGACACTT
>CACYZM010000068.1 GCA_902778855.1 uncultured Bacteroidia bacterium
CTCTACCGCATCGGCGCCTCCATTGAGTTGTTTCTGCTGGGCTACAAACTCGAACGGTTGTAGATGCCCGATCAAGCCGGGCATGACGGAGTGATCGAGCCGGGCTTGGATCAACTCTTATAATCGGCTGACAATCAACTGCGTCCGTTGCAGCGGAAAGAAGCGTAGCATTTCGCCACACAACTTGTAGATTTCACCACTTTTCACCCGTTATTCGCCACAAAGGGCCCTGCTGGCCTTTTGTGGGGGCCGCGTTTCTTTTATTTTTGCAAGGAGCTTTTCGATCAACCAACCTGAACCAATATGTATCCGTTGACCAAAAAAGATGACTTCATCTGCGTGTTTGAACAGTCGATGAAGGAATGCTGGGACAAGACTGCACTTGTGGAGTTTCAGAATCCCGGCCTTACGTACGGCGGGCTCGCCGCCGAAATCGAAAAGAATCTCCTTTGCTGGAAAGCTGCCGGCCTGAAGCCCGGTGACAAGATAGCCCTCAATGCCCGGAGTTCTGCCGCATGGGGTATCACCTATTTCTCTTCACATATCGGCCGATATGTCGCTGTCCAGATTTTCAACGGCTTTATGCCGAGCGACGCCCAAGGCCTGGTCAATCATTCCGAAAGCCGGCTGCTTTACACCGAAAAGATGCTTTTCGCCAAGATGGACTTTGAGACGATGCCGAACCTGCTGGCCGCCATCGACACCCATACCGGGGAACTGCTCGCCAGCCGGGGCGACTTCGCCGCAATCTACGCGCAGCGCGACGCCCTGTACGCCGCAGCTCATCCACAGGGAATGCGAAAGGAAGATGTGCATTATGAAGCCCGCGAACTGGACGACCTGGCCGCCATCATGTACACCTCCGGATCCACCGGCAACCCGAAAGGCGTCATGCTCAGTGTACGGAACCTCAGTTCCAACATCCAGCTGATCCCGCACCACTTCCCTTATCATCGCGAAGACAACTACGTGAGCGTGCTCCCGTACGCCCACATCTTCGGCCTGGTTTACGACCTGATGGCACCGCTTTGCTATGGCATGACGCTCTGCATTCTCTATGTCCCGCCCGTGCCCGCCAACCTCAAACCGGCCCTCCGGCAGTACAAGCCGTATGTATTTTTCGCGGTCCCGCTGATTATCAACAAATTGCTTGACGAAAGCATCGGCGAATTCATCCACAGCCAGTCCGGCTCCGCTAAACTGACTGACTACCAGAATCATCCCGATTTCTGCGATGCCCTGCACGACATCTTCATGCGCGCCCTGGGCGGTGGCTGCGGCCTGCTGATCACCGGCGGCGCCGCAATGCCCGAATCGCTGGAGCGGCTGATGCTCGAACAGCTCAAAGTCCCGTTCGTCACCGGCTACGGCATGACCGAATGCGCCCCGACCATCACGCTGGGCCACAAGGAGACCTACGTGATGAAGGAATGCGGCGAACCCGTGCCGGAAGGCATCGAGCTCCGCATCGACTCCGAAGACCCGCAGCATATCGCTGGCGAAGTGCTCGTGCGAGGACACGTCGTCTTCATGGGCTACTACAAGAATGAGGCAGCAACCAAAGCGGTCTTTACCTCCGACGGCTGGTTCCGCACGGGGGACCTGGGTACGCAGGATGAGATGGGACGCGTGTTCCTGGTCGGCCGCTGCAAAAGCATGATTCTCTCGACCAATGGTCAAAACATCTACCCGGAAGAGATCGAAGTGGTGCTCAACCAACTGCCCTACGTAGCGGAATCGCTGATCGTCAGCCGCGAAAACCGGCTGATCGCCCTGATCGTGCCGAACTACAAGCTGGCAGAAGAACAGGGGCTCTCCAAGGAAAAACTCAAGGAAATCATGGACGCCAACCTGGCTGACATCAACAGCCAGATTCCCGCCTACAGCGAAATCAGCAGTTACGCTTTGCTGGTTGAACCTTTCGACAAGACCCCGAAGGGCAGCATCCGCCGGTTCATGTACTCTTGATTCCCACTTTGGCGTTCTGCAACGGAAGCGTCAGTAAACCAGACGCTTATGCAAGTTGATCCCCCTCTATTCCAGGGGGATCAACTCTTATAATCGGCTGATAATCAACTGCGTCCGTTGCAGCGAAAAAAGGGGGCAAAATGGGGCCAGGTGCTGCAACGCAAAAAGGCCGGGCAGGTCATGACCGGAGAGGTTCTGAGTTATTCGGTATATCGCAGAAAAATAATTAACTTTGTAGATTATGACGATCGAACAACCATCCGCGGCGTGGAAAGACTATGAACTGATCGACTCGGGCGACTTCTCGAAGCTCGAGCGGTGGGGGTCGTATGTGACCATCCGGCCGGAGCCGAAGGCTTTGTGGCCGAAGGCGCTTTCCGATGCGGAGTGGCGGCGGGTGGCGCACACCGAATTCAAGCCCGGCGCCGGGTTCGGCAAGGCGGGCAAGGAAGACAGCGGCACCTGGAACATGCTCCACAAGATGCAGGAGCAGTGGACGATCGCCTATCCCGCCGTGGGCTTCAACCTGCGGCTGGGCCTCACGTCTTTCAAGCACGTGGGCGTATTCCCCGAGCAGGCGCCGAACTGGGATTTCATCGCCCAAAGCGTCGGCGACATCGCCCGGAAACAGGCCCAGGCGCCGAAGGTGCTCAATCTGTTCGCCTACACCGGCGCGGCCTCGCTGGCCGCCCGCAAAGCTGGCGCCGAGGTTACGCACCTCGATGCCGTGCGCCAGGTGGTCACCTGGGCGCGGGGCAATATGGAGCTCAGCGGCATGGACGGCATCCGGTGGATCATCGAAGACGCCTTGAAGTTCGCCAAGCGGGAGGCCCGCCGGGGGAACAAATATCAGGGCATCATCCTGGACCCGCCGGCCTACGGCCACGGCCCCGACGGCGAACGGTGGAAGCTCGACGAATGCCTCTACGAACTGCTGCAGGCCTGCGCCGCGATCCTGGCACCCGAAAACAGTTTCCTCGTCCTGAACCTCTACTCCAACGGCTACTCGGCCGTGCTGGCCGACACGCTGGTCCGCAATGCCTTCTGCCCGGCCGGCAGCCCGCAGCCGCAACGCCTGGACTACGGCGAACTCGTCCTCCGCGACCGCGCCGGCCGCGCCCTGCCCTTAAGTGTCTTTTCACGATTAACAAGATAACCCCATGATAGATTTCTTATCCGTCACCTGGAACGTCGACCCGATCATCTTCAAGCTCGGGCCGCTCACGCTCCGCTGGTATTCGCTCCTGTTCGTCGCCGGATTCCCGCTGGGATACTGGCTCTTCGACAAATTCTACAAACGCGAGGGCGTCGATACCAAACTGCTGGAACCGCTGCTGTATGCCCTGCTGATCGGCACCATCGTGGGCGCCCGGCTCGGCCACTGCCTCTTCTATGAACCGTCCTACTACCTGTCGGCGGAGCACTGGACCGAAATCTTCAAGCCCTGGAAAGGCGGCCTGGCCTCGCACGGCGGCGCCATCGGCGTCATCCTGGCCGTGTGGTGGTACGCCCACCGCTACGGCAAGAAAAACGGGTTCGACATGCTCTGGGTGCTCGACCGGCTGGTGATCGCCGTGGCTTTCGCCGGCTGCTTCATCCGCCTGGGCAACCTCTTCAATTCCGAAATCTACGGCAACGTGACCGATCTCCCCTGGGGCTTCATCTTCGAGCGCCGCGGCGAGACCGAACCCAAGCACCCCACCCAGATCTACGAGGCCCTCTCCTATCTCATCCTGGGCCTGGTCCTCGCCTGGCTCTACTTCAAACGCCTCGACAAGATCCACAAAGGCTGCCTGTTCGGCCTGTTCTTCCTGGTGTGCTTCGGCATGCGCTTCCTCATTGAATTCATCAAGGAGCCGCAGGTGGACTTCGAGCAGAACATGGTCCTCAATATGGGCCAGACGCTCAGCATCCCGTGCATCCTGGTCGGCATCTTCTTCCTGTGCTACGCCGCGATCAAGAAGGTCCCGGCCCGACGCATCGAACCCGAGAAGACCAACTACCGCCCTCCCAAGAAATCCGCCCGATGAAACGCGCCCTGCTCACCTTGCTGCTCACCCTGGCCACCCTGAGCGCCGTGGCTCAGCCCACCGTGCCGGCCGATCCCGCCGACTCGCTGCTGACCATCGCCATGTGCGGCGACATCATGATGGGCACCGACTACCCCACCGTCCGCCTGCCGCAGAACGGTGGCGCGGATATCTTCACCCACGTGAAGCCGCTCTTCCTGGCCGCCGACCTCTCGGCCGGCAACCTCGAAGGCGTGATCTGCGACGGCGGCAAATGCGCCAAGGACGTGGGCAAGGCCAACACCTACGCGTTCCGCACCCCGGAAAGCTTCGCGCACCTGCTCACCGAAGCCGGCTTCGACTACCTCAACCTGGCCAACAACCACACCAACGACTTCGGCCCGGACGGGCGCAAACGCACCCGTGAAATCCTCGAGCAGCAAGGCATCGCCTACAGCGGCCTGCCCGACTGCGAGAGCGTCGTCGTGGAGAAGAATGGCATCCGCTACGGCATCTGCTCCTTCGGGCAGAACTCCTACACGCTCAAGCATACCGATACTGCGTCGGTGACGCGGATCGTGACCGCGCTCCGCCCGCAGTGCGACATCCTCGTGGTCAACTTCCACGGCGGGGCCGAGGGCACGAAGTACTCGCACCTGCCGAACGGCCCCGAGACCTATCTGGGCGAAAACCGCGGCAACCTGCGTGTCTTCGCCCACCACTGCATCGACCTGGGCGCCGACATCGTGTTCGGCCACGGCCCCCACGTCGTCCGGGCCGTAGAATGCTACAAAGGCCACCTGATCGCCTACAGCCTCGGCAATTTCTGCACGACCTACGGCATCAACGTGGCGGGCCTCACGGGCTATGCGCCCGTGCTCGTGGCCCGCATCGGCCGCGACGGCCGCTTTGTGGAAGGCCGCATCCACTCGTTCATCCAGACACCGGGTACGGGCCCGCTCCCGGATACCGAAAACAAAGTGGCCCGGCATATGCGCGACCTCTCGTACGCCGATTTCCCCGGCGGCTGCGGCCTGACGATTGCCGATGACGGAACCTTGACTCCAAAACTTTGATATGGGACTTCTTCTGCTTTTCCTGCTGGGCGCCCTGGCCATCTCGTTCCTCTGCTCGATCCTCGAGTCGGTGCTGATGTCCACGCCCATCTCTTTCATCACCATGCGTGAGGACGAGGGCTACAAGCCCGCCACGCGCTTCCGTGAATACAAGGAGGAAAGCGCCCGGCCGCTGGCGGCCATCCTGGCTCTCAATACCATCGCCAACACCATCGGCGCAGCCGGCGTCGGCCGGCAGGCCACCCTGCTCTTCGGGGCCGAGTGGTTCGGCTGGGTGTCGGCCCTGATGACGCTGCTCATCCTGATCTTCGCCGAGATCATCCCCAAGACTATCGGCACCTCGCAGTGGCGGCACCTGATGGGTTTCACCACCGGTGCGCTGCGTTGCCTGATCTTCCTGATGTACCCCATCGTCATCCTCATCGAGGCCATCACCAAACTCTTCGCCTCCGATGAAGAGGAAGCCTCGGTGAGCCGCGAAGAAGTGTCGGCCATGGCCAATGTAGGCGAAGAGGAAGGCGTGATCGACGAAGACGAGAACCGCATCATCCAGAACGTTATTAAGCTCGACGGCGTGAAAGCGTACGACGTGATGACGCCCCGCGTGGTGGCTCAGACCGCATCGGAGAACATGACGCTGCGGAATTTCTACAAAGACAAGGATTTCGAGCACTATTCCCGCATCCCGGTCTACAGCGAAAGTCCTGAGTACATCACGGGCTACATCCTCCGCAGCGACGCCCTCGAGTGCCTGGCAGAAGACAAATTCGATATGCGCCTGAGCGAAATCAAGCGCGACATCACCTTCTTCGACGAAGAGCAGTCCGTGGCCGACATCTGGGACACCCTGCTGGCCAAGCGGGAGCAGATCGGCCTGATCATCGACCCGGGAGCGCTGGCAGCGCCGGGCCAAGCGCTTCAAGGAAATCCAGCTGCCCGATACCGACAACGACAACGACTAAGCCCTGATGCTTCCCGACGGCTACGACCTGCTCTGCATCCTCGGTCCCACGGCCTCCGGGAAAACACGCTACGCGGTCCAGCTGGCCCGCGAACTCGACGGGGAAATCCTCTCCGGCGACTCACGGCAGGTCTATCGCGGCATGGACATCGGCACGGGCAAGGATCTGGCCGAATACGGGGAAATCCCCTATCACCTGATCGACATCGCCGACGCCGGCGAGAAATACAACATCTTCCAGTACCAGAAGGACTTCGAGCGCGCCTACCGCGACATCGTCGCGCGCGGCAAGACGCCCATCCTCTGCGGCGGCAGCGGCCTCTACATAGAGGCCGCCACCTGCGGCTACCACCTCCCCGACGTGCCGCCCAATCCGGCGCTCCGCGCCGAACTGGAGCAGCAGCCCACCGAAGACCTCATCGCCCGCTACGAGAAGCTCCGCAAGCCCCACAACACCACCGACTACGACACGCGCCAACGCCTCATCCGCGCCCTCGAAATCGCCATCTGGGAAGAGTCGCACCCCGTGGTCCGCTCGGAATTCCTGCCCAAAAAGACGAAATACATCGGCATCGCCGTCTCGCGCGACGAACGCAACGCCCGCATCGACCGCCGCCTCCGCGCCCGCCTCGACGAAGGTCTGATAAACGAAGTCCGCGGCCTCCTCGACCGCGGACTCCAACCCGAAGACCTCCTCTACTACGGCCTCGAGTACAAATACGTCACCCTCTACCACACCGGCGCCCTCCCCTACGACGAAATGGTCCTCAAACTCCAAACCGCCATCCACCAATTCGCCAAACGCCAAATGACCTGGTTCAGAGGGATGGAGAGGAGGGGGATTAACATTGAATGGATTGAGATTAATAGTTGCGAGTGAGTTTCATTAGGAAACGAGCTAAACGAGGGGAATGAAGAAGAATGAAGCGAGAAATTCTCTCATAAATAGGGATTTGATTACAACGATAGTATTGTTTTCGTGTTATGCGCTCGTATTCATCGCATTGCTTGAAAACACCCTTCTGTTGTTCAGTCTGCATTGCTATTCCTTTCCATAATATCATCGCGTTATAGAGCTTTTTCAAAAGCAAATAACGATATGATGAATTCTCGTCGGGAAGATCCATTAAATTATTAAATAAAATGCTAGTTCGGCATTGTGGATACAGCTGTCTTGCTTCCGGACTTCTCATTAAAGAGCCTGGTCTCTGTACCCAGAAGTATAAAGCATTCTCAATAACAATGGCTTTTTTAACTTTCAAAAAAACGCGAAGATTAAAATCCAAATCCTGCGCCCGAGGATAATTGTTTGCACGGATTGAATGTATCAGTTCTTTTCGATAAAGCTTATTCCAAACATTAGGAAATCCGCGATAGAGCCCATTGCCGGTTTCACTAGTTAACAAACTGGAAATCAACTCTTTTTGAGAGTATTCAGTTGTTGACAATTGTATAGCCGACTTTGTATCCTCGAATAAACCCGTCGTTCTCCTACCACAAGTAAGAGCAATTTGATACTTTTCTCCATTCTTACCCCAATTGATGACTTCATATAAGAATTTTAATACATCTCTATGAAAATAGTCATCCCCGTCAGGAAACCAAATATAAGCCCCATGAGAGACATCCTGACCAGTATTTCGTGCTGCCCATAGGCCCATATTTTTCTCATGATGGATGACACGGGTACGTGTATCTTGAGCAGCGAAATCATCACATATTATCCCGGAATTGTCTGTAGAAGCATCGTCAACCAAAATTATTTCAACGTTCTTATAGGTCTGAGCCGAAAGAGCGTCTAAACAACGAGGCAAGTGATTCTCGATATTATAAACCGGGATAATGACGCTAATCAATTCCCCGTCTTCATTCAAATGATTCATACGGACAATAATGCAGGATTAAACTTAAGTGGAATTGATGATGACCACTGGAAATCAATCAATCGATGAATATCAGATCCCATATACGAATAGAAACCTCCCTCCAAAAGCTTTCGGGCCTTTCGGGCAGGAATTGGGCCATACACACCGCACAAAGACAGTATATTGAGTTGGAATTCCACACCCGTATCATTTAAACGACGGTATACCGCATCGTTCATATAATAATAGCGCTCCGGATGGGCCAGCATCGGCCGGAGCCCTTGTTGTTTGATCCGATCCAACAATGCTTCAAAGTTCATCGGCGCGTTAAAGCAGGACGTTTCTACAAGTAAACGATCTTGTTCCGGACCAATGGGCATAATATCTCCAGCCGCCAATCGCTTCTCAAAGAGAGCATCTAGCATATGCTCAGCAGCTAGATGAAGCTCCACCGGGCCGTCCCAAGCTTGTTCCAGCAAAGAGAAGCGTACGCGCAAATCTTCGGGTCGATTAGGGTAATCTTCCATAATATGAGGTGTCAACCATACGCTCGCCACGCCCTGCTCCGCATACCAATGGAGCACAGCTATAGCTTCGTCCAAAGTTTGCACCCCGTCATCGACTCCTGGGAGGATATGGCTATGCCAGTCCGTCCAACCCTGCAAGAAGCCGGATGACAGCAAAGTGGCTTTCCGGGAGAAAGGCCACATCGGATCAGTCTTCCTGAATCATGTAGCGGATCCGCACCTTCACGCAACGGTTGAGCTTGGCGTTCAGACCGCGCGTGCTCGGATCGTTCACCGTGCGGATACCATCCTGGTTGTTGACCAGATAAATCTGCGACTTGACGTCCTTCAGTTCCTTATGCCCGGTAAGCCAGGAAATCACGGTATTCGCGCGGTTTTCTGCCAGCGCGGCATTGCGCTCCGTACCCACGCGATTTGCATCCGCACCGGAGTAGTTGTCCTGGCTCGTGGCCAGACCCTCAACCTGAATGAGCACGACGATGCCTTTATTGAGGATTTTCCGCACGTGAGCCACAGCCGCTTCATCGGTGAACTGCGAAACATAACCCTCGTTGGCGTTCAGCGCCGCATAGACATCGGCAAAACTCACCAATTCATCGTCTTCGCCGACCTCCATAAAGCGGGTGACCGTTCCCAGGCCGGCGTGGGCGTTCAAACCATAGGAATTGGTCTCCTGATAGTTTGCACTGCTGAGCAGATGCTGGCCGAGCGTGGCATCGTCAATGCGATATTTCCAGACATTCATACCATCGAAAATCGGCGCATAGTAGTAGCCGGATTTTTCACGGAATTCGTTCATCGTGTCGTAATCGAGGCTCAACGAAATCGGCGTTCCTTCCAACATCTCATAGCCGCGGGGGACGTAATTGACGGCGAAATCGCGGTCTGCCCTTTCCGTAGGCAGATCGATCGTGGTCAATCCATTGAGCGACTGCCCGGCGAGAATGCGGGCGGCCACCTTGTCGGCGTCGGCATATTGCTTCTGGGTGAAGATACCGCCAGCCAGATAGTCGATCGCATTGACGGAAGAGGTCGAAATCTGCGGCGCATCGTTGCGGCCCGAGTAGTTGTTCGGATAGAACACGAAGAACGTCAGCGTACCATTGCGGATAGGCTTTTCGCGCTCGATCAGGGCCTCTTCTTCCTTTACCTTCATCACTTTGATCTCCCTTTCCCGATAAGTGTCGCGATAGACCGTCGTCATCACACGGTTCCAGCCCGTCGTTCCCTTTTTGCCCAAATAGAACGTAAAGCCGACGTGCAGTCCCAGGTTGGTATCGAACTTATGGGCGGCCGCATCCACTTGTCCATATTCCAGGTCGAAATTGGTCTGATAGACGAGCGCCCGCGCCTTGATGTCGAGCGACACCCGTTTTTCCGGCGTGAAAAAGCGGCTGTACTGCAACTCCACATGTCCGCTCAGTTCATTGTCGGAGCCATAGGCGTGGTTGTATCCCATATGGTGTACGCCACCGATACCGCCATTGAGCATCCACTGGTTCATATGCTCGCGGCTGCCATAGCCCTCGTAACCGTAGTACATACGCGTAAGGTTAAGCATAGCCGACGCACCGAGATCCCACCAAGTGGTTTTCATCAGCCGGTAGTCCTTGCCTGCGACGTCTTCATACCCGTAATGACCGGTCTTATAGGCTGTATATCCCCGGGAATTTGACTGGAGGAACTCCACTTTCAAGGCCAGCCAGGGCATGAACCATTTACCGAAGCCGATGCTCCAGTCGGGCGAGATCGTTCCCTTGAAGGGTCCCAGGCTGGAATAATCGCCCCGGAATGTGTGGGCACCGCCCGTTCCGAAGACAAACCAGTTCTTGCCGAACGAGTTGGTGACCACCCGATAGGGATCCACCAACGTGTCTTTCTGCAACAAGACATAATCCAGCGGATCCATCGTCACCGTGTCGCGATAGACTTCCCGATAGTCCTTGTACTTGTCATCGATCTGCGCCTGCATCGGTAACGCGGCCATCACGCCGACCAAAACGAGGACGAGCCGGCGCCATTTCCTTTGAAATCCTTTCATAGCCATATCTTTTTTTATCTATTTTTTCGGGGAACACTGAACGGCCATATAGCCGTCGTCAAGATCTGCAATCTGCCGGACCTCCGT
>CACYZM010000069.1 GCA_902778855.1 uncultured Bacteroidia bacterium
TCCAAGGGTATGCTCGTGAATGAGGAGACCGACAACCGCTCGACCATCATCGCGGGCAACTATATGGGCAAGCGGTATTTCGCTTCGTTCGGCACCATCCGCCAGCGCGTGATCCGCAACGAGAACGGCGGCGTGCACGACCCGTTCTGGATCCGCGACACGTCGGTCGAGGCCAAGTCGATCGAGGTGAACCTGAAGAAGGCCACCAATACGCTCAAGCGCCGGCAGTACTTCATCCACCAGACGCTGGCCATCCCGATGAACTTCCTGCGCAAGGACCGCGATTCGCTGGAGCTGGGCGGCGGCACGATGGCGCATCTGGGACACAGCCTGGAGTTCACCACCTACTCCAAGGTCTATACCGACGAGATCGCCGAGAGCGACACGATCGCCCGGAATTTCTACCACAACCGGTTCTATCTCCACGACACGAAGAGTTCCGACGACCTGGCGGTGCGCAACTTCGAGAACCGCGTGTTCATCAAACTGCAGCCTTACGCTCCGGATGCCCTGCTGGCGAAGATCAATGCGGGCGTGGGCTATCAGATCCTTTCGTACTACGGCTTCCAGCGGGAGAACTACCTGACCGGCCGGAAGTACGATACGCAGAACAACCTCTACATCTACGGCGGTGCCTCGGGCCAGCTCCGGAAGTTCATCGCCTGGAACGCCGACGCCGACTATTACCTGGCCGGCGCGCGGATGTTCGACTTCGACATCAACGGACAGCTGCGGCTGTCGGTCTATCCGATCGACCAGGGCATCCATCTCATCGGCAAGGCCCACATCGGGCTGCGCACGCCGCATCCGTTCGAGCAGCACATCCTGATGAACCACCACAAGTGGGACAACGAATTCGGCAAGGTGTCGCGCAACACCTTCGAAGGGGAGCTCTCGATCCCCAAGTGGCGGCTCGACGCGCACGTGGGCTACGCGCTGGTGTCGAATATGCTCTACTACGACACCGAAGCGATGATCCGCCAGCACGACGGCGTGGTCAACGTGCTGAGCGCGTCGCTCCACAAAGATTTTACGCTGTGGCGGCTCCATTTCGACAACCAAGCGCTGTTCCAGCTCAGCTCGAACCAGGAAGTGCTTCCGCTTCCGAAGCTGACGCTCAACCTGCGCTGGTACTTCGACATCGACGTGGTCCGCGACGTAATGAACATGCAGATCGGCGTGAACGCCATTGCCAACACCAAGTGGTACGCGCCGGCCTATGCGCCCGACCTCGGGCAATTCTATAACCAGAACGACGAAGAAATCGGCTATGCCCCCTATTTCGACATTTTTGCGAACATCCAGTGGAAGCGGGCCAGCATCTTCATCAAATATATCAATGCATTCAGGGATTGGCCGACACCCAATTATTTCTCGGCCTATCACTACATTAAACCCGTATCGGGCTTCAAGTTCGGCATCCACTGGCCGTTCTACGCCCATTAACAGCTTATGAAACTACTCATAACGAAGATACTGCGCTTTTCGCTCTGCCTGCTGCTCGCAGGCCTGATGCAGGCCACACCCCTGCTTCAGGGCGCCTCGGAAGAGGCGGCCGAGCCGCAGTATCCGGCCGACGCTCTGCGTCATCTCTCTACGGCCAACGTCTACGACGTGGTCACCGGCCCTGTGGGACGGCACTACAGCCTGTCGCACGGCCTGAAGACTTATTCCGAACTCATTCACAAATACGCCGATCCTGCCGGAATGGACTGGTCGCTGCTGGCGGCCGTCATCTTCCAGGAATCGCAGTTCAACGAACTGGCCGAGTCGAACCGTTCGGCCAAGGGCCTGATGCAGCTCCGCGACGTCGTCGCCGAGCAGTACGATATGCTCGACGCCGACCTGTTCGATCCCGAGACCAACGTGGCACTCGGCACCCGGTTGTTCCGCGACCTGATGCGGGGCTTCGAGAAAGAAGGCCTTGACTCGGTGAACGTGGTCCGCTTCGCCCTCGCCTCCTACAACTCCGGTGGCGGAACACTGGCCAAGAAGCGCCAGGAAGCCCTCGAGTCGGGCCTCGACCCCAACGACTGGAACTGCGTGGCGGAAGTCTACAGCCGCACCAGCACCATCACGCCCGCGTACGTAGAGGCCGTCGAAGAGACGGTCGCCGCGTACCGGGAGGCCGGGAAGTAATCTGTTTTTTCGGGCTTATTCCATCCGCATCGTCTTGTCGGGCGAGACCCGGGCGATGAAGCGGGTGGAGAGCGAGATGAGGAGCATCAACAGCACTGCCGCGATGATGTTCAGGAGGATGATTTGCGGTAAATGAAGCTTGATCGGGACGAAACTCACGAAGTAGTTGACCGGGTCGAGCTTGAGAATGTGCGTGTAGCGCTGGATGAGGCAGATGCCGAGGCCCAGGACGTTGCCCCAGAGCATGCCTTTGCCCACGAGAGCGCCGGCGCGGTAGAGGAAGACCTTCCCTACCTCTTTCGTGGTCATGCCCATCGCCTTGAGGAGGCCGATGGTGGAGATCTGTTCGAAGAGGATGATGAGCAGGGCCGAGAGCATGTTGAAGCCGGCCACGGCGATCATCAGCAGGAGAATCATCAGGACATTGAGGTCGAGCAGCGCGAGCCAGTCGAAGAGGTGGCCGTAGAGCTTCTTCACGTTGGTGACGAAGAGGGCGCGGTCGCCGTCCTGCATTTGGGAGAAGATGAGGTTTTCGATGCGGTCGGTGGCCGCTTCGATGGGGGTGCCGGGGGCGAGACGGATCTCGACCGACGAGACTTCGTCGGGCTGCCATCCGTTGAGCCGCTGGATCTGGCGGCGGTCGGCGACGGCCATCTTGCTGTCGATCTCTTCGAGGCCGGCGTCGTAGATGCCGCAGAGGCGGAATTTCCGCACTTTTACTTCTTCGCCGATAAAGTATACGACCACGTCGTCGCCGGTCTGGAAACCGAGGGAATTGGCCGTTGTGCGGGAAATGAGGATGTCGTTGGAGATGCGGCCGTGGTAGTCGGGCAGTGCGCCGTCGACCAGGCAGTTGGCGAAGAAGGAGAAATCGTAGAGCGAGTCGACGCCCTTGAAGGAGAGTCCGCCGATGTTGTCGTCGGTCTTGATGAGCCCGGAGCGCCAGGCCACGCCCGACACGCCGGCAACGCCCGGCGCGGCGGCGAGTGCCTCGCGGTAGGAGAGCTGTTCCGAGAACGGATACAGCTCGTTGAGCGGCGACTGGCCGGGCTGCACCAGCATCACCGAGCCCATGAAGCCGGTGGCGCGGTCGCGGATTTCAGCCTTGAAACCCGCGACCACCGCCAGGGCGACGATCATGATGGCTATGCTCAGGGCGACAGACACCCAGGCGATGGTGTTGCTGGTGCGGCTCAGCGAGCCGTCTCCCCGGGCCAGGCCCGACGCGATGAAGCGGGTTACACGCATGTAAAGGCGAAGACGATCGTATTTACATAGGTTTCACCCGGCCGCAGGGGCTTGAACGGGAAATCGGGCCGGTTGGGCGAATCGGGGAACGCCTGGCATTCGAGCGCCACGCCGTCGTAGTCGTGGTAGGCCTTGCCGCTCTTCGAAACGGGGCAGCCTTCGAGCCAGTTGCCGGTATAGACCTGGATGCCGGGGGCGTCGGTGCAGACGGTCAGCCTGCGGCCGGAGTCCGGATCGGTCAGCACGGCCACAGGCTGGACGAGGCCTTCTTCCCATTCGTCCACGACGAAGCAGTTGTCGTAGCCTTTGCCGTAATTGAGGGCCGGGAAATCGGCCTTCAGGTCGCGGCCCAGGGTCTTGGGCTCGCGGAAGTCCATCGGCGTGCCCGCCACGGGCGCGGGAGCGCCCTGCGGGATGAGCGTGGGATCGGTCGACAGGTAGTGCGAGGCGTGGAGGCGGAGCCGGTGGCCCGTCACATCGCCCTGCTCCTCCCCTTTCAGGTTGAAGTAGGCGTGGTTCGTGAGGTTCACCACGGTCGGGGCCTCGGCGGTCGCCGTGAGGCGCAGCGTGAGGCGATGGTCGTCGCTCCAGCTGTAGAGGGCCTCGACGTGGAGGGCGCCGGGGTAGCCGGCGTCGCCGTCGGGGCTGTCGAGCGAGAAGCGGATGCCTTCGGGCACTTCCTCGGCCTCCCAGAGGCGGTTGGCGAAGGTCTGCGGGCCCGGGCCGCCGTGGAGGTGGTTCGGGCCGTTGTTGATGGCCAGCTCGTAGGTTTTGCCGTCGAGAGTGAAGCGGCCGGCCGCGATGCGGTTGGCGAAGCGGCCGGGCACCTTGCCCATGCAGGGGCCGTCGGCCTCGTAGTCGGCGGGATCGCGATAGCCCAGGACCACGTCGGCCAGCTTGCCGTCGCGGTCGGGCACGATCACCGACACGATGCCGGCGCCCAGGTTCGAAAGGATGACCTCCGTACCGTCGGCGTTGACGATGCTGAACAGTCTGATGTCGTCGGGATTGATCATAAGGCGTTAGATTTCGCGGGCGCCGTCGGAGATTTCCACCTCGATGACGCGCGGATCCTTGTCGAATTTGAGCTGATATTTCTCCTTGACGTCGGCGATGTAGTCGGCCACGCCTTCCTTCTTCACCAGCGCGATGACGCAGCCGCCGAAGCCGCCGCCCATCATACGGGCGCCGAGCACGCTCTCGTGCGTCTTGGCGATGTCGACGATGAAGTCGAGTTCGGGGCAGCTCACGCCGTATTCCTGGCTGAGGCCTTCGTGCGTGGCATAGACGAGCTTGCCGACTTCCACGAAGTCACCTTTCTCCATCGCGGCGCAGGCGTCCATCAGGCGCTTGTTCTCGTTGATGACGAAGGCGCAGCGGCGGAACGACATCGGGTCGATTTCGTCGCGGTGCGCTTCGAGTTCCTCGATCGTCACGTCGCGGAGGAGTTCCACGTTCGGGAGATATTTCTTGATGACGGCGACGCCTTCCTCGCACTGGGCGCGGCGGACGTTGTATTCCGACGAGGCCAGCAGGTGCTTGACCATCGTGTCGATCAGCACGATCTCGATGCCCTTGGGCTTGAAGGGGACGAGCTGATACTCGAGGCTCCGGCAGTCGAGACGGACCACGTGGCCCTTCTGGCCGAAGAGCGAAGCGAACTGGTCCATGATGCCGCAGCGCACGCCGATGTAGTGGTGCTCGGTCATCTGGCCGATCTTGGCGAGTTCCTCGCGGGTGAAATGCAGGTCGAACAGCGTGTTGAGGGCCGTGCCGATGCAGCATTCGAGGGCCGCGGAAGAGGACATGCCGGCGCCGAGAGGCACATCGCCGCCGAAGACGGCGTTGAAGCCGCCGACCTTGGCGCCGCGCTCGCGCATCTCTTCGATCACGCCGTAGAAGTACGAAGCCCACTGCTCTTTCGGCTGGGGACCGCCGATGCGGAAGAACAAGGCGGCATCGTCGTGGTCGACGGAGATCAGGTTGACATACTCGGTACCGTTGGGCTTGATGGCCATCGTGATGGCTTTGTCGACGGCGCCGGGCAGCACGAAGCCGCCGTTATAGTCGGTATGTTCGCCGATGATGTTGATACGGCCGGGAGCCGTGAAGAAACGAGGCTCTTCGTCGCCGAAGTGCTTCTTGTAGTTTTCCAGTAAGAGGTTTTTGTCGATCATTGTATTTTGATTATCAAGGTTTCGGATTGGAGGCCGGGGGCGGTGGCCGTGAGAACGGCCACGCCCGGCTTGTCGCCGGCCTGGACAATGGCGGTCAGCTGGCCGCTGAAAGCGGGCATGGTGGCCGACTGGAACGGGACGAGGCAGGTGGCGTCGCCGTTGGCGGCGGCGCGGAAGCGCCCGGCGCCTTCAACGGCGAAGGTCACTTCGTCGGCGGCCGTCGGGCAGAGGTTGCCGTCGGCATCTTCGATGCGGACGGTGACGTAGGCCAGGTCGAGGCCGTCGGCTCGGGCCAGCAGAGGCGGTAGCGCGTCATCGTCGCGGCACTGTTGGCCGCGTCGGTAACGCCGGAGTTCGCCGGCTGATTCTTCGCAAACTGTTGCACGCCTTGGGAGACACCGTTGACGAAGAGTTCGGCGCAGGGATAGTTCGTGAAGCAGAACACGGGGATCTTCTCCCCTTCCCGCCCGGGCCACGTCCAGTGCGGCAGCAGATGGAGCGTGGGGCTGTCTTTCCGCCACTGCGAGCGGTACAGCCAATAGCGGTCTTTCGGCAGCGAGGCCAGGTCGAAGATACCGAAGTAGGAACTGTGGCTCGGCCAGGCGTCTACGTCGTACGGCGTGGGCTCGCCCAAATAGTCGAAGCCCGTCCATACGAACTGACCGATGGTCCAGGGATAGTCGTCCATCATCGCGAAATCGATGTCGGGGATGTTGGACCACCAGCAGTATTCATCTTCGTAGGCGGAACTCTGGTTATCGCGTCTCGGAACCCAGCAGGAGTTTCTGCGGCAGGATCCCGTAGGCCTCCAGATATTTGTGCGTGCGATAGTTGAAGCCCACTACGTCGAGCAACTGCGCGAAACCGTTGGCCACCACGCAGTCGGCGCGGTCCATACCGGCCGTCACCAGCCGCGTGGGATCTTCGCGGTGGCAGATGTCCTGGAGGAAGGCCGCCACTTTATAGCCCTCGTCGGCGCACTGCGTGGGCACTTCGTTGCCGATGCCCCACATAATGACCGACGGACTGTTGCGGAAATGATGGATCATATTGACCATATCCTTCTCCGCCCAGTCGGCGAAGAAGCGATGGTAGCCGTTCTCGCATTTGGCGATATCCCATTCGTCGAAGGCCTCGACCATCATCATAAAGCCCATCTCGTCGCAGAGCTCCACGAGCTCGGGCGCGGGCATATTGTGCGAGGTGCGGATGGCGTCGCAGCCCATCTCCTTCAGGAGCGCGAGCTGATGGCGCAGGGCGGCGCGGTTGACCGCGGCGCCGAGCGGGCCCAGGTCGTGGTGGTTGCACACGCCCTGGATCTTCCGCAGTTTTCCATTCAGGTAGAATCCCTTCTCGGGGACGAGATCGATGGTGCGGATGCCGAAGCGGGTCTCGTATTCGTCGACCACTTCGTCGTCGTAAGCCGCTTCGGCATTATAGAGGATCTGCGTCACGGCCTTGTAGAGGGCCGGGGTCTCGGGCGACCAAAGCGACGGGTTCATCAGCCGCAAGGTCTGCCGGCAGAGCGTGTCGGCGGGCGTGTCGGCCACCGCCACCACGCTGCCCTGCGGATCGAAGATCTTCGTGCGGACGCGGAACAACGCCGGATCGTCGACGTTCTCGATCCGGATGGCAATCTCCACTCTTGCCTTGGTTTCGTCAACCTCGGGCGTGGTGACACAGGTACCCCAAACGGGAATATGGGTGAAATGGGTCCGGATGAGATGGACGTTGCGGTAGAGGCCTGCGCCGGGGTACCAGCGCGAGGAGTTGGGCTGATTTTCGAGGCTGACTTCCAGGAGATTGTCTTTTCCGTCGGGGTTGAGATACGGGGTCACATCGACGTGGAAAGCGTTGTAGCCGTAGGGCCATTCGGCCACCGGCTGCCCGTTCACACGGACGCGGGCCTCGCTCATCGCGCCGTCGAACAACAGGGTGACGGCGTCCCGTCCCGAGTGGTACTGCGCCACGTCGAAATGCGTGCGGTACCATCCCTTGCCCATATACGGCAGGCCGCCGGTGCGGCCGGTGTGGGCGGTCACTTCGGTTTCGAAATTCTGCGTCACCTGCACTTCCTGCAGGTCGTTCGCCCGGTCGAAGGGGCCCTCGATGGCCCAGTCGTGCGGCACGGTGACGGCGGTCCAGTTCAGGCTGTCGCGGCTGAATTCCCACGCTGTGAGCAGGGTTTCCTGCCGGGGGCTTTCCTGATTATTAGACGCGCAGGAGACCGCCAGGGCGAGGAGAAAGAATTGTAAGATAAATCGTCTCATCTTGACTTCACACAACGCATGGGCGACTAATTGGAGAAGGCGTAGAGCGCCTGGGTGGGTTTGCCGTTATTGTCGAAGGCAGCCTTGGGATAGTGGCTCCAATCCTGGTAACCCTCCGGCTCCCAGTAGAACACGCCGTGGCAGTGTCCTTCCAGTTCGTGCTTGCAAGAAGACACGAGCGCCGAGAGCATTGTATTGCAGGTAGTCCCTTTGGTCCAGGACATGCCCACTTCGCAAATCATAGTGTCTTTGCCGTAAGTAAGATAGATGCCCTTGATGTTGGCGAAGAGGCTCTGCAGATACTCCCGCCAGTTGTCTTCTTCGGGATAGAGAGACAGGCCGACCAGGTCGTATTTCAGGCTGTGTTTTTCGCAACTTTCCAGGAACCATTCGAGTTGCGACCGATCCTGCCCCTTGTCGATGTGGACCATCACATAGGCCTGCGGGAAAATCTGCTTGGCGGCGAAGTAGCCGGCGTTGTGGAGTTCCGCATAATTCTGGAAGCCCAGGTCGGTATAGTTCTGGCCGGTCGGCCAGAGCATGCCGCCCGTGGTCTCGTTGCCGATCTGGATCCAGGTCGGCGTGACGCCGGCCTGCTTGAGGGCGTTCAGCACGTCGCGGGTATGTTCGGCCACCGCGTCGCACAGATCCAGCAGCGAGAGATTCGCCCACGCGGCCGGCTTGTTCTGCTTGCCCGGATCGGCCCAGGAATCGCTGTAGTGGAAGTCGATCATGACCTTCATGCCCAGATTCTTGGCGCGAACGGCCTTGGCCACCACGTCTTCCTTCCCGCACCATCCGCCTTCGGGATTGACCCACACGCGAAGCCGGATGGCGTTCACGCCCAGGCTCTTGAGCAGCGCCATGCATTCCATCTCCTTGCCGTCGCCCGTCCGGAACTTGCACCCGTCGTGCTCCATCTGCGTCACCCAGCTCACATCCGCGCCCTTCGCCACTTC
>CACYZM010000070.1 GCA_902778855.1 uncultured Bacteroidia bacterium
CTATTTTTGCAAAAAATAATCAACAACAGATACGCTATGACTACTGGTAACGTCCGCCCTGCGACAATGGAGCGAATCACGACGGCCGAACTGGCCCAAAAATTCATTGAAGAACAGATTCAGGAACTGCGCGCGCAGATCGGCGACAAGAAAGTGCTGCTCGCCCTGTCCGGCGGCGTCGACTCCTCGGTTGTCGCAGCCCTGCTCATCAAGGCCGTCGGCAAGCAACTGGTCTCCGTCCACGTCAACCACGGACTTCTCCGCAAAGGCGAACCCGAACAGGTCGTGCGTGTGTTCCGCGACGAACTCAACGCCAACCTCATCTACGTGGATGCCACGGACCGTTTCCTCGACAAACTGGCCGGCGTGGCCGATCCTGAGCAGAAACGGAAGATCATCGGCGCCGAGTTCATCCGCGTCTTCGAAGAAGAGGCCCGTAAACTGGACGGCATCAGTTTCCTGGCCCAGGGGACCATTTACCCGGACATCATCGAATCCGGCCCCGTCAAATCCCACCACAATGTGGGCGGTCTTCCCGAAGACCTGCAATTCGAACTCGTCGAGCCCATCAAACTGCTCTTCAAGGACGAGGTCCGCGTGGTCGGCAAGCAGCTGGGCCTGCCCGACAATATGGTGTACCGCCAGCCTTTCCCGGGCCCCGGCCTGGGTGTCCGCTGCACCGGCGCCATCACCCGCGACCGGCTGGAAGCCCTCCGCGAGAGCGACGCCATCCTGCGCGAAGAATTCGCCAAGAACGGGCTGGAAGGCAAAGTCTGGCAATACTTCACCGTCGTCCCCGACTACAAGTCGACGGGCATCAAGGAAGGCAAGCGCAGCTGGGACTGGCCCGTCATCATCCGCGCCGTCAACACCCGCGATGCGATGACCGCCACCATCGAAGAGATCCCCTACCCGCTCCTGCACCACATCACCCAGCGCATCATCACCGAAGTACCCGGCGTGAACCGGGTACTGTACGACCTGACGCCGAAGCCGACAGGCACGATCGAGTGGGAATAAGCCGCCAGGTCAAGCGGCTCATTGACCGCCATATTTCCCGGCAAAGAGGACGGCGCCGGTACTGGTTTCATGACTGTGACGGCCGCCGCTTCGGTTCCTTCTTCATCCACCTTGACGATGGCGTCCTGCTGCACGAAATCCACATAGCTGCTTTGGTCGCACATCGCCAGGAAATCGGCCTTTCCCGGATTGAATGCGGTAGGCATGCCCATACTGCAGAGAATGTCTTTGAGCTGGATGTGATACTTGGTCTCAAAACGGGGCAGCCAGAGATCGACTTCCGCCCGACCGAAGAATTTCGGGAATGTCCCCTTGGCCATCTCGGCGGTCAGCTCGCTGACCGTATGGCCGCTCTTGGGCAGAAAGACGGTCATCGCAAAGTTGCCATTGCCATAGGGCAAATTGACAATCTGGCACAGGTCCGTCTCTTCATAGCCGAATTCCTTGCCGGCGAGTTTCATCATCTTGACCTGACTCTTCCGACCGGCCTCGTCGGTAAACGTTTCGCCAGCCGTACTCCCCTTGGGGAACTTCTCCTTCCACTCGCTCTTGAAATAGAGTGCATTGACCAGATAGGCCAAGGCCGTCGGAGAAACCTCGTCGAGGACGTGGGGAATCATCCCCTTCGTCTGCTTGTCACACCATTTGTTGATGACATCGGCCGAGGCTTTTTTCTTTGAGAAATCCAAGGCCTCGAGCCGGGCGTCATACCAGGAGGTAACGTCGTTGCGGAAGGGGCCCTTCAACGTCAGTTTCTTGTTGTAGAAAATGGCGTCGGCCAGCGCCAGGTCGGTCTTTTTGTCGAGTTTAGGCAGTTGCTCCAGCATCAGTTTGCACCAGGCGTTGATTTCGGCGGGTTCGACTCCATTGTAGCCGAGCGTCCGGCAGATTTCGGCGGCAGTTTCGTTCTGGGCGCCGTTGAGCAGCATACCCAGGGCGATCTGCAGGCTCAGGGGCGAGACGAACCATTCCTTCTCTTTTTCTTTGCGGGCGTATCCATCGACCTGGTCGATGAACTTCCAGGCAAACGCATTACCGGCCTGGACATAGCCCGTCTGCTTGGTGGTCAGTGAAATGAAGGTATACGGATTGTTTCCGCCTTCGGGATCCAGTTCGTTGCAGGATCCCGGCACAAGAAGCAGCATCGCTGCAAACAGCCAGGCAAATCTTTTCATAGTCGTCAATTATTTGGATTGTTTATTTGTCAAGATTGATTCTCAGACCCGTCGCAACCGAAAACAGGAATGGATGGGCGCTTCGATAAGTTTCCAGTACGCGTTTCTCCGAAGGAAAGGTCCAGCTGATTTCCGGCTCCACGTACAGACCCAGGCGACGGGTCATATTGAACTGGACGCCGCCGGCGCCAAGCAGGGAGAAACTAAAGCCGTCCCGGGGGATATCTATTCCGGCATGCGTCGCACCGACACACCAATCGCCGGAAGCGCCGCCACCCACATAGACATCCAGCCACCGGTTGGAAGCCAAAGACCAATCGAGACGCAACGGAACGCCCAGATAATGGGCCGCCTGCTTCTTTTCCCCGGACTTGGTAAAGCTGACGCGGGTCTGATACAGGCTGTATTCCAATCCGGTCGTTATCCGCAGTCTGTCCGAAACAGGGATTCCCACTGACAAACCGCCCTTGAACGGAAAGGTATGGGTGAAGTGGTCGACTTCATTGAGGAAACTTGGTGGGTTGCAGTCAAGAGGATTCCCGTAGCTAGGTTCACTGTAACTGGAAGCCTGCTCCGACATCAAATCCCCCTTGCCGGCGATAGGGGCCAGCAGGGCCGCAAGCAGGCCGCCTCCGGCCACGATACCGGCCGCAGGCGCGATGTGCATATCCACGGACCGCGCAGGCGTATTCTGCGGGACGAAAGGCGAAGCCGTCGCAACGGCCGGCTCTGCGGCGACAGGCTCCGAGACAGTCGGCTCTTCCTCCGGTTCAACGACTTCCGGCCGGACGGGTTCCGGCTCGACAATTTCCGGCTCGGCCACTTCCGGTTCTTCCGCCTTCGGGGCAACAGTTTTCGGTGCAGCAGCTTTCGGCACAGGGGCCTGAGCGATGAGCGGCCGAACCGGCAACGGCTCTTCCGCCTCAACGGCCGTGGAATCGGACGCCACGGCAACGGTCGGAACCGGCTGCGGAACAATCCGGATACTGTCTTCGGGCACGGAAGGCTTGCGGAGGAGCAGGATCGCGGCCAGGCCGGCGGCGACGGCGGTCGCCACCACCCAGACCAGCGGAGACCGCCTCGCGGCGGGAGCCGGTGCGGCGCCGCTGCGGCGGGCCTGGAACTCGGCAAAGACGCTTTCCGGAAGCGTGCCGTCGGGCTCTTCCAGTTTATCTTTGACTATGTCTTCCCAATTTCTCATCGGTCTTGCTCTTTCAGGTATTGTCTGATCTTTTCTTTCAGTTGCTTCCGGGCTTTGGTAAGGGTGCTCGTTGAACCCGTTTCGCTGATTCCCAGCATTTTTCCAATCTCCTGGTGCGAATAGCCGTCGATACAGTAGAGATTGAAGACGGCCCTTCTCAAATCCGGCAATTCTGCGATCCACGCCAGCAGTTTCTCTCTCGGGACCGTCACCATCTCCTCCTCGGTCGGATCCGGGATGTTGTCCTGGACCCGGGCATCCAGGGGAACCATCCGCCAGCGCTGCCGCTTGATGCGGTTGATCGCTTTGTTGACGGCGATCCGGCTGATCCAGCCGTACAGGGAACCTTTTCCCCGAAATGTGTAAGTGTCAATCTTGTCGAGGGCCTGGATCAGAGCTTCCAGCATCAGGTCTTTCGCCTCGTCTGCGTCGCCCACATACCGTCTGCAGAGCGCAAACACCCTGTCTGCATATCTTCTATACAGTTCTTCTTCCGCCAGTCTGTCGCGCTTGGAGCAATAGCTGGCCAACGCCTGCTCATCCAATTCCCGATACACTTACCTGTCCTTTGTCATTGCATTTTTTAGCGTTTCTGCCCTATAAACACACGAAGTCCCGAAATGCGTCTCCGCCTTTTAAAGAATTTTCAAGGCGATGCGGGCACAGGCCTCGGCATCGGCCAGGGCATGGTGATGCCGCTTCAGATCGAAGCCGCAGGCCGCGGCGACGGTCTGGAGCTGGTGGTTTTCGAGGGTCCGGCCGAAACAGTGCCGCGACGCAGCCAGCGTATCGTAAAAGAAATAATCGGGATAATCCATCTGATAGACCCGGAAGACGGCCTTGAGGCACCCTTCGTCGAAACGGGCGTTGTGGGCCACCAGTGGCAGCCCCTCGATCCGCGGCGCGATCTGCCGCCATACCTGTGGAAACACCGGTGCCTGATCGGTATCCGCCGGCCCGAGCCCGTGTACCCGCTGGCAGAACCAGCGATAATACTCCGGCTCCGGCTTGATCAGGCTATAGAACGTATCCACGATTTCGCCGCCGCGCACCACGACCACGCCCACGCTGCACACGCTGCAGGGTTGTTCGTTCGCCGTTTCGAAATCTATGGCAGCAAAATTGTTCATCTGCGTTGCGGGATTCAAAGGTAAAAAAAGTTGTTAACAAATCCCGCCCTTGCGTGTCTTATTGTCGAGTCCGGACCACTTAATGACAAAAAACCATGAAAAAACTCCTCCTGTTCCTGCTTCTTCTGGCGCCGATCACGGCAACGGCCGCTTCGCCCGACGGCAGGATTCCCAAAACACAGATCACTTCATTCATTACAGAATACAGCCATTGTGAAGGGGTGGATGTCGTCCGGCTGGGACGGCTGGCGACCGGCGCCGTCAAAGGCGTGGTCCGGGTCGCCTCCATCGGCGATCCCGACGCCCGCGAAGCCCTGTCCCTGATGAAAGGGGTCAAAAGCCTCTATGTTTTCGACTATGCCTCCTGCACGCCGGCGCTCCGCGACCGGATCGGCCGGCGGCTCGACCGGATCTTCCGCAACACCGAACTGCTGATGGAAGTCAACGACGAAGAAGATCGGATGCAAATCTTCGGCCTGTACGACGAACGGACGGATGCCGTCCGGGATTTCGTCCTGTACACGCCCTCCGAATGCGCCCTGATCTGCATTTTCGGCTCCGTCTCGATGAATACGATCGCCCGGATGATGGAAAACAATGACTGAAAGGACTTTCCACCGAGACTATGTTCCGCTCGCGGAAACGCTTTACCGGATCGCCTTCTATATGCTGGAGTCCCGTGCAGAAGCCGAAGATGCCGTGCAGGAATTGTTCCTGAAGCTATGGGAGACGAGAGACCGGCTCGACGAAATCCAGTCACCCAAAGCGTACAGCATCCGTCTGCTGAAAAACCTCTGCCTGAACCGGATCCGGCAGGCACGGCAGCTCCGTTTCACGGCTGAACTGCCGGAAGCGGAAGCGGGCCGGCCGCAGGACGAAGCCCTGGATGCACGAAAGCGGCTGGACAAGGTGCTGGAAGGCATCAAGGCCCTCCCGGAGCGGCAGCGCGAAATCCTCGTCCTGCGAAGCTTCGAAGGCCGTTCCTACGCGGAAATCGCCCGACAGACCGGGATGAGCCAAGCCACCCTTCGCGTGCTGCTGGCACGCGCCCGTAAAACCTTGAAATCAGAAAAATGAAACGACTGGAAGATCTTGAAAAAATGGACTGGCAGGAATTGGAAACTGCCGCCTTGCACGAAGACATCCCCGTGCCGGAAGGACTGGAGAAGCGCATCTCCGAAAAGCTGACCGCCCGGACAATTGTCGCGGAACCCGCGCCCAAAAAGACAGGCCGCCGGATTCTCTGGACGGCCGTGGCGGCTGCGGCCGTGCTGGCCGCGGTCCTGGCCCTGCCGTCCGTCAGTGCACGAGAGCCGAAAGATACTTTCGACGATCCGCAGCTGGCCTATGCCCAAGTCGAAGAAGCATTCCAGTTAATCGGCCAGAATATGGCCAAAATTATAAACAATCAATAGCCATGAAACGCATACTCATACTTACCGCCTTATTGTTCACCACCCTGACCGTTTTCGCGCAAAACGGGAAAAGCATCTATCAGAAATATGCCGGCACTGAAAAAGTCAGCGCCAACTGGAAGGACTCTATATCATCAGCAGCGAGAATCCGGCCATCCGCGCCGGCCTGGAATCCGACGTGAAGCGCTTCATCGCCGGCGGCAAGTACGAATTGCTGATGGAAGCCATCGATTCCGGGGAAATCATGCGGATGTACAGCATCGGCGACGAAAAAACGGTCAACAGCTTCGCGATGTTCGCCATCGACGGCGAAGAGACGACGTTCATTTGTCTCGACGGCCAGATGGACCGGGAACAGCTGGAGAAAGTGCTGGCCGAGGAGATGAAGAAATAAAAAACCACTATCTTTGCGGACAACTATGATCCGCAACATCATCTTCGACTTTGGCGCCGTTCTGGTGGACTGGAACCCGCATTACGTATATGACCCCTATTTCGGGGACCCTGAAAAAGCGACCTGGTTTATTGAAAACATCTGCACCGCAGCCTGGAACAAGGAACTCGACGGCGGGAAGCCGTTCTCCCAGGGCGTGGCCGAACTCACGGCCCAATATCCCGAATGGGCGCCGGAAATCGCGCTTTATCAGCGCGACTGGAAAAAGATGATGGGCGGGGCGATCCCCGGCATGTATGATCTGGTAGCCGACCTGAAACAGGCCGGCTACGGCATTTACGGCCTGACGAACTGGGCTTCCGAGACCTTCTACACCATCGTCGACGATTATCCCGTGTTTTCCCTGCTCGACGGTATGGTGGTCTCGGGCGACGTTCGGCTGCTCAAGCCCGACGCTGCCATCTTCAACTGCCTGCTCGACAAGTACGGCCTCAAGGCCGAAGAGTCGGTTTTCATCGACGACAATTTCGAGAATGTCGACGGCGCCATCGCCGCCGGCCTTTCCGCCATCCGCTTCACCGGGGCGGCCGCACTCCGGGAGGAACTGGCGCATCTTCTCGGGAAATAGCTTATCTTTGTGCTCGTTATGGGACTCTTCATCAAGAAAAAGACTCGGCTGGGCCTCGACCGGAAAAAGGTCGTGACCAGTTATTTCGTGCTTGGCGTCTGCATCCTGCTGATGGCCGTCAATGTGGGCAGTTTCATTTTCTTTCCCCGCCTGATGGCGCCGCTGGCCATCCTGCTTTCCAACGCCATTACGCTCATCCTCGCCGTCATCGCCTTCCGGCCGATCAATGCGCTGGTGGAAAACCTGCTGGAAAAACGGCAGCAGGAACTCCTCGAGCAGCAGCAGAAAGAGGTGGAGCTGGAGAAGAAGGTCGGGCTGCTTGAAAGCCGCAACCGCGAGCTGGAGAACCGGCTGGACACCCGCGCCCAGACCGAAGGCATGCCGTCCGAAATCGACTTCACCTTCAAACTCGAGCAGATGGAATATGCCAAGAAAGGTTATGTGGTGAAGGAAGAGCCGCTGGAAGACTACTCGAGCGACGAGCGCTACAAGAGCCTGATTCCCGACGTCAGCCTGTGGAACAAGATGCTCGAGACTCTCTCGATGAAGGAAAAGGGTATCCGGAAGATCCTCTACATCAAGAAATACTATTACAAGGTGTCCATCGGCATCGATTTCAGCAAGATCAAGTTTTCGTTCGTCGACGACCAGATCTTCTTCTCGGGCGTCAAGTTCACCAAGCTGCATGACATCAGCAGCGAACTGCAGCCGGACCCCGACGACATCGACCACTGCTGGATCCTCAACACCACCGACAACTGGGCGGAAATCAAGCACTCCGCCTACTACGACCTGTTCAAGGATACCTACACGCGAATGCAGGACGCGGAAACGAAGGAAAGCCTGGAAGCCGAGGTGGAGAGCCTATGCGGCCAGTACACCGTCATCTTCCGCCGCAACATCCAGACCCGCTTCCCGCAGGTAGCCTTCGTGGAGAGCATCGACGACAGCGACCGCAGCTGGTACGCCCTCCGCGACGGCGGCAGCTACCGCATGGTGCGCGACATCGCCGCCAACATGCTGATGCTGACCAACGTCATGAACGAAACCAAGCAGATCGAAGAGCAGGCCGGAATCTAATCTTCTTCAGGCGAAGGAGCATACGTCACCAGGATCGACTGCACCGTCGCCGAAGGCTTGAACTTCGGATCCACCACTTTGACTTTCACCTCCTGACCCGGGATGGCCGGCACGTCACCTGCCAGACCGGAAACCGTTGTCCGGATGGAAACCACGGATTTGTATTTCTTGAGGTCGAGACTGACCGTCCCGTCGCTGTAGAGCCAGACTTCGGGCACGGGTTCTTCCGAGAAATTCACGTAATCCACGATCCGGCTGCCCACGTTCAGTTTTCCCTTTCCGAGCCAATAGCTGCCCCGCTGCAGGCTGTATCGGGGATCGAAGACTTCGACGGAGCCGACGTCGTTACCCTCCATCTGGACCTGCAGCACAGGCTTGCCGTCCAGGTCGACCAGCCAGAGCGCCCCTTCCTCGGAATAGCGGATATCATACGCCAGCGGATCGCTGTCGAAATTCATACCGGGCATCCGCTCTCCCAGCCGGATCATGGCAAACCCGTCGTCGTGGATGCACGGAGACGGAACCGATTCGTCGCGGACGAATTCACTGCCGTTCCAGCGGTAGAACGATTCGAAGCCGCAATAGCCGGCGGCCTCCCAGTCGTCGGTCACGTTCAGTTCGACGTTCACGCCTTCGGGCGTGAATCCATAGTTATAAATGCGGTCTCGCATCGACTTGCGGATCGCCGGTATATCCGAGCAGCCCGCCAGGCGGATGATGTCGTCGAAATCTTCGGCCTTCGGCTGCGGATTCAGCGGAATCTCCACTTCGTGGGCCTGCTTCGTCGCGGGATCATAGTCGTAGGCGCGGATGTATTTCGTCCCGGCGACGTCGACGCCGCCCTCTTCGTCCAGCAGGACCAGGTAATGGCCGTCGGCATCGTATTTCCAGCAGCCCATCAGGAAGCCGTCGTAGATACCCTCGTTATTATATCCATAGGTCAGCACGTTGCAGGCATTGCCCCAGTATTCCCGGCTGTTGTTGTAGCCTTCCTGAAGTTCGTCCTTGATCTTTTCCTTGGCCTGCGGGGAAGCGAAGAAGTCGGTCATGATGTTCTTGCCGAAGATCGAAAACACCTGATACAGTTCGTCGAACGGAAAATCTTCCATCCGCACGGAAGCCGTGGCAGGCGTGGCGAGACTCGGATTATTTTGGGTTTTGTCACCCTTGCAGCCGGCGGTCAGCGCCAGAGCCAGGGTCAGGATCCAGACGAAATTTTTCATAATTTGAAGCTTATTTCTCAAAGATACGATTTTTTTTCAAAAAGTTTGCTATATTTGCAGTCCCAAAACCGAAGAGGTCCTTTAGCTCAGCTGGTTTAGAGCGCCTGCTTGACAGGCAGGAGGTCAGCAGTTCAAATCTGCTAAGGGCCACAAGAAAATATCCGAGACTTGAGAGTCTCGGATATTTTCTTATGGCCCAAGGGCCATCTTTTTTAGCGGGGCACATCCCCGCACCCCTCGGCCGTTGGCCGTTCCGAGACTTGAGAGTCTCGGTTTTTTCTTATGGCCCAGGGCCTTCCAAATACCAACATATTGGGATAAAAACGATGCGGCGAAAGGACTATCTTTGTGCTTGCCATGGAACACGATCATCACCATCATCACCATCATCATCACGCTGAGGCGGCGGAGCTTGCTTCGCTGCGGGGAATCTATTGGATTTCCATTGCGCTGAACCTGACTTTCGTTTTCGTCGAGGCGGGCATCGGCCTCTGGAAAGGTTCGCTCGGACTGCTTTCCGATGCAGGGCATAACCTGAGTGATGTATTCTCCCTGATCTTGGCGATGATCGCCTTCCGGCTGGCCGCCACGCAGGGCTCGAAGAAATTCACCTATGGCTACCGGAAAGGATCGATCCTGATCTCGCTGCTCAACGCCGTCATCCTCCTGGTCGCCGTCGGGGCGATCCTGGTGGAGAGCATCCACAAGCTCCGCCATCCGGCCTCGATCGACGGCGGCGCCGTCGCCTGGACCGCCGGCATCGGCATCGTCGTCAACGGCCTGACGGCCCTCCTGCTGATGAAGCACCAGAAAAACGACATCAACACGCGCGGCGCCTTCCTCCATATGGCCGCCGACACGCTGGTCTCCGTGGGCGTCGTCATCTCGGGCATTGTCATCGCGCTGACCGGCTGGACGGTCATCGACCCGATCATCGGCATTGTCATCGCCGGCGTCATCCTGGTAAGCACCTGGAACCTGCTGTCCGAGAGCATCCGGATGAGCATGGACGCGGTTCCGGAAAGCATCGATGTCGACGCCGTGACGCAGCAGATGGAATCCGTACCCGGCGTCCACGGCATTCATCACCTGCACATCTGGCCGATCAGCACCACCGAAACGGCGCTGACCGCCCACGTTGTGGTCCGCGAAGGGGCCGAGCCGGAAGAAGTGGTCCACGCCCTCAAGCACACCCTCGGCGATCTGGGCATCCAGCACGCGACGCTGGAAACGGAGCGTTACGACCATCCCTGCGCCGACGAAGCCTCCGGCTGCTACAAAGCGGAAGCCCATTGAATATTTTCTTGGGGGCTATCGCAACAATTGGTGGATTCTAAGCCGGATTTAGGAAGTGCCTAAACCATTGATGAAACAATCATCAAGACAGGAGGAATGTTGATGATACAATGCAGCAGAACACCCCACCAGAAGCCGAGATTGACTCTTGCATATGTGATGGCGCAACCTCCTGCCATAGGAACCAGAATCGTTGTTAGTGCAAACGGGAACACTTGCCAGTTCAAGACAGAGAAAGCTCGGAAATGCAGTATGCCAAAGCCGATAGCGGAAATCCACATGGCAGGAATGATATACTTCTGCCGCCATTCTTTCCACTGTTCGTCAGTGGTGAGACGGCAGATCAGCCAATAGATGATTGCACCCAAGGCAGCTAGCCCCAGCAGGATATACCAAACATGGCATTTGTGCATGTAATAGGCGCATACAAACGGGAGTAAACCCAGCCAGAGTGCCACAGTTTGCCGCTTGAAAGACAGCCCAAGACGGAACATAATCTCTTCCGCCAGAGGGGCGACAATCATCAACTTCAGCAGAGTCTTCCACGTCGCGTGGCCCATATAATTAGTGGGATCTCCACCGAACTTGGTTAACTCCATAGGATTCACTCCCATCGACATATAGATGACGACGCAGGCAATTCTCAGAAGTATCGCACCAGCCATTAGTATCACGAACCATTTCAGCGTGGTAGCGATAATGCTCTTTTTCGAAAGGAGCAGAAAATCATCAGGTCTGTTCAAGATAAACTTTGCCATAGTTGAATCCGCTAAATTCCGATTTATCGACACGAAGATACAAATAAGCCGCCTCTTCCGCAAGTGAGGTGTTCCTTACTGTCTTTCCCTGAAAAAAGTTGACTCGTAAAACACACGAGTCACAATGTTTCAGTATCAAACGAAGACACGGGATCTTTACTATGACAAAGCGGTTGA
>CACYZM010000071.1 GCA_902778855.1 uncultured Bacteroidia bacterium
GCCCAGAAATCGAGCAGAAGATATCCTCCGTCGCCAGTCAGGGATGACAGGCATTCATCGGCATCCATTTCCTTCTCCGAGACCACACCCCCGTCTTTGCTGACGCTGACATAAAGGACAGATCCTTCGTCCTTGAGCGGAGCCAGTTTGTATTTCAGGGTCATGGCAATATCTTCAGCCTCCCTGATGAAATCGCCTCCCTCATCGAGCAATGTCACCATTCCCTCATAATCCAGATGGAACGACAGCAACCTCATCGTCTGAAGGCCGACAGCATCATGGGAATGCTCCCGCCAGGCTTGCCGGAGTATGGTATCCATCTTCCCGGCGGTATCTCCCTCCGGGTCACCCTCCATCAGCAACTTATCCAGTTCATGGATCAGATCGTTCATCGCAGCAGTCAGAGGGCTGCCGGACGACTCCTGGGTATCGAAGTTTACCGACATCGAGCGGGTGTCGGCCACAATCTCCATCATGTCGTAAATACCGCCATCACCCACATCGTTCCCTTCGGCGTCAATCAACTTGATACTCTGCTGCACCTGGGGATTCTGCCGGGTCTTCAGCGTAAACGCGCCTTTCTCGATCCGACAGGTATCAATGCCCTCCCCTCCCTGCAGCAGCACGACAGAATAGGGCTGACTCGCATCGGGGACGCTCACAGTACCCCGGATGGTGCACATATTCTCTGAATGGCATCCTGCACACAGGATCGGCAGGACAAAAAAGGCCAGCAGTCGTTTCATTTGCTTTAGATTCTTGGCGTTTGCACAAGCCGGATGAGCAGCGAAATGAAATAGATGATCAGACCATACAGCAACGGGATGATGGCAATTTGCAAACCGCCGCCGATAATAGGAAATATCTCACTGCCGAATTGATCCATCAGGCCAAATATCTGGAAAAGGCCGACAGCGGTCAGGAATACCGAGAGGACCAACGCGGCTATTCCCACTTCCCGAACCCAGCGCGGGGCTTTCCAGGCTGCGAGAAAAAGCGCTATCAGTAAAAGGGTGAGCGCAATCATGCCTGACACGCCGCCATCCACAAAGAATCTGGCCAATGACCAGCCTGGCGTTTCAATGGTTTCCGGATGGAACACACCCAGCGAATCCGCCACTTGATAGGTTGTCTGTTTCATAGTTTCGATTGTTTGTTCTGCAAAGGTATGGACCACGCCGGTTTCTTCCAAAGTTAAAACCCATTGCAGACTCATTGAATCCCACTGTGGCGGCTCTTCTTGGCCAGTCGGGCGGTATTTTCAGTATATTTGTAACAATGAAAATCTTCGGTCGCATCGCATATTGGCTCGTGGCGCTCGCGCTGGTGACCGCCATCCTGATCAGCCTGGATTACACGCCGGGCCAGGCCGTCCTGATCAGTCTGGTCTTCTTCCCCTGTGCAATCGCCCTGGAGTTTTTCCTGCCGAAAGCCGAAACGATCCGCGACAAGGTCTTTCTCTCCCTGGCCGTACTGGTATCCACCACCCTGCTGTTGCTACTCGTCCACCGGCTGCTCTGGAGTCCCTTTATGAAGAGCCGGGTCTGGTTCATTCTCGACGTGCAGCCCGTTCTGGTCAACCCCGTGTTTCTCGGCCTCATCCTGACCATGCTGGCGCTCGGCGATTATGCCTGGCGGAAATGGCTGGACCGCAGGCTGCAGGCCGCACCCCGCCAGATCACGTTTTTCTCGGACAGGAAATCCGTCACCCTTCCCGTAGCTGAAATCGCCTACATCGAATCGAACGACACAGAAGTCCGCATCTTTACCCTTGACGGTCGCTACTTCCGCAACAAGACGGGGATCAGCCAATGGGAAAACCTGCTCGGAGACCCCTTCGTCCGCATCCATCGTTCGTACCTGGTCAACCGCGCAGTCATCACCTCCGTCGGCCCGGACACGCTCACTGCCTCCGGCCAGACCCTCCCCATCTCCCGGAAATACCGCAACACGCTTTAGCCCATTCCTTGCGGGCGACGCAGACCAAGCGGCGCCCTCGTGTGCGTCGCGCGTGCGCTGTCCTGTGGATGATTGGGAAAGCGGTCCTGTCAGGGTTCGTTCATGAAGAGCTCGCCCTTGAGGTAGTCGATGCTCTTTTTGGCGAATTCGTAGCCGCGGGAGCCGGGGCGGGCGAGTTTGAGGTAGCGCTCGTAGTAGTCGAGGGCTTCTTTGTATTTCTTCAGCCGCTCGTAGCAGTAGGCGATGGTGGAGATGGCCTGGATAAACGAGGGATTGTAGCGGTAGGCCTCCTGGTAATGCGGGATGGCCAGGTCAAACTGTTCCAAACGATAGTAGCTCGCACCGTACTGCTGATGGATGCGGGAGACCAGCGCGGAATCGGGCCGGATCATGGCCTCGGCCTTTTCGAGCATGGGCTTGACCTGCTTGTCGAAAGGCCGGTACATCTCTGTCTTGACGGCGGCGATGGACACGGCCAGGTTGGCGTCGCTGGAGTCGAGGGCCCAGGCTTTTACGAGTTCCTTTTCCGCCTCATAGGTGACATTGGTGTGCCAATAGCTCTGGCCGAGATAGTAATGCAGCGGATAATTGTCGGCGCCCAAGTCTTCCAGCCGCTTGAATACAACGGTAGCGGAATCGTATTGCGCGGTCAGATAGTAAGCCAGCCCCCGGATGGGCGCCACGGTGAAATTGTCGGGATCCATCGCCAGATAATCGCCCGTCATCGACAGGACGCCGTCGTAGTCCTTGGCGGTGAGCAGCAGGTTCGCCGCCTTGCTGACGACCGCCTCGTTGCGCGGCTTGAGCGCCAAGGCCTGGCGGTAGCAGACCAGCGCCGAGTCGGAGAGGCCCGCCAGGTTGTAGGCATCCCCTACCAGGGCTGCCACGGCCGGGATGGAATCGCGGGCGAGGATGCTCCGCCCGAGCGACGCGCAGGCTAGATAGTCTTTCATCCGGAAAGCGATCTGCATCTGCTTGATCCGGTAAAGGAGGTTGTCCGGCTCGTGGAGCGACAGCAGCTGATAGGTCCCGGCCGCCGTCTCGTAATCGCCGTTCACGAAATGGCAGTCCGCCAGTTCGGAGAGCACCTCCTCATCGAAGACGCCGGGCGTCACCAGCCCCGAGAGCCGCTCGATGGCCGCATCCGTTTTGAAGAGGCTCTTCAGGTAGCGGGCTTCGGCAAGCGCTGCGCGCCGCGCCAGCGAGTCCGCCGGCTGTGCCGCCGCCACGCCGGAAAGCAGCGCGGCGGCCAGCACGGCCAGCGACAGGACAAACGATTTCATACTATTTCTTCTTTGTCAATTGGAAGAGGACGGGGAAATTATAAACCACCCGGACAGGTTCGCCATTGATGTAGCCAGGAGTCCATTTCGGGGACTGACTGACGACGCGGATGGCCTCTTCATCGAGGACGGGAGCACAGCCGCGGAGAACGTGGACATCCGTGACGCTGCCGTCCTTCTCAATGGTGAACTGCAAAGTCACACGGCCTTGAAGTGAGTCTTTAACCGCCTCTGGGGGATACTTGAGATTCTCGTTGACCCAGCGGGAGAACTGGCGGACGTCTCCATCCTGAAAGCGGGGCTTGGTCTCCAGCAAGGAGTATTTGACAGGTGCCTCCGGAGGAGGCTCCGGCAGGACTTCGGAAGGCGCGACAACCGGTTCTTCGGCAAGAGGGATTACATCGGCAGCAGGCGTGACGCGCTCGGCGAGGAGCAGCGTCGTGCCGGCCAGCAGCGGGAGGAGGAGCAGCAGGAAGAGTTTCTTCCAGGCCGCTTTCGTAGTAGTCTGCATCATCGTAATACGGTTTTTGAGTTGGGCGTGATTGAAGCCGTTGGCCAGGAGGAAACGTTTTTCCCCCACGGCTTTTTTCACGAGTAATAATTGGTATTGCGTTGCATCGATGCCTTGTTTGAGGACGAAGTCGTCGGCTTCGTATTCGTGGAGCAGCTTGAGTTCGCTGCGGCAGATCCACACCAGCGGATTGAACCACTGCAGGACGGTCAGGAGCGAAGCGAGCAGCAGATCCACGGAATGGCCGCGACGGACGTGCGCCTGCTCGTGGGTCAGGATGGCGGGATAGCGCTCATAATCGCTCCGTGCGATGACGATGTGCCGCAGCCAGCTGAAGGAGGGCGTATCCTGCGCGATCAGATGAAGGGTATAGCCGTCGCGGCGCTCGGAGGGCGTGCGGCGCAGCAGGCGGAACATCGCGCCGTAAGAGCGCAGGTAGAAGACCAGTGCGACGAGGGCGCCGAGAAGGTAAAGTGTCAGAACGACCGCCTGCCAGGAGAAAGACATGCCACTGGCAGTCGCCACCACCGCGGGCTCGGCTTGATCGCCGGCCGCCACGACGACCGGTTCCAGCCACGTCGAATAAAGTGTGGCCCGGTTCACCCGGAAAGGAATGAGCGGCAGCAGCAGGCACGCCGCGCTGCCGGCCAGCAGCGTGATCCGGTTGAACCGGAACCATCCGCTCCGACGCATCACCAGCAGGAAAAAGGCGTCGAACACGGCCAGCAGCAGCGTGCTTTTTAAAATATAGATGAGGAAACCGGTCATTTGCGTTGTTTTTCGATTTGGGCGATCAGGGCCTTGAGCTCTTCCAGGTCCATCTTCTCTTCTTCCACGAAACGGGAGACGACGCTCGCGTAAGAGTTGTCGTAGAATCTTTCGACGGTGTCGGAAATCACCCGGTCGGCAAAATCCCGTTCGCTCACGATGGCGTAGTAGCGGTAGGCGTTGGCGAACTTCTCGCGGGCTACATACCCCTTCTCCTCCAGAAAGCCCACCTGCGTGGCAACCGTGTTGTAGTGCGGCTTCGGGTCCGGGAAATGCTTGAGCAGGTCCTGGATGAACATCGGTCCGTAGGCCCAGAACATCCGTAGGATCTCTTCTTCTTTCGCCGTGAGTTTTTCCATATTGTAAGTTCTTTTAATACATCATATTCATCGCAGCCGAACGGGCCTTATTGCTCTTGGCGGCGTTGAGTTTGCCGAAGTTCCACTTAAAGGTGATGAAGAAGTGGCGGCCCAGCTGGTTGTACATCGAGTCCTCGACGTAGTTCTCGGTCGTGATGTGGCGGGTGGTGCGCGTGCGGTTCAGTATGTCGCTGATGTGGAAGCTGATGGCGAATTGCTTGATGTTCTTTGTCACGTCGAGATCCACCATCAGGTAGGGATCGTTGTATCCGGAGGGAAAACCTTTGAAGAAATGATAGCTCCAGAATGTGGACAATTCCCATCCGTGTTTCGTCTCCCATTCCACGTCGGCAAATAATTCATTGCTCCATGTCTTTGTATCGGCTGCACTGTCGAGGGAATAATGGGCTGTCTGGAACCGGGTAGAGCCGCCCAGTTCGACGGACAGTTGATCTCCGCGATAGAGAAGG
>CACYZM010000072.1 GCA_902778855.1 uncultured Bacteroidia bacterium
TGCTTTTGAAGTCGACGGCTTCGGCAACAAACTGATGATGGACGACGCCAACGTGCCCAGCCTGCTGGCCATGCCGTATCTGGGCGACGTCGATCCGAAAGATCCGATCTATCAGAACACCCGCCGCTTCGTTTGGAGCGAAGACAATCCCTGGTTCTTCCGGGGGAAAGCGGCCGAAGGCATCGGCGGCCCCCATATCGGGGTCGACATGATCTGGCCGATGAGCATCATGATGAAGGCTTTCACGTCCGACGATGACGCGGAGATCAAGTGGTGCATCGAGACGCTGTTGAAGACCGATGCGGGCAGGGGCTTCATGCACGAATCCTTCCACAAGGACGATCCGTCCAACTTTACCCGCGAATGGTTCGCCTGGCAGAACACCCTGTTCGGCGAACTCATCCTCAAGTTGATCGACGACGGAAAACTGCCGTTGCTGAATTCCATCAGCTTGCCGTAGGATATGCAACCCCATCCCATCCCCGATACCGCGGCCCTCGAGGCCGAACTCGTCGGCTCCGTCAAGGCCGGATTCCCTTCGCCAGCCGAAGACGTCCGCGAAAAACTCGACCTGGTCAAGCTCCTGGTCCGGCACAGCGCCTCCACGTTCTTCTTCCGCATCGACGGCGTGTCGATGGTCGATGCCGATATGGACGAAGGCGACATCATCATCGTCGACCGCGCCGTGGAGCCGTACAACGACTGCAAGGCCGTCTGCTTCATCGACGGGGAATACACGGTCAAGCGGGTGGAGATCACGGCCGACGGGGCCGTGCTGCTGCCCTGCAACGCGCACAATACCCAGTTCCGACCGATTCCCGTCGGCCCCGACAACGATTTCCTGATCTGGGGCGTGGTGACCTACGTCATCAAGAAAGCCTGACGGATTCCGCCGCCCGATGTTCGCCCTGGCCGACTGCAACAATTTCTACGCTTCGTGCGAGCGTGTGTTCCGTCCCGACCTGAACGGAAAGCCGGTCATCGTGCTGAGCAACAACGACGGCTGCACCGTCTCCCGCAGCAACGAAGCCAAGGCGGTCGGCATCAAGATGGGCGATCCGCTCTTCAAGATCCGCGACCTGGTGGAGCAGCACGGCGTGTCGGTGTTCTCCTCCAATTACGCCCTCTACGGCGATATGTCGCGCCGGGTGCAGGAAGTGCTCGGGACCTATGCCCCGATGGTCGAACAGTATTCCATCGACGAGGCCTTCCTCGATCTGCGCGGCGTCCGGGTCGAAGATTTCGGCGCCTATGCCCGGACGGTGTCGGCCGCCTGCCGGAAGTTGACGGGGATTCCGGTCTCCGTGGGTGTGGCGCCCACGAAAACCCTGGCCAAGATTGCCTCGAAACTCTGTAAACAATACCCCAAACTCCAGGGCGGCTGCTATATGTACCGGCCCGCCGACATCGAGAAAGTGCTCCGCAAGTTTCCCGTCGAAGACGTATGGGGCGTCGGGCGCCGCAGCGTCAAGAAGCTGGCCTCGCTCCACGTGACCACGGCCTGGGATCTGGCCCAGCGGCCGGAAACGGATATCCGCCGCCGCTTCGCCCTGCCGATGTGGCGGACCTGGAAAGAACTTCACGGCGTGCCCTGCATCGGCTTCGAGGATTGCATCGAGCCCCGGCAGACCATCTGCGTTTCCCGCAGTTTTGCCCACGAGGTCACCGATGTCGCCGACCTGTGTTCCCAGACGACAACCTTTGCCGCCGGCGCCGTCGAGAAGCTCCGGGCCCAGCATTCGCTGGCCCTGGAACTGGCCGTCTTCGCGATGACCAACCGTTTTCGCGAGGATCAGCCCCAGACCTTCGCGAGCCGGCTGGTGGTGTTCCCCGACGGGTCCGACGACCACAAGACCCTCGTGGTCGCCGCCGCCGAGGCGACGCGCGCCCTGTTCTCTTCCCGCTACGGCTACAAGAAGGCCGGCGTGGTCATCACCCGCCTCGCGCCCCGCGAAGGCTTCACGCGTTCGCTGTTCCGCGACGCCGACGCCGACCAGCGTGACGAACGCCTCTCGCAGGCTCTCGACGGCATTACCGCCGCCTATGGCCCCGGTACCGTCCGCTTCGGCATCCAGGGCGACGGCATCGTCCGGATGTCGAGCGAGCACCAGTCCCCGCACTTTACCACACGCTGGAGCGACATCCCCGGCGTGCAGGTAAAATAAAATGACTATCTTTACGCCTATGAAAACAATCGGCAACCTTCTCTGGCTCATCCTCGGCGGCATCCTGGTCGCCATCGTGTATTTCCTTGTAGGGCTCGTGATGTGCATCACGATCATCGGCATCCCATTCGGCGTCCAGCTCTTCAAGCTCGGCGGCTACGCACTCTGGCCCTTCGGCCACGAACTGGTCAACAAACCCAACGAACCCGGTTGCCTCTCCGTCGTGATGAACCTCCTCTGGATCCTCCTCGGCTGGTGGGAAGTCGCCATTCTCCACGCCATCTTCGGCCTGATCTTCTGCATCACGATCGTCGGCATCCCCTGGGGCGCCCAGCACTTCAAACTGGCCATCGCCTCCATCTTTCCCTTCGGCAAAGAGGTCCGTTAGCAAAAAAATTAAACTTTTTGTTGCAAACCCGATTTTTTTCATACCTTTGCAGTCCCATTGAGGTATGGTGTAATGGCAGCACAAGAGATTCTGGTCCTCTTAGTGGCGGTTCGAATCCGTCTACCTCAACAAATGGCGGGATAGCTCAGCTGGTTAGAGCGCATGATTCATAATCATGAGGTCGCCAGTTCAATCCTGGCTCCCGCTACTTTAAAAATGAGAGGCTTACGAAAGTAAGCCTCTATTTTTTTGTGGTTTTCCGATAGATGTCTTCGATCACCAGGCCGGCGAGGGTCATGCCGAAGATGGCGGTGATGTGGGAGGTGGTGCCGTTGATCTGGGCTTTGCGGCCGTCCCACTCGCTGTTGGAGGCGTCGGCAGCCAGGGCGGTGCCGCGGTTGGGGAGGACTTCTTCGTCGTAGACGCAGCGGAACTTGTGGCCCGGGTAGGTGTGGTTCTGTTTGTATTTCTTGCGGATGGCGGCGCCGAGGGGGCAGCCGCGGACGTTCCAGAACTCGGCCACTTTCACGCCCTGCGGATTGACTTTCAAGGCCGCGCCCATCGAGGAGAAGAACACGGCCGGGGTGCGGGTGCCCCGCAGGATCAGGTCGGATTTTTCCTTGAGGGAGTCGATGGCGTCGATGATGTAATCGTACCGCTCCATTTCAAACGAGTCGGCCGTTTCGGCGGAGTACACGCGTTCGATGGCCGTGATTTCGGCATTCGGGTTGATTTCCAGCAGCCGGTCGCGCAGGGCTTCGACCTTGATCTGCCCGACGGTGCGGGTGGTGGCCATCAACTGGCGGTTGATATTGCTCTCGCTCACGCAGTCGGAATCCACGAGTGTGATGTGCGTGACACCGGAACGCACGAGCCCTTCGGCGCACCAGCTGCCCACGCCGCCTACGCCGAAAAGGATGACGCGGGCGCTCCCCAGGCGTTCCATCACGTCGTTGCCCATCAGCAGGGCCGTACGGCTGTAAATCGGATCTTCGGCAGGCGAATACATGGTCGGTCGTGGATTTGAATACACAAAGGTAAGGATTCTCGGGATTATTTTGTAACTTGCACGGAAATCAAAACCGATTGCCTTATGAAATGGCTTCATAATCTGCTCAAGGGTATGTCGCTCACCGCTTGCCTGTTCGTGTTCCAGGCCTGCTATGGGACGCCGCCCGGCTATCCGGAAAACTTCTTTGAGGAAGAGAAGATTGAGGCGACCGTCGAACCCACCGCTGAAACTCCCGCCGAAGAAATCGTTGAAGCGGAACTGACGGATCAAATTGTCACTGAGTGACGCAACATTCCGTGTCTTTTTGCATCTATTTGGAAAAGACAAGCGTATGAAGTGGCTTCACAATCTTTTGAAGGGCCTGTCTTTGACGACGGCCCTTTTCATCTTTCAGGCGTGCTACGGAACGCCCGAAGGTTTAGAACATATATCGATGTCTTTCAAGGTAATGGCGGCCGATACGGGTGAACCTATGGAAGGTGTCAAGGTCAGTGCCCGGGTGAAAGGTTACAATGGCCCGGACTGGACTCCCGGTACCCTGACAGGACCCGACGGGGAAGCGAACGTATATTACTATCGGTGGGACGATGAGGTCCTTCCCCCTGCATTCCGTTTTGAACCGGCCGATGATACGTATCGCGTAAAGGATACGGTTATCACCGACATCTCGCCCCGCCTGATCGAAATCAAGTTGGTCAAAGCTGAATAAATGATCCGCAACGCGCTTTTCCGGTTGTTCCGGGCCAATGAGACGAAGGTCCACGAACTGAACTATCTGTTCTGGGAGTGCACCACGCGCTGCAATCTTCACTGCCGCC
>CACYZM010000073.1 GCA_902778855.1 uncultured Bacteroidia bacterium
CGCCATGCATTCCATCTCCTTGCCGTCGCCCGTCCGGAACTTGCACCCGTCGTGCTCCATCTGCGTCACCCAGCTCACATCCGCGCCCTTCGCCACTTCCAGCGTCTCCGGCTCCGGTTCCGGCTCGGGTTCCGGCTCCGGCCGATTACAACTGCTGGCCATCAATGCCATCAAGCCACATACCACCAGCGGAGCAAACAATAAGAAGAAAAACCGTTTCATATCTTTCAATTCAATTTGAATCCATACTAAACGATAAAGATACGAAAAATAATCCATCCAACAAGCACCAAGGCCTTCCACGCCGTCATCCCCGACGCTCGGTCAAAGAATGATCCATCTCGTGGACCGAGCGTCCAAGATTAGCCGCCAAACGCCGCTTTTCGGACGCTCGATCCACGAGACAGAAAAACGATGTACCGTGCGTCCATCCTGTCAGCGCCCGCTGGCCAACGCCCGCTGGAGGCTATCGTCTTGACTCACAACATCTACCGCAAAGTCGCCCCCTCTGTTTCGCTGGGGGCGACTTTTCATTAATACCTCTGTCCCAACAACATACCCTCCAGCCCATCTACAGCCATCGGCGCACCAGATGCCCATCGCAGCACCAAATACCCTTCGGCGCGCCAGATTTCATCGATGCGGCTGACAGGCCGTGGCACTTATATGACTGAATATCAGTAACTTGTTAATAATCGTGTGCGTAAAAATGCGCACACGATTATCCAGAAAAGATTGACTGTCAGGATAATAGGTGCCACGGCCCCAATTGCCGCTCGAGCTTCCCTTATGGCTTCGCGACTTACCCCTCGGGGCTTTCCATCTCCATCGGGCTCGCGGCCTTTTTTCCACGAGCGGCCGCTTGGGGTTTTCCCCGGACTGGCCCGGGAGCCCCCCAACTCCCTCAGGCACACCCGCCGGCCGTTGCCTAACTATCAACGCGGTTATCCTTGACAGCCAACGCCCAAGGGGCGGCCCCGGGCAACGCCCGGAATTCCCAAGGCGCTCAGCGCTTTTAGGCGCTGGGCGTCCGGCCGCCCCCGGCAGGCTGGCAGGAGATAACCGCCCTCAGCCTCCGCCGTGATCACCCCGCCGACCATCCAGCCCTGCCGCGAGCCAGCGCCGGCCATCAGCTCCGCCGCGAGCCAGCGCCCATCGGCATTGTGTCTACCGCTGAAGCATATCTCCCTGATTCATAGAATCTAACACAAAGTCGCCCCCTCTGCTTTGGGAAGGGCGACTTTACGAATGTGGCTATCTGTCAGCGGCTTATCCTCCAGCCACATGAACGCCAGACGCTCGGTCCTAAGGGTTTTCGCCAAAGTGTCCGCACATCAACCTATCCAGAAACCATATATCGCAAGTTCACTGCGCACACCCCCCTCTGCAAGGTCGGTGTGCGCAGAAAAAGCGCGAAATACGAAGTCTATGGCCGAAGCGGCGCGCACACTTTGGCGAAAAATGTCAGGGCGAGGATATTGGAGTGTTCGGCAGAAAGGGCGTGGCACTTATTCGGCTGTATATCAGAGGATTGATGATAATCGTGTGCGTAAAAATGCGCACACGATTATCAGGAAGTAGCTGGCTGACAGAGAAATAAGTGCCACGGGGAATCGGCCGGGCATTCGGGGCCGCGGGAATTCGGCCTCGCGGACAGTAGGCCTCGCGGACAGTAGGCCTCGCGGGAATTCGACCCCGGGCATTCGAGCGAGCGCATAAAAAAACCGAGACAAATCGCAGGATTTGTCTCGTTTTGGTAGGGACGATCGGATTCGAACCGATGACCTCTTCAATGTGACTGAAGCGCTCTAAACCAGCTGAGCTACGCCCCTATTCGGTTTGGGATTGCAAAGATGAGAAAATTTTCTGAAACTCCGAAATTTTTCATCTTTTTTGAGCGGTAGACGGGTCTCGAACCCGCGACCTTCGGCTTGGGAAGCCAACGCTCTACCAACTGAGCTACTACCGCGTGGGATGCGTGAGCGATCGTGCGCGAGCGCATCGGGAAACGCATCGGGAATGCAAAGATATCAAATTATTTCGGAATCCGCGATTATGAGGCTGTGCAATTCCGCATTTTTTCGCGCCAGGCGGCGAGGAGGGCTTCGGAGGGCGGGGCCATGGGGAGGCCGTCGGGGTTGTAGGTGGTGCCGAGGCGGTCGTGTTTGCCTTTGCCGATGTCGTGGTACGGGAGGAGGGTGACTTCGGCGGGGCGATTCGGGAGAGACGTGAGGAAACGGACGACGGCGTCGCAGTTGGCGGGGTCGGCGTTGACGCCGTCGATGAGGGGGATGCGGATGAAGTAGCGGACGCCCAGCTCGGCGACGAGGCGGATGTTGTCGAGGATGGGTTCGTTGGGGACGCCCGTGTAGCGGCGGTGGGCGGCGCTGTCCATATGCTTGAGGTCGATCAGGAGCAGCTCGGAGGCGACGGCGACGGTGCGGACGACGTCGGGGGCGGCGTAGAGCGTAGTGTCGACGGCGCGGTGGAAACCGCGGCGGCCGAGCTCCCGCAGGAGCGCGAGCGCGTACTGCGGGTGCATCAGCGGCTCGCCGCCGCAGAGCGTCACGCCGCCGCCGCTGCGCGTCATCACGTCGCGCTCTTTCTCGATCTCGGCCATCAGTTCGTCCATCGGCCACTCGCGGCCGCTGATTTCCAGGGCTTTGGCGGGGCATTCGCGGGCGCAGGCGCCGCAGAGGGTGCACTCGGCGCCCGTGGGGCGGATGCCCTCGGGCGTGAGGGCCAGGGCACCCTGCGGGCAGCCGTCCACGCAGGTGGAGCAGCCGATGCAGCGGCTCCGCTTGTAGAGCCGCTGAGGGAGCGGGCTCCAGCTCTCGGGGTTGTGACACCAGACACAGCGGAGCGGACAGCCCTTCAGGAAAAGCGTCGTCCGGATCCCCGGCCCGTCGTGGATCGCATAGCGTTTGATATCGAAGATGAGAGCCATTGCGGTGGACGATTGTGGGGATAACGATTATTGAACGAAATTACGAAAAATATTGGTATCTTTAAAAGTTTAACGCTTTGTATATGCCTTTCGCCATCAAGAACCCCGCCTGCGACGGCGGGATGAACGACCGGATCCGCCGCCTGCGCCAGCAGAGCGTCGAGACGCCCGCCACGCTCACCATCGAACGCGCGCTGATCGAAACCGCCTTTTATAAAGAGAATTACGGCAAGTATCCCGTGCCCGTGCTCCGGGCGAAGAACTTCTACGAGATCTGCGCGAAGAAAGCCATCTACATCGGCGACGACGAACTCATCGTCGGCGAGCGCGGCCCGCGACCGAAGGCCGTGCCGACCTTCCCGGAACTGACCTGCCATAGCGTGGAAGACCTCCGCGTGCTCGACACCCGCGACCTGCAGGCCTATCACATCAGCCAGGAAGACATCGACACCTATGCCCGCGAGGTCATCCCCTACTGGGAAGGCAAGACGCAGCGCGAACGCATCTTCGGCCACGTGTCGAAGGAATGGGAAGACGCCTACCACGCCGGCGTGTTCACGGAATTCATGGAGCAGCGCGCCGCAGGCCATACGGCGATGGATGGAAAGATGTACCACACCGGCCTGCTCGACCTGAAGGAACGCATCCGCGCCCGGATCGCGGCGCTCGACTATATCAACGACCCGGAAGCCACCGACAAGCAGCAGGAGCTCGAAGCGATGAGCATCTCGTGCGACGCGGCCATCCTGCTGGCCGAGCGGCACGCCGCTCTGGCCGAGGAAATGGCCGCGGCCACGCTCGACCCGGTGCGCCGCGCCGAACTCGAGAAAATCGCCGACGTCTGCCGCTGGGTCCCCGCCCACGCGCCGCGCGACCTCTGGGAAGCCATCCAGATGTACTGGTTCGTCCACCTGGGCACCGTCACCGAACTCAACGGCTGGGACAGCATGAACCCGGGGCACATCGACCAGCATCTCTATCCGTTCTACCAGAAAGGCCTGGAAGACGGCACGCTGACGCGCGACAAGGCCAAGGAACTGCTGAGCTGCCTGTGGATCAAGTTCAACAACCAGCCCGCGCCGCCGAAGGTGGGCATCACCGCGCGCGAGTCGGGCACCTACAACGACTTCACCAACATCAACATCGGCGGCGTGGACCGCGAAGGCCGCAGCGGCGTGAACGAGCTCTCGTATATGATGCTGGAGATTCAGGAAGAACTGCACGAACTGCAGCCGGGCCTCTCCATCCACATCGCGGAGAACACGCCCGACGAGTTCCTCGAGGCGGGCATCAAGGTCATCCGGCTGGGGCACGGCTATCCGTCGGTGTTCAATCCCGACACGTACGTGCAGGAGCTGGTGCGGCAGGGCAAGACGCTCGAGGACGCCCGCGAAGGCGGGTGCTCCGGCTGCATCGAGGTGGGCGCCTTCGGCAAGGAGGCCTATCTGCTGACGGGATACCTCAACACGCCGAAGATCCTGGAAATCACCCTGAACAATGGCGTCGACCCCGAGACGGGCAAGAAGCTCGGGCTCGAGACGGGCGATCCGCGCGCCTTCAAGACCTACGAAGAATTATATGCGGCCTGGCGGCAGCAGATGATCTATTTCGTGAACCTCAAGCTGTCGGTCAACAACTACATCGAGCGGATGTTCTCGCTCTATGCGCCGGCCACGTTCCTGAGCCTCTGGATCGACGACTGCATCGAGAAAGGCCGCGACTACTACAGCGGCGGTGCGCGCTACAATACCACGTACATCCAGTGCACGGGCCTGGGGACGATCACCGACTGCCTCTCGGTGCTGAAGAAGCACGTTTTCGAGGACAAACGCTTCACGATGGACCAGCTGCTCGACGCGGTCGCGCGGAACTTTGAAGGCGAGGAAAAACTCCGCCAGTGGATCCGCAACCACACGCCGTTCTTCGGCAACGACGACCCGTACGCCGACGAAATCGCGGTCCGCGTGTACGACGATCTGGTGAAAGCCATCGAAGGCCGGCCGAACACCCGCGGCGGCAAGACCTGCCTCAATATGCTCTCGACGACCTGCCACAACTATTTCGGCCAGGTCTGCGGCGCCTCGGTCAACGGGCGCTTCGCGCACTTCGCCATCAGCGACGGCACCTCCCCTGCCCACGGCGCCGACACCCACGGCCCCACGGCCGTGGTGCGCTCCTACTTCCATCTGGGCGGCCACCACATCCAGTTCAACATTGTGGATACCGAGACCCTGCTCGACGCCCAAAAGAATCCCGACGACTACCGCGACCTGCTGGTCCGTGTCGCCGGGTATTCCGATTATTTCAATGACATGACGTCTCAACTCCAGGACGAGATCATCGCCCGCACGGAGAACGACGAACTGTAATTCTACCAGCCGAAGCCGGGGCCGCCGCTGACGCTGACGCCCGATTTGAGCGTAGGCGTCGAACTGCCGGAGACGATCAGGGATGTGCCGGCGTTAGCGGGCGTCTAAAAATACTACTTCTTAAACCAAGTCAGGCATTTTTCGCAGAGGGCGGAGATGCCGGACCAGTCGCCGGAAGCGAGTTTGTCTTTCGGGAAGAGTTTGGAGCCCATGCCGACGGCGGTGACGCCGGAGGCGGCCCAGGCCTTGAGGTTGTCTTCGGTCGGCTCGACCGCGCCGGTGGCC
>CACYZM010000074.1 GCA_902778855.1 uncultured Bacteroidia bacterium
CATCATGCCAGGCGTTCACATAGGTGACGGAGCAATTATCGGAGCCAACTCTGTTGTTGCCTCAGACATTCCTCCATACGCTGTTGCTGTGGGTAATCCGTGCCGAGTGGTCAGGATGCGTTTTGACGACGAATTCATTGCCTTTCTGCTGCAACTGAAATGGTGGGATTGGGACATTGAGAAAATAGAGCGCAATTTCAAAGCTTTGTCAAGTGGTGATTTGACGCTTATCAAGAAGATCGGGGTGTAGCATATGGTTATTCTGATTACAGGTGCATCCCACACGGGAAAGACGCTTCTGGCACAGCGAATGCTTGAGAAGTACAAGTATCCGGCCTTTTCCATAGACCATCTGAAAATGGGCCTGATCCGTAGCGGAAACACCGCTCTCACACCGCTGGATGATGAGGGATTACCTTTGGCCCATTGTGCGCGAAATCATCAAGACGGCCATAGAGAACCGGCAGAACCTCATTGTGGAAGGCTGCTATGTCCCTTTTGACTGGAGGAATGATTTCACGGATGAATACCTGGTCGATATCCGGTTTATATGCCTGGCCATGACCGGAGACTACATCGACAAGCACTTCGGGGACATCGCTGGCAAAAGTTCAGTCATTGAATCCAGGCAGGAGGATTCAGACTGCACGATTGCCAACCTGAAGGAGAATAACCGGCAATGCTGTGAGGGATTCCTACGGGCCGGAGAACGCGTGACCTTGATTGATGAGAGCTTTGAAAAGGAAATGGAAACTCTACTGGACGTGTAAATTCCAATTTATTTGTCTCACTCCGCATCATCTTGATAGATAACAAGTAGCCCCAGAGTATCGGTGCAGTGGGAAAGACTGAGAAGTGACCAAAAAGTGACCAAATTTGGGGGATACAAAAAAGAAGACTTTGTATGGTGCTTGAAAATCAGCAACTTACAAAGTCTTTCCTGTACCCGGAGCCGGGGTCGAACCGGCACAGCCTCGCGGCCACTGGTGTTTGAGACCAGCGCGTCTACCGATTCCGCCATCCGGGCCTTTTGCCTTGCCTTGCGGCGGTAGAATGCGCAAAGGTATGTATTTTTGGGCAGGTTTACAAATTTGCCTTGGCCCAGGCGTAGATCAGGAAATTCTTGTCGCTGTTCCAGGCTTCGCGGTAGAGCCGGCCCACTTCGCCGAGCCAGGCTTGCGAGCGCCGGCCGTCGTCGCTGTAGCCTACGTCGGCCTGGCCGCCGGCGGCATAGTACATTTCGCGCGTGGTCGACGAAATGCGGGCGTAACGGCCCGTATTGGGGCGGAGCTGGTCGTTCGTCAGGTTGAGATAGTATTCGAGCATCTCGTCGGTGGGATGCTTCTCCACGGTCAGATAGGTAGAATCGGCCACATAGACCGTCACACCGTCCTTGAAGACGTACGGCTCGTAGAAGCCGGCAGTGTACATATCTTCATAGACGACGCCCTTGACGGGAAACTGCGCCCCGCTCTGCCATTGGATGAACGAGCAGGTTTTCTCGATATTGGCAGGATCGAGCGCGCCGGTGGCGTCAAAGACGGCGTTGACCACCCAGCGGGCGAGCTGTTCGGGCGACGGATTCAGCATATAGACGAGGCCCCGTTTGGGCTCGCCGAGATAGATGTCCTTGCCGGTGTGATACTCCCAGAGTTGGACCGGATAGCCTTCCCAGTCGGGAATGTCGGTTTTTTCACCGAGCAGATTCTCCGCCATATAGGCGGCCTTCAGTACTTTCTCGCAGCGCTCGGTCAGCGAAGCGAGGGAATCCCGGTAATAAGCCTGGACGATCGGATCGAGTTTCGGTCCGCGGTTGCAGCCGGCCAGCAGCGTGGCGGCCGTCAGAAACAGGAGAAGTTTTTTCATATAAGCAGATCAGCAAATACACAGGCAGTGACGGCCTCGACCACGGGCGGAACGCGCAGGGCGAAGCAGGCGTCGTGGCGGCCGGGAACGCTGTAATCGACGAGTTCCCGCCGGTCGAAATCGAAGGTCCGTTGCGTCTTCCGGATACTGGACGTGGGTTTGACGGCAACGCGGAAGACGATGGGGTTGCCGTTGCTCAGGCCGCCGTTGATGCCTCCAGCCCCGTTGCGGGCGGTATGGCCGGCGGCGTCGATGATGGGATCGTTGTGTTCGGAGCCTTTCATCCGGGCGGCGGCGAAGCCGTCGCCGAATTCGATGCCGCGAAGGCCCGGAATCGCGAAGATGGCGTGGGCCAGCAGCGATTCGAGCGAATCGAAGAAAGGCTCGCCCAGACCTACGGGAACGCCGGTGCAACGGCATTCTACGATGCCGCCGAGCGAATCGCCTTCGCGGATGGCATCATCCAGCAGTTTTTGGACGGCTTCGGCATCGGCGGCCGGCGTGCCGCCGATTTCGGTCAGCGCCGCTTCCACGGTCAGCGGCGCGATCAGTTTCTTGGCCACCACGCCGGCCGCGACCAGCGGCAGGGTCATCCGGCCGGAGAACCAGCCGTTGCGCAGCGAGCCGTAGCGGGCCATCGCGACAAAGTCGGCGTGGCCGGGGCGGGGGATGTGCGTGAAGTCGGCATAGTCGGCATCGCGGTAGTTTCGGTTGGCGAAGGTCAGGGTGAGGGTTCCGTCCTGGGCGCGGCGATCGTCAATCTCGGGGAGATCCTCCTCGATGCGCGGGGTAGTGCCGCGGGCGCCGCTTTTGCGGCGGCGGAGGTCGGCGGTGAAATCGCCGGGCTCCAGCGGCAGCGTGGCGGGGACGCCGTGCAGCGTGACGCCGACGCACGGCGCGTGCGAAGCGCCGAAAATGTCGAGCCGGAACCGTTGGCCGAAACTGTCCATAGGGTTATTTCTTTTTTGGAGGAATTCGGGGAACGACTTGGCCACGCAGGCCGTGTCATCGATTTCCACGGGGCCATCGGTGCGGAGCGAGGCGACGAGCAGGGCCATGGCCAGGCGGTGGTCGCCGTGCGAGGAGCAGGCGGCGCCTTGCAGGGGGCGGTGTTCGCTGCCGACAATCATCATCTGGTCGCCGGAAACCGACACCTCCACGCCCAGTTTCCGGAATTCCCCGGCGAACGAAGCGGCGCGGTCGCTTTCCTTGTTGCGGAGGCGTCCAATGCCGGTCAGGGTGCTTGTCCCTTCTGCGAAACAGGCCAGGACGAACAGCGGTGCGAACAGGTCGGGCGCATCGTTGATGTCGAAGCGGAAAGGCGGGATGATGGAGCGGCGGGCGATGATCTCCTTTCGGGCCGGATCGTGCACCAGGTCGGCTCCGCTCTGGCGGAGGAGATCGTAGATGACGGCGTCCGCCTGCCGGGAATTCAGGTCCAGTTTGCGGAGCGTGACTTCACCGGCCACGACGCCGGCCACCAGCAACATCGCAGCCGCGCTCCAATCGCGTTCCACTTCCAGGCCCAGGACCGGCGTGATGGCCTGATTGGGCTCGATGTACCAGGTGCGGAAGCGGCCGTCGTCATCCTTGTCGGCGAGTTCCGGGCAGTCATAGCCCGTCAGGCCGAAGAACGTGGCGATATAGGTGGTCAGGTTGATATAGGGCTCGCTGGTCACGTTGTCGATGATGACCGTACTCTCCTGTTCGCATTGCGAGAGGGCGAGCAGCAGGCCCGAGATCATCTGCGACCCTTTCTCGCCCGACACTTCGACCAGGCCGCTGCGGAGCCGGCCGTGGACCTTCACCGGCAGATGGCTCCGGTCGGTGTAGGTGAGGCGCAGGCCCAGCTTGCGCAGGGCGGCGCGGTGGTCGTCGAGTTTGCGGCGCAGCAGCGTTTTCTCGCCGGTGATCAGAATATCTTCGTCGGCCAGGCCGGCCAGCGGAATGCAGAGGCGGGCCAACAGGCCGGATTCGCCCACGAACAGGGTGTTGTCGCGCACCCGGAGTCCGTCGCGCAGGATGTTCTGGTGTCCTTCGATGGTCAGCGTCGTGCCGTCGAGGACGACGTCGGCATACAGCGCGCGGGCCACGCCGATGGCGGCCTCCACGTCGGAGCAGAGGGTCACGTCATACAGGCGCGTCGTGCCGCTGGCGAGGGCCGCCAGCAGGATGGCGCGCTGCGCGAAACTCTTGGAGGCGGGAAGGGAAGCTTCGCCTTGGAGCAGGATTTCCGAATCCGGCAGCAGATCGTGCCAGCAGGGTTGCCCCGAGGCGGTAGCGTTGCTCCGGGTCGGCGCCACGAAGAGGAAGGGCGCCCCTTTTTCAAAGGCTTCGAAGCGCGAAGCGCGGCCGGCTTCGCCCATGGCGAAGGCGAGCAAGCGCTCGGGCTCGAAATGATCGTAGAGGGAAAGCACCGTTTCGGCGTCTTCCGCCGAGCGGGCCGTCGTGACGATCTTGATGATGTCGGCACCTTCCTGCCGGGCCTGCTCGGCCACGGCCAGCAGCCGCTGCAGCGTATCGGTCGAATTGTAGTTGTGGTAGGACACGATGACGCGGCATCCCCGGTTCAAGGCCAGGTTCCGGAGCCAGGTGCGTGAGGCTTCCGGGAAGTCGATCGGGATGTCGACGTAGTCGGCGCCCGCGAGGACGGCGGCGGCCAGCATCCGGGCGGCTTCTTCTACCTGAGATGGCAGGGAGATATGGAACGTGGCAATCAGCTGTGCCTGCTTTTCCGTGGAAAACAGGTCCCGGACGTCGTCTTCGTCGAAGTCGCAGGCATCCAGCCGGACTTCCACAGCGGCGCCTGCCCGCGTGGCGGCCAGAAAGCGGACATATTCCTTGTCGGCCTGTTTCAGGCTGTAACAGATTCTTCCCATACGGTTGCCTGGCCGATTCTTTCGGGGAGCACGAAGCAAAGGGTGCTTCCCGTGCGTTTCTTGTCCTGCAACATCGCGGCACGCAGCTCTGTCTCGGGCACGGGCGGCTCGACGGGCAGGCCGACGGCCTGGATGTCGGCGCGGATTCTTTCGGCCGTGGCCGGATCGAGCAAGCCCTTGTCGGCGGCGAGCCGGGCGGCCATCACGATGCCGATGGCCACGGCCTCGCCGTGTTCATACTGCGTGCTGCATTTCTCAATGGCGTGGCCGAAGGTGTGGCCCAGGTTTAGCAGCCGCCGCACGCCGTGGTCTTCAGGATCCTGCTCCACGAAATCGCATTTGATTTCGCCGGCCCGGCGGACCATCCATTGGGGAACCTTCTCGGGCTCCGGTCCGCGGAAGTGGGCGACGGCTTCTTCATAGGCCTTGGCATCGGCCAGCAGGAAGGTCTTGAGCATTTCCGCGGCGCCGCACAGGAGTTCCCGGCGGGGCAGGGTCCGGAGAAGATCCGTATCGATATACACGAATTCCGGCTGGCGGAAGGTGCCCACCATATTCTTGTAGCGGTCGAAGTTTACGCCGTTCTTGCCGCCAATGGCGGCATCGACCTGCGAAAGCAGCGTCGTCGGCACGAATCCGAAGGGAAGCCCGCGTTTATAGACGGAAGCCACGAAGCCGGTGATGTCGGTGGTGATGCCGCCGCCCACGCCCAGGAGCATCGTGTCGCGGCTGGCCTCCAAGGCCAGCAGTTCCGTCACGATGCGCTCCACGGTCGCGAGCGTCTTCTCCGCTTCGGAGGCGTGGATCCAGATGACCGGGCAGTCCCAGGCCTCCACAATGCCGCGGCCGCGGAACCATTGGTCCGCGATCACGACGGTTCCCTTCCGGGGGAACAGGTCGGCTACTTTGCCGTAGGTAAGATTATTTTTCAATGCTGCCGGCTACGATGTTGGCGATGCGGGCGCGGAGCTTGCCGGTGCCGCCCTTGTCGGTCGGGTGTACGCGGTGGGCGAGGAGGACGACGGCCACCTTGTTGTCGAGGTCGATGACGACGGAAGTGCCGGTGTAACCGGTGTGGCAGATGGTCCGCGTACGGCTCAACAGGTCGCCGCGCAGGCCGGCCGCGTCGCTGCGGTTGTCCCAACCCAGGGCACGTCCGATCCATTCATCATTGTCCGGCGGGACGGTGGCCATCATATCGACGGTCAGCGGGCTGAGGATGCGCTTGCCGTTCACGGCGCCGCCGTTCATCAGGGCCGCGCAAATGACCGACAGGTCTTCGCAGTTCGAGAACACGCCGGCATTGCCGGAGTTGCCGCCGTTGGCCAGGCGGGCCAGCGGATCGTGCACTTCGCCCAGGAGGCAGGTACCGTCGTCCTGCAGCTCGGTCGGGGCGATCATCGGCATCCATTCCGGGTGGCGTTCTTTCGGCATATAGCCGGTATGCTGGAGGCCGAGTTTGCCGAACACGTTCTTCTCGGCATAGTCGCAGAGTTTCTCACCCGTGATGTTCTGCAGGATGTTCTGCACGGTCACGAAGTTGAGGCAGCTGTACATATAGCCGGTCTTCGGCCGGAAATTGCGTTTGATTTCATTGGCGATGTGCCAGATCAGCGAGTCGGGGCTGTTCACGCCGAAGCGCTCGAGGTAGGCGTTCGTGGCGATGTACGGAGCCAGACCCGAAGTATGCGTCATCACGTCCTGAACGGTAATGTCCACTTTCCGTCCCGTCTCGGGATCGACCCAGGGCTTGAAGTCCGGAATGTACATATCCACATCATCGCTCAGGCGCACGTAGCCGTTCTCGACCAGCTGCATGAACGAAAGCGTCGTACCCACGCACTTGCTCACCGAAGCCAGGTCAAAGATGGTCTCCGGCGTCATCGGGATGGTATCGGGCACCACCTGCTTGTTGCCGTAAGCCTTCAGGAACACGATCTTGTCGTCGCGAACCACCGAGACGACGCAACCCGGAATGTTCCCCTCCTCGATGGCAAGGGCCACTTCCCGGTCAATCTGGTTCAACTTCTGGCTGTTCATCCCCATCGATTCCGGGGACACGTGCTTCAGCGTCCCCTCGGGAACAGCCTGGCTGCAGGCCGCGGCGAGCACGGCAACTGCCAATAAAAACAGGATTTTTCTCATAGGTAAGTCGGTTTTCGAAGTCCGTCTTGCAAATATAAGAAAAATC
>CACYZM010000075.1 GCA_902778855.1 uncultured Bacteroidia bacterium
GGTGGCGCCCGCCGACACGGCGTTCCAGAAATACCTGACCGACCAGGCGACGGTCATGACCTTCCAGAATAAGACCTATGAGATCGGCGATCCCGACGGCGTCCGCAAGAGCGGCCGCTCGACGGTCCGCGGCTATGTGCGCGACGTCGCCAGCGGCGAGCCCCTGGCGGGCATCTCGGTCTATCTCCAGGACGGCAGGACCTTTACCCAGACCGACGCCTTCGGATTCTACAAGATTTCGGTCCCGGGCGGGTCCAATAAATTGGGTTTCAGTGGTTTTTCCTATGAAGACATGCTTCTCGACCTGATGGTCTATGACGACGGCGCCCTCGACGTGGTGATGAAAGAGAAAGTCTATACCCTCAAGGGAGCCGTGGTCACGTCGGAAAGCATGTCGCAGCACCGTACGCCGCAGATGGGCATCGAGCGGGTACGCATCAACCTGATCAAGAACGTGCCGGTGGCCTTCGGCGAAACCGACGCCTTGAAGGTGGTCATGACGCTGCCCGGCGTCAAGTCGGTGGGCGAGGCCTCGAGCGGCTTCAACGTCCGCGGCGGCGCCACCGACCAGAACCTGATCCTGTTCAACGGCGGAACCGTCTACAACCCGAACCATATGTTCGGTCTCCTGTCGGCCTTCAACCCCGACGTGATCAACGACGTGGAACTCTACAAGAGTTCGATTCCGGCCGAATACGGCGGCCGCATCTCCTCCGTGCTGGAGGTCCGCAGCCGCGACGGCAACAGCAAGAAAGTGCAGGGCTCGCTGGGCCTCGGTCTGCTGACGAGCCGCCTGCACCTGGAAGGGCCGATCGTGAAAGACCGCACGACTTTCATACTCGGCGGCCGGACGACCTACTCCAACTGGATCTTCGACAGACTGCCTTCCAACAGCAGTTATGCGGGCGGCCGGGCCTCGTTCCAGGACGTGAACCTGGGCCTGAGCCATAAAATCAATGAGCGCAACTCGATCCACGCCTATGGCTACTTCTCGCGCGACAAATTCAGCTTCAGCCACGACACGACATTCCGCTACCGCAACATCAGCGGTGCGCTGAAGTGGCACAGCATCTTCAACGACCGGCACTCGATGGTGGCCACCGTGGGCTACGACAGTTATCACTACGGCTTGGAAGACACCTACAACAAGTTCGCGGCCTATGAACTGAAGACGACCATCGACCAGGTGTATGCCAAACTGAATTTCAAGAGTTCGGTCACCGACGCCCATACGCTCTCCTACGGTCTGAACGCCACGGGCTACGACCTGAATCCCGGCGAACTCCTGCCCGTGGGCGATTCCTCGCTGGTCAGAGCCAGGTATCTATCCCGGGAACGGGCCCTTGAGGCGGCCGTTTATCTGGGGGACACCTGGCAGATCAACGAACGGCTCTCGGTCGACGCCGGTTTGCGTTGGTCCCAGTTCATCCGTCCCGGCGACACGAAATTCCACGGCGGTCCGGAGATCCGCCTGTCGGGCAAATACTCGTTCAACGACCAGACCAGCCTGAAGGCGGGCTTCAACACCATGCGGCAGTACATCCATATGATCTCCAACAGCGTGAACGTGTCGCCGACCGACAGCTGGCGCCTGACCTCCGACGCCATCCGGCCCCAGACAGGCTGGCAGGCCGCAGCCGGCTTCTACCGTACGCTGATGGACGGCACGGTGGACCTTTCCCTGGAAACCTACTACAAGCGCGTGAAGCACTACATCGACTACAAGAGCGGCGCGGTGCTGGTGATGAACGAAAACCTGGCCGACGACCTGATCGAAACGGAGAACCGTTCGTACGGCGCGGAGTTCATGGCCAAGAAGACGCTCGGCAAGCTCAATGGCTGGGTTTCCTATACTTACGCGCGTTCGCGCCTGCGTGAGATGGAAGACCGGGGCTATCAGACCATCAACCACGGAAAATGGTACAATGCCCCTTACGACAAGCCCCACGACGTGAAGGTCGTGGCCAACTACAAGTTCACGCACCGATACAGCCTGTCGGCCAACCTCGACTATGCGACCGGCCGGCCGGTGACCGTTCCGGTAGGCCGCTACAACTACGCCGGCGGCATGCGGCTCGTGTATTCCGAGCGCAACAGCTACCGCATTCCCGATTACTTCCGGCTTGACCTGGCGCTGATCATCGAGCCGAGTCACTATCTGAAGCAGCTGACCCATATGTCGATCACGCTGGGCTGCTATAACGTCACCGGACGGAAAAATCCCTATTCGGTGTTCTATACTTCCGACGGCCGTTCCGTCTCGGGCCATATGCTCAGCGTCTTTGCCACGCAGATCCCTTATGCCAACATCAATCTGAAATTCTGATGAAAACACTCCGCCATATCTTTGTATTGCTGCTTTGTGCCTGGGCTTCTGCCTCGTGCATCTACGATTTCACGCCGCAGATCGACGGGGAAGGCGGCTATATGATCGTATCGGGCGACCTGGTTCTTGGTACGATCTGTTCGGTCAGTCTTTCGTATTCCTGGTCGATGGTCGATACCACTGCGACCGACCAGGAACGGATGCAAATCCTCTGGGCCTCGAAAATGCACGTTGAGGACAGCCAGGGCGGCCGCTATGACAATATGGGCGCTTATGACCCCTACGGGAGTTATCTGCCCATCTATGGCAGCGGCCAGGCCGCGCGCTTTGATTTGCGCGAAGCCGACCCTTCCTTCGAATACCGCCTGGTCATCGAGAACGAAAAGGGAACGTATGCCTCTTCCTGGAGTAAAGCGCTCTCGCCGGGCGTCATCGACAAGCTCTCGTACCGTGTCAACGACCCGCGGACGTTTATGAGTATTCTGGTTTCGGCCCATGGCGACGGCCAGGAGGATGCTTATTATCGTTGGACCGTTACCGAGAACTGGGAGTATCATTCCGATGTGGAATCACTGTTCAAGGTCGTCCGGACCGGAGAATATCCGAACTACGTCTATGACCTCGAGCCGTATACCTTGGATGAGAATATCTATTACTGCTGGTCCTCCAGTACCCGCGGCGAAATCCTGACCGCTTCGATCGAGGACTTGGCGGAAGACAGGCTGGTCGACCACCAGCTGTATTCGTTGGGAAACCACGACGAACGGCTTTCCGTTCTCTATGCTGCCATCGTCCAGCAGTCGCGCATCTCCGGAGAGGCCTATCGCTATTGGGAAACCATGCGACGGAACGGATCAGACATCGGCGGCCTGTTCTCGCCGGAACCTTACGAACAGCGGGGCAACGTGGTCAACCTCGACCATCCCGAAGAACTCGTGTTGGGCTATGTAGATGTCCAGAGCACGATCAGCGATACCCTGTTTGTCGAAAACGCCGAAACCCGTTTTTATCGGAGCGCCCGCGCTCCGCTGCCCTCGCCGGATACGTTGCGCACGCCTGCAGAGTGGAAGAAAGCCGTTGAGAAGGGCTATCTGCCCG
>CACYZM010000076.1 GCA_902778855.1 uncultured Bacteroidia bacterium
GGCGGCGTGGCCTCTTCCCTCGGAAAAGGCATCATCGCCGCCTCGCTCGCCAAACTGCTCCTGTCTCGGGGACTTCGGGTGACCATCCAGAAGTTCGATCCCTATATCAACATCGATCCCGGCACCCTGAACCCCTATGAGCACGGCGAGTGCTACGTGACGGAAGATGGCGCGGAGACCGATCTCGACCTGGGTCATTACGAGCGGTTTCTGGGGATCCATACCTCCAAGGCCAACAATGTGACGACCGGCAAGATCTACCACACGGTCATCACCAAGGAGCGGGAAGGGGCCTATCTGGGCAAGACCGTCCAGATCGTTCCCCATATTACCGATGAGATCAAGCGCAGGATGCTCCTCCTGGGCAAGACCGGACAGTACGATGTCATCATCACCGAAGTAGGCGGGACGGTCGGCGATATGGAAAGCCAGCCCTTCGTGGAAGCCATGCGCCAGCTGCAGTGGGAAATGCCGGAAGAAGATTTCCTGAGCATCCACCTGACGCTGGTCCCGTACCTGAAAGCCGCGCAGGAACTCAAGACGAAACCCACGCAGCACTCCGTGCAGGAGCTGCAGGCGCAGGGCGTGCATCCCGACATCATCGTCTGCCGCACCGAGAAGGAACTCTCTGCCGAAATCCGCCGGAAAGTCGCGCTGTTCTGCAATGTGAAGCCGGGACACGTCATCCAGTCGATCGATGCGTGGAGCATCTACCAGGTCCCGTTCAACATGCACGAGGAGCATCTCGACGAACTGGTGGTCAATAAGCTGGGCATCAAGGGGCTCCCGGAGCCCGATCTCAGCGCGCTGCGCGCGTTTGTGGACAAGCTGCGCAATCCTTCGCAAACCGTGGACATCGCGCTGGTGGGCAAATATGTCGCCCTCCAGGATGCCTACAAATCCATTGAGGAAGCCTTTGTCCACGCCGGGGTGGCCAATGGGTGCAAGGTGCAGGTCCATCGGGTGCTGAGCGATGAGCTGACCGCTGAGAATGTGGCTTCGAAACTCCAGGGGATGGCCGGCGTCTTTGTGGCGCCCGGCTTTGGGGAGCGTGGGCTGGAAGGAAAGATCCACGCCATCCGGTATGTCCGGGAGAACGGGATCCCGTTCCTGGGCGTATGCCTGGGTATGCAGATGTGTGTCGTCGAGTTTGCCCGCAACGTCCTGGGCCATCCCGACGCCGCTTCCACCGAGGCGAATCCCGGTACGTCATACCCGATCATCGATTTAATGGAAGACCAGAAGAGTACGACCGTCAAGGGCGGAACCATGCGTCTGGGCGCTTATGACTGCCGGCTGAAGGAAGGTTCGTTGGCCCGGGACATTTATGGCGCGGACCTGATCCGGGAGCGTCATCGCCATCGCTACGAGTTCAACGAAGCCTATACGGCGGAGTTCGAATCGGCCGGTATGGTGATTTCCGGCAGGAATCCCGAGACCGGCCTGGCCGAGGTCGTGGAGCTGCCGACACATCCTTTCTTCATCGGCGTCCAGTTCCATCCCGAGTACCGCAGCACCCCCGAACAGCCCCATCCGCTGTTCTGCCGTTTCATCCAGGCCGCCAGTTCATTTCTTCCTCGCTGATAATGGGAAAGACCTTCCATACCAAGCGCGAGTACGAGAAACGGCTGAAGGTGATGGGGATCAGCGCCGCAAAAGCTGCTGTTTCCCGTCACCCGGGCGGAACGCATGCCAAAGGGCTGCGCAAGCTGTCACCCGATAAGATCCATATCGCCGCCGACCGCAACCGCTTCGGGAATGCCTACGACAAAAGCTCCCGCCTGCGCCGCCTGCGCCGCTATATCAAACACGCTGCGCGTCAGGCGGCGAAATTGGAATTGCGGGCGGCCTTTTGACAGGGTGTTTCGTGGCGCTTATATCGCTGATAGTCAGGGAAAACCTTATAATCGTGTGCGCATTTTTACGCACACGATTTTTATTAATATGCTGATATATAGCCATTTAAGTGCCACGAGTAATCGGCGGCTAGAAGTGGGACCTTGCCTGCCTGTAATGATTATTAAGAGTTATTTGGAAAATGTGGGGAAATTTAGTATTTTTATGTATATTTATATTCATAAATTGATTATAATCAGTACTTGAAATATGAAGAAGTATAAGCTTATTATTCTATTAGTTATCCTTTCTGCTCCGCTGCTAACTTCTTGCAAAGGCGGGAAGACGGAGGCGGGGACGGACGGCACGGTTGTCGAGGCTGCCGGCACGGATGAAACGGCGGTTGCTGCCGTGGCGGAACCCGCCTATGATCTGAAGGCTTTGGCCGAGGCTTTGGAAGGGTGCACAAATCTGGAGAATTTCAAAAATGGCGTGGCGGCTTTGAAGAAGGACGGGGCGTGGCTGTATGTTGACAAGATGGGGCGGTTTGTGGATCCGGTTGAAGAGCCGGAGGAGGCTAAGTCGGCGGAGCTGAAAGCTTTGCTCCAGCAGCATGAATACCATGGCGATTTCAGCGAAGGCATGTGCTGGATCTCTGATGAAAATGGGATGATCGGCTTACGAATGGGCGATCGATTACGTTCCCGCCGATTTTCACGAAGGCGTTTGCCCCGTGATGACGATTCCGGAGCGGGAACTGTTCAGTTTTATCGACAAGACGGGCCAGCTGGCTTTTCCGGGCTTCTTCTCCACGGGATCCGGTTTTTCGGAAGGCCTTGCCGCCGTTAATCAGTTTTTTATGGATGGCGATGATGTCACGGGTACGCAGGCAGGATACATCGACCACGCCGGGAAAATGGTGATTCAGCTGGCGGAGAACGACTCCGGCCGTGATTTCCACGAGGGGCTGGCCAAGGTGTCCAATTGGTATGACAATACGGCCTGGTTCATCGACAAAGCCGGCAATAAAGTGTTCGACCTGGACTTGAACCGTTTCTATCGCGACGAAAGCTACATTTTCTCGGAAGGCCTTTGCGCCGTTTGTGACCGGGAAGGTCACTGGGGCTTCCTGGATAAGACGGGCCAGAGCACGTTCGACGCGAAGTAGTTTTGGCGTTTGCCGCTTTTTTTTACTAACTTGCAAAGAATCTACAATTCAATTTTATGAGCGAATTTTTCCAGAACGAGATTGTCCAGCTCGCCATCCGTCTGCTGGCGGCGGCGGGACTGGGTGCCGTGATCGGCTATGAACGCGAGTTTCGCGGCAAGGGTGCGGGCGTGCGCACACATATGCTCGTGTGCATCGGCGCCTGCCTGTTTATGTTGATCTCCAAATATGGCTTCGGCGATTCCGCGCGTTTCGACGCCGCCCGTGTGGCGGCCGGCGTGGTGTCCGGCATCGGTTTCCTCGGTGGCGGCCTCATCATCAAAAGCAAGTCCAACGTCATCACCGGCCTGACGACGGCGGCCGGCCTCTGGGTCACGGGCGCCATCGGTATGGGCGCCGGCAGCGGCATGGTGGGCATGGCGGGCATCGCGACGCTCCTGCTCCTCTTCTGCATGGAAATCCTCAATGCCTGGCGCTTCAAACTGGGCGACCGAGTCGTGACCGTGGTCCTCGCCGCCAAAGAGCAAGGCGTTCTCCCCGGCGTGATCAAGGACTTGCACAAGCAAGTCGACAAGTTTTTCCTCACCAAGAAAGACGGCACCTACCGCGCGGAGATCGTCCTCCGCGTCCCCAAGAAAGAAAAACAGCTTGACGTCCTCGAGCGCCTGAACGCCATCGAAGGCGTGGAGCTCGAGAGCATGGAGTAACAGCCGGATCTTCCGGCTGTTCCGGTTATCTGCAATACCTGTAGAAGAATTCGTAAATCCGGCGGGTAATCCAGTCGGCGCCCAGGTTGTGGGAGTAGCCGGGGATGTACAACTGCTCGAAGTCCTTCTTGTTTTTGATGAGTTCGGCGACGACCTGCAAGGTGGAAGCCGGATCGACGTTGTCGTCCATTTCGCCGTTGATCAGCAGGAGTTTGCCTTCCAGGCGCCAGGCGTTGTCCACGTTGGAGCTTTCGCCATACCATGGGCCGATGGGGTAGCCCATCCACTGCTCGTTCCACCAGATCTTGTCCATCCGGTTGTCGTGGCAGCCGCACAGGGCCACGCCCACCTTGTAGAATTCAGGATGGAAGAGCAGCGCCGCCATGGCGTTCTGGCCACCGGCGGAGTAGCCGTATATACCCACTTTGTCCAGGTTCATATACGGATATTTCTTGGCCGCGTCCCGGATCCAGCGGATGCGGTCGGGGAAGCCGGCGTCTTTGAGATCGCGCCAGGCCACGTCCTGGAATGATTTCGAGCGGTTGTCGGTGCCCATGCCGTCGATGGTCACCACGATGAAGCCCAGTTCCAGCAGGCGATAGAACCGCGGCGGATAGGCCATGAAGTTCTTGTCCACGTGGGAATCGTGCGGGCCGGCGTAAATGTATTCGACCACGGGATACTGCTTGGCGGGATCGAAGTGGAACGGCCGGTAGATGGTTCCCCAGATGTCGGTGACGCCGTCGCGCCCCTTCGATTTGAAGACTTCGGGCATCGTAAATCCCTCGTCAAGTACTTTAGCTATATCCTGCTTCTGAATGACCGTGAGGACTTTGCCATTCTTTGCATCGCGCAGCACGGTGGTGGCGGGAAGGTCGGGGCGGGAATAGCTGTCCACGAAAGTGGTGAACTCCTTGTTGAAAGAAACGGCGTGGTTGGCGTTCTCCGGCGTGAGGTCCGTCACCTTGCCGGACTTGATGTCGATGCGGATGACGTGTTTGTTGTACGGGTCCTCGCCGCGGTCGGCGGCCAGGCCATTGGCGTTTGCCAGGATGAAGCCGCCTTTCTCGTCGACGTGGTGGATCTCCCGGACGTTCCAGGCGCCCTTCGTGAGCTGGCGCATCTCGCGCGTGTGGGTGTCGATCAGGTACAGATGCCGCCAGTCGTCGCGCTCCGAAATCCACAGGCAGCGTTTGCCGTCGTTGAAGAAGTAGCGCCAGAGATCGTAGTAGTAGACGAACGTGTCGGTCTCTTCCTTGGCGAGGGTACTCACCTTGCCGGATGCGGCATCCACGGCGGCGAGTTCATACAGCTGGTGTCCGCGCTGGTTGTATTCGTAGGTAAAGAAACGTGAATCGGGCGACCACCGGCCCAGGAACAGGAAATACTGGTCCATTGGAATGGTGCGGTCGAGCGGGATGGCTTGGCGGCTCGCGACGTCAAACAGCGCCGGTACGCTCTGCGGCAGCCGGTCGCCGGGCTTGGCGTAGTCGAGGTAGCGGTAGCGCGGCTGGATCTGGTCTTCCGGGCGCGACTCCCGCAGGATGATCTGGCGTTCCGGAAATTCCTGCTTCCGCAGGGCCGCCAGCTTCTTCCCGTCGGGCGACCATTTGATTTCGACATAGGCGAAGCCATCCGTGCCGTCGAAACTCAGCTGGCAGGCTTCGCTGCCGTCCGCGCGGCTCACCCACACGTTCCGGTCTTTCACGTAAGCGACCATCGCGCTGTCGGGGGAGAAGACGCGCACCTCCTTGCGCACGGCGTACTGACTGTCGTCGGAAGGATCGTGATATCCGTGCCGGTTCTTGTTGACGGCTTCCTCATAGGTCGCCTTGTCAATGGCTTCCTTCCGGGTCCCGGTCATCCGATACCACGCTTCACCGTTCGGCTCGTTGGTCGTGTACACGAACGTGTCGGGCCCGGTCCACACGGGGCGGATGGCCCCGTAGTACAACTGAGGGCCGAATTTGACGGCGAATTCGGTGTCGGGATACACGGAGTCGAAATCCTGGGCAAAGCCGCTCAGCCCCGTCAG
>CACYZM010000077.1 GCA_902778855.1 uncultured Bacteroidia bacterium
CGACGGCCATATTTATTTGGAAATCAACGAGCGCTTCGGCCCCGACGTGGCCGCGCTCTTCCCCGGCTCCTGCGTCCTTCAGGACATCTCCGGCCGCGATCGCTTCATCGTCCGATAAGGATGTTCCCGGCCACGCTAAGTGGCTAAAACGTGGCCGGCAGGGCTTTCAGACGCCTCCCGGCCACGTTTAGGGCCTCAGACGTGGCCGGCGCTATTTCCGGGTCGGAAACAATTCGTCAACGATTGACTTATCCAGGTTGAGCAACCTGGAAATCTTTCCGTTGTCGGCATTGTAATCGAAATGGAGCTCCCGCGCCAAATCCAATTTGTCGCTTTTCTTCAATAATGCAATACGTTGACCACCGTATCGCTCTACTCTGATCCGATACAGGATGTCGTCCAATTCATCATCCGTATAATAGATTGAATCGCCTAGAACGGCAGCTATGTCTTTATAGGATTCAATGTTCTTGGACAGTTTGTTGAAGTAATGCCGGGCATCTCGGAATACGCCTTCTCCTATGTCTAAACGACAGTAATTCATCGGTGAGAAATAGCCGTCAATAATGACATATTGTTCAGGATAGGCTATCTTTTTCGTATGAAGAAGCATCCGTTTTTCCCGAACTGTCAGGTCTTCGAAACACTTTTCTTTCCGTGCCTTGTTCACCGGGGTAAAGAAATAGCTGTTTGCACCAAACGGATAGCTGAATGGCGTCTGGTCCGGATCTACGACGAAATTGTTTCGATTCGTATAGCCGATTTGATTGCGGAGCGACTCCACGTTATCGATGGCAATGGGATCTTCGCAAACGAAATGCGTCAGATCGACTTTCTTCCCGATAGATGCAAAATACCGGACTAACCGCTTCTTGAACAATGCAAAAAAAGCCAATACCTGCTCTTTGGTGCCACAGATGACAAAATGGACGTGGTTGCTCATCAGTTCAAAGGTGATGATCTGCACGTCTGGGCAATCGTGTGCGCACATCGCCACGAGCGTCATTCCATACACATAATCATCCCCGCGGAAAATGACAGACTGCTTTTTACCGGGGGTGCACAGATGCCACACTCCGCCGTACCTCCGTACAGCCCATTCAAATACCCTTTTGCATCTGTATTCTTTGTCGTTGAACGAACGTTCACGCAGCGCCTGCGCGCCTTCTATGAAATCCTTTGCCATATCCATTCCCCATTTGCCTCCAACGCCACTACGGCTCTGGATACAACAAAGATAATACATCTAAGCCCCGTTTCCAAATCAATTGTTGCGCCGGCCACGCCGGGTCGCTAAAACGTGGCCGGCGGGGCTTTCAGACGGCTCCCGGCCACGTTTTGGGCCATAGACGTGGCCAGCATAGGGACGAAAGGTCGGAGGCGGGCTAGGGTTTGCGGCGGGCGTCGACCAGGAGGATGGTGACAAGGCGGGTGAGGACCGCCATGGCGATAAAGTTGGTGCCCATCTCGAGGCGCATGACGATGAACCGGGAGTTCATCTTAAAGTTCAGCAGCAGCATCGCCACGAGAAAGACGTCGATCATGTTCCATTTGTCGACCGACTGAAGGCGAAGGAACTGGCGGCCCGTGGTCAGGCGCAGGGCCAGCTCAATGTATTTGAGGATGGGAAGGATGAACGTGAAGACCAGGATGATGGAAGCAATCAGGTACTCGCTGTCACCCCAGAACATCCGGACCGAATCGAACAGCGTCACCTGCTGGCTCTTGAGCGGAATGTTCAATACCTGATACTGCGTCGACATCAGCGGATAGATGAGTCCGAGGATGTAGAAAACGACGGAGGCGATCCAAAAAAGCGCCGCTGCCAGATTGCGGGGTTCCCGGAGATTCCGGAACAGCCGGAGGGCCTGGGATTCGTGTGGAACAATTTCCATTGTTTCAGAGATCTTGGTGATTTACGATCTTGTGCCGCTCAAGAACTCTGCCATTGTCGGTCACCTCAAAGCAGGCTGTGCCGTCGGGCAACCTCCGACTGGTGAAGCGCCAGCCGGGGTGTTCCCGGACGAGCTGTTTGACGGCGGCGAGGGCCGTTTCGCCGTCGGGGTGAGTAAACTCGAGCACCGTCGGCGCCTTGCCCGTCGCTCCGCTGTGCGGCCGCCGCTCATAAGCCAGCGTCCGGGAATCTTCCGCCGCGGCGCGTTGCGCATCGTACTGGCGGTCCCATTCCCGGTAGTAGGCTAGGTTCGGGTCCTCGAATAGCGACAGTTGCCCGTCTTTTTCGTGCGTGAGCGAACTCACGCCCAGGCCGACCTGCCGGAGCGGGGTGACCCGGTCCCAGGCCTCGGCCAGCAGCCGGCGCCCTTCGTTCAGGATGACGGCGGTTACGTCGGTAGGCTGCGCCAGCCGGCCCTGCCGCTGTACGACCGAGAAATCGCGGTATTTGACGAACATCGAGACGGTCGACGCCCGGAAGTCGTCGCGCCGGATGCGGTGTGCCACAATGCAGGCTACGTTGAACAGGGCCCGGTCGATATCCTTCGGATCGGAGAGGTCCTTCGGGAAGGTTCTTTCCGCGCTGTAACTCTTGGCTTCCTGGCTTTCCGTCTCG
>CACYZM010000078.1 GCA_902778855.1 uncultured Bacteroidia bacterium
TCGACGCCGATGCCCAGCTCGCGCTCCAGGTCCCGGATCTCGTCGCTCGAAGCCGTTTTGTTTTCGGACTTCTGGACGGACTTTTCTTCGGTTTTCTCTTTCGGGCGGAACCAGCCGCCGTTGTCTTCGGTGGTTTCTTTTTCCGTCATACCGGGGATGGTGATCACATTCCCCAATTTGCTGGCGCAGAAGCGCACGGCCAGGATGAGGACCAGCAAGACCAGGACGACCCTGATGATTTTTTTCATATTCATATCAGCTGTTGTTTTGATTGCTAAAAATAATAAGTGAACCCAAAGCCGAGATCGCCCTGATAAGGCTTGTAAAAGACCCGGAAGTCCGTATGCCGGCCGGCCAGGCCGGTCTGGAGTTTTATGCAGCCCCAATACGTGCCGATGAAATCAAAATCATATCCGCCGCCCAGATAGCCGGAGAAGCGGCTGCCCTTGAGCAGGTTCACGTTCACGAGAATGGGAACCTGAAAGCCCGACAGGCGCCTGCCGTATATATATCGGACGCCCACCACCAGATTGAACCACTGGTCGTGTCCGCCCAGCCGGGCGCGGGCTCCGATGCCGAAACTGGGCAACACCGAATTGTTCATCGGGAGGAAGCAGTCCGCGCTGGCATCGACGCCAATGCGGAACTTCTTGTCGTCCTGCGCCAGGGCCGAGCCGGGAATCAGGAGAGCCAGGAAGATGATCAGAATCCGTCGTTTGCGCATACTACAAAGTTAACAATCATTTCCGCTTCTTTTGCGTTTTATCGATTATTTTGGTAACTTGCATTCCAAATAACTCTTTAAACACCGTCCATTATGAGGAACTTTACTGTCAAACTCATGGCTGTTGCGCTGGTGGCCCTCGTGTCGTGCGGCGCCCAGCTCCAGGCGCAGAACGTCTTGAACGGACTCAAGAATGCCGCCAAACGGACTGTTCAGAAGACAGTCAACGGGAACAACAGCGGAACGAGTACGGTTAAGAATTCCGTATCCGGCATCACCGACAAAGCCGCCTCGGCCCTCCCCGCCGGCAAAGGCAAAACCTACTATGTGAGTGTCTCTACCGGCTCGGCCCGCGCCGACGGCCTGACGCCGCAGACTGCGATGAAAGACCTGCAGAAGGCTATCGACACGGCTGAGGACAACGACATCATCCTCGTGGCCGAAGGCAATTACCTGGGCAGCATGGACCGCGGCTACATCCAGGTCGGGCAGTTCGGCAATGCGAGCAACGACCGGGGCAAATACCTCTCCTTCTACGGAGGATACTCGCCGGATTTCAGCGAACGCGACGTCCTCAGGTACGTGACCAAATTCCAGCCTACCGACCAGAAATTCATCGCACCGCTCTTCAACATCAATGCAAGGCGTCCCTACGGCTACACAGGCCCGGTGGGAACCGTGGTTGTCGACGGGTTCGTATTCGACCTGGGCGAGAACAACGTTTACTGCGTAGCCAACGTGGATGACGACCGAACCGGCACCCCCAACAAGGGCGTCCTCACGGGCCGTATCCTCTGTAACGGCGAGTCGCCTTCTGTCCCTACTGTCGGCACGCTGAAAGGCGACGAATATGGTCTGCATATGGACGTGGAAGGCGAAATCCGCGTGGCCAACTGCATCTTCGTCAACTGCCGCGACTATGGCATCGCCGCAATGATGGGCAAAGGGCATATGGAGATCTGCAACAACATCTTCATCGCCTGCAAATACGCCTCCTGCCAGGTCAGGGGCAATACCGGCGAGGCCGATATCGCCAGAGTGTCCCTCGACTTCCACCACAACACCGTGCTCTTCAGCTGGACGCGCGACAAGACCTTCGAAGACATGGGCCAGGGATTCCGCTTCATGAACGGCATCCGCACCATCGACGTCCACAACAACATCTTCGGCTGCAACTCCAACTGCGGCGTGGAGCGCGTGTACTACGAAGCCAACAAGACCGTCGAGGCGGCCAAGGAGAGCAACCTCTACGACAACTACTTCTTCGGCAACAGGCGTGACCTCGAGCTGGCCTCTTCCGGTGCTGCGACGATTTCCGTTCCGGCCGCCCGGATCGAGGAAGCCGAGCAGATCGGTCCCAAGTATGAAGGCAACAAGGAACTTCCCGCCGGAAACGACGCCTTCCTCAACGCCATCGACCAGCCTTACCTGCAGGGCTTTATGAATCTCGAGATTGTCAAGTCGCAGAGCTACGACGCCAATTCCACGATCAACCAGATCAACCGCATCTTCGGCCAGAATCAGGTGGGCAGCGAAATCGTCCGCCCCAATATGTTCGGCAACAAGTATCCTTGGGAAAAGGCGAAAGACCTCTTCGGCAAAGTCCC
>CACYZM010000079.1 GCA_902778855.1 uncultured Bacteroidia bacterium
ACCTTACCGGTAACGGTCAAGTTCTGAGCAAGCATGGATCCTGCTGAGAGAATCAATGCGCACACGACCGCGAGAAAGCGGCCTAGTTGTTTTGAAACGAACATAGATGAGTTTTTAGGTTAAAATTCCAAATCGCTATCAGACAGCATATTTTGGCGTTTTTCCGTTACCACATGGGAAAAGAATCGTTAATTTTACCTTGTGAGAACAAACCTGAGCATCCTGTATTACCTGAAATACGGCAGCGCGTCCAAGGACGGCAAACTTCCGCTGATGTGCCGCCTCACCATCGACGGCCGTAGCACGAGCTTCAGCTGCAAGCGCCGGCTTCCGCCGGAACGGTGGGATGCCCGGCACGGCATGTTGAAAGGGAACGACCCGGAAACCCTACGCATCAACCGGGAGTTGGAAGAGCTGAAGAAGCAGCTGCTCGCCGACTACAGCGCCATCTTGCGGGAATACGGTCCCATATTGCCGACGTCGCTGAAGAACTACACGATGGGAGCGCCTTCCCGTCAGGAGATGCTTATGTATGTTTTCAACCGGCACAACGAGGATTTCCAGAAAATGGTCGGGCATGGGCGCTCCCTGCGCAGCCTCCGCCGCTACGAAACCGTGTACCGGCATCTGCGCGACTTCCTGCTCAAGCGCTACCAGCTGACGGACGTCCGCTTCAACCACATCACGCTGAATCTGGTCACAGCGTTCGAGACGTATCTCCGCGTGGAAAAGGGGTTGAAGACCAATACGGTCTGGGTCTATATGACGACCTTCAAGCACATCCTGACCCTCGCCCAGGCCAACGGCGTGATGCACACCCATCCGTTCAGCGGATACAAAGGCCACTTTGAACAAGTGGACCGCGGCTACCTGACGGAAGAGGAACTCGGGAAAGTGATGACGTATCCCGCAGCGGAAGGAACGGAGCGGCTGGTCCGCGACCTTTTCGTCTTTGCCGCGTTCACGGGGCTTTCCTATTCGGATGTCAAAGCGCTTCGCTGGGACAACATCCGTCCGATGTTCGACGGCAACACCTGGATCGTCACCCGCCGCCAGAAAACCCATACGCCGTCGAACCTGCGCTTGCTGGACATACCTCTCAAAATATTAAAGGAGCATGGAGATCCCTCCCGGGACACCGTTTTCAAAATTCCGAGCAACAACTGCTGCAACGAGTACCTGATCGCCCTGGGAAAAAAATGCGGCATCCGGACCCGAATGACGTTCCATATCGGCAGACACACCTTCGCCACGCTCTCCCTGTCGAAGGGCGTGCCGATCGAGACGGTAAGCAGCATCCTGGGACACACGAACATCCGGACAACCCAGATCTACGCCAAAATAACCAATCAAAAAATCAGCGAAGACATGGAAGAACTCGCCGGAAAACTGGCCAGTTTTTCATATTTGTGATTTCTCGCCTTTATCAACAGTTTCTTAACAAAAAACACGGAAAATGCGATGACATATGGACTACAAAGTACATTAGTTTATAACCTAAAAACTCATCTATGTTCGTTTCAAACAAACTTTGCCGCTTTATCTATGTGGCTATGTGCGCATTGATCCTCTCAGCGGGATCTTTGCTGGCTCAGAACGTGACCGTCACCGGTAAGGTGGTGGACAAGAGCAACGAGCCTGTCATAGGGGCGTACGTCGTTGTCGCCGGCACAACTACCGGCACCTCGACGGGCGTTGACGGTTCCTATTCCATCAAGGCCCCTTCAAACGGCACCCTCCAGTTCACCTGCATCGGCTACAAGACCCAGGAGGTCATGATCGCCGGCCGCAAGGTGGTAGACATCATCCTGGCGGATGACGCCGAGATGCTGCAGAACGCGGTCGTCGTCGGTTTCGGCACGCAGAAGAAAGCCAACCTGACCGGCGCCGTGGCGTCGATTGACGCTTCGAAGCAGCTGGACAGCCGTCCTATCCCCGACGTGGCCCGTGGTCTCCAGGGCGCCACTCCGGGTCTGAACGTCGTCATTAACTCGACCGAGGTCGGTTCCGACCCGCGCCTCCGCATCCGCGGCCAGGTGGGCTCCTACGAAGGCTCTGCCGCCCCGCTGATCCTGCTGGACAACGTCGAGATCCCGTCGCTGAGCATCGTCAACCCGAACGACGTCGAGAGCATCTCCGTCCTGAAGGATGCGGCCTCGGCCTCGATCTACGGTGCGAAGGCCGCCTTCGGCGTGGTGCTGATCACCACGAAGAAAGGCTCGGCCGACGAGTCGATCCACGTGAACTACTCGGGCAACGTCTCCTTCCAGAACGTTGACCACCGTTACGGCCAGGGCGGCATCGACGCCATCCACTACCGCGTGCTGGCCGCCGAGATCCAGAACATGACGGACGGCATGTCCGGCGGCTTCTGGCTCTGCAACCGCGATTCGTGGAAGGCCTCCAAGGCGTGGCTCGCCAAATATGCCGACCTGGACCCGTAT